>NZ_CP030049.1:0-600000 GCF_015291665.1 Bradyrhizobium sp. CCBAU 53338
GTCCCAGCCCCAATATTCCGAACATGGCAAGATCCAATCATCAAGAGGGAAATACGGTGTCCTTCAGCAACTTGCTTTGCCGTCGTATCCAACCGTACCACTCCTCAAATCCTGCGCCGTTTCTGGCCGAGACCTGCAGAACCTCGATGGCCGGGTTGACGTCTCTGGCGTATGCCACCGCGCGATCGACATCGAAATCCACATGCGGAAGCAAGTCGAGCTTGTTCAAGATCATGAGGTCAGCCGACCGGAACATGTGAGGATATTTGATCGGCTTGTCCTCTCCCTCGGTCACTGAGAGGATGACGACCCTTGCATGTTCGCCAAGGTCGAACATCGCAGGACAAACTAGATTTCCGACATTCTCGATCATCACGATCGATTCCGGCGGTGGACGCAGCTCTGAAAGAGCGCGCGCAATCATGTCGGCCTCGAGATGGCAACCCGTGCCCGTATTGACCTGGACTGCTGGGGCGCCTGCGCGTCGAATTCGCTCCCCATCATTGGCCGTCACCTGGTCTCCTTCGATGACGAAGAGATTGACCTCGTGATGAAGGTCGCCAATGGTTCGCTCCAGCAGCGTGGTCTTGCCGGCGCCGGGCGAGCTTGCGAGGTTCAGGGCCAGGATTTCGCGACCGGCGAACCAGGCCCGGTTCCTTGCTGCCAAAACGTCGTTCTTGGCGAGGATCCGGGCTTCCAGATCGAGCACCAGGCCCGCAGCTTCGTCATGATTGGTATGCCCGTGTTCGTGGGCATGGTCATGCGAATGTCGGCGTCCATGATGTCCGTGATCATGATGGTCATGATGATGGTGATCATGGCCGTGTCCAGCGTGAGAGTGGACGTGGGCGGGATCATGGTCATGCGAATGGGCGTGAGCAACGCCATCCGCGTGGACATGGAAATGATCATGCAGGTGCTCACCGGTCTCCCCACCGCCCAGGCTCGCTTCATGTCCGGTCTGGAGATTGATCACCGTGGCACCCGCCTTGGCGCCGCAACCGCAATGTCCGCACATCAGGCAGCCTCCCCTTCGATCTCCATGCTTCTGATCTTCAATTCCTCGCCCTGAAGGCGCGTAAACTGCCGCGAGCCACAAGGGCACGGCGCAAACAGGCTCGCCTGCTCGAATTCCGAACGACACGTCGCGCACAGCGCTCGCCCGGCCACGCGCCTGATGTCGAGCGCTGTGCCGTCAAGAGGCGTCCCGCGGGCGACGGTCTCGAAGCAGAATGCGATCGCCTCTCCCATCACGCCGGAGAGATCTCCAACATCGACGGTGATGCGGCGGACCTTGCGGCCCTTGGCGGCATCGCTGACGATCGCCACGATGTTACGGGTGATGCCGAGCTCGTGCATGGGTCCTCTCAGCAGATCCGAGGCAGCTGTTCGCCGACGAGCATGTCGACCATTCGGTGTCCGCCAAAGCTCGTCCGCATCATGACGCGGCTATCCTGGTCCGAGGTGATCCGGCCGATACGGGCGGCATCCAAACCCAGTGGATCTCGCCGCATGGCAGCCAGCGCGGCTTCGGCCTGATCGGGGGGAACGATCACGACGATCTTGCCCTCATTGGCGAGATAGAGCGGATCGAGCCCAAGCACCTCGCAGAACGCCTTCACTTCCTCGCGGATCGGCGTCATGCCCTCCTCGATCTCGATGGAGACCCCCGAGCCGTCCGCGATCTCGTTCAGCACCGTCGCGACGCCGCCGCGCGTCGCGTCCCGAATGAAGCGAGTGCCCGGTGCGGCGGCGAGGATCGCGCCGATCAGCTCGTGCAGACAGGCGCAATCGCTGGCGATCGGCGTCTCGAGCGCCATGTCGCCGCGGGCGCACAGGATGGCGGCACCGTGGTCACCCAGCAGTCCGTTCACGAGGACGGCGTCGCCGGCGCGGGCCTTGTCCACGCCGAGCGCGAGCGAGGCAGGGATCGCGCCTACGCCCGTGGTCGTGATGAAGATCTTGTCGCACGCTCCCCGTGGCACGACCTTGGTGTCGCCCGTGACGATCTGCACCCCCGCTTGCGAAGCCGTTCGCGCCATGGAAAGCGCGACCTGTCGCAAGAGATCGATCTGCACGCCCTCCTCGATGATGACCGCGCAGGACAGATACATGGGCACCGCCCCGCCGACGGCGAGATCGTTCACCGTGCCGCAAACCGCGAGCTTTCCGATATCGCCGCCCGGGAAGAACAGGGGATCGACCACGAAGGAGTCGGTCGTAAAGGCGAGCCTGTCGCCATGGGCTGCGAAGACCGCCAGATCGAACCGCGCCTGATCCTCGAGCGGCTCACAGGCGTGCTCGCCGAAGGCCGTCAGAAACACGTCGTCAATCAGGTCCTTCATGGCTTTGCCGCCGCCGCCATGAGCCAGCGTCACCGAGCTGACATTGACTTTGCCGCGCGTGCGCGTCTTGACGAAGGGGACGAAATTCATACGACCTCCGCTTGGCGCTTTTGGCCGCCATACTGGTAGTAGGCAGCACAGGCTCCTTCGGAGGACACCATCAGTGCTCCGAGAGGCGTTTCCGGCGTGCATGAGGTGCCGAACACCTTGCATTGCCACGGCTTGAGTGCGCCCTTCAGCACCTCGCCGCACTGGCACGATTTCGGGTCGGCGATCCTGACGTTGGGAATCGCGAATTTGCGCTCCGCGTCGAAATGCACATAAGCATCGCGCAGGCGCACGCCGGAATGATCGATCGATCCAAGCCCGCGCCACTCGAAGAACTCGCGCAATTCGTATACTTGGGCCACCGCGCGCAGCGCCGCGTTGTTGCCCTCGCTCGGCACGACGCGGGCATACTGGTTCTCGACCTCGACCCGCCCCTCCGCGATCTGCTTCAGCAGCATCCAGATAGACTGGAGGATGTCGAGCGGCTCGAAGCCGGCGACCACCATCGGCTTGCGATAGAAATTGGCGATGAACTCGTAAGGAGCCGTGCCGATCACCATCGACACGTGGCCGGGCCCGAGGAAGCCGTCGAGCTGCAGGCCGGGACTGTCGAGGATCGCCTTGATGGTCGGAACGATCGTGATGTGGTTGCAGAACACGGAGAAGTTCCGGATCCCCTCGCTCTCCGCCTGCAGGATCGTCAATGCGGTCGACGGCATGGTGGTCTCGAAGCCGAGGCCGAAGAAAACGACCTCGCGAGCGGGATTGCGCCGAGCGAGCTGGAGCGCGTCCATCGGCGAATAGACCATGCGCACGTCGGCACCATCCGCCTTGGCCTGCAGGAGGCTCTTCCGCGAGCCGGGCACGCGCATCGCGTCTCCGAAGGTTGTGAAGATGACCTTCGGGTTCTCCGCGATCGCGACGCAATCATCGACCCGTCCCATCGGCAGGACGCAGACCGGACATCCCGGACCATGAACCAGCTCGATAGCCTTGGGCAACATGCCCTCGAGCCCATAGCGGAAGATCGAATGGGTGTGCCCGCCGCAGACCTCCATCAGGTAAAGCGGCCGGCCCTCCGGAAGTTTCATGCCGGAAACCAGCGACTCGATCTCGCCGATGAGTACGCGCGCCTTTTCGCCGTCGCGGAATTCGTCGACATATTTCATGCCACGGCTCCCTTCGTTCGCGCCGATCCCCGGTCGTCAGCCAAGAGCGTGTGAACGAGATCCCAGAGGATGTGGTAGGCGGTTACATGGCACTCCTGGGTGCGATGGATCGACGTCGTCGGGACGACCAGGCAATGGTCGACGACACCCGCGGTTTTCATCTTTCCGCCGTCGCCGCCCGCAAGCCCAATGGTCACGAGGCCCATCTCCTTCGCCTTGGCAAAGGCGGCCATCAGGTTCGACGAATTGCCGCTGGTGGAGATGCCAATGAGCGCATCGCCTTTCCGCCCCTGGGCCACGATCTGGCGGACGAAGACGTGATCGAAACCGAGGTCGTTTCCGACCGCCGAGATCATCGCCAGATCGGCGACGAGGTTGGTTGCGGCCAGTGCGGGCCTGCCCGCCGTGATCGGGTGGACGAACTCCACGGCGACATGCGAGGCGTCGCAGCTCGAGCCGCCATTGCCCATCGAGAATAGCCGTCCGCCGTTGCGATAGACATCCGCGACCGTTTTCGCCGCGGCGATCAGCACCGCGGCGTTCTCGGCAAAGAAGCGCGCATTGGTGTCGCGCGAATCGCGTGCCTTCTCTTCGACCGAGAGCAGGAGGGCGGCATCCAGCCGCGCCGGCTCCTGCTGTCCGCCATGCAGAAACGGATAAAGTTCCTTCAGGTCGCTGTTGCCTGACATGGCGCTACCCTCCCGGCTCAGCTGCCGAACGCTTCATGGCTTCGATTTCAGCCTGTGCTTCACCCAGTTCTGTGAGAATCTTGAGCGTTTGCGCGGCTTCTTCCTCGTCGATCCGGCTCATCGCGAATCCGACATGGACGAGCACCCAGTCGCCGAGGCAGGCCGACGGCGGATGATCCTCGCTGACGATGCAGGCGATGTTGACCTGCCGCTTGACGCCGCTGACGTCGACGGTCGCAAGCTTTCTCGCTTCGTCGTCGATCCTTACGATCCGCCCGGGAATACCGAGACACATGACGGCTTTCCTTCCCTGAAGTCTTTGTTTGATTTCATCAGATGCGCAGCTCCAATGACGGCTTGGCCGAGAGCAAGTCCGCCATCGTTGGACGGAACGCGCGCATGTGACAGCACAGTGAACTGCTCGCGCTCCAGCCGGCGCACCACCTCCTCGAATAGGATGCGGTTCTGGAAGCAGCCGCCGGTGAGCGCGACGGTCGAGAAGCGTCGCTCGCCGTCCTCGGGGGAGCCGGCGAGCTTGCGTGTCATGGCGGCGATGGACTTGGCCAGCCCCTTGTGGAACCGTGCAGCCATCACCGGCGCCGGTGTCTTCAGGATCAGGTCACCCAGCACCGCATGCCACATCGCGAGCGGCTCGATATAGGGCAAACCCGTGCCGGCGAGATTGGGGATCGTCAGCGGATAGGCCAGCGCCTCGTCTTCATCGGCGAGAGTTTTCTCGTCGACCATGGCTTCCAGCCGCGCCGCCGCCTCGCCCTCATAGCTCTGCGCGTCCCGGCAGACATCGAGGGCGGCGGCCATGGCGTCGAACAAGCGCCCGCAGGATGATGCTGGCGGAGCGTTGATGCGGTTGCGCGCCATCGAATCCAGCAGCGCGCGCGGCTTTGCCGCCAAATATGAATGGAGCTCGAGCTCGGCGAAATTCATTGTCAGCTCGGCCCAGCTCATCTCCGCCATGAGATGCGCATAGAGATTGCGCCAGGGCTCGCGCACGGCCTGGACGCCGCCAAGCATCGGGATCGGCTTGAACGTACCGGCCCGCGTGTAGCCGACATAGTCGGCGAGCATGAACTCGCCGCCCCAGAACGTCGCGTCCTCGCCCCATCCGAGACCATCGAGAACGATCCCGAGGACCGGACGGCCGTCGAGCGCATATCCGTTCTCGGCAAGACAGGCCGCCACATGGGCGTGATGATGCTGCACCTCCATCAAAGGCAGCGTCCCGCCCGCCAGGTGCTCGCGCGCGAGCTTGGAGGACAGATATTCGGGGTGCATGTCGGCGATCACTGCCGTAGGCTCGTGCTCGAAGAGCGCGGCATAGAGCGATAGGTTCTTCCTGTAATCGTCGAATGTCGCGACATCCTCCAGGTCGCCCTGATGCTGGGACAGGATCGCAGCGCCGTCCTTGAGCAAACAGAACGTGGCCTTCAGCTCCCCGCCCATGGCGAGCAGATCGGGCGCTTTCGCGAACCCCCTGGGCAGGGCGATCGGCGCCGGTGCGTATCCTCTGGCGCGACGCAGGAGCCGCGGCCCGCCCGCCACCACCCGGACCACAGAATCGTCGACACGGTTGGCGATGCGCCGATCGTGGGTGAGCGCGAACGTCGCAATCCCCGCGAGGCGCTCCGTCATCTCCGTATCGCCCGTCACCTGCGGCTCGCTCGACAAATTGCCGCTGGTCATGACGACCGGCCGGTCCATCCGCCGCAGCAGCAAGACATGCAGCGGCGTCGTCGGCAGCATGAAACCGAGCGTCCGCAATCCCGGTGCAATCTCGTCAGGCAGGTGCTCCGGCCCATTCGCATGCAGGAGCACGATGGGGGCCGCCGGGCTTGTCAACGCGACCAACTCGTGTTCGGCGAGATCGCAGAACCGGCGGATAACGTCAACGTCCCTGGCCATCAGGGCAAACGGCTTGCCGTCCCGCTGTTTCAGTTTGCGCAGCCTCCTGACCGTGTCGGCCTGGGTGGCGTCACAGGCGAGCTGGTAGCCGCCGAGCCCTTTGACGGCGACGATTTCGCCCTTCTGGATCAGGCTGCACGCCGCATCCACATCGTCAAGCATGGAAAACTGCTCGAAGGTAAAGTGACGCCCGTCGAGCCTGACCAGCTTCGCCTTGGGCCCGCAGGCATGGCAGGCGATCGGTTCGGCGTGAAACCGCCGGTCGGAAGGGTCGCGGTATTCGCGGGCGCAGTCGGCGCACATTGCAAACGGCGACATCGCGGTCTTGGCGCGATCGTAGGGGATGCCGTCGACGATGCTCAGCCGCGGCCCGCAATTGGTGCAATTGGTGAAGGGGTAGCGGAAGCGGCGCGCAAAGGGATCGGTGGTTTCGCGCGCGCAATCGGCACAGAGCGCCGCGTCAGGTGAAATCTCGGTATGAGCCCCGCCATGTGCGCTCTCGACTATCGCAAAATCGTCGCGCAGCACGCCCGCATAGGCGGTGATCTCGATTGCCTCGATCTGGCTCAGCGGCGGCGGATCGCCAGCGATGCGGTCGACGAGCATGTCAATGATCGCCCGTTCTCCCTGCACGCGAACCAGAACGCCTTCTCCGTCATTCAGCACCTCGCCGCCAAGCCGCAGTTCCCGCGCGTGGCGCCAGACCGCCGGCCGGAAGCCGACGCCCTGCACACGTCCGCGAAACCGGATTTCAACGACCTCGACAGGGTTCTGCGGCGCGGCGAGGTTGAGCCTGCTCATGGTGTTTTGTCCCAGATCAGGATCCGGTTGTTGCCGGTGTCGGCGATCGCCAGAGTCCGACCGACTGCCGAAGCAGCATAAGGCCAGCACAGGCTGTCGCGACTTGCCGCGCGCCAGCGATTGTCACCTTTGTCGGCAAAGCCGTTCTGGGCCGCCAGCCCTGTGGCCGGCGCATCCATGGCGAGGTCCTGGAGATGGAAGCCAAGCAGCCGCGAATTTGCGGTATCGCAGACCACGAGCTGGCCATCCCAGATGACGAGACCATAGGGCATGCTCATCGCGCTCGAGGATGGATCGTACGAGCTGCGATTGTGATCGACGCCCGCGAAATCGTCCTGGCCCAGCACGAAATCGCACGGCGTCCCGCTGACGGTGGGGAAATGGCGCCATACCATGACGCGATTGTTGCCCGCGTCCGAGATCGCGAGTGCGCCGTCATGGCAGGCGATGCCGTGCGGCCACCGCATGCTGGTGGCACAGACGTCGCCGCCGGCATTGTCATCACGGGTGACGAAGTCTCTTTGGCCGAGGACCAGATCGGCCGGCGTGCCGTTGGCGGTCGGAATGCCGTTCCAGATCAGAACGCGGCGATTTCCGGTGTCGCAGACGATCAGCCTGCCCTGGAAGATCGCGACCCCGTAGCACCAATTCAGTGTGTCGGAGCGAGACACCGCTCTTCCGCGATTGGCTAGGCCTGAGACGAAGTCCGCCTGACCTAGAACCACATCGGCGGGCTGGTTCGAGGCGGATGGATAGCGATTCCAGATCAGGATCCGGTGATTCCATGCATCCGCCACGGCCAGGATGCCGTCTGCGGCAGCGACGCCGGTCGGGAAGTTGAGCGTGTCGGGGCCGATGTCGCGCTTGGCGTTGCGGCCCTCGCGCGAGAAGTCGGATTGACCGATCAGAATATCGGCGGGCGCTTGATCGGAGGACGGACAGCGGCTCCAGATCAGCAGCCGATGATGGCCACTGTCGCAGACGAACATGGGCCCGTTCTTGTCGAGACACACCCCACGCGGGCCGAACAACGTCTGGGCCGACGGAACGATCGATTGCACAAGTCCGTCCGGCGTGACCTCTCCACCCAGAATCACGCGGGCGCCGGCCGGCGAGAGAAACCGGCGTGGCACGTGGTTGTCGCGCATCCTAGCGCGCGGTCGGTCCAAGCGAATGGTTGCGGCTGAAGTGATCATGGCTATGCCGTTATCCTCACTTCAACCCTGGTTCCGATGATCCTGACCGCGTGCGGCTGCAGTTGCACCTCAGGCGCGGTCAGGCATTCGCCACTGGCGAGGTCGTATCTGAACCCATGATAGGGACAGGTGATGATGCCGCCCTGCACCTCGCCATCATGGATCGGAAGGCCGAGATGCGCGCAGGCATTCTCGAAACAGGAGATCGATTCCCCACTACGTGACAGGATGATCTTGCGTCCGCCCAATTCCATCGCGCGGACCAAGCCCTCCGGAAAATCCGCCCAAGCTCCCGCCGGTATCCACTGTCCTTCCGCATTCAGCGCGAAGGGGCTGATGAACCGAACGCCGCCTTCGCTCGCCGCGGCCAGCCCCTTGACCTGAATAACGTCGGTGATCTCGGGGCAGACATCCTGAAGCGCCTTCTTCACGCCGGCATGGAATGTCAGCGCCGAGGCGGGACAGCCGTCGCAGGCTCCCTTGAACCGAACCTCCACTGCCGGCGGGCGAACCGAGACGAGTTCGACATCCCCACCATGCGATTTCAGCATCGGCCGGACGCTTTCGAGTGCCTGCTCGACCCGCTCGTTGAGGGCCGCCCTCAAGAGGTTGTAGCGCCGCAGCACCGCGTAGACGAGCTCGTCCGAAGCTGCGCTCTTCATGGCGGCCAGCGCGGCGGGATCGGCCTTCAAGGCACGTATCAGGCGCCGGAACGCTTCCGCATTGAGCGCTTCGATCGCGATCTTGTAGGCGGAAACGACGCCCCGCTGCGTTTCATCCCAGGTCGCCACGACCGTTTCCAACCGCTCGATATCGCCGACAAAGCCGGCGAGATCCTCCCGAAGTGTTGGTGTCGATTCGTGAGCGTTCATGCGATCTCGCGCCGGCCGCGCTCCTCACCTATAGCGGAGGTTTCGGAAGAGATAAGGCTGCAAGCCCCCACCAATTGCTGCTGCCAGGGCTGAAGCCGCCCATATCGGCGCCCCGACCAGCGTAAGAATGATGAGCAGCATGGCTGTGACCGCCACCCCGATCGCAATTTGCCGGTAAGCCTTGGCTGGGTCTGCGAAAAGCTTTCCGCGGAAGAACAACAAGATGGAGTTCTGTGTCATTGCCCACATGTCATCTTCCTCAAGCGATGATCGAAAGAGCGATAAGGCCGACGAAAACGCCGGCAATTCCAGCCAACGGGCCGTAGAAACCACCGAGCAGCGCTGCGAGCTCATTTCCGAGCACTTTTCCGCCGACGATGAGGCCGCCGACCATTCCTCCTGCGATTGATGCAATCATCGCCAGACCGAGACTTAAGGCGAATATTGCCGGAGTAAGTGACACGCTCATTTGCAAGAACTCCTTCGATCCAGATTTGCTAGGAATGCAGGGTGGTAGGTCGATCGAGAAGCGCCGACAGCTCCATCAGCTCGCGCTCGATCTGCATGGAGGCCTCGCTGACGATCTGAGCGCGACCGGGATCTCCATGGGCCAGGAATATTTCGCGCGCCTCTCTGTAATAGACGAGGGCCATTGAGAGATTGATGCCCCTGCCGGTTTCCGAGTTCGAGGCATGACCGGGCAGATTCCACAGGCAGTTTGCCTTGTTCGAGATGGTGTTCGCGTACTCGATCGGCATCGTCTCGCGGGTGCGGACCTTAAGTGCCTCGTCATAGGCCTCAAGCGCGCGAAGATTATTCTCGAGCACGTGGCTCGAGGCGACATATTGGAGGGCATTGCCGAGGTTGTTCTGCAACATCGCGTATTCGACAGGATCATCGACGAGAGTCACGACTTTGAGCGCTTCCTCGAAGGCTTGAACAGCAAGAGCCTCTCGCATTTTGCCGCGCTGATCGGTCATCGGCATGGAGAGAAAGGCCGTCGCCAAATTGTTCTGAAGAATGGCGTACTCTTTGGGGTGGCTCGTTCGAGTGAAGGTACGAAGGGCGCGTTGATAGGCTGCTATCGCCTCAGAGATCTTTGCGCGGCCAACGGCAGCGAGGCTTTGGATGCACAGCCCGAGATTCATCTCGGCTTCCGCGGTTTCTTCAAGCGTTGCGAGTTGAGTGAGCTCTGGCATGATGGCTTCGAAGATGGACCGAGCGAGCTCGATTGACTTTGTGCCCTGCTCGGGCATCGCCTGCAGCGCCGTTGCTTTGCGCGCCAGAATACGAGATCGCAGCAAAGCCAGCTCACCGGGACAGACGGTCAGGGCTTTGTCGTAGAGTTCTATTGCGGAGTTGATCTCATCCGGCGACTTGGGCCTCGTTTGCAGCCCTATTCCGATCTCCATGAGCATCTCGGCTCGCTCGGCCGGCGTAGCCGTCTCGGCCTCCGCTGCTTGCAAGGCTGCGCGTACCTGTTCGCTCAGAAGGCCTGCCGCCAAGGTGTCCTCCCGGACCGAGCGCTTGATTTGCCGCGCGTCATTGATGCGGATCAATCTTGCAGCCAAATTTTCAGTCTGTCTACTCAATAAGCGAAATGTAAAGAAAGTTTACAAATCGAACGCATGCGCGATGATGAGAGCTTGGTCAGCGGAGGACCATTCGGCTGCGAACTCGCGGACGTCTATCGGGACATTGTGCTCGCTGAAGAAGTCGGGTGCATGCACCACGCGATCACCAGCGATGTTGCGCATCTTCAACAGATATCCACCGCCCGCCTGGTGACGGACTGGCAGGATGCAAAGATCGTTGTCTCGTCGGAGCAGGATGACGCATTGAAGGCCATCGAAGAAGCGTCTGCAGAGCGCGGCAGAAAAGTAGAGCGAGCCGTCTTTGATGGTGACCGCAAGATTTGGCATCAGCCCACCGGCACGGCCTCCTGGGGCGTTCGCAGCAACTCTTCGATCCTAGCGGCGACCTTCATGACCGCCTGCGATACACGACAAGATAGCGACAGACCAAGATCGAGTTGCTCTGCCTCGATCAGAAATACGATGACATCGTCGGGAAACGCATCGCGAAATATCGCCTTTCCGGCGAAAAGTGCGTGCTCCCAGCGAAAGTCGTGCAGATTAAGTCCACCTCCATAAGGTTTGGTCAATTCGTGTCCTGGGACCTCGAAGATTGCGCCCGGCTCGGAGCCGGATCTGCAGGCATCGACGATAATCAGCGTTCGGCAGCCCCGCGCAGCGAACATCGCCGCCATCCCGTCGGTGCCAGCGTCGAGCAGACGAATGTCAGCATTCTGTCCGAACCCCCGATCTTTGAGCTGCCCGAGAACAGCAAGACCGGCGCCGTCGTCGGAACGATTTGGATTTCCACAAGCAACCACGGCAATCACGGCGTGCCCTTTCCATGAGGCGCATCAGATGCGCCAGAGCTTACAGGACCAATCGGGTTCGACCGGCACATTCAGTTCCGGCAGCTCGCAGAAGCGCTGGTGCACCTTGTAGTACATGCAAGTTTCGCAAAGCTGCGTAATGCCGGCGTGCTCAATCGGATATGAGGTAAACCCCGCGAGCTTGAGCTTAGCCTCCAGATCATCGCCTGCAAGGCGAAGGTCGCAGACAAGCCGCTGAACTTGCTCATGGCTGTCTGCGCGCGGATACACGTCCGTGGCAAGACCAGAGGTCAGGAGACCGATGATGCGGGAACGTAAGCTTTCATCGCTGGCGGAGGCCATGACGAGCGCCTCGGGTGAGAAGCTAGATGCGCCATAGCCGGCACCACCAGTCCGGCTCGACAGGCACAGACAGCTCTGGCAGATCGCACCATTTGCGGTGCACGAGATAGTACATGCATTCCAGGCAGCGTTGCCTGTCAGGTCCGTAAGGATGGTCGAGGAACCCCGAGATCACGAGTTTGGCCTTGAGGTCCTTCGTATCGAGCTGACGCAGCTGCAGCAAAATTTCCGCAAATTCCTTGTCCGTCTCGGGAAAGGGCTCGACTTGCGTTTCGAGCCCATCCGCAAGCATATCGGCGATGGCTTTCAGGGTAGCCCCGTTTTCGGACGCCATTGTGCGACGCGCCTTTTGACGTAGTGATCCACCGTGGTTCGCTCGGCCTGCGAGAATGACCAAACGAAGCCTGTTGATGCAATCCAGTGACTCGAGCGAGTTTGCGGTCAGGCTGTTCTAAAGCGCGCCAGTTCCTCTCCTGTCTTTGCGTCGTGCGCGTGGACCGTGCAAACCAAGCACGAATCATAGGAGCGGCAGACATGGCCGACTTCAACGGGATCGCTCGGATCCTTGATAGGCGAGCCGATCAAGGCCTGCTCCATCGGTCCTCGGGTGCCGTCCGCCGCCCGCGGTCCAACATTCCAGGTAGTCGGCGCAATGATCTGGTAGTTCTTGATCTTGCCGTCCTTGACGTCGATCCAATGGCACAGCGCTCCTCGGATTGCCTCTGTGGCGCCCCAGCCGCGCCCGTCGCGCTCGTTGGGCTTGATATACCACGGGTCGTTCAGCCGAAACTCACGAAGCGCGTGTTCAGCTTGCCGGTATAACTTGACACCTTCGTGCATGCGGGCGAAGTGCCTGAGCATGACGCTGGCGCCCCCCAGCTTCTTGTACATATCAAGGACCAGCGGATCGTAATGTTGCCAGCTCTCGCCGTGCTTGCCGCCTGCGATCAGCTGCCGCGATAGCGGCCCAGCTTCGAGCCGGCCGCTTTCATCGTGACACACGGCGGTGGCCCAGGAATACTTTCCACCCATGTCGACGGCGTTCTTCTGGGTCGGTACAGTCTTGCGGTCAAACGGATGCAGCCCACCCGGCTCATCGTACCAAGCATGGGCTGTGTCTTCGCGCGTAAAGTTCTGGTCCATGAGCTTGAACGTATCGCTACGGCCATCGTAGACGCCGCTCTTCATGATGACCGCGGCGTTGCGGCCTTCGATCGTCGGTTTCTGATACTTGTCCTCGTGGGGAAGGTATCCCCAGGACACGAAGCGGCCGTGACCTTGACCATACTTGTCCATGCCGCAATCGATGCTCATCCGCCAGAACATGCCCAGATCAGAATTGGCGTGGTGCGGCGTTTCATCAAGCCAGGCCATGAAATCGTCATAGCTTTTGATTTGTTCGTACCGCTCGAGCGAGCAGCCTAGCCATATCTTTTCCATCCATTCGCGGCGGAAATACTCGAGGATCGACCAGGCGCGCGTCACGTCGGTGAGCGTCGGGGCACACATCACCCCGCCCGGTACCATGTAGCTCGAGTGGGGCCATTGCCCGCCCAGCAGAGCATAGATTTCGACGGGCTTGCCAGAAATCGTCACGCCGATTTCGTAATTTGCGCCGGTGAAGGGAGCGTAGCGCCTCACCGCCTCTTTATAATATTTCGAGCTCGAATAATTCTTGTGAGTGTAGTCGATCATGAAGAGCCCGTAGTGATGGCGCGGAAGGCTCTGCAGACTCTCGACGAGCTGGCCGAGATTTCGGGCCAGGATGGCGTTGCGTGGCACCTCGGTCTGCCAGGCCGTATCGAGCGCCCATGCGGCGCAGGTCAGATGCGAGGCGCCGCAAATGCCGCAGGCGCGCGGTGTGACAACGAGGCCGGCTTGGGGATCCTTGTCACGCAGAATGATTTCGAAACCGCGAAACAGCTCCGCTTGGGTCCAGGCGTCGACCACGACCCCATCCTGGATGTTGACACGCACGTCGAGATCGCCTTCGACCCGGCCGACCGGCGAAATGTCCAGAGTTTGCACTGCGCTTGGCATGTGAATCGGTTCCTGATGACTGATGGTTGAGCGACAGGTCTGTGAGCAGGACACTCGTCAGACGACGAAGATGTCTTCCTCGGCCCATGCTGGTGAGGCGGCTTTCGCGGCCGCGGTCAGCTTGACGTAACCGGCTTTGTCAACGCCGGACGGCAGATCCTTGGGCACGCCCATCAGAGTCTGGGTCTTGAATACCGTCCCGGGGGCCAGCTCAAAGAACGGAAATTCCGGCTCGGTACAGCCCATGCACGGCATGCCTGCTCGGGTCTTCGACGATTGCCGATTCCAGAGAATGCGGTTGCAGGGTGAATGCGTCATCGGTCCACGGCAGCCGAGATCGTAGAACAGGCACCCCTTTCGCTGGCCATATTCCGTGGCTGAGACCTTATAGGCAAAATGCATGTTCCGCGTACAGCCGGTCTGGGTGAAGCTCGTGAAAAACGTCTTTGGGCGTTGAAACTCGTCGAGCGAGAGTTCAGCACCTCTGCCGGTCGCCACCGCGACGACAATTTGCGTGATCCAATCCGGATGGGCTGGGCATCCCGGTATGTTGATGACGGGCAAGCCTGCCTTTGATCGGTAGCTTGTGCCGAGATAGCCACCTTGCTGACGTTTGAGAAATTGTAGTCCTTGGCTTTCTGACGGATTGGGAGCAGTCGCGGGAATACCGCCATATGTTGCACAGTCGCCAATCGCGACAGTATAGCCGGCGACCTTGGCAAGATCGGTGACCCAATCTTTCATCGGGCGGCCCGCAAAGCGATTCCATTCGCCAGTGCCATTCGGCGCGTTGACCACCGTGCCCTCGAACACGAAAATATCGAGCGGCATCTGTCCTGATGTCAGCGCGTTGAGAAGCTTCTTCAGATTCTCGCCGAGCTCAAGGCCGAGCGATGGGTGCCATAGGACGTTGATGCCGAAATCTGTGACGAGATCACAGGCGCTTGGCTCCTCGGCATTGAGAAACGACATCGTGTTGCCGGAGCACGCTCCCCCCTGGAGCCAAAGAAGATTAGTCATCTATTTCCTCCACCAAATCAGACGCGCTGGCATGGCATCTTTGTCGGAAGGAGGTAGCAAGGACCATGCCGAGCGGCTCGTACCTTGCAATTTTCAAAAAGCTCAAGGATTCTAAGCGTCAGCTGACTTCGCAGGGCGATCTACGGTGTGTGACGCCGCGCATACTAAGTTTGCTATGCATACCAGCTTGTCAATGTAAGCAATGATCGTTGCAGCGCATCAAATATTGCAAGGGTTGGCATTAGTCCTTGTTACGGGGTGACGGTGCCCAAAGCTCCTTCCCTGAGGCAGGCTGAAGTATCGCTCGTTCGGTGCTGATTTTTTGAAGACGAGCAGCGGTACTCAGCCGTGACGATTGCCACATGCAGGACAATCGACCTCGAGCAGATAACCGTACCAGATGCCCTCGCAGCGGCTGCACCAATGTCCAGTCAATTGGCGCTCCGGCAGACCGAGCCTTCTGGAAAGCAGGCTCAGCCCGAGATCCTTTGCTGGCGTCCTGCGAGCAGGCGAAACTCGCGACTGGGGGAAGCGCACCAGGTTGGGTGAGGGATCCCTCTTAAACTGATCTTCGTTGCGTACCATCGGCTGTCTCACTCTGCCTCATCGAGGCTATAGCGCTTGATCTTGTTGGAAAGTCCAACGCGCGAGAGTCCAAGTTCGTTCGCAGCCTTGCTTTGATTCCACCGATGCCGCGACAGCACTTCGGCGACAACTTGCTTTTCGAGGCATTCGACCTTTTCTTTCAAGGTGGTGCCCCGCAGCTCGTACCCGCCGGCTGACTTGAAGCGGGAGCGCGGCGGGGCCGCCAATATAGCGGGCGACATGTGCGTGGTGGTGACGTACTCCCCCTCCTCCGTCAGTGACACCATGCGGCGGATTTCGTTCTCAAGTTCTCGAACGTTTCCCGGAAAGTCGTAAGCGGAGAGCTTTTCGAGAACGGCTGCAGAAATTCCAAGGATCTTGCGCCCCATCGCCTCGCTGTGCTTGGCGGCAAAGAACTCCGCTAGCACCGGGATATCCTCTCGGCGATCACTCAGCGAGGGAACTTCCAGCTCGAATCCCCGCAGGCGGAAATAGAGATCCTGTCGGAATTTGCCCGCGGCGACCAACGCGCGGAGAGGACGGTTGGAGGCAGCGATAATGCGGACATTGCTGGTGACGATCTTGTCGGAGCCGAGCGGCTTGACCTCTCCCTCCTGCAGGAAACGAAGCAGGCTCACCTGAAAAGATGAAGACACCTCGGATATTTCATCGAGGAATACCGTTCCCCGGTCCGCGGCGCGAAAAAGGCCCAGCCGGTCTGAGACAGCGCCCGTAAAAGCGCCGCGCTTGTGCCCAAAGAGCTCGGATTGTAAGAGCTCATCGGACATCCCCCCGCAGTTTTGGACCAGCAACGGGCTGTCGCGGCGGCCAGAGTTGTAATGAATGGCGCGAGCGAGAAGCTCTTTGCCCGTCCCCGTTGCCCCCTGAATCAAGATAGGCAGCTCCGTTTTGGCTGCTTTTCGCGCGAGCTCGCTGAGGTTGTGTAGTTTTTCACTGACGTAGACGAGCTTTTCGAAACGGCGGCTCTCCGGCTGCATCGGCAGAATGGGCCTTGCGTGAATGCCTGTGGCATTCGCTGGAAATTTGAACTCTCGTGTAAGAAGGCGATGTCGACGGGCAAGTTCACGGGCCTCAAGGCCACGCTCCACCATAAGTCCAATCTGGTTGGCGTCCAGCGGCTTACGGATGAGCTGATAGATGCCGGCGGGCGCCATTTCCCGTTGGCCGATCTCGGTCTTGGCCTCGAGCGCCAGGATGCGGATCACGTCAGGATGAGATACTCGTAGATCAACGAGGAACTTCAGACCTTTGCCTTCGCCATACTCGACGAGAGCAATGTCTACTTGGGCGTCGGCCAGGGATGCCCTCGCATTTTCGACCGAATCGGCGGAAAGAACGCGGTAGTCGTATTGGTCTGACAAGGTGTCTGCGATGGCAGCCCATTCAGGGCCGCTCCGCGCGATGATCAGCACTGTTTGCAGGTCGCGCATGCAACATTCTTTCCAAAATGCAAAGCAGGTTAGCAATATCTGCAAGATAAATCAACTTCGCGAGGCTTGCGCTGTCCATAGTGGTTCGGCAGGTCCGTGAACCCGCAATTAACCCCGCCGCAATTCCCCAAAGGCCGGCAACCTTTTCGCAGCTTCCCCCACTTACTATCGCGGCCTCGCTGTTTGGGGGCAGTGCAAATGGCATTTCCGGTCAACTTTATCGCGGCGGCGCTTGCAAGCTGCATGAACGATGTCCGCTGTTGGTTGACTGCAGCAAAGCCTAGCCCGCTAGAATCATGTCGCTCTGGCGAAGCCGGCCCGCTCGAGCAGCTTAGATTGGACAATGACCGTTTGAGGCGCGAGCTCAAACGCCTGAGCGATTTCCTTGATACCTCTTCGGAGGTCGTCTGGGAAACCGATGACCAGCTGACGATTACAAGCGGCAAGGAAGACCTCGGGCTGCCGGCCGGCCAAATTGGAATCAAGTTGGCGGAGGCCTTGGGGATCAATCCGCTCGCGAGCAAATCCTGGATCGAATATCTGCAGGCTCTTTCCAATCGAAAGCCATTTCGGGGGTTCGAAATCTGCTTGGACGGACGTGCGGGGGACGAGCTTTGGCTGGAGATCAACGGCAATCCGACATTTGCGAGGGGTAAATTCCAGGGTTATCGAGGCACCTGCCGGAATGTGACCGAGCGCAAGCTGCACGAGGCGCAAATTGCATTTCTGGCGGCCCACGATCCCCTCACAAGACTGGCCAACCGGCGCAGCTTTCACGAGCTTGTGGAGCGCGCGGTTGGAACACGAGGGCGGCACAAGCGCATTGCGATTTTGTGTCTGGACCTTGATGGCTTCAAAAGCGTCAATGATACGCTTGGACATGGCGTTGGCGATGCCCTGCTGCTTGAGGTGGCGCAGCGATTGAAATCTTGCGCCAAGACGACAGACCTCGTCGCTCGGCTTGGCGGGGACGAGTTCGCGATTCTGCGGGTTGATGCCGCCGATCCTGAGGACGCCAGCAGCCTCGCTGAGAGAATCCTCGCATCCATTGGCGAACCCTACTTCCTCGATGAACACCGGGTGATGATTGGCACGAGCATTGGCATAAATATCACGGCATGCTCCGAAAACGGAACAGACGAAGTGATTAAGAATGCCGATGTGGCGCTCTATCAGGCAAAGTCCGATGGACGCGGCACCTATCGAATATTCCAGAACGAAATGAACGTCCGTTTGCAAGAGCGCCTGCAGCTCGAGGTAGACCTTCGCCAGGCTTTGCAACGATCTGAGTTCGAACTGTTTTATCAGCCCATCGTGAATATCGAATCCAAGCAGATTGTCACGTTCGAAGCGCTCTTACGCTGGCATCATCCGCAAAAAGGGACGATACCCCCTACGACCTTTATTCCCCTCGCCGAAGAGACAGGGCTCATCGTTCCGATTGGTGATTGGGTGCTTCAGCAGGCCTGCCGCGATGCCGCATCATGGCCGCAAGACGTAAGAGTTGCGGTCAATCTGTCGTCTGTTCAATTCAGGCGCGGAGCCTTGGAACTGTCCGTGACCCGCGCCCTGGCTGCTGCGGGCTTGCATGGGTCTCGTCTCGAACTGGAGATTACCGAGAGCATTCTGCTGCACGACGAAGAGATCACGCGCGACATTCTCAATAGGTTGCGGGTGCTAGGAGTTCACATCGCCATAGATGACTTCGGCACAGGCTACTCCGCATTGAGCTATCTGCGGAGCTTCCCATTGGACAAGATCAAGATCGACCGATCCTTTGTGCAGGATCTCAGCCGCGAGACGAGCGCGGCGGCGATTGTCAGGGCAATTTCCGAGTTGGGGCAAGCCTTGGACATGACCATTGTCGCTGAGGGGGTTGAGACAGCTGAGCAGCTTAGGATTCTTGGTGACCAACGCTGCACGCAAGCCCAAGGCTACTTCATCGCTTACCCCCAGCCTGCGGCGCAGCTGATCCGCGTCATTGAGGAGCTGAAAGCTGTTGCCTAATCTGGAGCTGCCCAAGGTTCGAGAACCCCTCGGCTATTTTAAAGCGGAAGCCACCCGCTGAGGTCTTGATGCACCTTAACACTTCGAGCCGTTCGCGCCAACACCGCGGCGGGCCGCTACTGATGTAGCCATTGGGGGCAAAGCTAGTCTACATGCTGGCAGGAGAGACTCAACGAGGAGATCAGGAGAACAAAACAGCCCTCAGGCAACAAAACGCCTTGCCTACTCCGATCATGGCTTTGAAGCTTTTCACGCTATTCTAGAAAGCCCGAATGCCTGAAAGGACCTCCCTACACTCTTGTGGCGGCCAAGTCAGGGAGGGGGCAGACAACCGGTCTTTTGGCGGAGCTCCCTCTCGTCTTTTTTGACCTGACACTGCGCCTTTGTATTGCTCAGGCCGCATGCATCGCGAGCCCAATTCGGGACAAGTGCGTGATCGTCTCGCTCATTGTCGTTTGGCACCAACGCTGAAATTCTGCCGATTGTCTGTCCTTGACTTGGCGCCTCCTGAAAACGGTAGTCTTGCGACGTTTCAAGGCCTGAGAGGCTACGCTGTTGAACAGGGCAGCAAACCAACTGCGGCTTGCCCGCCTCGCGGCCGACCCTAGTTGGTAGCATGGGAATTGCTCTGTCGATGATGGTGGTCTCAAGATCGGACAGTGCCACCATTGGTCGCTCAGGCAGCAGTCACGCGGACTGGCATACTTTTGAGCCCCCGAAGGGTGTTATTTAGCATGCGCTCGGGTTCGGCAATGAGTTCAATTGATTTTACCCGCTTCGCAAGTTCCGTTAGAACCAACTCACCCTCCAAGCGTGCGATCATCTGGCCCACACAAGCATGAATGCCGGAGCCGAAGCCCACATGTCCTGTTACAGGTCGCTCCACATCGAAGCGCTCGGGCTCTTGCCAACGAGCCGGATCACGGTTGGCGGATGCCATGAAGACCAGCACTTTGGTCCTCGCTGGTATGATATCGCCCGCCATTTCCACTTCACGCGAGGTGGTGCGGAAGAAGGTCTGCACAGGTGAATCATAGCGTAGCCCTTCCTCAAACGCATTGCGGGCGAGTGCCGGGCGCTCGTGTAGTTTGGCGAATTGCATTGGATGGCTTGCGAGTGCAAGCAAGGTATTCCCCAGTCCATTGATCGTCGTGTCGACACCCGCAGTTAGGAATGGCCGGACCAAATGCGTGGCCTCGTGTTCAGTAATCTCACCTGCATCAGCAGCTTCGTAGATCATCGTTCCAATGCCATCGGGTCTGAGCGCGCTGCGTGCGCAACGGTCCATGATCCATTTCTGCGCGGTCAGCCCTGGATCACGAGATCTGGCGAGAATGTGATTATCCGGTCCGAAGCTGTTGAAGACGAACGTGCTCCAGGCAAGCAGGTTCTCGCGTCCCTCCTCTGAGACGCCAATGGCGTCGGGGAACACCTTTAGGGGATAAGCTATGGCCAGATCTGTCATCGCGTCGAAGGTCCCCCGCTCGACGAGCTCGCCGATTTTCCTCTCGGCCTCCTTCTGAAAGGTGTCGCGCAGGTTCTTCGCTACGCCCGGTGACATGGTCCGGGCGAGGATTCGGCGTCCCTTCTCGTGATCGGGCGGGTCGATCTGTAGCGTCATCGGCCGGGGCAGCGCTGGGTTCATACCCTTTAGGCCGACGCCCTCTCCGCTGATGAAGGTCTGCCAATCCTTGAGCGTGGAATCAACCTGCTCATACCGCGCCATGGCCCAGATGTCGTACGGCTCGATCCTGAACACCGGTCCCAGTTCGCGAAAGGTCTGGTACGCCGGATACGGATCCCTCAGCACCTCATCAGCGAACGGATCGATCCGAGTAGAAGCAAACTGGCTCATGGCGGCCCCTCGACTTATTGTTTGCTGAGAGGACAATTGCCCTCGTTCTCGGGTCTGAAGGCATCTTCGCCCTTGATGATCCCGACAACCTTCAGGAGGTCCCACTTGGATTTCGACTGGTCGGGCGATTTGACCTGGAGGAGATAGAGCGGATGGATCTTACGTCCGTCCTTGCGGATGAAACCTTTGCCGAACAAGGAATCGTCGGTCGGAAGCTCCTTCATGGCGGCAACGACCGCCCTACCGTCTTTCGCGCCACCGACCTTGTCGACGGCCTTCAGGTAGTGAATGACGCCAGCGTAGACGCCGGCTTGCATGTCGTTGGGATAGGCCTTGGATGGGATGCGCTCCGAGAAGCGCTTGGCGAAGGACCGGGTGGCCTCGTTGAGGTCCCAGTAGAACGGATTCATGATTTGGGCGCCTTGGGCGAATTGCAGCCCGAGAGACGGAATGCCGTTCATGCCCAGAATCAGACCGACCAGTTTGTGATCTTTGGTCAGGCCGAACTCGGCGGCCTGCTTCATCGAAGTGATCGTATCGTCGCCGGCGTTGGCGATACCGATGATGTCGGCGCCGGAAGCCTGCGCCTGCAGCAGGAACGAGGCGAAGTCGGCCGTCCCGAGGGGATGACGGACGGCTCCGAGGACCTGTCCCCCGGATGCCTTGACCGATTCGGACGCCTGCTTCTCCAGATCGTGGCCGAAGGCATAATCGGCCGTGATGAAGAACCACTTTTTGCCGCCCTGCTCGACGATGGTCTTGCCGAGCCCGCGGCCATAAGCATAGGTGTCGTAAGTCCAGTGCACCGTATTCGGCGTACACTTTTCTCCAGTCAACAATGCCGTACCGGCGCCAGAGCCGACGAACACCTTGTTCTTTTCGGCGCTCATCCCCGCGACTGCCAGCGCAATCGCCGAGTTGGGGACGTCGAAGATTGCATCGACGCCCTCATTCTCATACCAGCGACGCGCGATGTTGACGCCGGTGTCCGACTTGTTCTGGTGATCCGCACTGACGACTTCGACCTGCCTGCCGCCAGCCTTTCCGCCATAATCCTCGACAGCCAATTGAGCCGCGATGACGGACCCAATGCCCTGATAGCTTGCAAATGCTCCGGACTGGTCATTGAGAACGCCGAGCTTCACCGTTTCCTGCGCATCGGCCGATCCGCAAATCAGCGCAAGCAAGGAGACGCACGTCGCCAATAGGCTTGTCACCCTCATGGATACTCCTCCCGGCTACCGTTGCGGTCTCAGCCGCATAATACTTATATTTTATAAGTATATTGGGCGATGTCAATTCGGCATGCGTCATGATAGATGCGAACGTGGATGACCCAGGGGAGCTAATGACAATAGCAACAACGGCGGCAGAGAAGCAGCTCGATTTGGCCGCACTTCGCAACGTCCCGGGCTTCGTGATCCGATTGATCCAGTTGAAGTTCTTCGACGGCTTCTATGAGACCTTCGCCGAGCTCGGACTGACGCCTGCGACCTACGCAATCCTCATGCTGGTGCGGGACAACCCGGGGGTCGTTCCGAGTAGCATCGCAGCACTGTTGCGGCTTCAACTCCCGAATTTGACAAAAATTCTGCACCAGCTCGAGGACGCGGGTCTGGTGAAGCGAAGCCGGTCCAAAATCGACCGGCGTGCGATTGAGATCACATTGACGTCGAAAGGCGAGAAATTGATGAGGGACGCCGTCCGGCTCACGGCGCCCTATAACCGCCGAATGCTTGCTCCCCTTAATGAAACGGAGCGATCCACTTTGATCGGCCTGCTAAATCGGATCTGCCCCTTTTAGACTCTTAATCAAATCTTGACCGTATCGTTTACAAGGAGAAGACATTGGCCATTCGCAATCAGGCGGCTGATGCGCGCGCATCCTCGCGCCAAGTTCACCAGGATGCCACGACTGGCCTTAGCGCGAGCTGATGCGCATGCGCCTCGACATCGAAGTTAGTCTGCTGCTGGAACGAAGCCGCGTGCCAGGCGGTCGAGAGCGAGGTGCACCTCACCGCTTTTTCGCTCGCTGCGCTTCATCGAAATTCAAACAGACTGCCTATTGAATTTCGGGTGGACCGCGGCGCCGGTCTGGACTAATCGTCGGCATCACAATCAGTCTGCTCGTCAACCCCGATATGAATGTACTTGCGATCGTTGCTCCGACCTTTGGGCTCATTGCTGTGGGCTACGCCGCAGCTGTTAGCGGACTGGTTTCAGAAGGTGCGCAGAAGGGCATTTCCGAGTTCGCATTCTCGATTGCAATACCAGCGCTTCTCTTCCGGACCATCGTCATCTCGCAATTTCCTGCTATGAATCCTTTGCTGGCATGGGGCGCCTACTATGGCGCTGTCGCCCTCACCTGGATCGCCGCTCTAGCTCTGTCGGCACGCCTGCTTCGCGTGACGCCCGCGGCCGGCGTTGTCGCAGCCACGAGCGCTGTGTACGGCAACATAGCGATGCTCGGTATTCCGCTCGCGCTCACGGCGTTCGGTCCGAAGGCGGCGGGGCCAATGGCGCTGATCCTTGCCATTAACACACCGTTGTTATGGCTCAGCGGAACACTTCAGATCGCCTGGATCGAGCGGAAAGATGGCGCCTCGATTTGGGCACTTGTGCTTCGCCTCCTGTTAGATCTTTTGCGCAATCCGATCATAATCGCGATTGCAGCTGGCTTCTTTTGGCGAATGACCGGGGCAGGACTGAATTCGCTGGTAGATCGGACTTGCGAGCAACTCGCTCAAGCCGGGTCTCCGGCAGCTCTGATCGCGCTGGGGGTCGGCCTTATGCGATTCGAACTCCGCGGAGAAGCACTGAGCCTCGCGGTCATGTGCTTTCTGAAGCTCATCATCATGCCCCTTGTTGCCTGGACGCTGGCCTTTCCCGTTCTACATCTGCCGCCCTTGGTTGGCGACGTCATCGTTCTATTTGCGGCCATGCCGGCAGGGGCCAATGCGTACCTGTTCGCCACGCAGTACAAATTGCTGGCGAACTCAACGTCTGCTGCGGTTGCTTTAGGCACGCTTTTGTCGGCAGTGACGCTTCCTTTGCTCATTACGATCTTGCTGATGAATCCACTCGAATAGCAACCCCGCGTTCAGCCGCCGAAGGCCTCATTGCGCACAGCCTCGGTGAGCGCTTTAGCGATCGCCGGGACCTCTAAACGTCAGCCAGGAACGCTGCAATTTGCGTCCACATGGCGATCGGATTGGAATACATCGGGAAATGGCCGCACGCCGGAATCTCGGTAAGGCGTACGCCATTTGTGCGAAGCAGGCCGAGATAGGATAACGTCGCATTCTGTTCGCCGTACATGAACATCTTCGGGCAGCGAAGGCCGATAAACTTTTGCATCAACTTTCCACTGTCCGACAGATCGACCATCGAGCGGAATATTCCAGGTACCGCAGCCGCCCTCACTTTGTGATGAAGACTGGAAGCGTAGAGCGCGCTGGCATAGGCTGGCATATGCCGGGTTCGGTCGATAAAATCGGCGAAGAACCGCTCCACGTTCTGCTCCGGAAATTGCAAGATCTGCCTGCTGAGGAAGCAGTCCTCGGGCGCAATGTTTCCCTCGATATTGACGAAGCTGAGTACGTGTTGGGGATACTTGTGCGCGAGCAGAAGTGCCGTCAGACCACCCATGGAGTGGCCAACGAGATGAAATCGGTCGAGCTTAAAATGCTCGATTACGCGCTGCGCAGTCTTTAACAAGAACGGAATTGAAATGTCTGATAGATCCGCGCAATACGTCTCTCCGCAACCCGGTGCGTCATAGGCGAGAAACGGATGCGCCGCGAGAGCTTCGTGGCGCACGATGTCAGCGTAGTCTTCTTTGGTAGATCCGAAGCCGTGCAGGAAGACGATTGGCGCCGCTTTTCCGGCGCGATGAATCGCTGACAGGTTCAATTCGACGCCATCAACTTGTGACGGCAACCGAACCAAGGCCAGTTCACGGTTTTCCGGCACGGCTTTCCCTTTGAAGCGTTAACGGGCAAAGCTGGCTCTCGCTTTGCAGCAAGAGCCAGGCCACTGGCTAAGTCTGTCCGAACCCGGATCCCGGCTTCTTATATTCGGGCCGGGGTGGGCTGAAGATGTCGAGCACACGGGCGCCCTCGGGACCAGCTCGCATGGTGTGAGGGACGTTGCCGGGCGTACGCCAGAAGTCGCCCTTGCGCACAGGGATCTCCTCCCCTCCCTGAATCCTAATGGCAGTGCCGTCCAGCAGCACGCCCCATTGTTCCTCAGGATGATGATGGAGCACGCCTTCGGCGTGCGGTGCGAAGCTCACCACCGAGAGCATCGCGTGTTCGCCCGAAAAGATGCGCGTGGTGAGTCCGGGCGCCAGCTCGCGAAGCAAGCCGTCATCCGGTGTATCAAGATTGTGAAATTCCTTTTTCTGGTCAGTCATGTCGTCCTCTGGTTCTGGTTACTACCGTCCGTAAGAGCCCTCGTAACGCCCCTCGCGAATAGCCTTCATGGTCTCCTCTTCGCGCGCGATCTGGGCACGAACAGCCTCAATCAGGGAATCTGCCATCGCGGCCGGAAAGGATACAACGCCATCCTCATCGCCAACGACGATGTCGCCAGGGGCGATCGGTGACCCACCGATCGACACTGGCACGTTGATGCAGCCTGGGCCACTTTTATAGGGGCCGCGGTGGGTCACTGCGCGGGCAAAGCAGGGGAAATCCGAACCGCTGAAGGCCGCGACGTCTCGGATGGCGCCGTCGATTACATAGCCGGCAGCTCCCCTCTCTTCTGCGATATTCTTCATGATCTCACCCACCAGTGCCCGCGTCTCGTCGCCGCCTCCGTCCACGACGATGACATCCCCGGGGCCGACCAGTTCAAGCGCCTTGTGAATTGCGAGGTTGTCTCCAGGACGCGTCCGCACGGTGAAAGCCGTTCCGACCAACCGTCCGGAACGATGGAATGGCCTCAAGCCAACAGCACCCGCCAATCGGTCGAGATTGTCCGAGATGACCGAAGTGGGGGCATCTTTGAAGGCTTCAATGAGAGCGGAAGGCGGCTTTGGCACGCTGGCAAGCGCGGTTTTGACGTTCATGGTTCACATCCGGTCAATCCGGCGATCTGGCGCCGCATCGCAAATGTGCGGCGCCAAATCGCACAAGGTGGCTAATCGATCTCGCGGCCGGCTTTTTCCGTTGCTGCCAACAAAGCAATGAGCGTGATGACGAGGGCTCCGGTCACGTAGGCTGGAATCGCATACGTGTCGGGATACTCTCTCAACAAGGTGGCGAAGATCAGCGGGGCAAAACCGCCACCGAGGACACCTGCGAAGGTGTAGGCGAGCGAGGACCCCGTGTATCGCACACGTGTTGGAAACTGCTCAGTGACGAAAGCACCTTGCGGACCAAACATCGCGGCTTGAAACACCATGCCGACTGAAACTGCGGCAATGATGATGGCTGGTGATTTTGTATCGAACAAGCCGAACAGGAGGAAGCTGCCGATGATAGATGCCAGAGCACCGAGCCCATAGACAGTGCGTCGACCAATCCGGTCAGAGAGCGCCGCAAGCAGGGGAACGGATATGGCATGCACGCCGGCGCCGATCAGAACAGCGGTCAGGGCCAATGTGCGGCTCAAACCCAGCTTCTGAGTGACATACGTCAAGGTGAATACGGCAAGCAGTCCATACACCACGTCCGAACCGATTCGAACGCTACCGGCCACTAACAGGTTGCGCCAATGGTCCCTCAGGACCTCGGCAACCGGCGCCTTGGTCGTCGCATGGCCGGCCTGCAGCTGATGGAAGTGGGGTGTTTCCTCAACGCTCCAGCGGATCCAGAATCCGAAGAACACCAGCACGGTGCTGGCCAGAAACGGAAGGCGCCAGCCCCAGGACAGGAAATCGGCCTCATTCAGCAGCGTCGTCGTGACGGCGATGGCCCCTGCGGCGAGAAGAGTACCGGCAGAGGGGCCGACTTGCGTCCACGACGCATTGAGCCCGCGATTTTGTGGCTTGCCATGCTCCACGGAAAGAAGGATGGCGCCAGCCCACTCGCCACCGAGCGCGATGCCCTGAATGGTCCTGAGACTAACGAGCAGCAGGGGCGCGGCGATTCCGATGCTCCCGTACGTAGGCAGCAAGCCCATCGCCAGGGTAGAAATGCCCATCAAAGCGAGCGTATAGACGAGGACGGCACGACGCCCGACCTTATCTCCGAGGCGACCGAAGATAATTCCGCCGATGGGACGCGAGATGTAACCTACGGCATAAGTCGAAAACGCAAGAATTGTACCGACAATCGGATCAAATGACGGGAAAAAGAGCTTATTGAAGATCAGAGCTGCCATGGAATTGTAGATTACGAACTCGTACCATTCCAGCGAGGTACCCACCATGCTGGCGAGTGCAAGCCGCGTCATCTTTCCTGCCGTGCTTGGGCCGACAGTGTCGAGCTGCGGCGTCAATGTCGTCTCTGCGCTTGTCGTCATCCCTATCTCCTGCGCGTTATCATTTGATCTGCCCGTCGTTGGCGCCCCGGCAAGCGTCACGACGTTTGATTGGTGATTGTGCTCTATGGGCTAGTGGATTGCCTCTGATAGACAGCGTGGTGCCTATTGCGGGTATGCGGCCTCACTTCGCTTGCCCATCTGCCCGCCTCGACTGCCTTTGCCCATTCGGCGCTCTTCAAGACGTCCGGATGGTCAATCTCATAAATGGCCGTATAGATCGGCTTGGGCGCCGGCATATCCTTGATGCCGTTGGCAATGGCGAACGCGAAGGGAACTCCTTTGACGCGCGTAACGCTGTGAACCCCTGGCACTTTCAGGAGATGCGGGACATGTTCCCCATCGTACACCTCGTTGAAGAGATCTTCGTGCGCAGGATCGACGTCCATTGAAGCAATCAGGACAAAGCGGGATTGGATCGGCATCAAGCGCTCCGTTGCTACTTGTGAGGAGGAGTGTATTCAAAGCCGTAGTCACGTTTCGCCGCCTCCGGCGTTACGTAACCGTCCAGCACGTCGTTGAGGATCGCCTCCCGGTCCCGACGTTTAACGTCACCGAATCCGCCGCCGCCGGGTAGCGAGAGCGTTAAAACCGTATCTGGCGGCAACATGCGGCTCAGCTTGGGGCGGACCTCCTCGCCATTCGAACTGGCGATCGAACCGGTCGCGCCGGATTTGCCATCGTACAAACCTGGTGCTGGATAGTGACATCGATCGTACATGCCTGAGAAGAGATAGGGCTTCTCGGTCAGAACCTCGACTTCCATTGTCTGGCCCAAGCCACCACGATGTTCGCCGGCTCCGCCGGAGTCAGGTCGAAGCGCTCTTTGCCGTACGACCAGAGGCGTCAAAGCTTCGATGATTTCCACGGGCACACCGGCGACACCGCTTGGATAGGAGGTGGCCGAGAGGCCATCGAGTCCCTTGAGGGCGCCAGTTCCGCCGGTAGAGAACCAAGTGTACGAGAAGAACTGATTGTCGCGCTTATCGAAGCCGCTGATATGCGTATTCCAGAGACTGTCGGCGCCGGGTGCCATCACCTTATCCGGCAGGATACCTGACAACGCGCCCATGATGGCTGAAGGGAGGAAGTGACCGACCGTATGACGGCCAGCGACGGCAGCAGGATGCTGAGCGTTGAGGATTGACCCGACGGCGGCGATCGTGCGTATCGGCGTGAACGAACCGGCGTTATTGGGCACGTCTGGCGCAATTGCGCACTTCACGCCATAGGTGGTGTAAGCAACGGTATAATTGAAACCGACGTTGATACCGAGATCAACCGTTGAGGAAGACCCTTCATAGTCGACGATGACCTCATCGTCCTTGATAGTGACCTTGGCCTGAATCTCGATCGGCTTGTCGAACCCGTCAATGGTGATCTTGAACGGATGCGATCCGTTGGGCAGAGCCGTAATGGCGGCTCTCATCGCCCTTTCGGTGCGCGCGACGATGGCGTCTGCCACCCCTTCGATATCCGCAAGATCGAACTCTTCGAGGAAAGACTTGAGCTGCTTTGCTCCGACTTCGTTCGCGGTGATCTGTGCATGAATATCGCCAATCACTTCATCGGGGGTCCGCACGTTGGCCGCGATCAGCCGATAAACGGCTTCGACGGGTTCTCCTTTCGAATGCAACTTCATGATCGGGATGAAGAGACCCTCCTCATAGACGGAGCGGGCATCACACGACAGCCCCCTGCCGCCGATATCGAGCGCGTGACAGCAGTTTGCAAAAAGCGCAACGACTCGCCCATTGTGGAATACGGGCGTTGCAATCGTGATGTCGTGAAGCTGAGAGACCGTAATCCAAGGATCATTCGTGATGATGACGTCCCCGGGCTGGAGCGTATCCAGCGGAAACGTCTTCAAGATGTGTTCCATTCCTGTCGCCATGGAATTGATGTGCCCCGGCGAGCCCGTGACCGATTGGGCCACCATCCGGCCGCGGCGATCGAACACGCACGCAGAAAGGTCTTCGGCGTCCCGGACGATGGACGTAAAGGACGAACGCATCAGGGCCGCGGCCTGCTCGTTCACGGCGGCAATGAGCCGCCCCCACATGATATCGAGCGTAATGGGGTCCAGTTCCTTGGCGCTCATCGGGCCACCTCGAGATCGACAATGAGATTACGGTTCTGATCGACGCTAATTTCGCCGGGTCCGTTGATAACAACGGTCGATTCACGTTCTTCGATGATGGCTGGCCCCTGCAGGCGATCACCGGCTCCAAGGCGATAACGGTCGTAGACCGGCACGTCGATGAGTCCTGCGTCAGGGACGTAGATCTTTCTGGAGCCCTTGAGTGGACCGTCGGACTTCGACGTATTGACCGGTAGCTTGAAGTCAGGCTTGGGCCCCGATGCGACCACTCGCCATGACATCACGTCGATTGGCGTGTTGGGTACGGTATGTCCGTAGAGTTCGGTGTAGACCCGCTCGAACGAAGCGGTGATTTCCGCGATGCTGTCTGGCCCAAGTTTACCGGAGGGAATCGGCACACGGATGTCAAAGCCTTGCTTGCGGTAGCGCATATCGGCCCAGCGACGGAACGAGACCTCTCGATCACCCATTGAATGAGCAAGACGGCTTCGCCCCTCCTCCTCCATTTCTTTGAGAGACCGATTGACTGCGCCCCAATCCAGTTGTTCCAGCCGTGCCGGGCTTGATCGCACAAAGTCAAATGCCAGTGGCGCGGTGAGGAAGCCGACGGCCGACATGACGCCCGCACCGAACGGATAGATGATCTTCGGCAACTTCAGGACGCGCGCGACGCCGTAGGCGTGAACCGGCCCCGCGCCACCAAACGCAAACATCGGAAACTGGGAAATGGTGCGCCCCCGCTCGATGGCGTGGATGCGTGCAGCAGAAGCCATTGCTTCGTTTGCCAGTTGATGGATTCCCCAGGCTGCGGCTATCGTGTCGAGATCAAGCGAGGCCCCGACTTGTTCGTTAATGGCACGTTCTGCGGCGGTCTTGTCGAGCTTCATATCTCCGCCGAGGAAGAAGCCTGCATTGAGGTAACCGAGCAGCAGATCGGCATCAGTGACCGTTGGTCGTTCCCCGCCCGCCCCGTAGCAGGCAGGTCCTGGCACGGATCCGGCGCTATGCGGCCCGACCTTGAGGCGGCCGAGTGCATCGATCTGCGCGATCGAACCGCCGCCCGTGCCGATCTCGATCATTTCGATGACGGGCACCTTGACTGGGAGACCGCTGCCTTTCTTGAACTGATATTGCCGATCGACCTCGAATTCCGGGGCCAGCAGAGGCTCGCCATCGACGATGAGGCAGGCCTTGGCGGTGGTGCCGCCCATGTCAAAAGAGAGCACGTCTGAAAGTCCGAGTGACTTGGCATAATGTGCCGCAGCCAACGCGCCGGCCGCAGGTCCCGACTCAACAAGACGGATCGGCGCTTCGATGGCTTGGCTGGCGGTGAGCAGACCGCCATTCGATTGCATCACATAAAGACCGGCTGCATCGCTGAGCTCGTCGCGCGTACGCGCTTCGAGCCGCGTCAGATATTTCTCGGCGATGCTCTTGACATAGACATTGCAGAGCGCCGTCGTCGAACGCTCGAATTCCCTGATTTCCGGGGAGATGTCGCTGGAGAGAGTTATCGCAACGCCGGGGAGCTTTTCCCGTAGGATGCGGCCAACGATGCGCTCGTGATCCGGACAAACGTAGGCGTTGATGAGACTGACGGCAACCGCTTCGATGCCTATTCTGCGCATCTCCTCGGCGATGCGCGCGACGTCGTCTTCGTTGGGGGCCTGGCGGATTGTTCCATCCGACAGAATTCGCTCGGCAATCTCAAACCGGTGACGCCGCCGGGCAATCGGGGCGGGACGACGCAGCCGAAGGTCGTACATGTCGTAGCGGTGCTCGCGCGCAATTTCGACGGCATCGCGGAATCCGCGGGTCGTGACGAGAGCGGTCAGCGCCCCCTTTCTCTCGATCAGCGCGTTGGTGAAAAGCGTCGTCCCATGCACAACATGCGAAACTTGGCCTGCATCACCGTTGATGACCTGCTTAATTCCATTGATTACGCCATTGTCAGGCTGATCTGGAGTTGTCAGGACCTTACCGAGCCGAAATAAACCGGTCTCATCGTCGACCAGGACGATATCTGTGAAAGTTCCCCCAATATCGGCGCCTAAACGCATCCGCTCCTCCAAATTCAGGATTTGGTAGGATTAGCGACTATGGGGTGACAGCCGAATTACCGTTTGGGCAATCCAGCTTTAAGGGAGCATTAGTCCTCCGCCCGCGGCTGCCTGCTGCGGCGGCGGCGTGCCCGACGCCCCCTTCTTGATCATCGTGTGAGAAGAGTTCCTCCCGTTCCGTGCCCATCTAAGCAGCCTCTTCTCCAGAGTCTTGATGCGTACGGTGACAAGCCTGGGAGGGCCAATCTGTCACGCGACAAAGTCAGCAAGGCCGTATTTCGCGAGAGATCCGGAGACGATGGCGAAGCCTGGATCTCTGCGACTGATTCACGGACGCGAGCGTCTGTGCCGGGAGAAGCGTACGCGGCCTGCCTTTCGTTTCCAGCAAATCGGAAGGAGCGGCGGGAGCTCGTCTCGTTTGTGGAGTTCGGGAAAGACCGATTGCTGGAGAAGGGGTTCGCAACGCGCAGCGTAGTCGCGCTCGAGCGCTTCCGTCAGCCGTTGTCCAGTGGATCAGACCGACCGGTCGGTGCCTGCGCAGGGCTGGGACCAGCAACAACATTAGTGCTTCGCACCTCCTTGACAACGCGCGTGACGATCTCGGAGGTCAACTCACGCTTCATCTCGCATCAGCTCCGCTATCCTTGCCGTAGTCATCGACGCCGAGTTGCCTTGCCCGGCACGGTCGTGTTGGTTGTCCTTGCAGATGCGCGAAAAATGATCCGCGCAGATTTCCTCGAATTTGTCCCAGCTCGGCGGCGGACGAAGCTGTTCGTTGTTGGCTCCAGACATGTTTCTGGATTCCGACCCGCCTGGTTAGTCGTGACTGGCGGCACCCTCGGTGCTGGTCCCAAATGGCTGCCCCTGACGAGTCAAAGAGCTTCCCAAATAGATTATCATAGGAACTTTCACAACTAATAGCTGCATATTTTGGTTACATATCCCGTTGATATATTTACGGCACTAGAAAATGGAATAAGTGCTCTTGAGAGCAAATTATCGCACATAAAGCGCTCTTAAAAGCAAAATATGGCAAACTGCAGGAAATTGCTGTATGCTCTTAAGAGCATAATAATCTGCTTAATGGCCTTCAAGAGCATGGTAGCAACCAACAAACTTCAAAAGGCGCCCCCTTACCCGGTGTCACGGACGCTCACGCAATTGGGAGCGGATCTGCGTACTGCACGCATCCGCCGCAACATGACCATGCAGGACGCAGCCAGCAGAATTGGAACGGGCGTGCGCGCTGTTATGGACGCCGAAAAGGGCAAAGCATCGACGGGTATCGTGGTGTATGCCGGGCTGCTGTGGCTCTACGATATGCTCCAGCCCCTCGAAGAACTCGCTGACCCCTCAAAGGACAGGGAAGGGATTGCTCTGCAAGCGACGCGGGAACGCAAGCGGGCGCGCAAGTCCGGAGGGCTCGACAATGACTTCTAAAGCAACACCGAATGCTTCGTCTACATCACGCTGCCGTGTCAGACCGAACCGATAACCGCCGGCCCGATTCTAGCTCGCTAAGGATCGCCGTGGCAATGCATTGGCTCGCTTCGTCTACGGCAAGTTGTACCTCTCAAACGGAGATGCGGTCGCGATTGATCCTATCGAGCTTGAATTATCGGATGAGACTTACGAAACAGGCCGACTGAATGGCGGTCTTTGGCGCGTTACGCGATGCAAGCTCGGACTATTGGGGTCGCCGCGTCATCGAGAAGCATGCCGGGGTTCCCCAGCTTGGCGAACTCGACTATCTGCTGAATTCAGCCGACGACGGCGTAGGGGCGCTTGGTTTGGACTTGGTCAACAACCTCCGGCACCACGTCGCAAATTCAACAAGACGCTCGAACTTGCAAAGCTTCAGGAAATCGCCGAAGCCTTGATGCTCTAGGAAGATGTAAAACCGAGGAAGGCGCCCAGGTTCGAGACTGGATGCTGCTCGGCACCTCCATGGGCGGAGCCCGTCCGAAAGCTGTCGTCGAAGATGACCACGGATTCTGGATCGCAAAGTTCAATCGTCCGGACGACCGCTGGAACAACACTCGCGTCGAACGCGCGATGCTCGAGTTGGCCAAGGTTTGCAGCGAAGGACGTTCTTCTCGTCAAGCGCTTTGATCGCACGTAGACGGGCAAGGGATATTTGCGTTCGCGGATGATCAGCGGGCTAACCGGTTTGCGAGCTGATGAAGCCGTCGAGATGCGCGATCGCTGGTCCTATGTGTTGATGGCGGAAGAGATGCGCCGGGTCACGGAGGAGCCGGGAAAGGATGCGAAAGAACTTTTTCGACGCATGACGTTCAATGCACTGATTTCCAACGTCGACGATCAGCCGGCCGCGTGCATCACTACGGACGCGACCGACTTCGTTCAAGGAGTGCAATGAGCTCGGCCATTATGGCTTGCCTTTCTTGGCTTTCGCCACAATGGCATCCAGATCGACGGCGGACTTCGGGGCGGCGTGGCCCGAGGAGAGATTGCTGTCTGCATCGAGCTTGATGCCGAGAGCATCAAGGACGCGAAGGATGAGCCCGAGTTCTGCGCGCTGGTGGCCATGCTCGACTTCGATGATCCATTGGCGACTGACACCAACCTGTTTAGCTAGCGTCGACTGATCGAGCTTGAGGCGCTTGCGCCGGTCGCGGATGACGGCGCCAAGATCGGCTGCGGTACGTGTGAGCATGGAACATCCAAATGTCAGCGATCGCTTACATTACCGTGTCGCCGTTCGCTGACAATCGGAAATGTCAGCGTTTGACAACATTTTAGAATGTCGCCGATCGACGACATCTGCGCCGGGATGTCCAATCATTTGAGACGCCGACAGCGGCTTAGTTTGGCATTGACCAAGCAAGCGGCGACCCCGCTCGACCGCAGCTGGGTTTTTTCCGCTTTTGGTTTTCCGACCGTTGCCAGGGACCTCGCCCGTTGAGAATCGACTTGGGGAGTTAAGTTGGGTTATGTGAACGTTTCGGTTGATCCATTGGTCACTTATGTCCTCTTCGGCCCTTTTTTGGATAGTTTCTTCGGAACCATTCGAACCGTGTTGACATTGTGTACACGAATGCAATATAACGCTTCATAAGAAGTGAGGAGTAACCGCAATGGAAGCAGCACTACAGCGCCCTGCGGCGCGAGTAAGGTCGCGCCGCGTCCGGAGCGAAACCAATATCCACATTCGCGCTACCGCACAGGTAAAGCACTTGATCGATACCGCTGCAGTGGCGGTGGGCAAGACGCTTAGCGAATTCATGCTGGATAGTGCGCGGCAACATGCCATCGATGTGCTTTTGGACCAAAGGTTATTTGTCCTTGATCCAGAGAAGCACGATGCCTTCTTGAATGCACTTGATAACCCGCCTCCGGCCGGGACCAAGTTGAAGGCACTGATGAAGCGTAAGCCGCTTTGGCAGAAGTAATCGAACATCCGAGGAAGCGTGCGGGCATAACCTCCCCCACGCTTCTCAAGCCGACGCATGACTTTAGCCGCTTTGATTGCGGTAATGAAGCCCTGACCGATTGGTTGAAGAATCGCGCCCTCGACAGCGAGGGCAAGACTGCTCGCACCTATGTTGTTTGCGAGGGCAATTCGGTCGTAGGCTACTACTGCATCGCCTCTGGAAGTGTTGAGAGGGCTGCAATTCCCAAGCCGCCCATAAAAAGGCACGGACTCCCAAATCCCGTACCTGTAGCCATTATAGGCCGCTTGGCGCGAGATCTTACCTACAAGGGCAAGGGGCTCGGCCAAGACCTGCTTCAACATGCCCTCCACCAAATCGTTCACGCATCTGAAACGATCGGTATTCGCGCCATCCTGGTACACGCGATCGATGAGAAGGCTGCCGCTTTTTGGAAAGAAGCGGAATTCATAGAAAGTCCGATTGGGTCCCGAACATTTTTCCTCCCTATCGAAACTGCCATCGACGCACTCTAATGGCGTCACAATCCAACTGCCCCAGTACCGAATGGCCGAGCCGCTCCTGGACCACCTTAGGCGCCGCAATTCAAGCCCGCCATCAACCTTGCGGTTTATATATCAGCTCGCAAAGAAGTGCCGAAAGAGAGTGAAGCCCGGATATTTTGCGGCGTCCATGGCCTTCTCGTTGGAGCCTTACCTAACTTGGTGATACCGGCGGCGATTTGCACCGGTCACAGGGCCCCGTTTGACCATGTAATCGCGGGTGACGATCTCGACGTCCTTCACCGGACTGGAAACACCGATCCGAGATCGGGCTTGGGACATTGCAGCCTCCATTCACGCAACGCATTGAATGCGATCGGCGGCAATGGGACGAACGCTCCTCCGAGCCTGATTTCGGGCGGCCGAGCTGATTGTATTCGTCGGCGCGCTCATGAACATGAAACTTACGCTTGGTGAAATCGACATTGACCCCTGCCTGCCCCACAATTCCGACGCGGAAAGGCCAGTGAAGATCACGGTCTGGGAAATTGAGCCTTGGCTGGAGTTGCTGCCGTTCACGGCGGCCGGAATCCGTGCGACGGTTTGGCGAAGGTCAACCTCAGACGCCCCATCTCAAACGCGCAGAAACAGTTAGGCCGACAAAGGGATCACGCCTTCATTGCGAAGTCGCCAGCGCTTAACACCCATGATGGCCTTTGGCTCCGGTACCATTGCCTCGTTTCGAGTGTTGCGCACCGGCCTTTACGAGCAGTGGACACTATCGAGCTATGTGGGCACGCGCTTCTGGCTGTCGGCGATTTGGCTACGTCTTTGCCTTGCGGCGGACGCTGGCGCGATGCCGGATCTCGACGAAACCATTCGGCTCCTTTTTGGAAACGATCTGGCGTAGGATTTCCAGAAGCATGTCGATCACCTCGGATGCCACTCGCGTTGGCGGACGATCGGCAAGGTAAATGAGGTCCAGATCGCTTCTGATTTCGGGGGTGACAATGGGGCTGGCGCTCAAGACGCCAGTCTCGAGCTCGTATTTGACAGCGCCGAAGGGGAGGACAGCGGGAGCAAGGCCCTGTCGCACGAGGTCTTTCAGAAGGGTAACGGAATCGATCTCCAGCACCGTGGATACGGAGAGATTGAGGCCAGCGGCGCCCGCATCCAGCAAACTTCGGATCGGATTTTGAGCCGACGGAAGCAGCAGAGCATGTTCAAGGAGGCTCGCAAGGCCGACCGGATCGCCAGCGAACATCCCTGGTGGCCCGATGGCGAACAGCCGCTCGACGGCAAGGCACTCACTGACGAGGCGCGGGCTATCTGGCTGAAGGCCGTTGACTAATGCGACATCGATCGAGCCGGTCAGCACCCAGTTTTGCAAATAAGCGCTATATCCCTCAAGTAAGCGCGGACGAACGCGAGGCAGACGTTCGCGACAGGCCCTGATGAGCTCCGCTCCCGCCATGGCGATAACCGACGGCGTGGCTCCGATAATCACGTCGCCGGTCAGGTGTTTTCCTTCGGCCATGACCTCCTGACGAACAAGCTCCACGTCGCGCAGGATTTGGGATGCGCTTCGGTGCAGCATGAGGCCTGCTTCCGTCATCTGCATGCCTCTCCCGTCTCGGTCGAACAGCGGCGTTCGCAGTTCGTCTTCGAGAGCACTGATTGACCGGCTGATGGCAGGGCCTGCTACGCCGAGGTGAGCCGAAGCGCGGGCGATGCTCTTCAGATCCGCGACGAAAACGAAGTACCGAAGCTGTCGTAGGTCCATGGCTTATGAACGGGCGAATTGATACATAGCAAATGCCGTTCGGCTTGTGCGGACGGGACCGCGACAGCTCTGCAACCAACCGTCAAACCGAGCTTGCCGCATGAATTTTTGGCCCTCACATGTTAGCCACTCAGCTTATGCGAGCCTGGCAGAGCGCACCAGTAGACGTTGGTTTCTTCCTCGCCCATTCGCCAGCTAGCTTGGGCAAACGCATCGCAAGGGCGGCGGCTGCCGAGCTCTCCGGCATCGTAGGTATGAATGGGTCTGCGGGGCCTGAACGGCGATCTGCGAAAAGGACCGCGAGAACGTGCTTCGTTGAGCCGCAATCCGCAGGACCCCTTTCCGACCTTGACGCCTGGTGAGCAAGGATGGCAAGGCGCGTGCGGCGGCAACTCTTTCGACCGCGGCTCGTTCTCGCCCAGTGCAAGTTGGATATTCGGCAATGTCAGTCCGAGCGTCTCAAGCCTGAGGAGACTAAATCGCAGCTAGGCAGCAGGATAATCAACTAGTATTGTATGATACCAATTACCGAATTAGTACAAGGAATTACTGCGTGAAGGTTTCCAAAGTCCAGCGCGTACCGGCCAAGGCCGCACCGCTCCGGCAACAGGTCGCAAGCAATCTGCGCACCGCCATCATTGATGGCCGCTTTCAACCAGGCGAGCGGTTGAAGGAAGGCGAGCTGTGTGCATGGACCGGCGTCAGTAGGACTGCCGTCCGTGAAGCCCTGCGGCAACTGGAGGCCGAGGGCATCGTCGACAACATCCCCAATCAAGGACCCGTGGTGGCGCGGGTATCCCCCGACGAGGCGCGGCAACACTATGAAGTCAGGGGTATGCTGGAAGGGCTGACGGCAAGGACCGCCGCCGAGCGGATCTCTGAGCGCGAAATCAAGGACTTGCACCGGCTCAAACGAGATTTGGACCGCGCCTTCAAATCAGGTAGCGTTGCTAAGGTGCTCGAATGCAAGAATCAGCTCGACGAATTCCTGATGAGCGTTTCGGCCAACAGCGTCGTCAAGGGCTTCGTGAGCGTCATTCGCGCACGTCTCAGCTATCTTCGTCCCATTGTTCTGTCGCAGCCCGAACGCCTGAAGGAAAACGCTGTCGAGGTCCATGCGATAATCGACGCGATCATCACACGGAAGCCGCAGGCGGCGTGGCAGGCTGCCGTCAATCACGTCAACATGGGCGCGAGAGCAACCCTCAAGGTGCTGGAGCAGCTGGAGGTGGCGGCGGAACACCAGGCCGCGCTGGACGCGGAAGCCGCGCTTCGGGCGAAACGTCCGCGGGGACGGCCGCGCCGTGACGCGGCACCAAATAATCCGGTCGGTAGGGTGACGATGTAAAAACCGGTCCGCGCGATGGTCTATCTGCTATCCACCCTCGGCCTGGAGACCGTTGTCTCGAACCACCTGCCCCCAAATATGCGCCTGCTCCGCGTAAAAGTTGCGCATGTAGTCCGGATCGCTCGCAGCGACCGTCAGCCCCATCGCGTTGATCCGTCCCGTCACGCTGGCGTCCTTCAGAACCGCGCGCATCTCTGTATTGAAACGCGCGATGATCTGTTTGGGCGTCTTCCCGGGCGCATACAGTCCCCACCAAGGCGTCGCGACGAGATCGGGAAACCCGCTTTCGGCGAGCGTCGGTACGTCGGGAAGGGTCGGGTGGCGTGTTGCGCCGGTCTGAGCGAGAGGGCGCAGCAACTTGGCGTCGATCTGGCTGTTGAGCACCGTGGTCGCTGCGATGATCAGGTCAATATGTCCCGCAATCGCGTCGTTCACCGCGGGGGCTGCTCCCTTATAGGCAACGTGGCTCCACTGCGCGCCGGAGCGTTTGGCAAGCAGCAGCATCGTGAGATGGCCAAGACTCGCCGTTCCAGCCGACGCAAATGCGAAGCCGCCCTGCTTGGCTTTCGACGCAGCGATCAACTCAGCCAAAGTCTGGTAAGGGCGTGACGGCTGACAGGCAATGATGTTCGGCGCCGTACCGACCAGCATGACCGGATCCAGATCTGTCTCGGAATTATATGGCAGGCTCGGCTGCGTCACCGGGTTGGTCGCGTGAGTATCGAATACGAACAGCCACGTGCGGCCATCTGGCGGTGACTTCGCCACTGCCGCCGCGCCGATGCTGCCCGCTGCGCCCGGACGGTTTTCGATGATGATCGTCGTTCCCAGTCTCTGCTGCAAACCCGGCTGAACCAGACGGGCGATAGCGTCCAGCGTTCCGCCGGCAGGAAACGGGATGATGAACTTCATCTGACCCGCAGGCCAGTCCTCTGCCCTGGCAACAAAGGGGGTGGCGAGTGCGCCGGCGAGCACGGCACGTCGTGTCAGTTGTCCCATGTGTTTCTCCCGAGGTGATGATCGAGAACAAGACTTCGGACCAACAGTTCGGGGGGTGGCCCAGGACGGCATGCAAGCGTCGCCGGCCCCGCCCATTCTCCTTATCGCTGCGCAAACGTTGCGATCGGCCCTGCAACAGGTTTTCCGCGGTGCCAGACCGCCGAGATCTTGTGGACGTTGGCTATGTCGGCCGATGGATCGGCGTCGAGCACGACGAGATCGGCGAGCTTGCCAGCTAGCAGGACACCGCGGTCATCCAGCTTGAGCAGCTTCGCCGCGCCGCTGGTCGCGATGGTCAGCGCCTGCATCGGCGTGAGGCCGGCTTCAACCATGAGATCGAGCTCACGATGTTCGGCAATGCCGGGGAAACGCAGGCCCACGCCGGAATCGGATCCGAACCCGATGCCGATACCTGCCTTGTAAAGCGTCATCAGGTTCTTCTGGTTCATCGCCAGCGCCTTGCGGGCGCGCTCGGAAGCTGGTGCGTCATGGACCTTCTGCTGCCAAGCCGGATCCTCCAATTGCGTCTTCACGGCGGGATCCAGTGCCCGGTTCACGAACGGATCCGCCGAGACCTGCGGCTTGTCGGCAAAAATGAAATTTGAATCGTCGAGCGCCAAGGTGGGAACGTACCAGGCGGCATTCTTCTTCATCAATTCGATCGTCGGCGGATCGATCTCTTTGTCACGGATGCCGTGCGCCAGAATGTCAGCGCCGGCCTTCAGGGCGGCCTGAGCATCTTCGAGGTCGTTGATGTGGAAGGCGACCCGAAGCGCGTTCTTGTGGGCCTCGTCGACGGCGGCGGTATAGACCTCCGGCTTCACTTTGACTGGCAGCAGCTTGCCGAAGTCGTCAAGCCAGATCTTGATCAGGTCGGTCTTGCGTCCCGCCATCTCCCTCACCGCTTCGCGCGCTGCGTCGGGCGTATCCGGGCGATAGATCTGGTTCGGGCCGACGGGAACGATCGCCACGGGCGGTGCTCCCATCGCAACCCCAATGCCGCGGTCGGCGCCAAAGATGTCGGCCCCTGGCGCCTTGCCGGCATGTAGATCCGCTCGCAGATCGTAGAATTCAGGTGCGTTCAGGCCCAGCGACGTGATCGTGGTGACGCCATAGGCCTCCCACTGTCGAAGTTGGGACAAGATGTAGTCGCGATTATAGTTGTCCGGACTCGCCTTGAGGCCCCTGACGATACCCACATGGGAATGATCCGAGATCATGCCGGGGATGATGGACTTGCCCTTGAGGTCAACGACATCGGCATCGGATGGCACCGGCACCGCCGTTACGGACCCAACGGCCGCGATGCGTCCGTCGCGAATGACCAAGACGGAATCGGGAAGCGGCTTTCCACCCGCTCCGTCGATCAGAGTGGCTCCCTTCAGGACGACTGACTTTGTTTGCGCCTGTCCCGGCATGCCCGATAGACACAGGCCCGCGATGGCCAAGATGACGACCGATGCGGCTCTCATGCGGCGCTCCTCCCTGTTTCCTCGTTCCCCACGGGTTGGTCCCAGGGGCCATTAAATCTTATAGTACTATATTACGAGCAATTAGCAATTGATCCCGAGACGATGCGCCCTGGATCACCTAACTCAGCGATTTATCGCAGCACGAACGGATAGGGCTCGTCGCCGCTGCTCATCCAGACGGTCTTGGTCTGCATGTATTCGTTGATGGCCTCGATGCCGTTTTCGCGACCGAGACCGCTGCGCTTGTAACCGCCGAACGGGGCCATGTAGCTCACCGTGCGGTAGGTATTGACCCAGACCATGCCGGCCTTTAGCCGGTCAGCCATGACATGGGCGCGCTTCATGTTCTGCGTCCAGACGCCTGCGGCCAGACCAAAGAGGATGTCGTTGCCGATCTCGACGGCTTCCTCCTCATCGCGAAATGGGATCACGGACAGGATCGGGCCGAACACCTCCTCCTGCGCGATCCTCATGCTGTTCTTGACGCCGGTGAAGACCGTGGGCTCGACGAAGAGACCCTTGCCGCATTCCGGCCGATGGGCACGATCGCCTCCGAGTGCCAGATGCGCGCCATCCTTCTTGCCGATCTCCATATAGGCGAGGACCTTGTCGAACTGCGGCCGGTTGGCGACCGGCCCGACCTGTGTTTCGTTCTGCATTGGATCGCCCATCTTGATCGTGGCCGCCGCCTTCAGGAGCTTTTCGACGAAGGCGTCGTGGACAGATTCCTGTACCAGCATTCGCGAACCGGCGATGCACGCCTGCCCGACGGCCGCGAAGATTCCGGCAATGGCGCCGTTGACCGCATTGTCGAGATTGGCGTCGTCGAACACGATATTGGGCGACTTGCCGCCCAGCTCCAGGCTGACGCGTTTCAGGCCGCGCGCAGCGCCCTTGTAGATCTTCTGGCCGGTGGCATCGGAGCCGGTGAACGCGACCTTGGCGACCTGAGGATGCTCGACCAGCGCCGGCCCGACCTCATTGCCAAAGCCGGTAACCACGTTGATGACCCCAGGGGGGAAGCCCGCCTCCTCCACCAGCGCCATCATCTCGAGGAGCGATGCGGAGGTGAATTCCGAGGGCTTGAGCACCACGGTATTTCCGGCCGCCAGCGCCGGCGCAAGCTTCCAGGCGACCAGCATCAACGGCGAATTCCAGGGGATGATACCGACGACGACGCCGACCGGCTCGTGCTTGGTGTAGGTGAACATGTTGGGCTTGTCGATCGGGATGACCGAGCCCTGAATCTTGTCCGCGAGGCCGCCGAAGTAATAGTACCATTGCGGAATGTAATTGAGCTGCCCTCGCATCTCGCTGATCAGCTTGCCGTTGTCCCTCACTTCGATCTCGGCGAGCCGCTCTGCATTCGCCGCGATCAGGTCCCCCAGCTTGCGCATCAGCGCGCCGCGCTGCGTTGCATTCAGCTTGGGCCACGGCCCCACATTCATCGCCCGATGCGCCGCCTGGACTGCGCGCGCGGCATCCTCGGCATTGCCGCGCGGGATCAACGCCCATGGCTCGGCGGTGTAGGGATTCATGGTCTCGAACCACTCGCCCGAGGCCGGATCCTCCCACTTTCCACCGATATACATCTGGTACTTCTTCACGGAACGCCTCCCTGCAGCATAAATATCTGGAATCATAATATCGTATTATTGGCTTTTAGTGAGGTCAAGCTATTGCTTACTACGCGCCCTGAGGGAGGTTTGACAAAATATCTTTTGCAATAATACGGTATGACATACTTTATTGACGTTGCAGGTCGACGAACCCGCGCGGGGAGGACTAGAATGACAAACAACGTGGCCACCGACATCACCGCTGCGCTAAAGCATGCCGGTGTCGAGAACTTCTTCCTCCTCACCGGCGGCGACCAGCCGTTGTGGATCGCGCTTCGCGATGCCGGAATTCGAATGGTGGTCGCACGCAGCGAGGCCAGCGCGGTCTACATGGCGGACGGTTATGCCCGCGCCAGCGGCCGCGTCGCGCCGGCCTATGGGCAGGCCGGGCCCGGCGCCGCCAACGTCGCGGCCGCACTGGCAGATGCCGTCTGGGCCCAATCGCCGGTATTCGCGCTGACAGGAGCGACCGCGACGCAAGCCCTGCACATGAACGAGTATCAGGACCTCGACCAACATGTCATTTTCCAGCCCGTCACGAAGTGGAACGGTGCCGTCGCCGCTCCTGAGATGACTGGGAGTCTCGTCTCGCAGGCGCTTCACATCGCGGCGACACCGACATGCGGACCCACCCATCTCGACGTGCCGAAGAATTTCTTCGCGCTGCCCGGGGACCCGCAAACCGCGAACCGGCTAGAACGTTCCTACTCAAATGCCGCCAGCAAGGTGCGTGCGCTCGGCACCGAGGTTGCTACGGCGCTCGACCTCCTCAAGCGCGCGGAGCGCCCGGTTCTGTTTGTCGGCGAGGGCGTGCGGCTTGCCGGCGCGTGGGCCGAACTGGCACTGCTGTCGGACCTTGCGGGCATCCCGATCGTTGCCACGGCTGGCGGCAAGCCGGCCATTCTGACGTCACACCCGAATTTCTGCGGCATCGTCGGACGCTATTCCTCGGTGAGCGCCAACAAGCTCGTGGCAGAGGCCGATTGCGCCCTCGCTCTCGGGACCCGATTGGGCGGACTGGCAACCAACGGCTACACTTTGCCGAGCCGCAAGGCGACCGTGATCCAGATCGACCATGATCCGGCTTCCCTCATTAACACCTACGCGCCACGCCTCGGTGTCCGCGCCGACATCAAGATCTTCCTCACCGACCTACTTGACCTCGTTAAACAGCAGAATTTGCGGACATCGTCCGCCTGGCTGGACCGCTGCCGCCGCGATACTGATAAATGGACAGCTAATCACCGCGAACAACTCGCTGCGTCAGGTGGCAACACGGCCCTCTCCCCGCTTTCGGTGCTCGACGAGCTCTCCCGCTATGGCAGCGAGATCACGCTGGTCGCAGACACAGGTTACATGGCTGCCTGGACCGGCGTGCTGTTCCCGACGCTGCGTTACGACGCCTTCTTCCGCGCAGTCGGATCGCTCGGCTGGGCGCTCCCCGCCTCGCTCGGCGTCCAGATCGCGCGATCGGAGAAGGTGGTATGCATTACCGGCGACGGCGGCGCCGGCTATCACCTGGCTGATGTCGAGACGGCGGTTCGCTACAGGCTGCCGGTCGTGATCATCGTCATGAACAACAGCGCGCTCGCCTTCGAATATCACGAGAAATATCGCTGGAAGGGAAATGTGGTTGCGGAAGCGAACGATTTCGGGCGCGTCGACTTCGCCGCGGCCGGAATCGCGCTGGGTGCAAGGGGCGCACGCGCCACCAATCGCGAGGAATTTGTGGCAGCCATGGCGGTCGCAATGAAGGCATCCAATCCGTTCGTGATCGACGTCGTCATCGACAAGGAAGCCTTTCCGCCCGTCACCAATTTCGATGCCGTGATGGAACGGAAGCTCTAGATTGGCGGACGGCGCGCCGGAGGAGCGGGCACGCCGTCAGCGATCCAACCTACGACAATCAACAATCATAAAGAACCAGGGTGGAACCATGAAGACCCGTCGAGCTATTGTTGGAGTTGCCGCGGTCGGCCTGTTGCCGCTGACCGCCCCCTCTGTCGTCCGAGCGCAAAAGGCCACGATCCGCTGGCGCCTGGCGTCCAGCTATCCCAAGAACCTCGACACCATTCACGGTATCGCCGTTCGCCTTGCCAAGCACGTCGAGGAGATGACGGATGGCGGCTTCCAGATTCAGGTGTTCGGCCCCGGGGAAATCGTGCCAGGCCTGCAGGTACTCGATGCCGTGCAGAGCGAAACGGTCGAGATAGGACACACGGCATCGATCTACTACAGCGGCAAGAACAAGGCGTTTGCGATCGACACCGGGCTGCCGTTCGGAATGACGCCACGCCAGCATCTGTCGTGGATGTATCGCGGCGGCGGGCTCGAACTGTTCAGGGAGTTCTTCAAGTCCTACGGCGTCGTGAACTTTCCCGGCGGCAGCACGGGCGTGCAGATGGGCGGTTGGTTTCGCCGCGAGGTCAATACGCTCAATGATCTGAAGGGCCTCAAGATGCGCATCCCCGGCATTGCGGGCGACGTGGTCGCACGCCTCGGCGTCGTTCCTCAGAACATTGCCGGCGGCGACACCTATGCTGCACTAGAAAGAGGCACGATTGACGCGGTCGAATGGGTCGGCCCCTACGATGACGAGAAGCTGGGCTTCAACAAAGTCGCAAAATATTACTATTACCCGGGCTGGTGGGATTGCACGGGGCAGTTGGCCTTCTATGTAGGAGCGAAGGCTTGGTCGGCCTTGCCTGCTCATTATCAGCGGGCATTCGAGGTGGCCGCCGCGGAGGCCTCCTGGGACATGCTGTCGCATTACGACGCCAGCAACATGGCGCCGCTGCGTCGGCTGATCGCAAACGGCACCGAGCTCAGGCCATTCTCGCGCGAGATCATGGAGGGCGGCTATCGCGCGGCATTCTCGCTCTACGCCGAAGAGACGGAGAAGAATGCCGAGTTTCGCAAGATCTACAGCGAATGGCTGAAGTTTCGTGAGGACATCGTGACCTGGTTCAGGGTCGCAGAAGCGAGCTTCGAATCCAATCTGTATAGCTTGTACAAGACGTGACCGGATCGGTCTCTAGGGCTCGGGGGCCCGCGCTTCGCATCGGCAACTCAGGCGACTTCCAGCAGCCGCGTTCAAACGATGCCCAAGAAGTTTCGTGCTGGCTATCCTTCTTGGACTGGCTGCGGCCGAATATGGATCGTGAGGGTCTTACCGCGCACGCTCCGTCATCCCCTCGAACTGTGTGCGGTAACACAACTCTGGGCCCTGACGCGATATATATAGTGCTACGCCGCAGAGTTCTTACTCGGCAACGACGCCCAGTAACGAATTCAGCACGAACACAGGACAGCCCGAGCCGGCGCATGCGGAGTAGGTTGGTGCCGCCGGAAGGCGATGCAATCATGTTGGACGGATTGGGACCGCCAAAACCGCTCGGCGCCGGGGCGGCAACTCCGGCAGACCTTGTCACCCGCCCATGGGACTGACTTTCCGCATTTTATAGCCAAATTGCCGGGCTGGCTCCACGTGAATACGCAAGCAAGGCGTAACTTAAGAAGGCACGGCAATGATCTGCTCGCTGTGAATTTCGCTATTCCGAGCGAAGGAATTGAGCAGAAGGCGCGCAAGACCGGTGGCTCGTGCGCCGAACCCGAGCAGATCAGAACCGACGTCGACCGCCACGCCGCCGAACCGAGAGTCTACAGATGCATCCTAGCTGCGCCGCGAAAAGCGACGGCTAGCACCATTCGCACATGATCGAAGAAGGCCTGGTCGGAACCTCGAAAAGTGGGATTAAGGTGCCGTTCCGGGCCGCCATTGAATGGCTAGCCATTGAGCTTGGCTGAGTTGTGCAGGCGTGAGATTATTGGCTACCGCGTCTCTTGTTCGAAGGTAATACGGGCGCCGTAGCTGAGGAGCGTGGGCGGCAGCCAAATTCAGCCACATGTACGCAAGAACGCCATCCTGCGCAACGCCATGCCCCTTATCGTAGGAGAGGCCGAACAAATATTGGCCTGTCGGATCACCGCATGCGGCTGCCGTGTGGTAATACGCCGCGGCTATCTCGTAGGACTGCGGGACATTGAAGCCATGTTCGTGCCTGAAGCCCAAGACAGCTGCGGCTCGAGCGGACCGGCATGCTTCAATCGCACCGCCCGCCGCCGAAACATGTCGCCGCGCGAATGAGCGCCCGTTTTCGGAGAGTTCGGCGCCGAACACGTTGCCGATAGTCCACAGTGTGAGGAACAAAGTTCCGATCAGGGGGCGTGCATTCTTCATAGATGTTCCCGAGTCGATTTGCAATCTGCAACGATCATTCGAACCTCACCAGACCTTCCATATCAGCCATGTGACCCAAATGGCTGGCGCGAAGAACAGACCGAACGGCAGCCGGGTGATGGCTTGGATGCTGTCGCGACGGAGAAGCGCCGCAATTCCGCAGGCGATTAAAGCTGATCCGGCCGCGACCTCGATTGCGATTGGAATCAGATTCCAATCGAGCCAGACTCCAGCAACGCCGGCGAGTTTGACGTCCCCCAACCCGATGCCGTCGCGCAGACGGACGGACCTGTAGGCGATGCGCAATAGCCAGAACATCGCGGCTAATGCCGCTCCGCGCGATGCTGCCGTCGCGAGCGTCGGCACCATCCAGTCTGGAGGTTGCACGAACACGTTTGCCAATCCGAGTACAAGCGCCAGGATGGTCAGTTCGTCTGGTATTACGAAGAGTCGCGCATCTATAACGGCGATTGCGATGGCAACGGCGGAGAATGCCGCCCCGAGGAGGCCTGCGGAGCTCGGATCCGCTGCGACGCTCGTCGCCATGCAGACGGCGCAGAGGACGAATGCCGCCGTGACCGTGACGTGGGTCGGTGCTCGGAACGTGAGAAACTTTTGCGAGCAACGCGAGAGGCGTTCCGGCATTTTCCTCGTTGCTCCTTCATTGAAGTAGTGGCGGTTGTCTTCCCTTGGAAGGAAGGGACTCGACCGTTCCGCGCAGCTTTGCCCGAAACTCCTCGGCGACGTAGTGGGCGGCAATGCTGTCCCGAATGACTTGCGGACGGATGAAGATAATGAGCTCGGTCCGGGTCGTCGTCTTGTTCTGGTGCGACAGGAGGTCGCCAATTTTCGGTATCTCGTCGAGAACCGGAATCCCACCACGATCGACTTCAGTGTTTTCCTGAATGAGGCCTGCCAAGAGTACGGTTTGCCCGTTCGGCACGGCGACAGAGCTCTTCACTTTGCGTTGCGAGACGGTCGGCGTGAGCGAGTTCGCGGTCGCGTTCGTCGCCTGACTGATTTCTTGCTCGATATCGAGGCGCACGTTGCCGTCGGGACTAACCCGAGGAATGACGCGCAAGATAATGCCGGTGTTGCGATAGTCGATTGAGTTGATGATCGTGTTGTTGGTGCCGGTCGCCGAATTGAGAACGTTGCCGGTGCCGGTCGATACCGGGATCTCGTTCCCAACGAGTAGTGTGCCGACCTGATTGTCGATCACAACCAGCGAAGGGTTCGATAATATCTTGACATCTGTCACCGCGTGCAGCGCATCTATGATCATGTTGGGCTGCGCCTCAGGGCCGACGAGGAAATTAAAGCCTGGGAAGGCGCGGTTAAGGAAAGCGGATGCGACGCCATTGAGGACGCTCGACTGCTGTCCTGGGGGGGAGCTTGGGACGTTCAGGGCGGAGCCTCGATCGGGAGCCATACCGAGGTTTTTGCTTTGGATGAAAAATTGAACCCCGTAGCTCAGATTGTTGTTGAGCGTAACTTCAGCGATGGTCGCATCGATCGCGACTTGAGCCTGCGGTTGGTCGAGCTGGCGTATGGTCTGTTCGACGGTCCGGTAATTCTGAGCGTTCGCATAGATAAGCAGGGAGTTCGTGGAAACGTCGGCTGCGATGCGAATCCCCTCCATCACGGGCCTGCCGCTAAGGCCAGCGCTCTGTAGCTCCGAGCCGCCAGTGTCGTTCCCTGTTCGCGATCCGCCCCCGAGTGCGCCTCCGCCGAAATCAGTATTGCCTTTTGTGCTTGTGGAGGAGCTGGAAGTCGTTGAGATGGCTGGTAGTCGGTCGGCATTGGACGATGTCCTCACCAAACCGCTCCCAGGCGCGACCTGTCCCGCCGCGCTGTCGGTTGCATTTGAGCTGCCTCCGCCGAAGATTTCGCCGAGCACTTTCGCGAGCTGCCGGGCGTCGCCGTACTTGACCCGGCGGACATGTACAACAACACGGGCAGGATCTGATGCGTCGAGTCGGCCAATCCAAGTCTGGACCGTTCGCAGGAGCTGCGGCTTGGAGGTTACCGCCAAAATCGCGTTGCGGCGCTCCATTACCTGAAACTTGACAAGATCGTGCCCAACGTCGCCTTCCTTTGAATTCAAGATTTTTTCGAGTTCTGTCAGGACAGGCTCAGGAGCGCTGTTCTGGAGTGGAAAGATACCGACTGACTGCCCCCGCATCCAATCAACGTCGAAACCAACAGCCGTATCGACGACCGTGCGACGCTCGGGCCCTGTGCCCTGAACCAGCAGCATGTTGCGAGCCTTATCCACGCGAACCGCACCGGGCTTCGTAGCAAAACTATCCAGGAGCTGCATCAGCGTCCCGGCCGATATGTATTGAAGCGGCACGACAGAGACGCCAAATCCCGGCTCCACGTTTGCAGGCTGCGAATCAAGACTGCCGGCTGCGAGTGCCTCTGTCTGTGGGACAATTCGATAAGCGGCGCCGTCGCGGACGAGCGCGACTCCTGCCAATCGGAGCGCACTCTCGAACACGAACAGCAAGTCCTGCTTCGGAACCGGCCTTCCCGACGCAATATTGATATTGCCCTGAGCACGCGGGTCGATTGTGTAGCTCGTCTTCAGGATGTCGCCGAGTACAGTTTTTGCAACCGACGCAATCGTGGCGTTTTCGAAATTCAGTTCATACCCGGGACCGGTGCCGGTACTCGTCGCCGGGGCCACGATTGCCTGCATAGAAGAGACCGGCTCGGCCGAAAAGAGTTGGGCGCGACCTGGCCGGACAGTGCCTTGCAGATCGGCTTCTGCGGTGCGTTCCGGAAATCGGGGAAGCAGATCCTGATTACGAACCTCATCCATTACGTCAGGTTTGGTGTGAGTGTCCTGCCACGTGAGTGGCGCGCCGCATCCCGTCAGAGCCCCCGCGGCAACTAGGGCAATTGTCTTCTTCAGCTTCGCGCCACATCGCAAACGGTGCAGGCGTGTCAACATAGCGCGTAGCCTCTCACTCTCTCGCGTCTTCATTACAAATGCGAGCAGATCGTCGAGCGCGTGAACCGCGCGGCGCCCAATCTTCTCAATGATTGACGTTACTCCTTATGTTGTTGTCGCAACGGCTAAGCCGCATGCAACAATATCGCTGCACCGACACTTTCGTTTCGCCCGTGACAATTCTGCAAAGCAATGTCTCCGCGCGCGAAATCGCTCATAAGACAGCTTGTTCAGCGTCGAGCGGCGACTTCATTCGGTTGAGCAAGGCTGTAATTGCCTCTAACTTAGACATCGCACCGAAACCTTGTTTGAGTATTGCGCATCCCAACCGACCGGTTGAACGTTGGGATTGAGATAAGCATCGCCGAGAAGTTCCCGTTGAGCGGCGGCATCGCCTGGCCGTGCGACGACGAGCGCGCAGTCTTTGGGTGCCTTCGTCATGATGACGGCGTCTCCTTCTTGGAAATCGAACTCGATCTCGTCTGTTTCATCGAAGAGCTCGAGCGTGAAATTGCTGTTGCTCACGGGCTGCTTGAAGTTGAGAGCCATATGCAATGTTAGCACCGATCCATCCCACTCGAGCCATGAATCGGATGCGCCATCGAATGGCTGCTTGGTGCCATTGACGCGCGCGAACGTATAGAAGTCAGACGCGCGCAGCGAATTAACCGTCGCCCTGGCCAGCGGATCAAGCTGGTCACGCCCGAGGTGTGGGGCGCTTTCGTTGAGGCCGCTACTTCGCAATGCCGTCACCGACGTTTCCCTATCGTAGGTCCAAGATACGCGGACGCCGCTGATAGAGCCATTTCCATCAAAGATAACCGCATCATGCATGTGAACCAATATATCCGGATGAGCGTCGACGTGCCTTGCGTGGATGCACACACACAGCGTTGCGACGATTACGAACCAAATCAGAGAGCGTTTCATTGCATCATTTCAGTTGCATCCGGCGCGCGGATCGTGGAAGGGCGCGACGGCTCCTCTTTTCGAGCAGCCGTCGGCGCGGTGGTCACGGCTTCCCGTGGTCGTCGTGGTGGTCGTCTGGATCAGAACCGCAATAATGCTTGATGGCGGGCAGCTTCTTTGGATTGTCCCAGCGCGGGTCCCGAATGTCGTAGACGATGGGCTTTGCGTAATCTTCGGGATCAACGAGCCATCGTGTGTCTGGCCATTGATCGAGTGTCAGGCCGAGGCGCTTAATTTGATCCAGGTATCCGCCGTAAACGGCGGGCGAGATGGATTCCTTGAAGGTCGACCCGGTGGTCAGATGCAACGGAATGAAGATCTTCGGGTTCAGCGCTTGAATATACGCGAAGGGATCACGATAAGAATTGTTATCGAAATTGGCTGTCGCAATCGTACCGGCATCCACATCGGTGGCCGGTAAACTCTTCAGGATGTTCGTGATACGCTGGCCGTCAGCTGGCGTGCCGTTGGGCCACCCGCTTCCCAATCCTTCTTTGAGTGCTCCCGACGAGTTATACCAAGCAAAGGTGAAGTGACGACCTTCGCGCAACACAAAATCGAAAAACAGCGGAATAGGGCCACCCGGACCACCACTGCCGCTGGTAGCAATGTTGATCTGCCCAGGCAGCGTCCCACTTTTCCCGGGCGCAAGCGGCGTTCCGGCCGGAAACAGCCCCGGATCGCGCGGGTCAACCGCATAATAAACGGACGGATTAGGTGCCCGCGGCCAGGTCGGGTCGACCGGGACTGCAACCGAGTGCAAGTGTCGGAAGGCGATTACGCAGGCGTCCGGTTCCAGGAAGTCCAGTTTGACAATTTGGGTGCCGGGAACCGAACCGGTCGTCGTGACCGTGTTGCAGGAGATCGACGCCTTGTGAGGAAACGCCGTAGCCGGATTACCTTGAATCGCCGGGTCGGCCTGCTCGCGCGCGAAATCGGCTTGCAGGGCAACGCAGGTTTCCGCGGTGGCGTAGAGTTTCGCGCCGGTCATCGCAGCGATGTAGGCCGCGTTGTCCGCGTGATCGAAGTGACCATGCCCGATTAGAAGGCCTTCTGGTTTGAGAGCAACCAAATCGCCGATAACGAAGGGCGTGCGGCCCGGCGAAACTTCGAGCCGAGTGACGTAAGTGTCCAAAAGCAAAACGTGGCCGGCAATGGAAGCCGCCAGAGTTGAATTCGAGAGCCACGACAAGATGACCTTGTCGGGACTGACCCGCCCGGACTCGGGATCGACGTTCTCGTCGCCGAAAAATTTCTGACGCGCTGCGATCAAGTCGCCATTGTTTGCGTGAGCCGTGGTCGACAACGCCGAACCTGCCATGAGCGTCGCGGCCAAAGCCAAGGCACACTTGGTTGGGATTGAGTTCCTGCGTAACATATAAAGGTTCCTCTTTCGGTTGTTCAATCGTTAGAGTGAAGGTCGCCATCTCGAAAAGCCTCGCTCGTGTTTCCGAGTAGATAGGCGACAGATCGGATCGGGCCATTGATGTTTGAAAGTCCCCCGCCAGCCGCGCCAAACGAAAAGCGGTTCATAAGGCGCTTTCTCGCGATGCTAGGGACTGAATGACGGACATCAATATCTGAGGTGTGTTGTCGAGCGACACGAAGTGTTGCTTGTCAAGATGAATTGCCTCTGTGCGCTGCAACGTAGGGTCTGCGGCATTGCACGCAATGGCACGAGCGGCTACGAGATCGTCGTGTCGGTGTACCTGAAGGCGACCCATCGCAGCGCGGCACACTTGGCGGTTGCGATTGATCCGCTAACATAATCGCATTTACCCTTAACGCTTCGCAGGATGCCGTATTGAAGCGGTGCTGGCTTCCACAGGCGCCGGATCTGCGGTCGTGCCGGGCAAGGCGAGAGCCAGAACCTTGATGTTCTCGCCGTTCGAAAGCGTGGCTTCACGCGCTCCGATGTCGCGCAACGTCCATCCTGATTGAACTTCATCCTGCCGCAACTTCACCGTCTCGCCAGTCGCGCGATTCACAAAGACGGCGATGCTGTCGGCGCCCCCAGTTATCGTGCCCACGAGTTCAAATGGCGGAAGCTCAGGCTCGAGCGGCTTGGGAGCCGCGACGACAACGGGGATAGTGGGCGCGTTCGGCGGCGGCAGAGACGGAGGGCGGCGTGACGGAGAGAATAGCGGGCGCTCTTGCGTTTTATTGAGCTGCGCAAGGGGGACTTTGGCAATGGGATTATGCTCCGATCGGGTAGCCTCGAATGGCTCCTTCGCAAGCAGGTACTCCATTGTGGGCGACACTGGCGGATTCAGGCCAGTAGCCGTTGAAGTCTGACTCGCCTCGGCAGGCCGCCTCCCCGATTCGACTGCCAAGATCAGGAAGGCCAGCGCGAGAGCTTGAATCGTGAGGGGGCACTTCATTTGACACTCCGCCACCATCCGGAGACGACAATTGCGACGCGCACCTTCGTCGCGGCGTGTCTTGTCGACGACTCGGGTACCTGTATGACCAATTGATCGATGAACAGGAAGGGCGATCCCGCCTCCAGCTCGTAAAGGAGGCCTTGAAGGGCCGGCTGCTCGATCTCGAGATCGACAGAGACTCTGACGATCCCGTGTTGTGCTCCTGCGTCCTGCAGATCGACCTGCGACGATAAGATGTTGCTTCCCATCCGCGTCGCTTCTGCAGAAACGTGCTGCAGCACCACGGCGGCCGCGACTGTGACCGTGGGACCTTCGACAACTGGTGGACTCACAGCGAGCGCCCCGTCGTTCGTGCTGCGGGCCGCCCGCTGTTGTGACTGCAACCTGTCGAACATTTCGTTCGCGTTCGCCAGCGTACGATGCTGTTCCGCCAGGTCCAACGCCGTCCAGCCCGTGATCAGCAATAGAAATCCCGTCATTGCCGCGTAACAAATTGTGGCAACGAACGGAATGGCGCTGACGTAGCGTCTAATGCGGTAGGTCTGGTTCATGGATAGCGGCGAATGCGGGGTTGATTTGAGCCTCGACGTGGAATTGCTCTTTGGTTGCTCCTTCAGACCGTGTGGTTGGAGCGAAGAAGATCGCGTGTGAAAACTGGGGCGACTGCTCGATCAGGCGGATGAGCGATGCGGCGTCGCTCGTAAGGCCCGCTATCTGTAGTTTCGCGTGATCGATACGCAGCTCCGTTAGGAACGTGTTGTCTGGCAGTAGATCCGACAGCGCCTCAATCGCCATTACGGGCGAAGGAGTGTTGCGCTTCTGTTGTTCGAGCTCTCGCAAAGCGGATTCGGCAACAACATTCTGCGACGCTCTTGTGAGCACCGATATCTTTCGAGAGAGTTCTTCCCGTCTCAGGGCCAAACCGTCCGAAATGAGCGCTGAAATGCAAAGCGACGAAGTGGCAGCAAAGCCGCTTAACAGCAGAACTACCATCAGGCACGTACGAACACGACGGAAATCGGTCGGTCCGTGTATTTGTGTCTCAACGATCCTAATTGGCACGTTCGAACGTGACGTGGAGACCAGGATTGACCAAGTCCCAAGCGATCCGATAGCATCGAGCAAGGGCGTTAGCTTAGCGCGAGGCGTGGCAGCGATTGTCAGCTGAATGCGGTCGCCAGTCTCGTCAGGTGAAGCACTCCAACCATAGACCGCTTCTTGCACATCCCACGGGGTTAGTCGGTCGATTTGGGACCTCACGACACCCGCCGCATATTCGGCAGCGCGCCTCGGCAAATCCAGCGGGCGAAACAGAAATCGCGCCGGGTGAAGGACAAGTTCAAGCTGACTTCCAGTCAGAGCTAACTTCCATGCTGGAGGGATTGGGCTAGCAACCGCTCCCTCCAGGACCGCGAGCGCGTGGTCAGGCGCTTTCGCGTTTTTGGGGTCGGTCACGAGATGAAGGGTGAATTGATCCTTCTCGAATTCCACCATCCGAACCTGCGAGCGTCGGCGCAAGCCGTTCGAGAGCGATGAAACTTCGGACGCCACGGCTTGTACCCACGAAGCGAGGCCTGCCGCTATCGAATTAAACAGGATCATGGCGGGTTCGCCGTTGCCATGCCCTGACGACAGTCACCGCGCAAACTGTCATCCCAGGCAAGGATATGAAAAGGATCGTCCGGACCCTGTAGCAAGATGACCGCTTCCGCACAGCTATTCCATCCCCCTGCGCCCCCTATTTTTATGTCCAGCCGGAACGCGTCACTTGCATCGGCGGTCGCGGCGGTTTGATCTGAACCGAGCAGTCGGACTAGAGCGTCCTTACTGGGAGCCACGAGCTGCCGTTGGCCAAGAAAACCATTCAGACGATCTAGGGTCATGCCAGGCAAAGCCGCAACAAGCTCGGGCGGCGCGTCGAAGACGTTAATATCGGACCTGCCGCTGTAAACGGTCACCAGAGGCAACATTCGTTCTATGATGACCTGCGGCAGACCTTGAACTAACCATAACTCTCCTACATGTGCGAAGGGAGCGCCTCGCGGTCCATAGCCGCGGCCGGCGGCGCGGTAAAGCTGCGCTTCATTAGCGCGATCGGATGGTCTTAAGCGCTCTCGCCAACCAACAATCCGCGCAGCAAAACGCGGGGCATCCTCCTCCGATGCGCCGATCGCTATGAAGAAACTCGATAGTAGTTCGCGCGGGGCCTGATTGAGATCGAGCCGGGCCGCTTCGGAAACGAATCTGACCGATGCGTTGGCTTGGCCTAGCCGGAAGCTGAAGTGGCCATGCGTAGGTCGATCGCGCTGGTCTGCCACAGCAAGGCGTTGGGTCGCGAGATTAAGGCTGGCTGACACCAATTGATCGGCTTGCAGACGGCGCTCGATCACCGAACTCGACCAGGAAGAACTGCCTATGTAAATCGAATAGATGGACGCAAGTGTCGCGAGTGCAATCAACATCCAGAGGACCGCAATGAGGATAAAGCCCTCCCGCCCCCCAGATAAGTGTCCTTCCTGCGGATTGCAAAATATCATTGTGGCCTCAGGTCCGACGGCTCTCGAGAGAGTCCGCTGCGGGAGCCGTATCGGGACTAGTGTCGGGCTCTCCCGTGCAATCCGTGCTCTTTCCGCTGATGCATAGTGCAGGCGCGTCAACATGAATAAGCGTCGTGGTCGAGATTACCCTCGCCTCCCCAAGGGTGTGATCTTGGACCGTGAGGCGGATGGCGGCCGGCAAGTGGCCGACATTCAGCCAGTTCGCCTTCCACACGCCGCCGGGTCCCGCATAGGCGAACTCGGCCCGATAGGGCGATCGCAGCAGGACGACGGGATTACCAAAGCCAGACGGGTCAATCGCACCTTCAAACAAGACGAAGGGCCTCGAAGAGCGTATGAGGACGAGACCAGTAGGGTCCTTGATTGTTTCGATTTTAACGATCTCGAGGCCCGACTTGGCGTTGGGGCTTGTAACCGTGCGCACAAAAGTGACAGATCCTTCTGTGCCGTTGAACAGCGGCTTTTTGCTTCCGCCGTTGGCGGAAATGAACTGCGATGCCGCAAGATCGGCGGTTAAACGGTCAAGGGCGATGCCAATAAGCTCGGCGCGTTGCGCGCGCGCCAGGCCACGATCCCAGCTGGGTAGCCAATGCGTCGCGATTGTGCTTAGACAAAAAACAACAATCCCCATAAGTACGATCGCCGCGAGAGCTTCGAACAGCGTGAACCCCGCGATACTCGCGCGGTGCAAGGCTTGGGAGAGGTGATCCCGGGCTATCACTGCGACCTCCGGCCCAGACGCGCAGTTTCCAGGGCGAAGCTCGTACCTGCTGAAGATTTAACCTGGATCCGGACCCGTTTCGGCACCCATTGCTGCTTGTCGGACGCTGTCCTGAGCAAGGGCGATATATCGACGCGCCAGACAATGCCGTTGAGTTCACCCGACGTTACGCCCGTGGTTGCGTCGCCGCGCGGCGGCAATGCTGCCGCCAGAGTGCGCGCCGTCTCCACCAAGACCATGCGATCATCAATCCTCCGCGCGCCTTTTATGCTGGTCGACATGAGCGAGCCGATCGCCGCCAGCATGGCGGTGGCGATCGCGAGAGCGGCCAATGCCTCGACGATCGTAAACCCCGCGACGCTGCGGGAGGCATTACACAGCCGGAACGCGCACAATCTCGATTCCCCCCGTAAGCCAATTCACACGAACTTCGTAGACAGTATTCAGACGCGAGAGTCTAAGCGTGCCACCGCACGAGAACCCGCTCGGGAAAAAACTTATGGTCGAAAGGGCGGGTCGTCCTTCGCAATCCCGTGGCAATAGTGCGTCCAGCGTCACATCGTCCGGTACCACGAGAACGCTGCCGTTCGAACCTGATTGCAGGCGCCGGGTGCTCGCGTCGATTCTGGTCAGCACGCGCATCCCGCTCTTAACTGCCGCGTTCCGGTCGATCTTCAATAGGGACGCGATTTCGAGTGCCGATGCCTCGAGCCGCGGCCGCGACGTTCCAGGCGAAAGCCGTGGCAGAAGGATACCGACCAGCATTGCGACGATGGACAACACGCAGACCATCTCAAGCAAAGTAAATCCGTTTTGTGCTTCCGGGCTATTTCTCATTGCTGTTTGACGAGATATCGGCGGCAGAATCCGCACCGCCCTCATGCCCGTCAGCCCCGTAGGACATGATCTCAAACTTGGCGTTCCCACTGGGCGACCGGTAAACATAGGGCCTACCCCACGGGTCGTTCGGTAGGCTATTTCCATCGATGTAGGGACCGTGCCATCCGGCCATCGAAGCTGCGGGTTTTACCAGGGCGTTAAGGCCTTCCGAAGATGACGGATAGCGTCCCGTGTCGAGAAACATGAGATCGAGCGAACTGGCGAGGCTGCGGATTTGTATCTTGGCCGTCTTGACCTTGGACTCAGCGAGATAGTTCAACACGCGGGGGCCGATCAGTCCCATGATCAGCCCGATGATCGTAATGACGACCAGCATCTCGACCAAGGTGAATCCATTCTCGCCCGCTGCGAACGACCGCCGCCGCCAGGCCATTGCGCGGGATGAGATAAGCGTCATTTGCGCTCGCTGTTTTGAGATCACGATACGAGTTGAGTGATAGACAGCAGGGCCGTCATAATGGAAACGATGAGACCGCCGACAACCACGCTAATGCCGATCACGGCCGCCGGTCCGATAACGGCGACGAGCCGGTCAAGACTCCTCTGTAGCTTGGCTTCGTAGAACTCCGCGATGCGCCCGGCGAGTATTGGCAGCTGGCCGGTTTCTTCGCCAATGCGGATCATGCGGATCGCCATCATGGGCAAGACCGTTGACTGGGAAAGGGCGTCAGAAAGCTTCGCGCCGTGTCGTACTTGATCAGCCGCGGTTGTCCAGGCGGGAACATCGCCCGAAAAGGACATGATATCGACGAGGATGCGCAGGGTGGTGGTCAAAGGTACCTGACTGCCAGCAAGGATGCCGAGATTGCGGCAGAACACCGCAGTTTGGTAGGCCCGAAAAATCGAACTGGGGCCCGGCAATCGCATCAGTGTTGCGAGCAGCCGGAACCGGATCACGGGCCGGCGGAGGACGGCATAGGCTGCAAAGATGGCGGCCCCTGCGACTCCAAGAATCGCCAGACCGTTGGAGCGCGTCCATTCAGAAACGCCAAGCACCGTGACAATCAGCGAGTCCTGCTTGGCGCCGAAATCGCGCAACACAGCTCCGAACTGTGGCAGTACCACGAGAACAAAAAATGCCAGCACGCAGGATGCAGCGAGCAACACGAATGCAGGATATTGCAGCGCATCAGTAATTCTTCGGCGCAAGGCCTCCGTGCGCGCGCGCTCGCTTGCCAGCATATCGAGAAGGTGGCCGAGCTTCCCGGACGTTTCGCCGACTTGCACGAGCGCCGCATAGATAGGCGGAAAGCAACTCGGATATTTGCCGACGGCTTCAGCGAAGCTTTCGCCCGCAAGCACTGCGACGCGGAGTTTACTCACAATCGGGCGCAGGCGGCCGATGTCGTCATCTGAGCACAACAACTCCAGTGCATCGTCAAGCCTCGCGCCCGCCTTGAGCAGCAAAGAAAGATCACGTGTAAAGATGGTCACGTCTTCGGCGCGTGGTCGCCCAAGAAAACCAGCAGCGATATGAGCGACCGCAACCTTAGTGTCCTGAGCGACTGTTTCGATCGGAACGAGACCGAGATACTCGATACGCGCGAAAACTTCCTTCGCGGTGGACGCGGAGATCATACCGTTTACGAGCTCACCGCTCTGGGTCATAGCTAGATAGCGAAAGGTTTGCATCACGTTATCGTATGGTCGTTACGCGGAGAACTTCCGCGGGCGACGTGACGCCGGCTCGGCATTTCGCGAGGCCGTCTTGGATCATGGTGGTCATTCCAGATCGAACCGCTGTTCGATCAATCGACACGGCGTCGCAGTGCGCATTCATCAGCTGACGAACCTCATCGGCCACTTCAAGGACCTCGAACAGGCCAACGCGGCCGCGGTAGCCCGTTCCGCCGCAACGCTCGCATCGGCCTGCCTTGTAAACTTCATCACCAACCCGAAGGCCGATCGCGGCGTACCGCCGATCGGCCGCAAACTCCGAGTGCTCGAGCCGGCTCGTTGTTTTGCACCGGTCGCAAAGCTGCCGCACCAGCCGCTGCGCGATCACGGCACGGAGGGTTGAACTCAACAGAAACGCCTCGACGCCGAGGTCCAGCAGTCGCGGCACGGCGGCCGCAGCGGTTTCGGTGTGCAGCGTGGTCAGGACGAGGTGCCCGGTCAGGGCAGCGTGGATCGCTACTTCCGCTGTCTCGGCATCACGGATCTCGCCCACCATGATGACATCCGGATCTTGCCGCACGAAAGCGCGCAATGCCTTCGCGAAAGTCAGGCCGATAGCAGAGTTTACCTGGGACTGATTGATGCCCTTGATTTCGTATTCTACCGGATCCTCGATCGTCAGTATCTTCCGGGAGGATTCGTTGAGGAGGCCGAGCACGGTCGCAAGCGTCGTGGTTTTACCGCTGCCGGTTGGTCCGGTGACCACGATGAGACCGTGCGGGAGCGTCAGGACTGCGCGGAGCTTTGCTTCGTCGTCGGGCGCAAAGCCGAGCTTCTCGATCGCAAGGAGTCCCCGCTCCTTGGGCAGAAGCCGAATGACGGCAGACTCACCATGCTGCGTCGGCATGATAGCGACGCGCAAATCCATTTCAGCTCGCCCAAGTTGGACACGCGCGGCGCCATCTTGAGGCAATCGGCGCTCGGCTATGTTGAGACCCGCCAGGATCTTGATGCGGGAGACTATGGCCTGTGGGAGTACATGGGATGGTGAGGGGATATGGCGAAGCAGGCCATCAACCCGCATACGCACTGCCAGTTCCGTCCTGAAAGGCTCAATGTGTATGTCACTGGCGCGAAGCTCGGCGGCCTTTTCGATCAATTCGGAGACGGCACGGACGACCGGCGCGCCGCTAGCTAGGTCGCGGAGGCTTTCGATATCCTCCTCGCGGACAGCGATGGTATTATCCCTATTCGCTGCGGTGGTCTCGCCTTCGCTAAGGCGCTGAGAGAGCGCGGTATCAATGTCCTCAAACGACGCGATGGCGACCTTTACCGCGGGGCCGAGTACAATCTCCGCGGCGCTGATCGCTGCCGTGTCCGTGGGATCGAACAGGGCAATCACGGCGCGTCCATTCGCGAGCTGATACGGAAAAATCGTCATTTCCCGGAGGAAGCGAGGCGAGAAGTGTTCGACCAAGCTCGTCCCAGCCAAGAGGTCGGCTAAAGCCGCACGGTCATGTTTGAAAAAGGCTGCGACCGCGTCGGCAAACTCCTGGGCCGACAGGTCGGACGATTCGAAAAGCTGGCGCAGCGTGAGCTTTTCGGCGACAAGGCCGCCCATGCCGGCTGCGACATGCGCATCGCCCCGAAGGCGCTCTGCAAACTCAGTCACGGTTTCAGGCCTCATGAAGCGCGGGAGCCTCCTCAAGTGTGAGCTCTGTTTCACCTGGAGTCTCGGGCCATCGCTTTGTGGCAAGTGCGAATGGCCCGTCACGGAGCCGCTCGCGAATATAGCGGACGCAAAGATAATATCGGTACACACTGCTTGAGCGGACTTTGGTGACGGCAGATATATCAGCCGGCTGCCACCAGAGGGGAAGCACGTGGACTAATTGGCCATTCGCGAGCCCCTTGGCCACGTCCCAATAAGAACGCAGCATTATCCCACGGCCGGCAATCGCCCAATTGCGGATGATATCGCCATGGTTGGTGGAGAGGGCAGCGGTGACGTTGATGGTGCGCATCCCGATGGGACCATGCAAAGTCCAGCGCTCGAACACCTCGTCACGTTCGCGCATGACCAGGCACGAATGTCCAGCGAGATCGCCGAGTTCCTCCGGCATGCCGCGTCGATTGAGATAGCTGGGAGCCGCGCAGAGAATGCGTCTTCCCTGCGCAATAGGATGCACGAGCAAGTGAGGCTCGCGTACCCTGCCGACCCGAATGTCAATGTCGACATTCTCCTCAACCAGATCCACGCTCCGATCGACGATTTCCAGCCGAATATCCAATTCCGGGTGTAGGAGCGCCAACTCCGATACAAGTGGTGCGACATGATTGCAGCCAATACCCGAGCTTGCCGTAATTCGTACGCTGCCGCGGGCGACGGAATCGGTCTCAGGACCGTCAGCTACAAAATCCGCATAGGCATCGAGAACGCGCTGCGCTTTGGACAGCAACACTTCCCCATCGCTGCTGAGCACCGCTTGTCGAGCGGTACGCAGGAACAACACGCGTCCGAGTGCCCGCTCAAGTAGCGCGACGCGCTTGCTGACGTAGGCAGGCGACGCACCTAACTCTGTCGCCGCCGCAGCAAAACTTCCCCGCCGCGCCGCAACGATAAACACCTCAAGATCTTGTGCTAATGGTTTCACCCCGACGTTTCCCGATTGCAAAACGGAACTTATTCGCCCGCTAATCTATAATCTTAAGGTCACTGGCTCGCTGACCTCAATGCTCATTATAATATACAAACGATTAGAATAATTTCTTGCGAGGACGTGATCTGCTGGGCAGTTGCGCAAGGTTGGGCCGGCAAACGGCATAGGCCGCGCTGCGACGTCAGCTGGTTAGAGGAAGGGGGCGGCCAGGATGGCGGCGAAGCGCTTAAGCAATCGTCACCACGCGTAAATTATTGGTTGTGCCGGCATCGCCGAAACGTATGCCGGCCACGGCGACGATGACATCGGCATTCTCCGCAAAAGTTCACGTTGAGAGCGGTTTGCGTCGCGCGTTCGACCATCTCCTCGTAGGAGCTTATGTTGGGGGACTTCATGCCGTGGGCGCCCCCACAACAGGCATAGTTGGCGCGAGACCCGTTCCTCCGGTGTGATCGCGAGGATCAGTACCTTGGGACGTTTGCGCGCGATGCGCGTTGCAGTCGTACCGCTCGAGGTGAAGGCGAGGATCGCTGAGGCTCCGATCATCGTTGCGAGATCCGCAGCCGCCGCGGTCGGGGCGGTCTGCTCCTCGTCCGGCTCCGACGCATTGACGATCGAACGATACATTTTATGTCGCTCGGTGCTTTCGATTATGCGGCTCATGTTGGTGGCGGCCTCGCACGGATATTGCGCGGTCGCAGATTCCGCGGACAGCATGATCGCGTCGGCTCCGCCATAGATCGCTGTGGCCGCATCCGAAGTGTCGGCGCGTGTCGGCGTCGGCGCAGCAACCATTGAGCGTCGAGGCGGCACGATCGGATCAATTCCTTTTGTCGGCCGGGAACCTCCGCATGCGGAATTGCGACGCCAAGATCAACGCGCGCGATCACTATCCCATCGGAGAGGCGCACGATGTCATCGATATGCCCGGACGCCGACCGACGGAACAAAGCGAACGGCGTCACCGGCACTGAGGGAAAATCTGCCATTCCTTATGGTACCAACCCGGATCTTTGGCCCCTGCAAGTCCTGAAGAATACCAATAGGGCGGCTGAATCTTCGTTCGAGTTGACGAATTGCGCCATGACGCCTTGCGTGATCTGCCTGTAAGTCGGAACGTATCCGCCCGCCTGGCCCAATGCCGCGAGCATCTCTGGCGAACGGCTGGCGGGTCCGACGGTCGCAATAATCTTGGCTCGCCGACGATGCATGTTTTACCTCGCGAAATTGCGGGGCCGCCCATCAAACAGCCCTGACATTGCCGACGTTCGTGCGTATCGAATCGATGCGAATGAGAGCGCCGACGCGATCAAGAAGGCCGTTGCTATCGCGGGCCGCGAGGCAAGAGCGGATCGAAGTGTGCCGCATGTGCCTGGCCTAGCGCGCTCGGCGCACGATCGTGCCTGGCGCACTCGGCGTCTCCGTCCCAGCCAAGTAGAGCAGCATCACTTTCGCAAACCGGACCTCCAGATCGTTCGTCAAGCCGGATGGGCTCCTGGCCCGATCGGCGTTTGATTGTTCTGCGCATCGACGGCGCTATCGAGAAAACGCTGCAATCAAGGCAGAGCGGATTCAATCTCCAATCGTTTATACAAAAGAATGACATAATAAGACCGGCGTTTTTGATGTTATCGTCGTCGTACGGAGGAACTGATGGACCTGCAACAACTGCGCTGCTTCGTAGCAACAGCCGAAGAGCTTCACTTCGGAAGAGCGGCGCAACGAATGAATATGCTTCCCTCGGCCCTGGGGCGGTTTGTTCGGCTGCTGGAGGAGGATCTCGGCACGCGGCTTCTGACGCGCACGACGCGAAACGTCGCGCTGACGGACGACGGTGTTGTCTTGCTTAAAGATGCGCGTGCGCTGCTGACGCAAGCCGATGCGCTTGCGGTCAGATTTCGGACGCGCTCGCGCAAAGGGGCAACAATCATACGCGTTGGTGCCATCGACAGTGCTGCCGCCGGACTTATTCCGAAACTTCTTAAAGACTTTCGCAAGCGTCGGCCTGATGCAACGATTCAACTGGTCGAGGATAAGACCATTCGTCTGTTGCCGCGCCTTTTGACCGGACGGCTTGATCTCGCCTTCGTGCGCCCCCCAAAAGACGCCAACAAGCGGCTGGAGTTTCTATTTCTCTTCTTTGAGACAGCCGTCGTAGCCCTTCCGCACCATCATCGACTTGCGTCGAGGAAGATGGTCAAGGTTGCGGATCTCAAGAACGAGCCACTGATCGTTCCCGAACGGCGGTCCAGGCCTCATAGCCACGATCTAACGATGAAGCTCTTTGCGGAAGCCGGGCTAGACGCCCGGATTGCTCAGATTGCGGAGGAAAAGCAAACGATCGTCAACCTGGTGTCGGCCGGTTTGGGGATCGCTATCGTACCTAGCTGGACGTCGCGCCTGGCGAGCCGCGGGGTTCGCTATGTCCGGCTCGTGGCGTCGGACATGAACAAACTTCCCCTTGCGGCTGCTTGGTCGCGCGGGACCAGGGATCCCATCCGAGACGACATATTGAAGATGCTGCGGGCCGATCTTGCAGCTTACGCAAAGGAAGCTTGAGTCGCACCCGATCGCACTACTCTCTCCCGCAGACTGCCCGCCACCTATGGCGGGCGTTTTTTTGGGAGTTAGGCAGACTGGGAAAACCACCGGGCCGGAAGGCTACATCATTTCGGGCCACTCGAGGTAGATTCGGAAGAAGCCCATGGGGTTCAAGCGGCCGCGTTATAGACACCGCGGATCTTGGTTTTGTTGTGCTTCCAAAGTTGGTGGAGCGCCGCCTCATCGCGCCATCGCTGTATATTTAGGGGCCTACTATCTTAGGCGGTTATCGGATCGACGAAACCGTGTCCTCTCTTTCCGGAGACGATCTTGCGCAGGATATACCGAAGCGGGCAATCAGCTCGGAGGCGACGCGCGTCGGCGGCCGGATCCGCAAGGCAGATAAGGCCCAGATCCCTTCTGATTTCGGCCTGACGATTGAGCCGGCGCTCAAAGTTCCGTCACGAACTCATGTCTGACCGCGCAGAACGGGAGGACGCCGGGGCAAGGCGCTGCCGGACGAGGTCTTTTAGAGGAATCATCGTGTCGATCTCCAGCACAATCGACACCGACAGATCGATGCCCGCGGCACCGGCGTCGAGAAGGCTTCGAATCGGATTTTGAGCAGAGGGAAAGAGTATAGCAAGCAGGCTCGCGGGGCTGACCGGATCGCCGGCGAACATTTCTGGCGGCCCGATTGCGAACAGCCGCTCCACTGCGAGGCGCTTGCTGATTAAGCGTGGGCTTTCTGGTTGAAGACGTGGACCAACGCGACGTCGATCGAGCGCGTCAACGTCCCTCTAGCAAGTGCGGGCGTACTCGGGCAGACGCTCCCGGTAGGCCCTGATCAGCTCCGCGCCTGCCAATGCAATGACGGACGGGGTAGCACCGATGATGACATCACTGGTGAGATGCTTTCCGTCGGCCATGACTTCCTAACCGGCAAGGTCACGCAGGATCTGAGATGCGCTCCGGTGCAAGAGAAGGCTTGCCTCGGTCATCTGCATTCCTCGACCGTCGCGGTCGAACAGAGGTGTTTGTGAAACGCAATAGTTACGGCTCGGGGGCTAGCAGCGGATCGCACCCCCGATCGGTCGTCCAACTTGGATCGCGCTGATGAACATCGAAACGCACGCGAAGTGGGCTTGCAGGATGCCTCGACAATCGACGGCTCATGAGTATTCGTGCTCCTTGCCTCCCTTTCCAGATGCGCTCAACGATGACCATCGGTACCCGACCGAACACGGTTCAAACACTTTCGGACCGGCGAGCTTGACATTTGCGCTCGCATCGGAGCTCGGCGCCTGGCTTTCTGCAAGAATCATCAGGCACCTTTGGCATAAGACCGCAACCGCTTTTCGAGGACCGTCAAAAGCGTATCGCGAATAGGATCGCGGGAACCACGCAGCCAACTTGCAGCGAGCGGAAGCCGTCCAACTGCTCCAAAGCGCTCCAGCTTGAGCGGAACAAAGCGAACGCCCGCAACAGCCATGCGAGAGGTCCAGCGGGGGACGACGGCCAGTCCCAGTCCAGCCGCAACCATGTTCACGATCGTCTGCTTTTCATCGGCGAGCTGAGCGATGCGGGGCGTCAGCCCGGCGTCCTCGAACAGCTTCATGGTCAAGTCGTGGCTGTGGGGCCGAGATCGCCGATCAGGAACGATCATCGGTTGATGAGCGATCGCCGAGAGCGACAGACATTCGTTACGTGCAAGCGCGTGCCTGCGGGGAAGGGCGACCACTGCGGTTTCCATGAGCAGAGTTTTACATTCGAGCCTTCGGTCCATCTTCTCCGGAGGACGGATGAAAACGAGATCGAGCGCTCCGGAAAGGACCTTGGGAAGCAGCCGGAACGTCTTTTCCTCCAGAAGATGAACGGTGACGTCGGGGTATTTCGCGCGGAAGTCTCGCAACAGCTGCGGCATAAGCCCGGCCGCAGCACTGTCTATGGCGCCTACCTTGAGATTCCGGGCTCCGACCGAACGCGAGCGACCGCGCAAGACGGCCTCCACGGTCGAGACCTTTGAGAGAATGATGCGCGCCTCCCGAAGAAGTAGCGCGCCGTCGTCGGTCAAAGAGACGGCTCGCGTGGTCCTTGCAAACAGCCGCGTACCAAGATCCTCTTCCAAGAGTTTGATGTGGCGGCCGAAGGCGGAAGGTAGCATCTGCAGGTGTTGGGCCGCGCGGCCAAAATGCAGCTGCTCGGCGGCGGCGACGAAACATCTCAATTGACGCAGCTCCATGAGCAGGCCCTTTTGTCGAATCCGAGCCATTATACCATTTTTTTGTACAAATAAGGGCGTATTGAGTGACGCCGTCTCTTCCTTCTAGGCTGGCCGTAGATAAAAGGCATGGCTGCCAGCCGGGGCGCCAGCCGAAAAACGAGGAGGCCCAAGGTGGTGAACGAGGTTCAGAAGCGCACGATCCGTCGAGTAGCTTACCGGATCGTGCCATTCGTGATGCTACTCTACTTCGTCGCGTTTATCGACCGAGTGAACATCGGCTTCGCAGCGCTGACGATGAACAAGGATCTTGGTTTCTCCTCCTCCGTATACGGATTTGGTGCGGGCATTTTCTTCTGGGGTTACTTCCTGTTCGAGGTGCCCTCCAACATCATTTTGGACAAGGTGGGAGCCCGACTGTGGATCGCTCGGGTCATGATCACCTGGGGCTTGATATCCGGGGCAATGGCGTTCGTCCAAGGGCAAACAAGCTTCTACGTTCTTCGCTTCTTGCTCGGCGCGGCCGAAGCTGGGTTCTTCCCAGGAATTATCCTCTATCTGTCCTATTGGTTTCCCGCGCGCCAGCGTGCCGGGATCACCGCTCTGTTCATGGCAGCGGCGCCTCTTTCAACGGTCCTCGGATCGCCCGTCTCGGCCGCTCTTCTGGAGTTGCACGGCTTGTTCGGCCTTAAGGGGTGGCAATGGCTATTTCTCCTCGAGGCGCTACCCGCCATCGTGCTTGGGTTCATCGTGCTCGGATTCATGACGGATCGGCCGGAACAGGCGAAGTGGCTTGCCGATGATGAGCGGGCCTGGCTGGTCGAGGCCATGAATGCGGAGCGGGCGGCCAAGGCAGGGTCGGCGAGCCATAGCGTCTGGCGGGGACTGACGGATCTACGCGTTCTGGCTTTGTCCCTCGTCTACTTCGGCACGTCGGCGGGACTGTACACGCTGGGGGTATGGGCGCCGCAGATCATCAAAGGCTTCGGCCTGTCGAATATGGCGGTTGGATCGCTCAATGCGATCCCGCCGACGATCGCCGTGGTGGCCATGTATCTGTGGTCAAGGCATTCGGACCGCACCAACGAACGGACGTGGCATGTAGTCATCGCTTGCCTCGTTGCGGCGGCCGGGCTCGCGCTGGCAGGCATGTCGACTGGCGTTGCTTCAGTTATCGCTGCGCTGGTGCTGGTGAACGTCGGCATCAGCGCCGCCAAGCCGCCGCTTTGGAGCATGCCGACACTGTTCCTGGCCGGTCCGGCCGCGGCGAGCGGCATCGCAACCATCAACTCCATCGGCAATCTCGGCGGCTTCGTCGGTCCGGCCATGATCGGATGGATCAAGGACCTCACCGGCAGCTTCGAGGGCGGGCTCTATTTCGTCTGCGCACTCTTGTTGTTGTCCGCCACGCTGACGTTGCTGCTCGCGCGCTCGATCGGCCGCCATCAGGCGGCCGTCGCGCACTAATCATACGGAAGAGGAAGGATATCTCTCATGAAGACCTACAACGTTGCGGCAATCCCAGGCGACGGTATCGGCTCCGAAGTTGTGGATGCCGGCGTCGAAGTTCTTAAGGCGCTGGCGAAGCGCGATGGGGCATTCACCTTTCACTTCGACCACTTTGATTGGGGTGGGGAATATTATAAGCGGCATGGCCGCATGATGCCCGAAAACGGGCGCGATCTGATCCGTAATCACGATGCAATCCTGTTTGGCTCCGCAGGGCACCCAGAAATTCCGGACCACATCACGCTTTGGGGCCTGCGGCTCGCGATCTGTCAGCCGTTCGATCAATATGCGAATGTGCGTCCGACCCGCATCCTTCCCGGCATCACCTCGCCCTTGCGTGCCGTCAAGGACAAGGAGCTCGACTGGGTCATCGTTCGGGAAAATTCGGAAGGCGAGTATGCGGGCGTCGGCGGACGGGTCCATCAGGGATCTCCTTTGGAGGCAGCAACCGATGTCGCTATGTTCACGCGCGCCGGTGTGGAGCGGATCATGCGCTTTGCCTTCGGCCTTGCACGGTCTCGTCCCCGCAAGTTGTTGACCGTCGTGACGAAATCCAATGCACAGCGGCATGCAATGGTCATGTGGGATGAAATTGCAGCGGAGGTCGCGCGCGAGTTTTCTGACGTGACGTGGGACAAGATGCTGGTCGATGCCATGACGATGCGCATGGTCATGCGCCCGCAGAGCCTCGATACGATCGTGGCTACCAATCTCCATGCTGATGTGCTGTCCGACCTTGCCGCTGCCCTTGCCGGTTCGCTTGGCATCGCCCCGACCGCCAATCTCAATCCCGAGCGCAAATTCCCATCGATGTTCGAGCCCATCCATGGCTCCGCCTTCGACATCACAGGCAAGGGCATTGCCAATCCCGTCGGGACATTCTGGTCGGCGGTTATGATGCTTGAGCATCTGGGGGAGAATGCAGCCGCGCAGCGGCTCATGAAGGCAATCGAGCGCGTCACCGCCAACCCCGAACTGCATACGCCAGACCTTGGAGGATCGGCGAACACCCGCAAGGTGACAGACGCTGTCGTGAGCGCGATCCAAGCGGAAAACGCGTGAAGCCCCCCAATGTCCGCTGTGTGGACCGACGCACGGGCTCGCAGCTTGCTGCGGCAACTCTTTGATGCCGCAATCGCGAGCGCTGATCCGCGCATAGCCGTCACGACGCATCTGCCGCCAAAGCCCAGCGGACGCTGTATTGTTGTCGGAGCCGGCAAGGCGTCCGCGGCAATGGCTGCGGTGGTCGATGCGGCCTGGCCCGACGTCGAATTGTCGGGGGTCGTTGTGACGCGGCACGGGCACGCGGTGCCGGCGGGCGGGATCGAAGTCCTTGAGGCGTCGCACCCCGTCCCGGACCACTCGAGCGAGGCCGCGGCGCTGCGGATGCTGGATGCGGTCAGAGGGCTGACGAAGGATGACCTGGTCCTAGCGTTGATGTCCGGTGGCGGGTCCGCACTGATGGCCCTTCCCGCCCCTCCGATGACCCTCGCGGACAAGCAAGCGGTAAACCGGGCATTACTCGCGAGCGGGGCGACGATTGCGGAGATGAATGTGGTGCGCAAGCACCTGTCGGCGATCAAAGGCGGTCGGCTGGCGCTTGCAGCGCGCCCTGCGCGCCTCCTCACCCTCGTGATCTCAGACATTCCGGGGGACGATCCGGCTGCGATCGCCTCCGGCCCGACGCTGCCGGATGCCAGCACGAAGGCCAATGCGCGCGAGATCGTTCGCCGTTTCGGGATCAAGCTGCCCGACTCTGCGCAAGCCGTTCTAGACGGCGGACAAGATACGGCGAAGCCTGGGGACATTGCCGAAGATGTCCGTATTATCGCCGCGCCACTCACGGCCCTTGATGCTGCAGCGCAGCTCGCCAAGCGCGAGGGATTGAGCGCTGTTGTACTTGGGGACGCAATCGAGGGGGAGGCCCGAGAGCTCGGTACCATGATGGCCGGAATTGCCCGGTCGGTCGCTCAGCACGGGCATCCTGTAAAGGCGCCGGCCGTTCTGCTTTCAGGAGGAGAGACGACAGTTAGCATCGGTCATGGCCGAGCAGGTCGTGGTGGTCGCAATACCGAGTTCTTGCTCGGACTTGCGGTGGCCCTTGATGGAGCGGCGGGCATTTGGGCCATTGCCGGGGATAGTGACGGGATTGATGGAACGGAGGATGCCGCCGGCGCTTTGGTGACGCCAGATACCTTGCATCGCGCCGCTGCGAGCCAGCTCGATGCCCGCGCGCTTCTGACGGCTCACGATAGTTACACCTTTTTCGAGCGTCTTGGTGATCTCGTTCGAACAGGTCCCACTCTCACAAATGTCAATGACATTCGGGCCGTTCTGATTGCGCCGACTAGGCAACAGACGTCGTAAGCTGGCAAAGCTCGTTCGTTCGCCTACATAAGGCGCCCGCTCGTGCGAGAGCTCCCGCGAGCGCGTCGTGCAGAGCTGCATGCTCAGAGAGCAACCATTCCACACCAGAACATCCAATCTTTGCCGATATCGACCTCGTATTTGCGAGCGAAGTTCAGTTTGCCATCGTCGGCGACGTCGAATACTGTCAACCCTGCTGGAACCGTCCGAACGGCGCCACCGTCGCGAACGTCAAGCGGCGCAACCGCAGCTGTGACCAGCATTCGTCCGGCCGGATGGATTGAGAATGTCCTGCAATGGAAGGTCAGGGTATCAATGGTCTGGATGAGCGTCGGCTCTCCGCTTGCGGGATTGATCGAAAACACGGCGACAGTATTTTCTCCCTCCCCATGGACCTTTCGGCCCGCGAAATCGATCGTTCCGTCCGAGCGGTTGGCAAGATAGACGAACCGGCCGTTGGGGTGCACGTGGATGGGGCCGACGAACTGGACCGGTAGCCTAGCTTCGTGGTTTTCAGCAGTATATCTTTCGAACAGCGGCTTAGGATCGATGCCTTCGTCACTCGTCCCATAGACCAGCAGCTGGTTGTTGCGTTCCATCGATACGAACATCCACGGTTTTTCCGGATGAAAGTCGACGTGCCGCGGGCCGAAGCCAAGTCCGTTTCCTTTAGTGATCGAAGTCTCATGCGAAAGCTGCCCCGCTTCAAATCGGAAGACTTTCAGGGCTCCGGGATCTTCGGGCTTGCCGGCGCCCGGATCGTTGCCGCGCGTCGGAAGCACGACGAGCTTGCCAGACGGTGAGACACGGACTTGGTGAGCATAGATGCCGGCATCGATTGAGCCGGACTGCTTGATTTCAACTCCGATGGAGCCGTTCTCCCCGAGCGCATGGACGGTCAGATCTGACGGCATGTTGTAAGCAACAAGCAGATAGCGCCCTGCCGGATCGAGCGTGAGGTTAACTGGGCGGTTCTTGAGAAAGACAGGCTCTCCAAATTGCTGCAGCCGCCCCGTGTCTTGATCGATCGCATAGACCGCGACCCCGTGCCGGTCGTCAGCCTTGGAGGTATACCGGTTGCTAAAAGCCACGTAGAGCAGCGGCTTTGATGGATGCTTCCAGGCGTACTGAACCGCCTCTGGCACGCGAATAGTGTCAATTTTCTGCAAGGCGAGCTTCGTGTCGTCGGCCTCGTAACACATCAGCTCGGACCCAACTGCGACGTAGAGGACCGCGCGAGCTGTGTTCTGCGCAGCAACTGCTCGTGGCGATAGCCCCGCTGCGGCAAGGAGGCCTACAAACGTACGGCGGCTGAGTGACACTGCGCGGTTCATGCGTTCAACTCCTCGTAACGTGCTGCTAAGTCTACTCGGCCTCAAAAGGCTGGGCCGGCGGGGCCGGACCAGCCTTCTGTTTATTAGGGCCGCTTTCCGGCTTCGTGAGTGGCGCGAGTCCATGCCCGAGCCTGATCCGAGAGGCTGAAGCCGAGGCCCGGTCGGTTTGGCACGATCATGCGTCCATTCACGACATGGAGTTTCTCGTTGAACATGGCTTCCGACCACTCGAAGTGCTCGACCCAGGGCTCGCGGCCGTAAGCCGCCGTCAGATGAAGGTGGATCTCCATGCAGTAATGGGGAGCGAGCTGCAGCTTCTTATGGTCGGCAAGCGCGAGGATCTTCAGGAAGGGGGTGATGCCCCCGACGCGGGGGGCGTCTGGCTGAATGAAGTCGACCGAATTGTGCCGGATCAGCTCGTAATGTTCATCGACGCTTGTTAGCATCTCACCCGTGGCGATCGGGGTTGCAAGCTCCTTGGCGAGCGCGGCATGCCCTTCGTAATCGTAAGCATCCAGCGGCTCTTCGATCCAGGTCAGGCTGAACTGCTCGGCAATGCGACCAAACCTCAGTGCAGTCGTGCGGTCCCATTGCTGATTGGCATCGATCGCCAGCGGTACGTCGCCAATATGTTTGCGCACTGCCTCGATGCGGGCGAGATCAACCATCGGGTCGGGCTGGCCGACTTTGAGCTTGATGGCGCCGATGCCCTTTTCGAGCGCCATCGAGACGCGCTCCTTGACCTCCTCGATGGGCATGGAGAGATAGCCGCCGGATGTGTTGTAGCAGCGAACCGAATCTCGGTGGGCGCCGAGCAATTTGGCCAGCGGCAGCTTCGCTCGCTTGGCCTTGAGATCCCACAACGCAATGTCAAAGGCGGCAATTGCCTGGGTTGACAGTCCACTACGCCCGACGGAAGCGCCGGCCCAGACCAGCTTGTCCCAGATGCGCGCGATGTCATTGGGATCCTCACCTATAAGTTCACCGGCAATTTCCTTGGCATGAGCGAACTGCCCGGGCCCTCCCGCGCGCTTCGAATAGCTATAGCCGATGCCACTATGGCCCTGCTCGGTTTCGATCTCCGCGAACAGGAACGCGATCTCCGTGAGCGGCTTTTGGCGGCCGGTAAGCACCTTCGCGTCGCTGATCGGTGCGGCAAGTGGAAGGAAAACCAGCGATAGCTTGACCCATGCGATTCGATCGGTGGTGGCTTCGCCGGGCGCAAGTCCCGCAGCTAGCGGATTGGCAATGATGCGTGTCGTGTTTTGCATAAAGTTCATCTGTTCGTCCTCTTTCGTCGTTGAATACTCTTCTGCGGCCCGGCGTCTATTCGGCTGGTATTGGCGCAGCGCGAGGAAGCTCGGGCCTTTCCTGAATGACGGCACGTTGAATCGGGCCCACGATGACCCAGTAGCTGATAATGGCGAGTAGGCCATGGAGGCCGACATAGAGCAGCGCGCCATTGAAGGATCCGGTCGCTGCAAGGATGTAGCCGATCGCAACCGGGGTCGTGATGCCGGCAGTATTACCGATCGCGTTGAAGACGCCGCCGGTCAGCCCGATGACTTCTTTTGGCGCGGTATCGGCCACTACGGTCCAACCTAGCGATCCAAAGCCCTTGCCGAAAAAGGCGGCGCTCATCAGGACTAGGATCAACGTGGTGGAGTCTGTGTAATTGCAGCCGATGATCAGCATCGTCATCAACAGACCAATCGTAATCGGCGTCTTCCTCGCGGTGCTTAGCGATCCGGTCCTGCGAAGAAGCCAATCTGAGAAGAAGCCGGTCATGACGCCGCCAACGAAGCCGGCGATGGCCGGGATGGTCGCCACTAAACTTGCGTCGAGTACCGAAAAGCCGCGGGCCTTGACGAGATAGCTCGGAAACCAGGAGACGAAGAACCAGGTGATGGATGTAATGCCGTACTGCGCGAGGAAGATGCCGACGAGCATGCGGCTGCGGAAGACTTCGGCCAGATCCGACCATTTTGGACCGCGCTCGGCGGAGCGCACAGGAGCTGCGCCGAGGTCGACAAGGCCGCCACCAGAGCGAATGTGATCGAGTTCAGCTGGCGCGACTTTTGGATGTTGAGCAGGCGGATAGTACGTGACGAACCAGAGGGCGGAGAATGCGAGCCCTAGGACGCCCATCACAGTGAAGATGTGCTCCCAGCCGAAGCGATGATCTAGATAGCCCATCAAAGGCGTGAAGATCACGAGGGAGACATATTGCGCGCTGTTGAAGATCGCGCCGGCAATGCCGCGCTCGCTCGATGGAAACCAGGCAGCGATGATGCGCCCAGCAGCCGGCCCGACTGGAGATTCGAACACGCCAAGCAGGAAGCGCAAGGCGAGCATGGCCAGAAACGGATAGGCGAGCCAGGCCACGCCGCTCATCAGGAACGTGACGACCGACCAGAGGATCAATCCGACCAGGATGCTGAGCTTTGCGCCGAGCTTGTCCGTGATCCAGCCAGCGGGCACCTGAGCCAGCACGTAGGCCCATGCGAAAGCGGAAAACATCCAGCCGAGTTCGACCGGGCTGATGCCAAGAGCCTTGGACATATTGGGGCCCGCGATCGAGAGCGTCGCTCGATCGCCGCTGCTTAGTGCCAGCAACATCGTGATGAGTGCCAAGATCACGAAACGAAATTGGAAGCGCGCCACTCTGCTCCCTGACATACGATCCTCCCGTCGAGGTTTTCCCGGATCGATCTCTCGCCGATCACGGAGCCCAACCTAGACGCAGGATCAATTCACGTCTAAACTCAATTTTGGATCGAGCTAATACCTTAAAGTTATCAATGATCGAATTTGCACAAATTCGTGCCTTTGTTGCGGTTGCCGACGAGCTTCATTTCGGGCGAGCGGCCAAGCGCCTCAACATGACTCAGCCGCCACTCAGCCGGCACATCCAGATGCTCGAGCAACAGCTCGATGTGACGCTGCTTGAGCGAACGAGCCGGTCGGTTGAGCTGACCGTCGCTGGAAGGGCGTTTCTCTCTGAAGCGCGAGGGCTGCTTCAGCAACGGGAGAATGCGGTGAAGGCTGCGCGACAAGCAGCCTTATTGGCTGGTGGTGCCCTGACGATCGGCTTCGTGGGTGCTACAACTTACGGGTATTTGCCTTGGCTTGCCTCGTGCTTGCGCAGCGAACTACCGCACATCGAAGCAAGCTTTGTCGAGCTGACCTCGCGCGAGCAGCTCGAAGCTCTCAAATCAGGGCAAATCGATTTCGGCTTGGTGCGCCCATTGCAGACGGCCGAGACGGTCAGAAGCGCATGCGTGTTCCGCGAGGAGCTGGCGCTCGCCCTGCCACTCGATCACCCGCTCGCGGGGCGGCGCCGGCCCGAGCTTGAGCAGCTCGATGGGCAACCCTTCATCATGTATTCGAGCGCTGGCCCCTACATGAACTCGCTGCTGACCATGGCGTTTGGAGCCGCCGGCATCCGGCCGAATGTCGTGCAGTCGATGAGCCAGGCACAAGCCATCCTCGCGCTGGTCAGCACGGGGTTGGGTCTTGCGATTGTTCCCGGAGAGACCCGCAATGCCTGCTTCGACAATGTCGTGTTTCGGCCTATCCGCTTTGGGCGCTCTATCTTTGCTGAATTGCACGCCATCTGGAGAAGTGACAATCGCAATCCTGTTTTACCGCGCCTGCGCGAGCTTGCCTTTCGGGACGAGGGCAGCGGTGTCCGCCGGCCCTTGCAGCTGCAGCCCTAGAGGCCACTAACCAGAACGCGGACCCGGATTCGGTCCGCCACCGCCGCCCTGGGGTGGCTCGTCGCTTACTTCTGCAATGATGTTAAATGGTTGACGAAAGGTCGTAGTGAAGGCCCTGCGTCACTTCGATAAGATTTATCTTATTGTCAACCTTGTGTATTATAAGAAAAAGCTTATTACCGCGGGAAATATTAATATGGTATTCCTTATAGATTTATCAGCTCGTTATATGGTATATCTTATCGGATGAAAGACGCTATCCGGCATCTCGACAGCCGCTTTGCCGCGCTCCGAGCGCTCTCGCACTCCCAGCGCCCTCCCAAGGGCTGGATTCGCGCGATCCGCGACGCCCTCGGCATGACCACCGCCCAATATGCCAAGAGGCTGGGGGTTTCGCAGCCACGCATCGTGGAACTCGAAAAATCCGAGCAAGGCGGCAGCGTAACCCTCAATACGCTTCAACGCGCGGCCGAGGCCCTCGGCTGCAGGCTGGTCTATGTGCTTGTACCCGACCGCCCCCTCGCAGAAGTTGTAACCAAGCGAGCTGCTGAGGTCGCCGAGCGGCAATCACGAGCTATCGAGCAAACGATGCGGCTCGAGGACCAAGCGGTGGAGGACAATCAGGCTGCCCGCGCGCTTCGGGAACAAGCGATCGAGGATTTGTTGAAACGCCCCGCGCGCCTCTGGGACGACGAATGACTGAGACTGATCTGCATGCCGCCGACGATCACGCGACACCGCTGACCCCTCAGGAGCGCGAAGATCTTATCCCAACGCACATTACCTTACGTAGCGAGTTGAACGAACTGGAGCAGCAGAACATCGCGACGGCAAACCGCTGGGCGTTTGGCCGCCGCAAGGTTCCGACGCGGGAAAGTTTTCTCAAGAGTTTGCATCGGCGCATGTTCGAACGCGTCTGGCGCTGGGCTGGAAAATTTCGAACGACGGAGCGCAATCTTGGTGTCGCGCCACATCTGATCGAAATTTCGCTGCATCAGGTGCTCGACGACGCAAGGTATTGGATTGAGAACAACACCTATCCACCGGACGAACTTGCGGTTCGCTTCCATCACCGCCTCGTATCCGTACATCCGTTCCCAAACGGCAACGGTCGCTGGTCACGATTGGCTGCTGACTTGTTGATCGTGCAGCTTGGGGGCCGGCGCTTTACATGGGGCGCCGCCGGCTTGCAGACAGCCGGCACCGCACGCAGGGCCTACATTGCAGCGCTTCAGGCTGCCGACAACCATGATTTCGGGCCCCTCATCGCTTTCGCGCGATCATAAAATGCCCGGCCCACCATCGGGCAAACCCTAACTAAACCAAGGCGCTTTCCTTAGCTAACTCGGTCTACGTCGGAATCAACAGCAGGGATCCGCAGATTTCGCCTGTAGAGCAGCCGTTCGAACGCATACTGTGTGAGCAAGAGATCGAAAGGCTCGTTACGCTGTTTGCAAGATTGAGCAGGCGGCCACGGATGGATGCTCCGACATTCGTCAGCGGCCTACGCATTCAAGGTCAGCGTCTCAAGGCGCGGCTGAACGATTTTGTCCCATATGCCGGCTTCGGCGGCGTATTTTGCGATTTCGGAGGGTGTCGCTTTGCGCAGTCTGATCGCGTCTTTCATCGCTTGCGTGGCGTGCGCAAGGCCTGTGGGGACGTTGTAGAAGGCTTTTTGACGTTGGCCGCTCTTGAAGAGATCGACGATAGTTTTGGCCGGTGTGTAGATCGGTACCGAGATCCCTTCGATGGTGTAATGCTTGATCCCCTTGTCAAACTCCTTGGGACCAAAGCGCGTAATTTGAATGCGAGGCCGCGCAATCTTGGGCCGCCAGTCGCGCGGACCGATCGCCATCCATACATAGGGCGGGATGCGGTCTGTCAGCTCATGGAAGGCGAGCGCAGACTCGTAACAGATGACGCCGTTTCGAATGAGTTTCGCAGCAACTGCGAGCGAGTGGTTACTGTCGAGCAGTGCATCGGGTAGCTGGTAAAGGCCGCGGCTGAGCTGATTGAGCGTGCCCTTCTGTTCCATTCGGGAAATGGTTGCGGCCGTGATCCCTTCCTGGAGAAATTCAGAAAGGCGCATCATGCCCCGCTTCTGAAGAAGCGAGATCGCCCTATCCCTCTGGCGTTGTGGTTGCTTCCTCATGGAAACCCGCATGATACAAAACCTTGCAAGTGTCAAGATTTTGCACAAGGAGTTATATCAATGCGACGTTCCCACAAGACAAATGCCTTTTTGAAACCAAGCACATAACCCCTCGCTTCACTGGCTCGGAATCTGCCCCTCCGGGTCTCACCATGTGGGCAACCCGGCTGGATGAGGCGCACCAAGCCTGCGACAGGCTGGATGGTCTCGTCTCGTGAACCTAAAATTGGGCCATGTCTGAACACGAAGTCGAGTGGTCGCCGGAGCTGATCCATCCTAAGAATGTCGCCGGGACGGCGCTTCTGGGAAAGGCCTGCGATATTCTCGAGCTGATCGGCAGATCACCCGGCGTCCTCGACCAGGCGCGTCTTGCGGACCAGACGGGCATCCCCAGGGCGACCCTGTATCGCATCCTTGCGGCGCTGATCTCGCGTGGACTGATCCGGGCAGATCCGCGCACCCAGGCCTACACGCTTGGTTTCAACTTTCTCGATCTTGCACAGAATGCTTGGTCGTCGTCTGACCTTGCGTCAATTGCGTCCGTAGAGTTGAGGCGCTTACGCGATTTGACCGGTGAGACCGCCTATCTCGCGGTTCAAGACGGTCACCACGTGCTCTCGCTCGGCCGCTTCGAGAGCGCACATTCCGAGCGATCCAATGCGAGGCTCGGCGCGCTTAAACCGATGCATTGCACAAGCCAGGGCAAGGCGATCCTCGCTCATCTCTCCGACGCGCAACTCGACTTGGTGGTCCGCGACGGGCTTGCCAAGTTTACCGAGAAGACGATTTGTGACGGCGAGCAGTTGAAGGCACATCTGGCCATCGTCCGTGCGCGCGGCTATGCGATCGATGACGAAGAGATAGTTCTCGGCACCCGCTGCGTCGGAACGGCTATTCTCGATCCCGCCGGCAAACCGCTTGCGGCCATCAGCGTGGCCGGCCCGACTTTTCGCATCACCGCCGAGCGCGCCGAACGATTAGGGCAAGAGCTCGTTGATGTCGCAAGACGGATTTCGAGCCTGCTCGCACCTGCCATCAAGAGCGCTCGGCATGATCCGGGAAATTACAAGGTCTGGACGAAGAGCACAGCCTTTGTGGGCGCGGCGCCGCGCTGGGATGCGCGCGCGCAGAACTTGGTTTGGGCCGACCTGTTGGCGCCTGCTATCCGCGCCGACGGCGGGCATCCCTTCACCGTCTCGCTGCAGGCGCTCTCTGAGGGCATCAACTCGCTGTGCCTTGTCGAGGGCGGCGTCGCCTATTCAGTTGGCCATGACATCGTGATCGACAATTTATCGGGCGGCCAGGAGCGCATTGAAGGAAAGCCGGGTATTTCCTTCAAAGTGCTGCGCGTCTCGGAGGCTGGTGAGATCTGGGCAGCAGCCTACAGCGCCGAGGCCAACATAAGCCTGGTTGGACCGTGGCGACGGCAATCGGGGATGGAACCGGTGTTCGAAGTGCAAGGCCAGGTGAGCGACATCGCCTTTTGCGGTGATGCCGGCCTGTTCGCGACGGAGCCATCGCGTCAATGCGTCTATCTGCTTGAGCGAAAGGCGGCGCGAAAGCGAAAATTCGCCGATATTCCGAAGGTCGCGGGCGCTCCTTGCGCCCTCGCCGTCGACGAGCAATTTAACCCATGGGTTGGATTGTCGGACGGCTGGAGCGTCGTGAAGCTTAATGAGAGCGGAGAGATTGAGCGAACCGTCGCCCTCCCCGTGCCAAGACCAACCGGTATCGCGTTTGGAGGAGCCTCCCTGTCCGAGCTCTTCGTGACCAGTGCCCGCACCGGCCTGTCGCGCGAAAGCCTCGCCAATGCTCCTCTTTCGGGACACCTCCTGTCGATCGATGTCGGCGAGCGCGGCCTCGCCGATCCAGTCGCAAGGCTTTGACCCAGGCCACTCGCATTATGCCCCAAAGCAACACCGTACCCAAGATCATCTCACTGCAAACCTTTCCGGTGCGCATTCCGTTCGCCGATGGCGGCCCGGGCACGGGCGGCACGCCGTCCCGCTGGCATCGCCTCGACATGGTGCTGATTCGTATCGAAGATGAGGATGGGCATGTCGGCTGGGGCGATGCCTTTGCCTATTTCTGCTTGGAGGCGGTGCGCGCGGCCGTCGATCACATGATCGCGCCGTTTGTGACCGAGGCAGCCATCGACGATATCGCTGCCTGGAACCTGGAGGTGCAAAAGAAACTTCATCTCTTTGGACGCTACGGCATAACCATGTTCGCGCTGTCAGGGGTCGACATCGCGCTGTGGGACTTGAAGGCGAAACGGCAGGGCGTGCCGCTATGGCGGCTTTTCCGGGCGAATGCGCCGACGCACCGGCCGGCCTATGCGAGCCTCGTCAGGTATGGCGACAAGGACCTCGTCGCTGAGCAATGCAAGCGGGCGCTCGAGCGCGGCTACCGGCACATCAAGCTTCACGAGATCGCCCCGGATGTAATCAGGCACGCGCGCGAGGTCATCGGGCCCGGTGTCGCGCTGATGGTTGACGCCAATTGCGCCTGGTCCATGCAGGAGACGATCGCTTTGCGAGAAACGTTCCGCGCCTGCAACACCTTGTGGGTGGAGGAGCCGGTATTCCCGCCCGACGACTACAAGAGTATGGAGGAGATTGAGAAGGCCGCAATCCCCGTTGGCAGCGGTGAGAACGCCAGCACGGCCTTTGATTTCATGCGGATCATCAACGCTGTTACCTATCCACAGCCGAGTATGACAAAAGTCGGCGGGATCTCCGAATTCGTCAAGATCTTGGCCGCATGCGAGCGACACGGTAAGAGCGTCATGCCACATACGCCTTACTTCGGGCCGGGATATCTTGCGACCCTGGCGATGCTGCCTTTGATGCAGGAGAAGACGCTGATCGAGTTCCTGTTCGTCGACCCTGAAGTGTGGCTCGCGAGCACACCGAAGCCGGTGAAGGGGGTTGTCAGCGCATCTGATCGCATCGGCATCGGCTTTGAACCAGATCTCGATGTCCTCAAGCGCTACGCTCCCCGCACCTGATCTCAACATGTGAGACGGCGCACTCGCTGCGAGCTTGATAGGCCTTCCGCCGAGCACTGCTGCCGCTATGGTGATGCCTGAAGGCAAGCATTGCACTGCTTGCGCTGGTTTAGATTCCGTTCTTGGAGGTAGATACGCATGGCTCCGATTGCTTCCCAAACCCTCGAAAAGCTGAAGGCCTGCTCGACAGCGACGCTGACCACGCAGCTCTTCAAGCGCAACTATCGTCAGCAATTCCTGGTTGGGATCACGCCGCTCAATCCGAGCGCTGGTGCGTTTGCCGGGGAGGCTTTCACCTTGCGCTTCATTCCCTCGCGGGAAGACAAGGACTGGGATCTTTCTGATCTCCGCAAGCGGGGTGAGGACAATATGCAGTGGGAGGCCGTGGAGGCGATTGGTGCAGGCCAAGTCCTGATGATCGACAGCCGCAACGACCCGCGTGCCGCATCGGCCGGCAACATGTTGATGACGCGCATGATGCGCAAGGGCGTTGCGGCAGCCATTACCGACGGCGCATTCCGCGACGGGACAGAAATCTCAAAAATGGCGTTTCCCGCTTACTGCAGGGCCAACACGGCCTCGACGCGCCCTGCCTATCATCGCGCGGTTGACATGCAATTGCCAATCGGCTGCGCCGATGTTGCCGTTTACCCCGGCGACATCATCGTCGGGGACAGCGATGGCGTCGTCGTCATCCCACGTGCCATCGCCGAGGAGGTGGCGGAGGAGTCTCATGAGCAGGAGCTGCGCGAGAGATTTCTATTCACCAAGATCGATGCTGGCGCGCCTCTTTGGGGCACCTACCCGCCGAACGAGGCAACGCTGAAGGAATACGCGGAATGGCGAGCCCGGCGAGCGGCGGAGTAAAGCGATGGGTGCGCTCACGAAAGCCGCGCAGGCGGAGGCCTTGATCCGCCGATACTTTCAAGCCTGCAACGATGCCGATCACCAGGCGCTGCTGGACTGCTTCACGAGCAATGCTGTCCACTATTTCCCACCCGGCCTGCCTGGTGCGCCCTGGCGCGGCGCTCAGGCAATAGCCGACGGCTGGGTCTGGTGTGTCAAAACGATGGGATCGCGCTGGACCATTGAGAAGGTTCTGGCCAGCTCGGACGGCCACGAAGCGGTGATCGAATGGACCCATTGGAAGACGGCCCTTGGTGAGGTGCTGCGCGGCGATGAATGGTACGTCTTCAACGACGACGTCACACGGATTGCCGAGATCCGGGCCTACTATGCCTCTCCCGTCAACAAGGCCGAGACAGTCAACAAGCTGCATGACTTCGACTATGAGGCCAGGGGCTATGCCATGGCGCCGCCCTCGCCTCCGCCCAAATTGTCCTGAAGCGCCCGGGCCTGTTCATGACCTCACTGACCGGAAAGACACGCGTTCATGCGCTAATAGGCTCGCCTATTTCGCAGGTGCTGGCACCGGGCTGGCTGACCAAGCGAATGGAGGATGCCGGATATGACGGTGTGCTGGTGCCGCTGCAGGTCGAGAGAGGCAATCTTGACACGGCTCTGGCGGCCCTCAAAGCAATGCTCAACATCGACAGTATTCTTATCACGCTGCCACACAAATTCGGGGCGATCGCGCATTGCGACCGCCTGTCTGATCGCGCCAAGGTCCTCGGGGCGATCAACGCCATGCGACGAGAACAGGACGGCCGCTGGCTCGGCGACAATTTCGACGGTGCCGGTCTGACTGCCGGATTGAAGAAGGCGGGCCATGCCATCGCCGGCAAAAACGTGTTCATGGTCGGCGCGGGCGGTGCAGGCTCCTCGATCGGCGTCTCCATGCTCGAAGAAGGCGCCCGCCGGTTGACCTTCCACGACCTCGACGCGTCAAACCAGAACAGCCTGTTTGACAGGCTTAGTAAGGCATATCCAGGCAAGGTCTCCATCGATACTGCCGTTCCTCGCGATTGCGATATTGTCGTCAATGCGACGTCGGCAGGCTTGCGGGACGGCGACCCGCTACCAGTCGATCCCGCTCAACTTGCGCCGCACATGATCGTTGCCGACGTTATCACCGATCCGGTCCCGACAAGGCTCCTGTCGGAGGCAGCCAAGATTGGCTGCGCCACGCGAGACGGCACGCACATGCTGGATGGACAGATCGCGCTTCTGTTCTCCTTCATGACCTCTGGTCATTGAGCATCAGACCGCTCACTAACGGCGACAGTCTCACGAAGTGAGACGATCTCTCGCGGACAATGAAAGACGGGCTTCACGTTGAAAGCCGCGCTCGCTAACGTTTCGCGCAATCATAACAACAATACTTGGCACTCTGGAGGAGACACTTGCGAACGCCATCGAGGCGGTCGGGCCAAAGGAATCGATCGCCGCCTGCTCCCTGAGTGGTCGCTCTGCCTGGCACCGCCGCGACGAGAATAACGCCGGGGCGGAAGCGGATGCGCTCCGAATACCGAGTCCGAATCGACCTCTTCTAGCCGAAAATCTGGGCGTAGCTCTAATTCGAACAGTCAATTGCCATCGGGAGGATTGAAAATGAAGACTCTTGCTAGAGTTTTGACAGCTGCTGTTGTCTCGCTGGCCCTCTTGGGGCAAACAGCGACAGCCGGGACGCTTGAGAAGATCAAGTCCGCGGGTATCATTCGCATCGCCGTCGATCTCAGTGTCCCTCCCTGGGCATTCAAGGACGAAGACCTCAATCCCACTGGCTCGGAAGTCGAAACAGCTAAGCTCTTGGCTGCCGATCTCGGCGTGAAGATGGAGATCGTGGGGACGAACAGCGCCAATCGCATTCCTTTCCTGATGTCGCATCGCGCAGACGCAGTCCTTTCGGCCTTGTCGATCACTGATGAGCGCAAGAAGCTGATCGCGTTCTCGCTGCCATATTCTGGAGCGACGTCCTATGTGGCAGCACCGAAGAGCATGCAGATCAAGACGTTCGCTGATTTGTCGGGAAAGCGCATTGCCGTCACGCGCGGCACGACGAACGATGCGGATGTGACTGCGGCGGCCCCGCGAGATGCGGAAATCGTGCGCTTTGAGGATGAAGCAACGACCATGACGGCGGTCGTGTCCAACCAGCTTGACTTGGTCGCGCAGGTGCCGACCCTTGTCGACCTGATCAATAAGAAGAACCCGGCCAAAGAGCTTGAGCTGAAGCTGCCGCTTCGGACCGCGCCTATGGGTGTTGGCATGCGTAAGGAGGATACGGATCTGAAGGAATGGGTCGACAGCTGGGTGAAGAAGAACATCGCCAACGGAAAACTCCAAGCGATCTTCAAGAAGTTTCAGGGCGCCGACCTGCCCCAGGAAGTCATCGCCGCGTCTCAATGACATGGCCTACGGCCCTTGAAACGAGCAAAGTCCTATGACTTACAATTTCGACTTCGCAGCCGTGCTGGCTTATTGGCCGCTCCTGTTGGAGGGTATCTGGACGACGCTACGGCTCACTTTATTCTGCACGGTGTTCGGCATCCTTTTAGGTGGTGCCTGCGCCGTGGTCCGGACCGGCGGGCCAACCTGGGCCCGTTGGATCGTCTCCTTGTATGTGGAGTTCATCCGCAATACGCCGCTGCTCGTGCAGTGCTACTTCCTAATCTTTGGCATTGCGAGCATGGGAATTCGGTTGCCCATCCTGGTTGGTGCGACCATCGCGCTGACGGTCAATATCGGAGCTTATACGACTGAGATCGTGCGTGCGGGCATTGAATCGATCCATCGCGGCCAGCTTGAGGCGGCGACCTGCCTTGGACTGTCGCGCACCCAAACCTATCTGCATGTGATTATTCGGCCAGCGCTGGAGCGCGTCTATCCGGCGCTGTCGAGCCAGTATGTTCTGTTGATGCTGGCCTCGAGCATCGTGTCCTCGGTTGGCGTTGAGGAGCTATTCGGGATCTCTAACCGTATCCAGAGCGAGACTTATCGCAATTTCGAAATCTTCGTCGTGCTCGGCGGCATCTATCTAGGTCTCGCCATACTGGTACGTGGGGGTTTTGCTCTCCTCGGGCTTGCGATGTTTCCTCGCCGCCGCAAGCTCGGAACCCCGCTGTGAGCATGGAGATAGCAGATGAATAGCGCCTACATTCTCTCGTTGCTCCAGGGGCTATGGGCGACGGTCGTATTGAGCCTGTTAACTTTCCTGTTTGGCGGCATCGCCGGCTTCATCGTCGCTCTGGCACGCATCTCGCGGAATTGGGCGATTTCGCGCGGGGCGGCGGCCTATATCGAGATCATGCAGGGACTTCCGTTGCTCGTCCTCATGGGTCTGTGCTTTTACGGGCCGAGCATTTTGGGCTACGACTCCTTATCTCCGCTGACGGCAGCGACCTTCGCGCTCACACTTTACAGCAGCGCCTATCTGGGCGAGATCTGGCGCGGCTGCATTCAGGCGGTGGCGAAGCCGCAATGGGAAGCCGCAGAGTGCCTCGGCCTGACGCGCTGGCAGCGCATGAGGGCTGTCATCCTGCCGCAAGCTCTGCGCATTGCCATTCCACCGACAGTCGGCTTCTTGGTCCAGATCGTCAAGAACACATCGATCGCCTCACTTGTGGTCGGATACGCCGAGCTCTCCTACAACGCAAAGATCATCAACAACGCAACATTTGAGCCGTTTCTCTACTTCGGCATCGCTGCCCTGATGTACTTTGCGATCTGCTATCCGCTGTCGGTTCAAAGCAGAGCCCTCGAAAGGAAACTCAATGTCGCCAATCGTTGAATTAAAGGACGTGCGCAAGAGCTTTGGCGAGCTGGAAGTCCTTAAAGGTGTCACCTTTGAGGTGAACAGGGGCGAAGTCGCCGCTATCATCGGCCAGAGCGGATCGGGCAAGAGCACGGCGCTACGTTGCATGGATCGCCTGGAGACCATCCAAGGCGGCTCGATGCTGATCTGCGGCCACGAGCTCCATGATGACGACATCGACTTGAAGTCTTTGAGACGCGATGTCGGAATCGTTTTTCAAAGCTATAACCTCTTCCCGCACCTGACCGTGGCCGAAAATATCATGTTGGCCCCGCGCATGGTAAAAGGCATGAAGCAGCGGCAGGCCCGCGAAATTGCGGATACTGTGATCGCCAAAGTGGGGCTGCGGGAGAAGATGGACTGCTATCCGGAACAGCTTTCCGGCGGGCAACAGCAGCGCGTAGCCATTGCCCGCAGCCTTGCCATGGAGCCTAAGTTGATGCTGTTCGATGAAGTGACTTCAGCGCTCGACCCGCAGCTTACGGGAGAAGTGTTGCGTGTCATGGAGCAGCTCGCGGCCGACGGCATGACCATGATCCTGGTGACCCATGAAATGGCCTTTGCCCGCAAGGTGGCGGACCGCGTCATTTATATGCGCGATGGCAAGGTGCACGAAATGGGATCGTCGGACATCCTGCGGATGCCTGCGACGCCCGAGCTGGCGGCGTTCGTCGCCGAATCAGCTGAGCATTAAGCTGCGGCAGTGAACGGGCGCTCAAACGGTCCATCTCAAATGGTTTGAATGGCGTTCTATGATCACCAACCAGCTTTTGACGGCCGGTGCGGCTCGACTTGGCTTCTCGGCGTCCGCTGGCGGACGCGTGACCTCTCTCGAGCTGTGCAGCAGCAAGGGTAGCGGCTTGCCGCGACGGGTCTTGCGTCCGTTCCCGGCCGGGGTAGAGCCCGCTCAGTTACTGCGCTGGCCCAAGGGTGGTATCTATCCCCTCGTCCCCTATAGCAACCGCGTGAGGGATGGGGTTCTTCTCTTCCAGGGTAAGCGGTACGAGCTTGCGGCCCATCCCGACGCGCTGCCGCATACGTTGCACGGGCATGCGCACAGGATGCCTTGGGAGACGATCTCGCTGACGCCATCGCAGGTGACGATGCGATACTCGCACAAGGGAGGCGCCGACTGGCCTTGGGCGTTCAGCGCAACTCTTAAGGTCGAACTTGAACCCTCGCGTGCCATATTTTGTCTCAATCTTCGAAACGAGGCGCAGACGCCGATGCCGGGTGGAATCGGCCTGCATCCCTATTTCGAGCACCAAGTCGATGACAACATAGAGTTTGACGCACCGATCGACTGGGCCGTGACGACGGACTATCTCGCCGCGCTGCCGGATGCCCATTCTGCCGGGCCCACAGCAGATTCATTGCCGCCCGGTGAGGTGACGCTTTATCGCAGTGGATGGCGCGGGCTCTGCGTTATTCACCGCTCGAATGGTGATCGGATTGAAATGCGAGGGGATCCTGCATTTTCGCATTTTGTGCTGCATCGGCCCGCTGATGCCGCACATCTATGCGCAGAGCCCGTCAGCCACGTTGCGGACGGGTTCAACCTGTTCGCTCGCGGTTGTGCTGACACTGGAACTGTGATTCTGGAACCCGGAGACGAGCTGAAGGGCTCTGTTGTGATTTCCATGAGTTGATAGCCGCGGATGGTCAAAGCTGCGGATGGCGTCGGACATTTGGTCTCCCTTTGCAAGCGCCGCGCCCCGGCAGGGATGGACCGTTCAGGCGAGCATTGTTCGAAAGTGCCAAACATTGCGAGACCCTAGCCTGCCAGTTGCATGCATTACCGAGAGATTCCGCTGAGCGGACGAAGTAATTCAGGGAACATAGACTGATGTGAATAGGGATAGGGTGCTGGCGAGGCGCTCACTTGGTTCAAGCGCTCCACCTCCTTGATGGAAAGTTGCCAGTCGAGGGCTGCGATGTTTTCAACGAGCTGTTCGGCCGTGCGGGCGCCAATGACGACACTTGAGACGGTTGGCCGGGCGAGTAGCCAATTGATCGCAACTTGAGACGCGCTTGTCCCGCGCTCCTGCGCGATATCGTTGAGCGCATCCACGATGTCAAAGAGCTTGGCGTCGCGCTCGGTCAGGCCTCCGAATTTCGCCGCTCGGCTGTCGGCCTGCGGCGGCCGGTCACGGCTGATCTTGCCGCTAAGCTTGCCGCCGGATAGCGGGCTCCATATGATGGCGCCTATGCCCTGATCGAAACCCGCGGGCATCAATTCGTGTTCATAGTCCCTGCACAGCAAGGAATAGTGGACCTGATGCGAGATGGGGCGCGGCAAGCCAAGCCAGTCAGCGGTGGTGGCCATCTTGGCCAGCTGCCATCCGGAGAAGTTAGACGCCCCAATATAGCGGACCTTCCCGGCCTTGATCAGTTCCTCGAAGGCGCGCAGTGTTTCCTCGATCGGTGTATTTTCGTCATAGCCGTGGAGTTGCAGCAGGTCGAGGTGATCGCAGCCAAGTCGCTTCAGCGAGGCCTCGCACGCCATTATGATGTGCTGCCGGCTCGCCCCCATTCCGTTCGGCCCGCTATGCGAGCGGTAGCCGAGCTTGGTGGCGATCAGGGCCTGCGATCGGCGTGAGCCCAGAGCCTTTCCGAGGATTTCTTCCGCCGCGCCCATCGAGTAGACGTCGGCGGTGTCAAAGAGATTCAGCCCCGCATCGAGGCATATGTCGACGAGCCGTCGGGCCTCCGATAGATCGGTCGTGCCCCACTTGCGAAAGAACTCGTTCCCACCGCCGAAAGTCGCTGTCCCAAAGGCCAGGGCTGGGATCCTCAGCCCTGAACGGCCGACACCCCTATGTTCCATCACATTGTCCTAGCCATAAGCACCCTGTGCTTGCCTCGTTGCAAAGCGGCTCATTTTGGATGCTCGATCTCGGGGGAGCGTCATCAGACTTCATCAATCACAGCGCCCATCTCGATCCGGGTCTGGCTCGACACAAGAGCACGGATCCGAGCCTTGCGGACGGGAGCGTGCCTGGAGTTACGGTGCGCCTCGACGGCCTCGTAGTCGTCGAAGAGTTCATTGGACATGAAAGTATCCGGCAGCACCACGCCATCAGGATTAACCGCCTGCAGGATTTCGAAGCGACGACAGCCAGGCTCCTCCGCCAGGGCGATTGCCGCAGCCTCTAGTAGTGTAGCCCTCAATTCCTCCTCACAACCCGCCTTCGCGACAAAGCGCGCGACGATGGCTAAAGTTCCTGACATGGCTTTCTACCTCAAGAGCGGAGAGACGGTCGCGGCATATGCCGACCGATAAGAAACAAGAAATAAGCCGCCGGTCGTCACGGGCGCGAGCGCTAGAAATCGAAAGGATCGCGCTCGACGAGACTAACCCAACGAAAGCCTCCCCTGGCGCACTTGGAAGGGGCTCAATTTAGCCGAAGGCGCAGGTCAAACCGGCAGCCCAGAGCTTCTCAGAAAGGACTGCCTGGCTTGGATCGCATCGGTTCGTGCAAACCGATGCGCTAAGATGCAAAGAACCGCTAGTCAGTCATTGAAGGGTATACCAGGCGCCGGTGTCGTCGGAAGCCCCGGCTCGGTAATGCGCGCGCAGTTGCTTGGCGTCTTTTTGCCTTCAAGTGTCTGTTTGAAGAACGCCAATGCGTCCGGGAAAGCGGCAATCAGGCCCCCGTTGTGAGTGGCACCAGGATAGGTGTTCCAAACGACCTCGTTTCCGGCCGAGCATAAGGCCGCCACGGCTGCATATTGGCGACGGGGCGGCAGTACTGAATCGGCCAGACCCGTGCCAAGCAGAACGGGCACCGGCAGCCGCACGGGCTTCATGTCGGTCGGAGACGCAAGGCTCGCTTCGATGTTCGCGATCGGTTGGACATAGGCGTTGTCGGCGGTGACAGTATCTTTCTGCGCGATCGCGCGCATCTCGCCGGTGCAGCCTTCTCGTGCTGCGCGTAAGACGAGCCTTCCCTTGTCAGTCACGAGGTTGTCTACGGGGGGTGCCTCATCGGGAAGCGAACCGCCGAGCATCATGAGGGTGAGGTAAATCGGCGAGCCAACCTTGAATGCCTCCGCAGGCCGGTAAGGGCCGTCGGGAAAGGTCGACACGACCCCTGTGGCGACTGTGGCGAGCAAGGGTACATCTGGCGCATAGTTCGGTGCGACCGTTGTTGCGCCCAAAGCTGCGCCTGAGCCTTGCGACTGACCACTGATGAAGACCTTGGGAGCGAGCTTGTCGCCATGGGCGGCGCGCGCTGCCCGGACGGCATCGAGCACGGAATGCCCTTCAGCTTCCCAGATCAGGTAAGGATGCGGGCCGGGACCGCCGAGACCCTGGTAATCGGTGGCAACGACCGCAAACCCATTCTCTAGCCATTTTTGGATGTAGGTTGCATCGCGCGGCTTGTGCCCGGCCCAGGACGGCGCGCACACGTCCGCAACGCCCAGCGTGCCATGAGCCCAGGCCACGAGGGGCCAGCCTCCGGCCGGCGGTTCTCCAACCGGCAGATACAGTGTCCCGCTCACCGGTACGATCCCGGCGTGCCAACGTACATCCGTCGAACTGTAGAGAATGCGTTCGGCGAGAGCCGCTTTCGTGATCTCCGGCTGGGCCTTCATTGGCTCTTCACGCAGCATCACGCCCGGCCTTGTGGGCAGCGGATCGGTCCAACGATAAAAAGCCGATAGGTTTTGATCGCCCCATTGGGGGCCAGTCGGCAGCGCGGTGTTCTGCGCGAAGGCCTCGGATAATGCCAAGGCCGAAAGGATCGAGATTGCGAGCACCGACTTCATTGTGAACCTGTTGGGATTGAGCTTTAGCAGCCTGTTCATTTTCTTCATCCGATCTGGTTCCATAACGGGCTATCGTGCGATGGACTTGAGCGCCTCTTCATGGGCAGCGCGCAGGAGGCCGAGAATGTAGCCGTTTGCGAACGCAAAGCCTATCACGTAAGAGGGATCATCCTGATGACGCGGACTATGATCGGCCAGCAGTGAGCCGCCGCTGTCGCGAAGCAGGCGAATGATGTTGAACAAGTCCACATCGCCCTCGTCATGATAGACCTCGACGAAGTCGTTCTGGCTGGCGCGGACATTGCGGAAGTGGATCTGATGAATCTTCTTTCTCTTGATCAAACCGTATAACAGCGCAAGCTGATCAACCCCTTCAGGCATCGATTCCCGTGAGACCCCGGTATCGTATTGAAAGCCATTATGAGGTGAATCGTACAGCTTCTCGTATTTGAGCAGCGCGTTCGCATAATCGCCGGCATCGAAGCTGTCGACACCGAGATAGCCGAGAGGCAGGCCGCCCGGATCGTAGGGGTGGCAAGCCATTTTGACCCCGCTCTCCGCGGCCACGGGGATGACGCGGGACGCCCAAACATGCAGGCGCTCCCAATAGTCGTCCGCTGAGACACGGCCTGCAGGGGTCGGCGGGAGGTCGCGCCAATTGTCTTCTAGCTTGAACGCGTCGTATTCCGACCCACCACGGCCCTGAACTTTGCGATTGCGCCGGATCGGGGTCAAATTCCAATGATAGCTGATGATCTTGACCCCGGCGCGGCCGGCGGTTTGGACGTTTTCGCAAATCAGATCCAGATAACGGTCGCGTTCCGGCCCCGGCGCCATCGCGATGTACGCCGAATCCATCCGGATGCTCTCCCAGATGAGATCGTTTTTCTGCAGCGTGTCGGCGATGCGCATCATGCCTTCGAGGCTCCAGCGCGTGGTGGGCTGAAGCCGCGCGCCTCCCATGCCCGTGCCGAGCGCCTGAGCGCGAGCAAGCGCACCCTCGTCGGGCGTATCGCTTCCAAAGACGTCCGGAGCGGCGTTTCTCGTCTCCAGCGAGACATCGAGATAGCGAATGCCCCACCGCTGGTGCCACTGCATGTTCTGCCGCGAGGTCACCGGTCCTCTGTCGAAGTTGCGTTGGCCACCCAGCCTGATCTTGTCGTTGACGCGCACGGCAAGCGAAGGGACGCCGCCGCTTGGCTCCTGCTCCGCGACCGCTGCACCTGACATGCCAGCGCTGGCGGACATGGCCAATAGGGCCTTTGTAAAGTCGCGCCGATCCATTTGTTGCATCTCCAACACGCCAGATCAGGATAGCGACTTCAGCAGCAGGGTCGCGATCACAATCATGATCGCCCCGCCGACACGAGTGGCGATCTGGGCGAATGCCATGAGGCCCATGCGATCGGCGGCGCCAAGGATGGCAACATCCCCGGTGCCGCCCAGTCCCGAATGGCAGGCGGTGACGATCGCAGCCTCGACCGGATACATGTTTAGCCACTTGCCGACATAAAAGCCGGAGGCAATCATGGCCAGCACGGTCGCGGTGCAGATCATGATGTATCCCGGGTTGAAGGAGGCGACGAGTTGTTCCCATTTGACCAGCAATGCGCCCATGGCGACGAGGATCGCAAAGGTCAGGTTGGTCGACATGAACTTGTTGATCTGGTAGGCGCCGAGCTCCATCTCGTTCGGTAGGATCTTGGTCAGCTTCAACGCGACCGCCGCGATGATCATCATGATCGGTCCAGGTATCCCTGTAAATGGCGCTAGGGTCATGCCAAGCACGAATAGACCGCAGGACAGCACCATACCTGCTCCCAGCAATCCGAGATCAATAGGCCGATCGGGCCGCACGTCGCCTAGGATGTCATTGTCGCCGGTCTTGACCAGCATGCCCTGCCCGCTCAGATCGCGCCGTCTCTCGCCAAGGCGCGCAAGAAGCCCGGCGCAAACGATTGCGACCACGTTGCCGAGCAATGCCGCAGGCACCATGTGTGCGACAAGATCGGCTTGCGGCCGCTGCAAGATCTCGGAATAAGCAATGGAGAGCGGCAATACGCCCTCGGCAAGGCCGCCGCCGACGATCGGAATGATGATGAAGAAGAACGTGTCCTTGGGAGTATACCCGAATGCCAGCCCGACCAGAATGCCGGCCGAGACGGCGGCAATGGTCCCGATCAGAAGCGGAACGAACATGCGGATGAAGCCTTGAACCAAGACGCGGTAGGGCATTCCGAGGATTGAGCCTGCGACGAGACAGGCGATGAAGAAGTATTGAAAATTGGCGGTCCGGAACGTCGTGGTGATTGCTTTAAGGGCGGCATCCGGCATCAAGCCATAGCTTACCAGTGCTGCCGGAACGAACAGGCATAGGATCGCGGTCCCACCGATCTGCTTGAGAACCGGTATCGTCTGGCCAAGCTTGCCCAGCAGAAAGCCGAGCAGCATGAGGACCAGGAGACCGCCGATCACATCGTTCGGGAGCTTTCCAGAGTAAACCGCGGCAGCACAGACGATGGCCGCTCCGACGTATATGCTGATTGGCAACGGGCCGATCTTGACGCCGTTGAGCTTCGTCGAAGGGATTGCCTCCGGCGCGGCCGGACGAAAAGTCGTGTCAACCAAAGTTCCCTCCAATTTTGTTATTTTCGTCATCCGGGCTGCGGCCAGTCTGCTGGCCGCGAGGACTGGCTTGCCAGTCAGAAGATCCAGGGATTCTCCGCAGCATGGCGTGCTTCGAAAGCGCGGATGTCGTCAGCAAGGACCAGGGTTGATGCGACGAAATCCCGGCCCGTCAGGAACGCCTCTTTCCTCGTCGGCTCGATGTCGAATTTGATCGGGCGGCGGCCACGGTCGAAGCGGATCGTCTGCGCTGCAAGATCAACGAAGACGTCGTTGCGCTCACGATGTGCCACAGCGTTAGCGATCTCAGCTACGAGATCGGGTTCGAGCGAGATCGTCAACAGGCCGTTGTTGCCGCAATTGTCATTGAATATCCCGGCGAAGCTGGTGCCGATCAATGCCCGGATGCCGAGCTGTTGAAGCCCCCACACCGCGTGCTCGCGGCTCGAACCGCAGCCGAAATTTGGGCCGACCACGAGGAAGCAAGCGTTGCGATAACCGTCCTGATTGAGAATAAACTCGGGATTGGGTTTACCGGCGGAGAAGCGCAGCAGATTGAAGGCGCCCTCGCCCAGCCCGCTCCGGTCCACGCCCTTAAGAAACATTTTGGGCATGATCACGTCGGTGTCGATGTTTGGCGACATCATGGGTGCAGCGACGCCTGAAACTTGATCGAATGGCATCATTGGCCTGCAACTCCCAGCAGTGAACGAACGTCAGCGATGTGGCCGGTGACCGCGGCCGCGGCCACCATTGCCGGACTCATGAGATGCGTGCGGGCGCCTGGTCCCTGGCGGCCTTCGAAATTTCGGTTGGTCGAGGACGCACACCGCTCTCCGGGCTTGAGCACATCGTCATTCATGGCAAGGCACATCGAGCAGCCGGATTGCCGCCATTCGACGCCGGCATCCGTGAACACTTTTGCAAGGCCTTCAGCCTCGGCTTGCGCTCTGACGTGGGTCGATCCCGGCACTACGATTGCCCGTACACCGGCCGCAACACGGCGGCCACGAAAGACCTCGGCCGCGTCGCGCAAATCCTCGATGCGCGAATTCGTGCAGGAGCCGATGAACGCAAAATCGATCGGGACGGATTGAATGGGATCACCGGCTCGAAGCCCCATATAGCTCAGGGCGCGAAGGGCCGCGGCCTTGCGTTCAGGCGCCACCTGTTGCGCAGGATCGGGGATAATATCGGTCACTGCAATTGCCTGGTCGGGGCTGGTTCCCCAGGTGACGAGAGGGGCGACATCCGCGACATCGAGCGCAACCTCGCGGTCGAACCGGGCATCGGGGTCCGAGGCGAGCGTCAGCCATTTCTTGGCCGCTCGCTCCCACATCTCGCCCTTTGGCGCGCGCGGCCGGCCCTTTAAATAGTCCAGCACCTTCTGGTCCGGGGCGACCACGACACCACGCGCGCCCGCTTCGACGATCATGATGGACATGACGATGCGGCCTTCGACGCTCATGTTTGAGACGACGGGGCCAGTGAACTCAACGGCATAGCCAGTAGCCCCGTCGGCGCCGATCCGCCGGATGATCTCCATGACGATATCTTTCGGCGTGACCCCGAACGGGACGTCTCCGGTGAGGTGGATGCGCATCGTTTTGAGGCGTCGGTAGCGCACCGTCGAGGTTGCAAGATAGTGCTCGATATCGGAGGTCCCGATGCCATAGCCGAGCGCGCCGAAGGCGCCATAGGCGGTGCTGTGGCTGTCGCCGGCGGCGATGACCATACCTGGCATGACGAGGCCCTGCTCGGGGGCGACGACGTGCTCGATGCCTTGGCGCGGATCGAGAATATCGAAATATTCGATGCCGAAATCCCGGGCGTTTTCAGCGAAGTAGTCAACTTGGCGCGCGGCGCCGCTATCCGGCATGGCGCGGGTGCGTTGTGCGGCTGTAGGGTTGACGTGATCGACCACCATCAGCGCCGCTTTGGGATTCCAAACTTTCCGCCCCGCGGCGCGCAGGCCGGCAAACGCCTGGGGGCTGGTATACTCGTTGAGGACGGTTCGGTCGACGTACAGCAGGACGAGCCCGGCATCATCCAGATTGCGGACCACATGGGAGTCCACCAGCTTGTCATACAACGTGCGCGCGGCCATCCCGCCTTCCTCCAAAGCTTCTTTCCGGCCACCGTGACGCGCGCGCGACTAGAAATCCAATGCCGGATGCTGATATCGTTATGCAAGGCCTGCATAAACGAGAGCTCTCCATGGAGATCAACTGGTTATACGATTTCATCGCGGTTGCGACAGCGCGCAGTTTTTCACGGGCCGCAGAGGAGCGAAACTGTTCCCAGCCGGCGCTCAGCCGGAGGATACAGGCGCTCGAGGTCTGGGCTGGCGCATCGCTGCTCGATCGCACCACGCACAGCGTCAATCTGACGCCCGCTGGTGAAGCCTTTCGTCACACTGCTGACGATATCGTGCGCAGATTGAGTGCCGGCCGGCTCGAGGCGCAGGAGCGGGCGCGCGGTGCCTCGGACGTACTGAAGTTCGCCTCGACCAATGCGCTGTCGCTGACGTTCTTTCCGGATTGGCTGCGTCGCATCGAGACCGAGCTACCATTCGTGCCCAACGTACAGCTCGTTGCCAATCATATGGAAGGCTGCGAACGGATCCTCTTGGCGAGCGATGCCCATTTTTTGCTTTGCCATTATCATCCGGCCGCCACGACGGCGTTGACGCCGTCGCATTTTCGCTCGCTGCATGTTGGTGACGATCGGCTGATCCCCGCATCGGTGCCGGTTTCGCGCCGCAACCGCAAGCCTCGCTTCAAGCTTCCGGGAACGGAGGGCGCGCCTGTACAGTTCTTGAGCTTCCGTTCAGAATCAGGGATGGGACGGATCCTGGAAGCGGTGCGTGCCACCTCCCCCTTGCAAGCTCATCTTCACACAACATTCACGTCGCATCTGGCGAAGCTTTTGGTCACGATGGTTCAGGCAGGCCGGGGCATGGCGTGGCTGCCGGAAAGCCTGATCAGTGATCAGCTTGCCTCTGGCGAGATTGTCGCGGCAGGCGGGCAGCAGTGGTACGTGCCGATCGAGATCCACGTATTCCGGCCTAAACTGCGGCTCGCCCAGGCGGCGGAGGCATTCTGGCAGCACATCGAGAAAGCAGCCACACATTCACGATGACGTAAGTAAAGTTGATGCCGCAGCAGTCACGCTTTTGGCCCGGCTATCTCAGTCGCTTATCAGCAGCGATGAAGTCGATAAATGTCCGGACCTTGGCTGAGAGGTATTTGCGCGTCGGATAAACCGCGAACAATTGGCTTTCGAAGATGCTCTGCTCCGGCAGCACTTGTTCCAGGCGCCCGGCGGCGAGATCCTCGCTGATCAGCCATTTGGGCAGCACCGCGAGCCCCATGCCTTCCAGGGCGGCCAGGTGCAGCAGAGTCTCGTTGCCGCTGAGCAAAACGGGGTTGAATTTGATAGTCTGCGTCCCACTTTCGCCCTGGATGGTGATACTCTCGCCTGGAGAGTGCAGCGCATAGTGCAAGAGGCTGTGTCCGGACAATTCAGCCAGATTCTTCGGGCGCTTTGCGCGATCGAGATAAGCGGGCGTGGCAACCATATAAAATGGGACCCTTGTGATCGGCCGCGCGATCAATGCCTCGTCAGGCGTGCCCGTCGCACGCAAGGCCAGGTCAAAACCTTCCTCGACCAGATTGACCAATCGTCCACTGAGATCGATGTTCAGCCGCACCTGTGGATAGCGAGCCTGATAGTCTGCCAAGACTTTCGAAAACTTCGGATTGGCCATCCAGACCGGTGCGGTTAGCCGCAATGTGCCGCGAGGAACTACGGTCACGTTGCTGACGGCCGCCTCTACCTCATCCAGGGACTCGAGCATTTGACGCGTCTGCTCGAAATATAATGCGCCGCTTTCGCTCAGGCTGACGCGTCGGCTCGTGCGGTTGAGCAGCCGTGAGCCCAGACGCTTCTCAAGCTGCATCACATGCTTACTCGCCATGGCGGGCGAGATGCCCAGCCGCTCTGCCGCGGCTGCAAAGCTCTTGAGCTCGGCAACCAGGCAAAAGACCTTCATGCTGACCAGCGTATCCATTCAGATCATCAACATATAGGAAATGAATCCATCCCAAAACAGATAATGATCCAAAATCGTGAAGCGACCAAACATGGTGACAGCCCTGTGATCGTCGGAGTGCCTGCCATGTCCACCGCCACCGCCCAAGCCGCCCCGCGGGAACGTCCCCTATGCGTGAGCCTTTGGATCGCTCAAGCCCTCCTCTTTTGCGTGTTCGCTTCGTCCGGGCTCGCGAAGCTGTTCATGCCGATTCCGCAGTTAGCGGCAATGATGCCATGGACAGGTCAGCACTCTGAAGCATTTGTCCGGGTCATCGGACTGATCGACCTCGCCGGAGGAATTGGCGTTCTCGTGCCTGCGTTAACCCGGATTATGCCGCGGCTGACAGTGCTTGCCGCGCTTGGCTGCTCCGTGTTGCAGGTCTTCGCTATCGTTTTTCATGTCTCTCGCGGCGAGGCCGAGCTCACGCCTCTCAACTTCATCTTGCTGGCCCTTAGCGTCTTTGTTGTCTGGGGGCGCGGGCGCAAGATACCGGTCGCGCCGCGCCGATCCTGATGCCGAGCTCCTAACCAGCCATGGCGGTGCTTCCCGAAGGCTCTCAGGGGATCGATTGGCGTCGAATTATCCCGGCGGCACGCTCCCACGATGCAGCTTCGCTCATCGCAGCATGTCTTCGCCCCTCCAAATGGATGGTAGCAGCAATCAGCCTCAGGCAAACCGGGTGTCCAGTTGCGCGCCACTTAAAGCGTTTCATGAGTACGATATAGCGGAGGTCCCGCTGGGCAATGATCCCTAGATCTCCATCGCGCGAGGGCGCTTTAGGCCTATATTCCGAACAGCAAGGCTTGCCGATGTTCGGCCAGCCATTCGCTCAAGGAGACGGGCATCCGTCCTAGGGTGCGCTCAACGAAGTCATTGCGCGCCCAAACCACCTCGTTCTGTTCTTCGTACTGGAAGAAATCCCAGAGATAGTGCAGCCGGATCTCTCCGAGCTCCCGGTACGCCTCGAAGAAGCCCGCTCTGCTGCCGTCGTGAACAATTCTTTCCTGAAAAACCTTGGTCATGAGATCGGCGACGTCGCTGAACCTCAGTATGTCCTGTCCGTTGTTCAGAGTGTGAAATTGACCAATGTGCCGATGATTGCTCGACAGGAAAAGACGTCCGGCCACTTCCGCAATGTCGCGTGGATCGATATAGGGAATCAAGCGTTCGGGCCAGATCAGCTTTCGCTCCTTCCTCAAGCCGTCCTTCATCCAGTAGAAGTTGTCCATGAAGGTTGCGCCGATGTTCAGGTAGGTGACAGGCAGACCGCTTTCGTCGAGGATTTCTTTTGCGATGGGGTGTTGGATGGGTAAACCAAGACCATGCTCGCGGAGAGACTGAGGAATTCGCCTTCGATTCGCTTCGGGTTGTAGGCCGACAAGACGTATAACGTGAACGGCGGACCTTGCCTTCTTGAGCAGGACAACGAGATTTGTCATCGCGTCGGCCTCGTTCGTGCCGCTTCTGGTCAGTACGAAGATTCCTTCCATTCCGTCGACCGCCTTCTCAAGCGATGCGAGATCAAAATAGCTGGCAATGACGACCTCCGCATGCGGGTGCTCGCGGCGAAGGACGTCACAATTGGCGGGATTGCTTGTTACGAGGCGCAGCTTGATCTGCGGCGCCTCCTCGCGCAAGAAGTGCGCAAGTGGGCCGCCGATATGAGCCGCTGCACCGAAAATGAGAATCGTGCTCGGAATCTTCTTCTGACCGTGTCGCATTAACAGACCTCAATAAACCCTGGCGAAGGCCCCAACCTGCCGCGAGCGGCTGGGTGGCCGCCTCAAGCCCCGAAGTTTTTCTGGATCGCCTTGTCGAGCGTCTCGCCGCCGATGAAACGCTGGCGCAATTCCCGCTTGAGCAGCTTGCCGGACGGATTCTTCGGCAGGCTGTCGACAAAGATCACGCGCTTGGGCACCTTGAAATGCGCCATCGATCCCGCACAATGCGTGATGACGGCATCCTCGTCGAGCTTCTCGCCGCTCTTAACCACGACAATCGCGGTTACGGCCTCGATCCAGTGCGGATCGGGCAGGCCCACGACGGCGACCTCGGAGATCGCCGGGATCTTGTAGATCATCTCCTCGACCTCGCGGCTGGCGACATTCTCGCCGCCGGACTTGATCATGTCCTTCACGCGGTCGACAACGGTGATGTAGCCCTCGGCATCGACGGTGGCGAGGTCGCCGGAGTGGAACCAGCCGCCAGCGAAAGCCGCCGCGGTCTTCACGGGATCGTTGTAATAGCCCGACAACAGATGCGGCGAGCGGTGTACGATTTCGCCGATCTCGCCGACGCCAACGTCCTCCATTGCCGTGTTGACGACGCGGGTCTCGACGTTGATGGCGGGTTTGCCGGCGGAGCCCGCCTTGCGGAGCTGGTCCTCGGGCGTCAGCACGGTCGCAAGCGGCGCGATCTCGGTCTGACCGTAAAAGTTCCAGAACTTGACGTTGGGCAGGCGGCGCTGGAGCTCGAGCAGCACCTCCACCGGCATGATCGAAGCGCCGTAATAGCCCTTTTGCAGCGACGACAGATCGCTCTTGTCGAAATTTGGCGAGCGCAGCATCGCGATCCAGATCGTCGGCGGCGCGAAGAAGCAGGTGATCCCGTGCGCCTGGATCAGCGCCAGAATGTTGTCTGCGGTCGGCTTGCCCGTGATCACGCCGGAGGCGCCGAGATAGACTTGCGGGCCGAGGAAGACGTCGAGCTGAGCGCAATGATAGAGCGGCAGCGCGTGCAGCACTTTATCGTCGGCGCTCATGCCGCCGTCGATGATGCAGCTCACATACTGCCACATCACGGCTTCATGGCTCAGCATCGCACCCTTGGGCAGGGATTCCGTGCCCGAGGTGTAAACAATCTGTGCGAGATCGCGGCTGTCGACGGAGGCCTCAAACAACGAGCTGTCGGCATCGAGAAGATCGTCGAAGCTGGTGAGGCCCGCCGGCTGCGCAGCGGGATCCTCGCCCGGCAACCAGATGAGCTTCTCCACCGCGCAGCCCTTACTGCTCGCGGCGCGTGCGGCCTCGACGAAATCGGGGCCGGTCGCGAGCAGCCTGGCGCCGGAGCTTTTCAGGATGAAATTGATCTCGTCGGGATTGAGCATGAAGTTGATCGGCACCAGCACCGCGCCGATCCGCGCTACCGCGAAGCGCAGCGCCGCAAAGGCATGCGAGTTGCGCGACAGCACGGCGAGACGGTCGCCCTTCCCGACGCCGAGGCCGGGTAGGCCACGCGCCAGTCGATTGCAGATCGCGTCCAGTTCGGCAAACGTCCAGCGCACCGCGCCGCAGCTCAAGGCTAGCTTGCTCGGCTCGCGGGCAGCCGAGCGGCGCAAGAGATCGCCAATCGAATGCTCGCGGGCTTTCGCGATCGTAACTCCGATATCTGCGTTCATCTCCCCTCCCTTGTGCTCGCTTCTGTCAGACCGTGTCCTGCTAGGGCAGCCCCACCGGCCTCGCGCTATCTTGCATATATTTTCCATATGGTCTAATTTGTATCAAGGGTCCGGGAGAGACCCCGCATGATCAGTCTAAGGGAGGATAAGCGGCATGATCGCCAGGATCGCAATCGTGGCCGCGGCCATGTTGGCCGTCAGCATTCAGGCAAAGGCCGACGACCGTCCGCTGAAGATCGGCTGGCTGATGAGCTATACCGGGCCGGGCGCCGCGGCCGGCGCCGCGTCCGATGCCGCGATCCAGGTGTTTTTCCGCAAGTTCGGCACTACGGTCGCCGGTCGCAGGATCGAGATCATCAAGCGCGACACGACGGGACCCGCACCTGACGTGGCCCGCCGCCTGGCCCAGGAGCTGATCGTCAGCGAGAATGTCGATTTCCTCGCAGGAATGGACTACACGCCCAACACAATGGCTGTTGCGCCGCTATCGACCAGCGCCAAGGTGCCCCTCCTCATCGTCAACTCGGCAACTTCGGGCATCCTCGCCAAGCATCCCTTCGCCGTTCGGTTCGGCTTCACGACCACCGAAATGGCGCAGCAGCTCGCGCTCTACGCCGCCAAGCAAAAGCTGAAATCCGTATATACGTTCGTGCATGAATACGAGCCGGGCCTCGATGCGGAGGCGATGTTCGTCCGTGAATACAAAGCGGCCGGCGGCGTGATTGCCGGATCTGTGCGGGCGCCGCTCAAGGCCACGGACTTCTCCGCCTATATCCAGCGCATCAAGGACGCGAACCCGGATGGCATCTTCGTGTTCATGGCTGCCGGCGAATTGACGCCGATCTTTCTCCGCCAGTTCAAGGAGGCAGGGCTGGATCCGGCCAAGATCATCGGCATCGGGGACATCACGGACGAATCGTCACTACCTGCCGCGGGCGAGGCCGCTCTCGGAGTTGTTACGGCCTTCCATTACACCCCGACGCATGATTCGGAGGTCAACCGAGAGTTCGCAGCCGCGTTCAACGCGGTCGCGCAGGGCCGGCCGCTCGGTTTCATACCGGTCGTCAGCTACGACGTCCTGCGTGCCATCTATACGGTCGTTGATGCGCAGAAGGGCGATCTCAATCCCGAGCGCACGATCGAGCTTCTGAAGCAAACAAGATTCGAAAGCCCGCGCGGCCCGATTGCGATCGACCCGTCGACCCGTGAGATCGTGCAGAACATCTACTTCCGAAGGGTCGAGAATCGGGACGGACAGATGGTCAATTTGGAGTTTGCGACCATTCCCGACGTCAAGGATCCTGGATCGGCGCGCTAGATCATGGTCGGCTTCGTCAACGTTCTGATCGGCGGCATCGCTTATGGGTTCGTGCTGTTTCTGATGGCTGGTGGCCTCTCCATCACGCTCGGGCTGATGGGCTTCGCCAATATGGCGCATGCGGCGCTGGCCATGGTTGGAGGCTACACGGCGGCATTGCTGATCGGCAAGGCCGGGTGGCCGTTCCTTGCGGCGGTGGCAGCGGCTGCCGCCATCGCGGCCGCCGTGGGTGCGATCCTCGAGCGCAGCCTTTTCCGGAGACTGTACGAGGCCTCGGAGCTGGAACAGGTCCTGCTGACGATCGGCGTCGTCTACGTGTCGATTGCCGCAGCCACCTATCTGGTCGGTCCAGAGCAGATGGCGATCGCGGTGCCTTCATGGCTGGACGGAAACGTCCGCATCGGCGCTGTCGAGGTCAGCCGCTACCGGCTTTTTCTGATCGGCTTCGGCACGGCACTTCTTCTGTCGCTGCTTGTTCTGATCGATCATACGAATTTTGGCGCCAGGATAAGGGCGGCCGTTTTCAACCGGCGGATGACGGCATCCTGCGGCATCGACGTCGCAAGACTGTACGCCCTCGCCTTCGCTCTCGGCTCCGCGCTTGCTGGACTAGGCGGCGCGCTCAGCGTGAAGCTCCTTGGCCTCGACCCGAACTTCCCCATCAAATTTCTGACGGAGTTGCTGATCGTGGTCAGCGTCGGCGGGCTCGGCTCCTTGCGCGGAACGTTTGCCGCCTGCCTCATGTTCGGGGTCCTTGACGTGGCCGGGAAATATCTGCTTCCGGAGATCGGCGCGTTTATCATCTATGCAACGGCGCTTTCCGTCCTGACGGTGCGCCCGCAAGGCCTAGCCGGCCGTCCGCAATGAGCGACATCACTCTCGACCTCGCGCGAACTGCGGTGCGCTTTCGCGCCAGATGGACCTTGGTCGAGCTGGTCTTTTGGATCGCTGCAGCGGCCTGCTATGTCCTCTTTCCCGGCAAGCTCGTCCTTCTCACACAGATCCTAATCGGCGGCCTGTTTGCGATGTCGCTCGATCTGTTGCTCGGCTATGGCGGGATTCCGTCCTTCGGACATGCCGCCTTTTTCGGACTCGGCGCCTACACGGCGGGATTGCTCGCTGCGCATGGCTGGGGCGAGCCGATCTCCGGCGTTCTTGCTGCCGGGCTCGTGACCGGCGCTCTCGGCTTCGCCTTCAGCACGCTGATTGCAAAAGTCCGCGGCGCCGCAGTGCTCATGGTGACGCTTTGCATCGGGCTTCTGCTCTATGAAGGCGCAAGCCGCCTGCCTTGGCTCACCGGCGGCGACAGCGGTCTCCAGGGAATCGAGATGTGGCCGCTGCTCGGGCTGTTCGAGTTCGATCTCTTCGGCCGAACCGCGTTCTGGTATGCCTATTGCAGCGCATTGACGCTTTATCTTGTCGCCCGGCGTTATGTCCACTCGCCGGAGGGTCTCGCGCTGCAGGCCATTCGCGAGAACCAGACCCGCGTTCCGATGCTCGGCGTCTCCATCACACGGCGCAAGATGATCGCTTTCACGATATCGGCGGCGAGGCGCGCTGCTGGCGCAGACCACACAGATCGTCGCACTGGAAACGTTGAGCTTCGAACGATCGGTGTCGGCCCTCGTCATGCTGATCGTCGGCGGAATTGGCACGCTTATCGGCGGCTTCATTGGGGCTGCCGCGTTCATCTGGATGCGCGACCTGCTGTCGACGGTCAATCCTGTATATTGGATGTTCTGGCTCGGCCTGGTGCTGATCGCGATCGTGTTGACGGCTAGAGGCGGCCTACTCGGCGTCGTGAGCCTGGTTCGGAGCAAGATCGTGCGCTGGAGGCGAGCGAGATGACGGTTGCCGCGCTCCAGACACGCGACCTTTGCAAGCAATTTGGCGCCTTGAAGGTCACCAATGCCGTCAGCCTCGTGCTAAAGGCAGGCGGTCGACATGCCCTGATCGGGCCGAACGGCGCCGGCAAGAGCACGCTGATCAACCTGCTCACCGGCGTGCTGGCCCCGAGCAGCGGCAGCATTCTGCTGGAGGGCGAGCCAATCGATCGATTGAGCACCGATCAGCGTGTCGCACGCGGATTGGGGCGGACTTTCCAGATTAACGCCCTGTTCCCGCATCTGACGCCGCTGGAATCGATCATGCTCGCGGTCGCCCGGCGCCGCGGACGGCTTGGCAGGCCTCTTCAGGCCTTACATCGGCAGCCCGACACCACGGACGAGGCGTATGAGTTGGCGCGTTCGGTCGGGCTTGACCGCGACTGCCTGCGGCGGACTGCCGAACTATCTTACGGTCGCCAGCGCCTTGTGGAGATTGCTCTCGCCCTCGCCGGCCGTCCCCGCGTGCTGCTGTTGGACGAGCCGGCGGCGGGAGTTCCCGCCGGCGAGAGCTTTGAGCTGATGCAGGCTATCGAATCCCTCCCCGATCAGATCGCCGTTCTCTTCATCGAGCACGACATGGATCTGGTCTTTCGTTTTGCCGACACGATCACCGTTCTCGTCGCCGGTTCGGTATTTCGCCAAGGCAAGCCCGGCGAGATCGCGACCGACCCGGAGGTGCGGCGGATTTATCTCGGAGATGACCGTGACTGAGCCGCTGCTCGAGGTCGACCAGCTCAACGTGGGCTATGGTGAAGGAATCGTCATCAGCGGACTGTCCTTCGCGATTGAGGCCGGCGGCTCTCTTGCGGTTCTGGGCCGAAACGGGGCCGGAAAATCAACCCTGATGCTCGCCCTTGCGGGTCATCTCACGCCCCGCTCGGGGCGAATTCGTTTTCGCGGCAACGAGATCGCCGACCTAGCGCCACACCGGCGATGCCGACTGGGCATCGGGTGGGTGCCGCAAGGCCGCGAGATATTCGCCCCCCTCACTGTCGAGGAGAACCTGCAGATTGCCGCGACGAACGGACCTTGGACAATCGAGCGCATCTTCGAGATGTTTCCAAGTCTGAAGGCACGTCGCACCAATTTCGGAGATCAGCTGTCGGGCGGCGAACAGCAGATGCTGGCGATCGGTCGAGCCCTGGTGACGAACCCGCGCTTGCTGCTGCTCGACGAGCCGCTCGAAGGCCTCGCCCCCGTCGTCGCGCAGGACGTCGCGCGCTGCATCACCGCGATCACCGAGACCGAGAGCATGGCGGTCATTCTGATCGAGCAGCACGCAGGCTTCGCGCTCAGGCTGGCGCGGCAGGCGATCATCCTGGAGCGCGGCATTGCCGTTCGCAACGGAGAAAGCAGCGCTATTGCGGCGGATCGCGGTGCCCTCGAACAATATGTCGGCATCCGCAAACCCGGTCGCGCCGCGTAGCCGAAGGCTTGCTCATTATACTGTCCATATGGTAGATTTAGCGTAATAATAATTTCCTGGGAGAACCACATGGCCTTTCGTTTCGATCCCGAGGAGCGGAACTTCGTGGACGACCCCTATCCCACCTACAAGGTGTTGCGCGACGACCATCCGGTCTATCTGCACGAAGGGAGCGGGTTCTACATCATCACGCGAAACGAGGACGTGGCGCGCATCCTCAACGACTACGAGGTCTTCTCTTCGGCGCGTGGCAATGCGCTGGTCGATTCACCCTTGCGGGTGGGCAGGACGCTCGGATCGACCGATCCGCCGCGTCATGACGAACTTCGCCGTGTGGTGATGAAGGGCTTCACGCCCGCGCGCATCGAATCCATGCTGCCCGCCATTCAGCGCGACGTCGATCGACTGCTGCACAAGTTCGGCACCCGTCGTGAGTGCGACTTCATGGCAGATATCAGCAGGCCCATCCTCTATGGCGCACTCGGGCGGATGCTCGGGTTGGACGGCGAAGCTGCGGACCGGGCGGCGGATTTGTCGCGGGACATCTTTCATACCGATACGGGACCGATGGGCCCGGCTGCGAGGCCGGGCTTGATGGAAGGGGTGTTTGAACTGCTCACCGAGCAGCTCGAGCGACGTCGCAAGGACCGCAGTGACGATCTGTTCTCGTTCCTGCTCGACGCACAGGAGGGGGGAGCACCACTTTCCGACGGCGAGATTCTGGGCAACATGTCGACCGTCCTGCTCGCGGGCAACGCGTCCATCGGGCATTATTTCTCTAACTTGATCTACGCGCTCTGGACCAATCCGGACGAGCGTCGCAAGTTGCAGGCCGATCCGGCCCTGCTGGATGCCGCCGTGAACGAAGGCGTTCGCTGGGATACGTCAACCCAGGCTTTCGGACGGCAGACCACGAAGGAGGTCAAGCTGCACGGAATCGCAATTCCGGCAGACAGCCGGCTCGTGGTCTGTTTCGCGGCCGCCAATCGCGACGAACGCGCTATCCCGGATCCGGACCGCTTTGACATCAGCCGGCCAAAGACCCGGCATTTTGGCTTCGGCTCCGGCCCCCATATCTGCCTTGGGGCGCCCGCAGCACGGGCCATGATGCGAACGGTCATGACCCCTCTGCTGCCGGCGCTCGGCGACTATGAGCTCGACGTCGCGAACGCCGAACGCGTCGCTCACATGATGGTACGCGGCTTTTACAAGCTGACGATCCGCTGGTGAACGAGGTGAGCGAGTTCGACCTCACCGGCAATGGGTTTCTCGATGACCCCTATCCGACCTATCGTCGCCTGCGCTCCGAATGTCCGGTCTATCATTGCCCTACCACAAAGCTCTGGTTCGTGAGCCGCTATGCGGATATCGCCTATGCACTGAACAATCCCGTCCTGCTCTCGTCCTCCGCCGGGAACGCCCTCAGCGATTCTCCGCTGCGCGTGGGCAAGACGCTCGGCTCGATCGACCCGCCACGGCATGACGAGCTTCGCCGGATCATCATGCGGGGACTGAGCCCGGCGCGTATCGAGCTGGTTCTGCCCTGGATCCGCGATACTCTCGCTAAGGGCCTGGAAGCGCTTGGCACCCGGCGCCGATGCGACTTTGTCGCCGAAGTGAGCCGCCCGGTGCTGTTCGGCGCGCTAGGCAGGATGCTGGGGCTGGGACCCGATTCGGCGCAGCGCGCAGCCGAGCTGTCGGAGCGTTTATTTCGCGGGAATTCCGGCCCCGCGGGGCCTGCGCTCTCCGAGGAAGAACGCGCCAAGGTCATTGCGCTGCTGTCCGAGGAGTTGGAACGCCGGCGTGTCGAACGTGGGGACGATCTCTTCTCGGTCCTGATCGCTGCTCAACAGGATGGAGCGCCCCTCACGGATACCGAGATCGTCGCAAACATGATGACCGTGCTCCTGGCCGGCAATGCCTCCATCGGCCACTTTCTACCCAACCTGGTCCATGCGCTCTGGCGCCACCCCGAGCAGCGATCGCGCATCCTGGCCGATCAGAGCTTGGTCGAAGCTACCATCGAAGAGGGTGTGCGCTGGGATACCTCGACACAGTGTTTCGCGCGGATCACTTCCAGCCCGGTCGCCCTCAGCGAAACCGACATTCCAGCAGGCAGCCGGGTGGTGTTGCTTTACGGCTCCGCCAATCGCGATGAGAGCGCAATTACAAATGCCGAGACCTTCAATGTCGACCGGGGCAAGGTTCGCCATTTCGGCTTCGGTTCGGGGCCGCATATTTGCCTCGGCGCCCCCGCGACACGCGCCATGCTCCGCACCATTCTGCCGAAAGTGCTGAGCACTTTCGGGGACTTCGAGATTGACCTCGCCCGCGCAGTTCGTGTTCGTCACCTGATGGTGCGCGGCTTCAGGAGCTTGCCGCTCGCTTGGTAACGCGTTTTGCGTCTTTGTTTCGCGGAGCGAGCTTACGCCGGCGAGGTTGCTCTGCCGGCTCGCGGAAAAACAGCGCGCAGCAGGTGCGGATGTGCTCATCAACGAATTTCTTTGAAAAAGGCGAGTGGCCCATCACCTGCTGGACCTCGGCCGAAAGCATGAAGATACGCGTTACCGCACCGATGAACAGATACTGGAGATGATAGGGATCGCCCTCGACGTAACGGTCTTGCTTTTGAGCCGCACGGATGAGCTTCGCGACGACGTTGAAATAGTTGCGGACCCGATCTTCGACTAGCCAGGTCAGCCGTTCGCTCTCGCGCTTTCCCTCGTGTGACATCAGCCAATGGAAGTTCGGATTGGCAGCGGCGAAGCGGATGAACTGCTCCTGGAGAACCCTGAGCTGTCCCACCTCGTCCTGCTTAGAGACGCCGGCAAGGTAGTCTTGGAAGTGCCGGCTGAAATTCACGCTCGTCGTTGATAGGACGGCGCGCCAAAGCCCGTCCTTGTTCTTGAAATGATAAGTCACGAGCGGATGCTGAACGCCGGCCTTGGCTGCAACCGTCCGTGTCGACGCTCCCTCAAAGCCACGCTCGGCGAATTCCTCGAAAGCGGCCTCCAGGATCCGTTCCCTTGTGTCGAGGGAACGCTGCTGGCGCCGGCGCTGATTCACGACCTCGTCGAGGGTTTCCTTGGTCAGATCCGTCGCCAAAACAGCTCCGCGTGGCATGCCATGTCCGCACGAAGCCTATCCGCCGGAGCGACCGGTTTGTCAACACCGCGCCCGACGCGCACAAGCGGAACACACAGACCGGAGCGACACAGGCGTGAACTCCGCCGGCAAGTCGCCTCGCCGGCGGCAGTCGCTCGCTGTGCCGGGAAATTTAGGACCAGACGGCGAAGCCGATACCCGTGCCTGTACCGGCCGGGGTCCTATAGCCTGGATAGTATTCCGTCCAGTCGTTGTCGAGATGCTCGGACATGCCCGCGACCATCACCCAATTCAGGAGTTCCGAAGAGCCGGAGTTCAACTCTCCCCTGGTCAGCGACTTGAGGACGGACACGTCCTTGCGCTTGATCGCATCGAGCACCTTGCGATCGAGCTTCTCGTCCACGACAAAATGGCTCAGGCCGCCGCTGGCCACCACGGCCACTCGGGCATCCAACTTCGACCGTGAAATGAGGCTCGCGATCGCCTGTCCGACGCCATAGGCGCGTCGTGCCGTCGGGGCATTGGGCGGAAAGTAGGTGTTCAGCAGGACCGGCAGAACCGGAATGGACTTTCCCTTGAACAGCCGCTCGATGATGAAGCCGTAGGCATGGCCGAATCCGGCCTTGTGCGGGTCATCCACCTTCGCTGCTGCTCCGATGTCCACGTCGTTCTCGATCAGACCATGGATCAGCTCGCGGGCGAGCTCTGGACAGCCCGGAAACGTATGGACTGCATCCATGGCATATCCCTTCATGACCGTGCCGATCCAATTCGGCGTCTGCGGCGTGAGATGGCGCTCATGCGTCAGGATCTCCTCTCCATAGAAGATGGAGATTGCGGGCATGTTGGATAGGCTGAACAATTCGGCCTGATCGTCCCCCACGATCAGCACGACGTCGGGTGCAACCTGCGCCAGGCGGTCGGCCATGTAATCCAGAGCCTTCTGCGATGCGGCCTCGATCTCCAGGAACTTCGCCTCGGTCGCCAGCGCCGCATAAGGAGCGCCGTTTTCGCGGGCGAGCTCGTCGTAGGACACATAGCGGCCATCGGAGAGATTGAGAGCTTTGTTCTTGAGATCGTCAGCCGCGCGCTCGCTCCAACGCTTTCCCTCCAGCGCGAGCATGGGGGTGTGCGACGCGGCGAGGCCGAGAACGATTTTCGCCATTGGACATTTCCTCTCTTTTAATTTTACCAGATGGACTATATTGCTACGAGCGATCGCGAATGGCAATCGCCTCGACGCAATTCCCAGGGCTTGCGACGGTCGCTTTTTAATTATACCATGTGGAAGATTTAGTGGTCGCAAGACCCGCGCTATCCATCCAGGGAGAAATGTCCGCATGATCATCGACGCCCACGCGCATCTCGTCGCGCCGCCGAGCTTCTACGCCCATCGCGGAAATCTCCAGGTCGCGCGCGGCCAATACGGCATCTATCACGCCAAGATCCCGGATGCAGAGCTTGAGAAATCAGCAGCCCAGAACGTGCAGATCATGGACGGCGTCGGCACCGACATCCAGGTTCTCTCACCCCGGCCTTTCATGATGCTGCATGGCGAGAACCGCTGGGACGACATCGTCAGCTGGGCGCAGGACAACAACGACATGATCGCACGCACGATCAAGTTGCACCCCAAGCGCTTCCGCGGCGTGGGCGGCCTGCCTCAAGCGACGGGCGTGCCGGTTGAAAAGATGTTCGACGAGATCAAGCGGTGCATCAACGATCTCGGCTTTCTGGGCGTGTTGATCAATCCCGATCCTTCGGAGGGGGCCGGCAAGTCGCCGCCGATGGGCGATTCCTATTGGTATCCCCTATACGAATTCCTCTGCGAGCACGATATCCCTGGTCACATCCACAGCTGCGCCTGCTGCGGCCGCGAAACGTATGACGAGCACTTCATCACGGAAGAGAGCCTTGCCATCACCTCGATCTCCCGGTCCGACGTGTTCAAGCGCTTTCCCAGCTTGAAGCTGCTGATCAGCCATGGCGGCGGCTCCGTGCCGTATCAAGTCGGTCGCTGGCGCTCGAATCGCCAAATGTTCGCCGCCGCCTCGGGGGCGAAGGCCGAGACTTTCGACGAGACGCTCAAGCGCTTCTGGTTCGATACGGTACTGCACTACAAGAAATCGCTGGAGCTGCTGTTCGACGTGGTCGGCGCCGATCGGTGCGTCTTCGGCACCGAGCGGCCGGGCAGCGGCGGCGGCATCGATCCAAATTCGGGCAAGCCCTATGACGACATCAGGCCGGTAATCGAATCGATCACCGAGATCAGCGAAGCTGACAAGAAGGGCATTTTCGAAGGCAACGCGCGCCGTCTGTTCGCGCGGCTTGACGTCTGACCGGTTGGGGAGGAGCAGCAATGACTGCACGCCGCAGCATCGAAATCGAAGGCTTCAGCCATGGCGCTCAGCCGATACCCGCAGCGTCTCGCGTCGGCAATATCGTCATGACCGGCGGTGTCTATGGGTTGGATCTCGCGGCAGGAAAGATTCCTGACGAGGTCGAGAAACAGGTTGAACTGATGTTCGACAATCTCAAGCGCATCATGGCGGCAGCCGGAGGTGCGATGGATCGCATCGTCAAGATGACGGTTTACGTCAAGGTTCCGGAAGCCCGACCGGCCGTCAACAAGCATTGGCTGGAAGCGTTCCCCGATGCAGCTTCGCGACCTGCACGGCATACATTCCAGAACGATCATCTGCCGGCCAACATGCTGGTCCAATGCGATGCCATGGCGGTTCTCGAGTGACCACCTCAACGACATCTGACATTGTCGCCAGACTGATGGAACTCGACACCTGCGCGGTGTCCGACGCGCTCGACAAGCTCAACTTGCCGGGCGCTGTCATCGGAGTCTCGGCCCTCACCGGCCCGACGCGAGTCGCCGGACGAGCCGTTACGACGAAGCTCGGCGCACCTCTGCCGAACCTCCCGAAACGCCACCTCGGCGCGGGAGCGGTGATGGCGGCAGAACGTGGCGACATCATCGTCGTCGAGCATCGCGGACGGACCGATGTGTCTGGCTGGGGCGGCCTGCTCAGCCTCGGCGCCGTCAAGAAGGGCGTTTCCGCTATTCTGATTGACGGCGCCTGCCGAGACCTTGATGAAAGTCGCGCGCTCGGGCTTCCGGTCTTTGCGCGCGCAGCCGTACCCGTGACCGCTCGCGGCCGGATCGCGGAGCATTCGTTCCAGGAGCCGATCACGTTCGGCAACGTCGCCGTCAAGCCGGGAGACTATGTCCTAGCCGATGGCAGCGGCGTGGTGTTCGTCGACCAACTCCGCGCCGAGGAGATCATCGCTACGGAGCCGAGGACATTTTTGGGCGCGAGCGGGCGATGGCGGCAGCCATCGATCGCGGCGAAGCGATCGGCAACGTCATGGCCGGGAACTACGAAGATATGCTGAAAGGGTAGCGCAGCAAATGACACAGGACGCGGCTGAAAACCTCAAGACATTCGGGGTGACGACCCTGTCAGATGCACTGGATCGACTGGGCATCGAGGGGCAGTGTCTCGGGATCATGCCGTTTGCGCGCTCGATGCGTCTTGCCGGCCCGGCCTTTACGATCCGAATGCTACCGACCGGCCAGAGCGGCGGTTCGGTCGGCGACTATATCGATGATGTGCAGCCCGGCCAGATCGTCGTCATCGACAATGACGGTCGCATGGACGCCACGGTCTGGGGCGACATTCTGACCCTGGTCGCCGACCGCCGCGGCATCGGCGGCACCGTCATTGACGGCGTCTGCCGCGATATCGACCGCAGCATCGAACTCGACTATCCGATCTATGCCCGGGCCAACACGATGCGGACTGGCAAGGATCGCGTCACTGCCGACGCCTACAATGTGACCGTGCAAATTGCCGGTATCCGCATCGCGCCTGGCGATTGGCTGGTCGGGGATGGCGACGGCGTGATCTGCATCCCGGCGAGCCGCGTCCAAGAGGTGATCGAAGTCGCCGGACAGATCGCAGCCGCAGAGGAGAAGATCCGCGAAGCCGTGCTGCGCGGCGATCGCCTCGACGAGACACGGAAGAAGTTGCGCTACCATGCGCTGCAAACGCGCGAGAGCGGCGCCAAGGCTTGAATTTAGAGACGCGTCTGCTCGGCAGACGATGGCTCGGCTTTGCGATTCACGCAGTTTCTGGCTTCAAGGAAGCTGCAGGCGGTCTAGAGGCCTGCCAATAGTGGAAATTAGCCCATGCATGTTGCGCATACCGGTCGTGGCAGCGGGCCTGCGCCGGGCGCGTGCCGGCAGGCGACTCGACAGGAGAGCGTCAATGCCTATTTCTGGCTCCGAATTTAACCTCCTGTTAGTAACGCTGTTAAGTCCCCAAGCATTTTAAGATGACGACCAGTCGATCCCTCCTAGGCTTTCAAAAAGTCACGGAGCGCGATTGATGAATGATCCCTTAATGACGTTGGGAGATGTGTACCGTCGGACGGTTCGCGACGTTGCGATCGGGCTTGTCTTAACTGTTCCGCTGGTTTGGCTAGCATACGCCTATCTGTTCGGACCGGAGGGCAACGTGAGCAGCCTTTATGCGACAGGTTGCGTCGCTCTGCTTGGTACGCTCGCCTCCATTGGAATTGGAGGCGCCATGAGCCTGCGCAGCAACCTGCTGCAGCAAAAGTTGATCGCGACCCAGGCCGAGCTCCTAAGACTTTCGAGAGTTGACCAACTCACCGGTCTCTTGAATCGAAGAGGATTTAACGAGGTTGCAGCCAAGGCTCTCGCAGAGGCATACGATCGTCACCTTCCCGCTATAGGCTTGATGATGGATATCGATCGGTTCAAGGGCATAAATGATCAATACGGTCATGATTTCGGTGATGCGGTGCTGGTTGAAATCGGGGACGTGCTCAAGTCGTTCGCGAAGGAGCATAGCCTCGTGATTGGCAGGCATGGAGGCGAAGAATTCGCGGCGCTGCTGTTGGGCGTATCTCCGAGCGATGCAGTTTTACTCGCTGAGCAGTTGCGGCAGGCTTGCGGGCAGAGAGAAGTTGCCCGAAATGGTGCCTTGACCAAGGTCACGGTTAGCATTGGGCTGGCGGTTTCCAAGGGAAGCGAGGGATTGTCGAAAGTACTTGGCCTTGCAGACGAAGCTTTGTATCGCGCCAAGCGTGCAGGGCGAGATCAGGTTTCGGTGCGCTATAGCGATACCATTGGCGTTTCCGCTTTGGGCTTCACCTAATCGTAGCAACCGCACTCTTTCTCCACGCGCGCGCAGCAGCCTCACTTGGCGCGAACTCCGAGACTCTAACTGCTGCTGGATGAAAATTCAGTGGCAGGTCAAGCCGCCGCGAGCGAGCGCTTCCTGCTATTGCTCAAAGCTAAGATCGGGATGGCCAAGGCTTTGGCCAATCTACCCAAAAAAGATTTGCGTGTGTCGAAGACAGACGTTGATCGAGCTTTACGAGTCCGGATCAACTCGATAGCCTTCGAACAGATCTTGCCTTGATCCGAAAAGAGAGGCCGTACTCTTGGTAGTAGAGTACGGCCAAGTGGGAGGGAGCTTGGTGAACACTCCGCCGGGAACTTAGAGAAACAATCAGCGCCACGGGCGCATTGGTCATTCAGTCAGTGATCGAGTGTCGAGTTTAGAGTGAATAGGGCTGCAGCTCAGCTTTGATCGTCACCCATTGCCATTGAGTGAACTCTTCCCAGTTAGCGATACCGCCGATCGATGTGCCATTGCCCGATGTGCCGGAGCCGCCGAAGGGATTGACCACATCGTCGTTGATCGTCTGATCATTGATGTGTAGCAAACCCGTTCGTAATTGCTCGCCAATTGCCATTGCCCTGCCGATGTTGCGCGAGATGATCACAGCAGAGAGCCCATATTCGGTATCATTCGCCATTTGCCCGGCCTGTACATCCGTCTCAAATGGGACAAGCACCGCGACCGGAGCGAAGAGCTCGTCACGATAGGCCGGATTGGTGGGTGAGATCTCCGCCAGCACGGAGGGCTGAAGAAACAGGCCCTCCGCCTTGCCTCCCGTTAGCAGCCGAGCTCCCTCGGTGACGGAGCGGTCAATCAGGGTTAGTGCATGATTTAGCTGATGCTGATTGATCATCGGACCGAGGGCAACGGAAGGGTCGAGAGGGTTGCCAACTTTCAAAGTCTTCGCATATCTGACGAGCGCATCGCTGAAAGCGTCGAAGATGTTTCTCTGCACGAGAATGCGTCCAGCGCTCATGCAAACTTGTCCTTGATGAAAGAACGCCGAAAAGGCGGCGGCACGAACGGCGGTATCCAGATCTGCGTCGTCTAGGATGATAAGTGAGTTCTTGCCGCCAAGTTCGAGGGACACCTTCTTGAGATGCTGTCCAGCCACCTGTCCGACCATTCGCCCCGCCCTGCTCGACCCGGTAAATTGGATCATCGCCACATTGGGGTCCTTGCACAGAGCCTCACCAGCATCCTCTCGACCGGGCAGCACCTGAAGAACGCCTTTCGGCACACCCGCCAATTCGAAGAGGCGCGCAATAACGAAGCCACCACAAATAGCAGTCCGCAGATCCGGCTTGACTACCACCGCGTTTCCGACGGCCAGGGCCGGCGCAATGGCGCGCTCGGCAAGGTAGAGCGGGAAATTGAAGGGTGATATCACGCCGATCACCCCGAGTGGGCGTCGCCGCACGAAGCTGATGCGCCCTCCCGGGCTTGGAAGCACGTTCCCTTGAGCTTGCGAGGGCATCGCAGCCGCAAGCCGGATTGCTTTGAGCGTACCTGCGAGCTCGATCTCAGCCTTCAAGCGGACCGCGCCGCTCTCTCGCATGATCCAGGTGACGATGTCATCCCTATAACGCTCGCCGACTTCGCACGCCTTTAGAAGTATGTTTTCGCGTGCATCTGGCGCCGTCGCGGCCCACGAGACCTGCGCCTGCCGTGCATTCGCAGAAGCGCTCCCAATGTCGACCGCGCTTGCAAGACCAACCTTACCAATCACCGCACCGGTCGCAGGTTCGACTGCCTCAAAGGCGGATTTGCTAGATGACCATTCGCCCGTGAAGAATTGCCCAGTCAGCACCGAGCCTGCCACGATGTTGTCGCTAACCATTTCTTTCATTCTCCAAAATGTCCCGGGTCAATTGGCGTCGAGCACGCTCGACTGCTTCTCAAGAGCCCTCACCTGAACGGCGGGGGCGGATTGTCCAGGTGCACTTCAGCGCAGCATGATAGGGACAGCCAGCCCATGCCTGATCCTCGGCATGACGTCCGATAAAGTAGGATGGAAACTGTTCATCAAGGACATTGATCCGATTACGCAGCTTCTTCCTGTTTTCCGCCGGCATACTGCTCCTTTGTTCCATGTAGCTGATCCGCGGATCAGGAAGGAGCGTCTTTGCAATCCAGGCCACGCAGCCCAACGATCGCGGTATGAGTACTTGAGCCAAGGGATGCGCCGGCGGAATGCCATGCGCCTTCAGCGTCGAAGGCAGCGCCATTGATCGCAACATCTGGTGACCCAACCACCGCAAGCCTGGCGGAAAATAGCGATAGCTGAACTGATCGAAGAGCGCGTTGACGATCAGATTCCCTCTCTCGGTCACTGATCGCTCCCTGCTTTCGAAATCCCGGCAAAATGCAACGAGACCGTCCCAGTCCTTAGGATACCCGTGTAAAGGTACGCCACCTTCGGCGACGAATAGCTTTGCCATCTCACCCCAAAACTTGTGAGCTGCTATTTTTGCTTCTCGTTGAAGCCCTTCAATCCCATCGCCTTGAATGCCAGATCCATGGCGATCGCCGTGAAGGCAAGCGTGTAGATCTAATCTTCGTGATCAGAAAAATCGCCCGGGTACTGTTTGGCATAATGGGCGTGGAGCTTGTTGATGTTTTCGACGGATTTGATGGTGCGATCGTCCTGAGGACCGTAATACCACCAGGTTGTGTTGTTGATTCCGGTCTGTTCGGCGCGATGAGTGGCTCTATAAAGAAGCTTTCCGCCATCCTCGCGCCAAACGGCCCGAGCGCCCCACTCAGTCACTACGAAGTTGGGAAATGTGAAACAATACGAAAAATTCTGTATGAAATCCGTCAGGCCGTAACAGCTGGATAGCCGCCAAATTTCAGCATAATCGACGTGCGGATCGAGTTGCTCGATCCTCCTGTTGATCCACTTGTAGCCCTTCTTCATGATCGTTACTCCGCCATTCCATGACTTCGCGGCTTGGCGCGGAGCTCGGCTTGTACAAAGAGCCGCATCGCATACGCAGGGAGTCGACCGGCGTTTCCCCAATGCGCGCAACCAGTAGCGCAGACACGAACTTCAAACTGATTTTGCAAAGGCGATTGAGCACCTAGGCGGCGCTCTTGCAAAATGCGGTGCCGCGACAACTCGTGCCGGGGCCCTGCGCAAGCTGCGGGAGGAGCTTGCCGGCGGCTGTGCATCGACTTGAGTGAGAAAAATCGAAAGCGCGCGGAAACAGGCGACCAATCGGGACGTCGCTCGAAATGAGCTACTCGGTCAAGCGAACCAAATGTTGGCTGATCCTTAAGACCAGCACACACAATCCGGACGCTCCGACTTGAGCCTGACGGAGCCTTCGACTGCTCGAACAGGCGGACTAAGCCCATCGGACGGATCCTCCTATATGTCAGTTTTGACTTATAGTAAGAATACATCAGGTTATCGCATATGGCAATCCTTACATATTACCTGCCGGTGGACCAACCTTATGTTTTTCTGTTTCTGCTCAGCAAAGCGGAATTCCCGAATGCGGGGCGGCGAGGTGTGTACCGCGCTCGCCGATTGCCTGATTGAAAGGTATGAACGCGAAGAATTCGCCGTGGCAACCGCCGAGCAGTAGCGGCAAACAAGAAGGTAGGAAGAAGTTACCACGATTGCCCTATCGAACCTTAGTCGGCATCGACGTGATCACGGATGGCGCGATGGCCGCCTAGGCGATGAGACTTCCCTGGCGATGCGGTCACTTTATTCGGCGAAAGGATCGTAGACTTCGCACTTCATGCGAGCTTAGACGGAGGTGCCTCCGTCGATGTTCTTGCGCAGCTCCGAGGAAAGAACGTCCGGACTTGTGTTGAACGTTAATATCTGACTTAACGATGCGACCAGCGAGTGTCGTCGCGAAAACCGAACAACGAAATGGTCAAACATCAGATTAATGCTCACACCTTTGGTCAACTCGAAGAACCGAGACTGACATCCGAGATGTTGTTGTCGATAGCAAAGCTCGCAACCCTGCTCCAATTCGAACCATGCCGTCTCCGGAGCCGGCGGATCATTATCAGCTGAATGCCGCCCTCTCGGCAAAAGCGATCATGGCGACTGCGCCTTATGTGCATGTCGCGGAAAGGGTCGTGATTGTGCCTGACGCAATCACCCTATTCGGCGTAACAGCGGCGAGAGAGCGTCCCCGCGAGAACGTATTGGCGGAGAGGCCTCTTTGAGCCCGGCCCCTATACCTCTTTCGACATCTCTCGCTCGCACCGGTGCCAGGCACCTGGGGAATTTGCCAAAGGGGTTGCGTCGAATTGGATAAAAGCGAATGAGAACTTGGCTGCTCGCAGAAACTAGATCGGCATCTCAACGTCTTTCAGCATTTCGAATCCGCGCGTAGCGTTGGCTCTCGTCAGGCTCCGGCAAGCCAAGAGATCTGCCTACTGGTTTAGCTGCGGCAACGGCTGGATAGCGGATGTGGCTCTCTGTGATGCAGCAATGAAGCAGCAGAGAGCAATGAGATCGACGGCCGCTGCCGCCGACCCGAGACCAAGATAGCCAGTCGTCTGGACCAATGTCCCGCCCAGGAGCGGTCCAATCATGTTGCCGACCAACATGGCTGGGGTCGCAGCAACCGCGCGCCCGGTGAGATCAAGGCGCGCGAGATGCCCGAAGACAAAAGTATGCGTGAACAACATTATGAACGGGAAAACGACCGCTCCGACCGCATACGGCAAGAAACCGCTAGAGCAAGAGATTAGGACAGCTACCGCTCCCTGCAGCAGGGTTCCAGTCATCGCGACCCGCATCGGCGGAAGCCGCTTTTGGAGAAACGCGGCGAGCAGGGTCGGTGTCATAGCCACCAGACCTAACGTGACCAGAACGCTTTGGATCTGGACAGGCGACAGTCCGCGATCGGTGCCCATCGGTTGTAGGAAACTGAATATCATTGCCTGGACGAGCGACATCAGGACGATTCCAGTGATAATGAACCACACAGGGCGTGTGAATCCAGCGGCATCCCTGACGAGGTCTTCGCTGATGGAAGCAGAGGGAAAGAAGAAAGTCGCTATTGCGGCTGCCACGGCCGTAACTGCGGCAAAGACCTCAAAGATGGCTGGTGGACCGAATTTCGTGATGAGAGTCGCCGATGCGCCGAGCAATATTACCGCGAAGACTCCAAGCGTTAACCCCCCCATTGCAAAGACACGATGTGGGTTATCCGTGCGACTCCTGTCGCCAATCCAGCGACGAAGTGGCCAACTGCCAGAATGCTAAATTCGGTGAAGCCGGCCATCACATAGAAGGTCCCGGCACTGATGCCGAAGCCCAGCGTCGGCATCCAGCGCCCCGGAGCGCGATGGAAGAATGGCGATAGTGTAACGCTTGCAAAGACCATGGCTCCTAGAAAGAGGGTCGGAAGCGCCCCCGCTCGCGCCGGTGAAAACGCATATTCCGAGATCAGAACACCGACCCAAATCGGAAGTGCGGGCTGGTCTATCATCCCAGCCATGTGCCCTGTCACTAATGAAATCTTTGACCCCAACGAGTTAATCTGCGCCATTTTTTCCTCCCGTATGATAGTCGGCCCTCGTGAATTGCAGCTCCGCACCGATGCAGGCATGATGAAGGCATCCGACAGCTATGGAGAGCCGCGACGCTCGCTCCCCACTGCCATCGAAACTCTTGAGCTGCCGGCGCGCGCCTCACAGAGTGCTTTGCTATCCATCGAGAGCATCATGGATGAGAGCTCTAGACGGGACGATTGCCCGTTGCTTCAACTAGCCATCGCGGCCAATTACCAATGGCATCTGCACAAAGCGCAGCTGCTTGCGAAAATGGCTTCACCGTTGATCAGCAATTGAGGATACCCAGCACCGGTCAGAGCGTTTGGTGCAGAGTTCGGACGTCATTCCGAACAGGTCAGGTGCGTCCACCCCCGAGCGGCAATTCACGGCCTTCCTCCATATGTCATTTATTACTTACTGGCTAGCAGGCATGAACATATATGTCAAATCTGACGTATGGATGCGCGTGGCCGGCAACTATGCAGAACCGCAAAGAGCGCCAGATTTGAAGCTTGGGGCTTTTGTTGTGCCCACGAGAATACGCCGATTGGGACGGCTGATGTCGTCGCATTCGACAACGTCTGGCAGGAGAGCAGACCTGATAAGAAGGTCTACGACATTGCTAGCAGTGGTCTTGTTCTCGACCATACCCATGTTGCGCCGTGCGCTTTCATAAGCACGGTCGGAAACGCACGTCCGAGCCACGTCGACTGTAGCTGGGCCGAGTTCGACGCGTCACCGGCATTCTGAGACGAGACCAATGTGCCACGCTCCTGATCAATTCAGTGGCGCTGCGCTTTCGATAGCCGTGGACGCTACGGGAGAGACATTCAGGACGATGATGTGGCGAGCTTTTTTAACGTCGTTCTGGTGCTCGGTCTCGCGATCGATTGTTTGATTCTCCTAAGGACCATCACTCGGTAGCTCGACAGCTACGGCGGTGACATCATTTCACGACGCTCGTGGATTGTGAAAGCGCGGTGAACGTCGTGCGACGCTGCCGGCAATCGCCGATCGTCGTGCACCGGATCGCCAAGCCCGAAGAGCTCTACGGTCGGATCCGGTGCAGGGAAAGGCATCACGAACTCCCGGTACAAACCGGCGCGGAGCGTGGCGGTTACCAAGCAGGACGCCAAAGGCCTTGTGGCATCGCGCTCGGGCTTCCCTATGGTGAGCTGGCCCTGGCGAGCCTGCTGGGCTCCTCCTGGCGCGAAGAAGAGTCCTTTAGTGGGGCTTCTACACGGAACCAGGCGATGTAAAGCGCCGGCAAGAAAAAGAGAGTCAGGAAGGTCGCAGCCATGATGCCACCGATCATCGATAGCGCCATAGGACCCCAGAAGACCTGCGGCGCGATCGGAAGCATGCCGAGGCTTGCTGCGGCGGCCGTCAGCAGGATTGGCCGCATGCGATGCTGTGTTGCCAGCACGACTGCCGACCATTGATCGTGACCCTCGTCAAGCATTTCGTCGATCTGCGCCATCAAGATAATCGAATTGCGAATGATGATCCCGATAAGGGCTAACGTACCGAGAATCGCGACAAAACCCATCGGTTTTCCGGATACGAGGAGAGCGAACACAACGCCGATCAAGCCGAGGGGAGCCACGCTTACGACAAGGAACAGCTTCGCAAAGCTTTGCAGCTGGACCATAATGAAGAACGCCATCGCAAGCAGCATCACAGGCACGACCGCAACGATTGGACCCTGACCCTTTGAGCTCTCCTCGACGGCGCCTCCGGTTGCGATCTTCATCGACGCCGGCAGGTTCGCGGCGAAGGTCTCGATAGCCGGCGCAAGCTGTTGGACGACAGTTGCCGGTTGCGTGCCATCGTGGATGGTGCCTCGAATCGTGATTGTTGGGACACGGTCGCGTCGCCAAATAATGGGCTGCTCCAGGTCATAGCGAAGTGTTGCGAACGAGAGCAACGGGACCACCTGTCCATTGCCAGTCGGGATCTGCAACGACTGCAGCGTTTCGATTCGGCTGCGTTCGTCGTTTGCGGCGCGCCCAACGATGTTGACCTGATAAATGCTATCGCGCATCTGTGTAATGGACGTCCCGCCGACAAGGCCGTTCAGTATCGAGGCAACATCGACGGAGTCGAGCCCGAGCTGCCTCGCCTTGTCTTGCGCTATTTCGACTTGAACGACCTTGCCTGGCTCGTTCCAATCAAATGTCGGAGGGTCAAGATGCGGGTTGTCGCTCATGATTTTGGCGATCTCCAGTGCCTTGGCGCGCAATTGCTGGATGTCCGGCCCGCTGAGGCGGTATTGCAGCGGACGTCCAACCGGAGGTCCAAGGTCGAGCGGGTGGATGAAGACGTCGATCCCGATGAATTGATCGGCCGCGGTCTTTCGCAATCTGCTTTCGATCCGATTGCGAGCTTCAAGTGACTTGGCTACGACGACCACCTGGCCGAAATAGTTAAAGGCCATCTGCTGGTCGAGTGGCAGATAGAAGCGGATCGCACCTTGCCCAACATAAGAGCTCCAGCTTTCGACGTCAGGATCGGAGGCCAGCCCTTTTTCGAACTGGTCGATCTGCTTCTTGGTCTCAAGGATCGTGCTGCCCTGCGGAAGCGTCAAGTCGACGAGCAGCTCGGACCGGTCTGACGACGGGAAGAACTGCTGCTGCACAAATCCCATACCGACGATTGCCACCGCGAGCAGACCGAGGCTTCCGCCGATTGTGACCCAGCGGAAGCGCATCGCGGCCTCCAGTAGAACGACAAAGTAGCGGGATAGCCGGCCGACACCGATATGGTCGTGATGTTTCATGGTTTTTGGAAGGACCATGACGCCGATCAGTGGAGCGAACAGAACGGCTACCACCCAGCTGGTTAGTAGCGATGCTGCGATTACGAGGAACAGAGTGTAGGTGTATTCGCCAGCCGATGAGCCGTTGAACCCAATCGGGATAAAGCCTGCGACAGTTACCAGGGTTCCGGTTAGCATCGGAAATGCGGTCGAGGTGTAAGCAAAGGTCACTGCGTTATAGAGATTGTCCCCGCGCTCAAGGCGGTGCACCATCATCTCGACTGTTATCATTGCATCATCGACGAGCAGTCCAAGCGCGATGATCAGCGCACCTAGGGAAATGCGCTGCAGCGTTACTCCAAAATACTGCATGATGACGAACACGACCGCCAGCACGAGCGGAATTGAGAACGAGACCACCAGCCCTGCCCTCACTCCAAGACTGATCAGGCTTACCACCAACACGATGGCTATGGCCTCAACGAGCGCTTCGGTGAAGCCGCCGACTGCCTGCTCAACTATCTTCGGCTGATCGGAAACCAGGTGGAGTTCGACGCCTACCGGAAGCGTGGCCAAGATGTCGCGCATCTTTGCTCTCAGCGCCTCACCAAATTGAAGCACATTGCTAGAGGCCATCATCGCGATGCCGAGCCCGATCGCAGGCTTTCCATCGACACGAAATAGCGGATCGGGTGGATCGCGATATCCACGGGTGATGGTCGCGACGTCGCTAAGCGGAAGGAAGCGGTTGTCGATGCGCAGGTTGGTGCTTCGAAGGGCCTCTTCCGAAGCGAATTGACCGCTTACGCGCAGCGAAACTTGTTCTGGGCCCGCTTGTACGACGCCTGACGGCTGCACTGTGTTTTGATTTTGCAGTGTCTTGATGAGCGACTGCATATTAAGACCGAGTGCCGCCAGCTTGCGCGTGGAGATGTCGAGATAGATGACCTCATCTTGTGCTCCGATCACCGTGATCTTGCCGATGCTTGGCACGGTGAGAAGTTCCGAGCGCACCCGCTCGACATAGTCGCGCAATTGCCGTGGGCTGAGTCCGTCGGACGTAAACGCGTAGATGTTGCCGAAGACATCGCCAAATTCGTCGTTGAAGGAGGCTGCGCCTACGCCTGAAGGCAGGGTGTACTGGATGTCCTGAACATGTTTGCGGACCTCATAGAATAGCCACGGCACGTCCTTTGGCTTGGTGGTGTCCTTCAGATTGACCAAAATCGTGGTCTGACCGGGCGTCGTGTAGCTCTTGACGTAGTCGACCGCGCCGATCTGTTTCACCTCCTTTTCAATCCGGTCGGTCACTTGATTGAGCATGTCGTCAACCGTCGCGCCGGGCCATTGTTGCTGGATCACCATAGTCTTGATGGTGAACGGAGGATCTTCCTCGCGACCGAGGCTGCGGTAGGCGAGCAGGCCCGCTATCGCGGACGCTATCATCAGGAACCAAACGAACGAGCGATGCTTTAGGGCCCATTCAGATAGATTGAAGGAGGTCACGACTGATTCTCTTGCAAAAGTTTGACGAGTTGTCCTTCGGAGAGGGAATGCACGCCGGCAGTGATGACGCGATCGCCAATCGACAAGCCGGATGTAACTGCCACGCGGTCTCCCCTGTGGGCGCCGAGCATCACAGGACGTGCTAGAGCCCTCTTGTTTGCTCCCACGATCCAGACGGCGTCCTGACCTTCGATTTTCAAAAGAGCACTAACCGGAATCTCCATTTGGCCCTCCTGTGCAGCCGCGAGGCGGATCGTGGTTCCCAGCCGAAACGCTTCAGGTGGATCTTCGATGGTGAACCGAATGCGCCGAGTTCTGGTCGAGGAGTCCGACTGCGGCGCGATCTCACGGACGACCGCCTTGGCTGCGATGCTATCCTGGACGAGGAGCGATGCCCGAGAGGATGAACCTTCGATGAATTGGCCAATTCGGTCGTCCGGTATGTCGAACACACCGTCGCGAAAAGTTGGGCGAGCGATGGTGACAACCGTCTGGCCTACCGAGACGACCTGGCCGATTTCCGTGGACCAGGAGACGACGACACCGTCATAGCTGCTGTTTAGGGTCGTGTAGCCGAGTTGTTCGGTCGCCTTCTGCAGACTCGCCTCAGCTTGCGTGGCGCGTGATTGGGCGCTCTGCTGGGCTGCTGTTGCCGCATCGAGGTCCGCCTGTGTCCCGCTGCCCGTGCTGAACAGTTTGTGCTTTCGTTCCAGAGTGGCCTCGGCATTGGCAAGGACCGCTCGAGCGTTGGCCAGATCGGCCTGGCTTGAGACGATCGCGAGCTGCGCGACGGTCGAATCAAGGGACCCGAGTCTTTGCCCCTTGGCAACGAGATCTCCCACATTGACGTCGCGCGAGCTCATTCGCCCCATTGTTTGAAAGCCAAGCTCGGCCTGGTACCGAGGCTGCACCGTTCCGGTGAAGGTGTCGATCCTCTACGAGGCCGGTTGCACAACCATGGTGAGCACGGGACGAATGACGGGCGATTCGAGGCTCTTCTCCTCGCACCCGGAAAGCGCCGCGGCGCAGGCGAAAAGTAGCAGCCGCAAGACCGTGGGTGCGGGCGACGTCATGGCTCGGCTCCGTAGGCGACCGCGACAACCTTCCCTGGATACAGCAGTTGTACGCTGGAAGTTACGACACGCTCGCCTTCTTCCAATCCGGCGGCCAACGCGACCGCTCCAGTGAGATATTCCTGCACGACGACCCCGCGAAGCCGGGCCTTGTTCTCGCTATCCAATATCCAGACTGCGGGCTTACCGTTGGCTGCAAACAGCGCGCTCGATGGAATGACAAAGGCAGGCGATAACTCCCAACGGGCTCTACCGACGACGGCCGAACCGAGTGTCAAATCGGCCGGCGCTCGTTCGACCGCGACCTTGAGCGTAACGGTGCCGGTGGCCTGATCCAAAATCGGCGAGATCTCGCGCACAGAGCCGGCAACAGTTACATTCGGCATCGATTGCGAGGTGATGTCGACAGTCCTGTCGTTTGGCGGATTGGTGACAAGAATCTCGGGAACTTGGAATACCGCATCCCGCGGGCCATCCTCGGCAAGGGCGAAAGCCGTCTGTCCGGCCTGCACAACCTGGCCGACTTCGATACTACGTGAGACAATGATGCCGTCCCGTCCTGCCTTCAATTCCGTGTAGGTTAGCCGCTCGCGTGCCGTATTCAGGGCAGCTTGTGCGCTGTTGACCTGCGCCTCATCTGTTCGAAGCGTGGCTAACGCCTGATCGAATCGCTCACGTGTGGTAGAGCCACTGCTAAGCAGAGACTGTTGTCGCTCGAAATTTCGTTGGGCTTCCAGCAACTGCGCATTCGCAGCATTCAGCGCTGCTTCAGCACTGGTAACATCGGTCTGCTGCTCGGTCCGTTCAAGATGCGCGAGAGTTTGACCTGCTTTGACATACTGCCCAACCTCGACGTCGCGACGGACAACTCGTCCACTGGTCTGAAATGCAATGTTCGAAAGGATGCGAGCCTGGATCGTCCCAGTGAGGGGAAGGTCTGGCGTGATGTGTTGCCGGCGGGCGGTGGCGACGGTCACGCGCAACAGCGCCGAAGACTTGTCACCCGCTCGCGCCATCGAGTTCGGGAACGCTGTAAGCACGGTCGCGACGAGCGCGAGCGACGTGCGGAATTGCGCCCTGTTGGCCAGCCGCGGCATTAGGTCCCCTTCTTCGCTGGGCATTTGCAACATGCTGATTTAACTCAAAGTTTCAAGTTGTCTGAGCGCCCCGCCAAAGAACTCCAAGGCGTAATATTCAACAGGCGTTGAATATTTAGTTGCATCGTTCTAAACGTCAAGAGGTCGGAATGGTCGATGGAGGAGGAGGGATGTCTCGAAAAGCCGTGAGAACGCGCGGTCGACCACGGAAGGGCTCAGAACTAGAGGCCGACAACCTTCTCGATGCAGCGCTCGACGCATTTGCCGAGCACGGTTTCGAAAAGGCAAACCTCCGCTCAATCGCTGCTGCCGCGAAAGTTGATGTCGCCCTGATCTCTTACCACTACGGATCAAAACTCGAACTATGGAAGGCCGTAATCGAGTCGTTTTCGGGGGAGGCGATGGCTCTGCTCGCATCCGTGCGATCGGATGGGGCAGAAGTGTCTTCGAGGGAGCGCCTAGAGCTTACGATTGAACAATTGATCAATGTGGGCCAGCGTAAGCCGCAATTTGCGCGATTTGTCATCAACGAGGTTGCCGGGATCGACCAGAGCGAGCGATTTGAGTTCTTTCACAATGCCCTAACTAAGCCACTCCGAGAAACCTTGGTACCCTTGATCGCAGCAGTCAATCGGAGTGGCAACAGCCGGAAAGTCGATCCGAACTTGCGATTCTTTGCCGCCCTCGGCGCGATGTCGATGTCCATGGCTAACCGGCAATTCATCGCGCGATTTGCGCCGGTTGCTAAAGACGACAAGCAATTCCGCAAGGAGCTGATCGCCGTCATTAGCGCAGTGATGTGTCCCGAAAACGCCTAGCAGGCTGCTGAATTAGTAGCCGATCGACGGGCGAAAAAGAGAATGTCGTCGCCGCCTGAGTTTACCAAAAGGAAGTAGGAGGCTGCCCAGCCACGTCGTGATCGCAACGTTTCCACGACACGGCTCACAGCTGCACCGCCAGCAAAGTTTGTGAGGCGGCGGTCGTGACTAGTGTGGGTGCTGACCTGTCACTCAATTGTTATCCAGCGGACGATCAGAGTCTGCGGGGTTTCCGCAACGAACTCGAGGCAAACATATTGAGTGCTATCCCGACATGACTATCGACGGTGTGTCCAGGTGACCTTGTGGTGAGTGCCCGTTCAAGACGAGCAATGAGACGTTCAGCCCGGAGAGTTCCGGCGAGGACAGGTGATCCGTGTTAGGCCCGTTAGGCTGCGCGGATCGCTTCCAGGAATGTGGCGACCTCGGTCTCTAGCCGGTTGCTTTCGCCGGACAGTGACTTCGCGGCGGCGAGCACGTTGAATGACGCCGTTTCGGTCTCGCTGGCGCCCCTCTGTACATCAACGATGCTGGCCGAAACCTGTCGGGTACCATGCGCCGCCTGCTGCACGTTGCGGGAGATTTCGCGCGTTGCCGCGCCCTGCTCCTCAACCGCCGCCGCGATCGTGGAGGCGATTTCTGACATGCGGCCGATGGTGTCTCCGATCGACTTGATCGCGCCGACCGAGTCCTGGGTTGCGCTCTGAATGCCTGTTATCTGCTGACCGATTTCGTCGGTTGCTTTGGCCGTCTGCTCGGCCAGAGCCTTGACCTCCGACGCCACCACCGCGAACCCGCGGCCGGCCTCCCCGGCGCGTGCCGCTTCTATAGTGGCGTTGAGGGCCAATAGGTTGGTTTGGCTTGCGATCTGGCTAATGAGTTCGACTACGTCGCCGATCCGACGGGCCGCCTTGGCGAGTTCGGCGACATGCTCGTTGGTCCGTCCCGCCTGCAGCACCGCTTCGCCAGCAATGCGGGCTGAATCTTGCACTTGGCGACCAATCTCGTCGACGGACGACGACATCTCCTCGGCGGCCGCCGCCACGGTCTGCACGTTGGTCGAAGCTTGTTCGGAGGAGCCAGCCACGGCAGCCGTGATCTGTTTGGATTGCTCGGCCGTGCTAGTCAGCATACCGGCCGACGCTTCCAACGCCGCGGAGGCGGACGAAACGGTCCTGATCACATCGCCGATCATGGCCTCGAATTCGCGCGCAATCTGGTCCAAGCGTTGGCCGCGTTTGAGTTTGCCCTCGGCTTCGCTGGCGGCCGCGGCGTCGGCAGCCTTTTGGGCGACTAGCTTGTCTTTGAAATGCTGTAGCGAGCCGGCAACTTGGCCGACTTCATCATTCCGGCCGGTCGATGGGATCTCGACGTCATGGTTTCCGGCCGCAAGAGTGCCGATCACCTCCGCAAGCTGGCCTAGCGGCGTCACCACGCGTCGGCGCAGCATTATGGTCACGCCAGCGAGCGTACCGAGCAGGGCCAGCACTGCAACTCCTGCAAGCACCAGCATCCCCAGCGCGCCGTCACGGACCGCCGAGGCGCGCTCGGCAGCTTCGGCCAAGGCGGCATCGCGGACGCCGAAGAACATCTGGATAGCGGGCACAATGACCTTGGCCATGTCGGAGGGACTGAGACTGTATTTGCCGTCGCCTCTGGCCGCCGGCATTTCCTTCTCGACGACCGGAATCGCCTTTCCGAAATAGGCTTCGACGGCCGCTTTCATGGCCGTGGCAAGGCGGGGCGGATTGCCGAGCTGGTCGATCGTGCCCTCGATGCGTTCTCGGTCGGCATCTAAGCGGCCCTGCATACGATCCATCAGCGCAAATTCAGCGGGAGTGAGCGGACGCGAGGCGCTCAAGGCCGGCGACAGTGGCGAGGCGTGGCTGCCGGCGGTCACCCGCAAATCCTGCGCGGTTCGCGCCAGGCTCAGCAGCGTTGCAAGTGAAGAATCGGCGCTGACCACCTGCCCCTCCAGCCGATTCAGGATCGGCTCGATCGCGCCGATCATCTCGGCAACAGTGGGAAGGAGTTCTTTGACCACCGCACTATCGCGCGATCCGAGGGATACGCGCACGGCCCGATCGGCCGCCGCATGAACATCCTTGAAACGGCGCCCGGTACGGTCCAGGCTTTGGATCATCGGTTCGCCACCATCAAGGGCCAGCAAACTGTTGCGGGCCAGGTCGAAGGCCGCATCGGCGGCGCTCGACGCCTTGCCCATCGCTTCGATCTGGGTCGGCGTGGCGGGCGTTTCCTGAAAGATCGTGATGTAGGGTGTACGAAGGCCCGCCAGGTGTTGACTGACCATCAGCACCGCGCCGAAAGCCTCGACCATTTTGATGGATTCGGAGCGACTAACGAAGATGCGCGTCTGCGGAAGCAGAACCTCGGCGCCGAGAATAACCGCAAACGTGGTCACCGTCAGCATCGACAGCGCAAAGAGCTTTCCGATTCGCATGCGTACCCCACATTTCGCATAAGTTTCCGAGAACCTATCGCGCTCTCGCTAATTCATCATTAAGTCCGGGACGCATCTTGGTGGCGGTATGCCTATGTATAGAATTGTCGTGTCGTCGATTGCGCCGCATCTCCTTGCCATCGACAGGAAATGGAAGGCGGCGAATCACGGCGTCTCGGGTGTGCGGTGATGCATCCCTCGCTACGGCTTTAACACCAGCTTGCCCATAACTTCCCGGCCATCAAGCATTCGATGCGCTTGCACAGCCTCCCTAAGCGGCAATCGCACCGTCACGGACGGATTGATGGCTCTTGCTTCCACGAGTTTGAAGACCTCTGACGCAATCCGTACGCGCTCTTGAGGAAATGGATCGTAGACGTGAACGCTATAAGCACGCACTGAGATGCTGCGGTCCATGTTCTTGCGCAAGTCCGCGAATAGGTCGGACGATGGAAGTCCCGACAGCGCATTGAACGTGACGATCTGTCCCAAGGGAGCAACGAGCTTGATGTTGTCGCGGAAATCCGGACCGACCAATTGGTCGAACATCAAGTCGACGCCCGTACCTTTGGTGATATCCAAGATCCGGGCACCAACCGCTTCAGAGCTGCTGTCGATCGCATAGCTTGCACCCCGCTCCAAGGCGAACGCTGCCTTGTTCGGGGCCCGGCAGACAGCTATCAGCTGTATCCCAGCAGCGCGGCAAAGATCGATCATGGCGCAGCCGACGCCGCCAGTAGCTCCGTTGATGGAGGCGACCTTTACCCGGCGCAGATCTGCAGCGTCATTCAACATGCCCCATGCGACCTGATAGTCGGGAATTGCGACCGCGCCCTCAATGTCTATGCCTTCAGGCAGCTTCGTGATCTCGTGGACATCGCAGGCGACATATTCGGCGTAACATCGGCGAGAAAACTTCCATGCGAGAACGGGCTGGCCCGGGGAGAAGCCTTCAACACCATCTCCCACCCGCTCAACATAGCCGGTTACACTGATCCCCGGCACCTCCGGATACTCCACGGGCCACGGGTAGCGTCCAGTCCTGACCAGCGCATCGTATTTCCCGACCCCGATGGTGTCGGTCCGAATGAGGACTTGCCCAGCCGCCGGTGTGGGAATTGGCAGATCGATGTATTTGAGGACCTCGGGTCCTCCCGGCTTTTCGACTTGAACAGCTTTCATCATGGCTGCGGGCATGAACACCTCCGTGCGCTGAATTGGTAAGGTCGTATTGGCGCGCTTAACCGCGGGCCGTTGTTGAAAGCAGATTGTTGGGTCCGCCTATCGGGAAGGTTTTAAGCGGCCGCTTTCGGGCGAGCTTTCACGTCGGTTCGTCGATCACCGCGTTTTCCAAAATTCCGACGCCTGAGATCTCCACCTCGACCCGGTCGCCAGCGCGCAGCCAACGCGGCGGAACGCGACGCGACCCAACTCCTGCTGGAGTACCGGTCGCGATGATATCGCCTGGCAGGAGCCTGAGAACACTGGACAGATAGCTTATAAGCCGCGGTAACCCATAGATCAGCTGGCTCGTCGATGCCTGTTGAACCACCTCGCCGTTTAAGCGCGTGGAAAGCGCGAGGCGGTCCGGATGCGGGACGTCAGTCGCCGCCACGATCCAGGGTCCTATGGATCCGCTCGAATCGAAATTCTTGCCCGTCATGCCAGTGGCAGAGTGTTTTTGGTAATCTCGGACACTGCCCTCGTTTAGACAGGTGTACCCGCCGACGTAGTCGAGCGCCCTTCCCTCCTCCACTCTGTGGCACGTCCGGCCGATGATGAGAGCAAGCTCCCCCTCGTAATCGAGGCGCTCAGACACTTTAGGCCGAAGCAGCAGCTGGCGATTCCCAACGAAGCTCTCGTGCGTTCGCTGGAAAAAAGTCGGGTAAGCAGGCGCCTCGTTTCCGGTCTCGTCTACGTGAGCTTTATAGTTGAAGCCAACGCAGAACACCCTGGCCCTAGCAGACAGGGGAGGAAGAAACTCAACGTCACCAATCTTCAGGTCAGGCTCGCGTGTCATAAGCTTTTCTGCGCGAGCCCAGCCTTCCGCAGCCACTACTTCATCGATATCAGATAGGCCTTTATCAAACGGCGACAGGGAGATGATGCCGTCGCCCTTCACAAGGCCGATGCTGACCGAGCCATTCCGAGCAAATCGAGCTACTTTCATTGAGATACCTTCTTTTTTTGAGGCGCTGATGAAGGCTGACTCAGCCGCTCTTTTCGCCGTTTTGGCTTAACGAGGCGGATGGGATCAAAGCAAAGATGACTGACGCCGCCAGCATCAGGGCGCTACTGGCGATGAGCGCGATGTCGTAGTTTCCCCGCAAGGCTTGAACCGCGGAAAACATCAGCGGGCCAATGGCTACGCCAATGGCGAACACGACGATAAACAGCCCGATCTTTTGCCCCAGCTGGGCAACGCCGAATTGCCGTGCGACAGTGTATGGGATGAGATCCGACTCTGCTCCCGCTCCAAGCGCAAGAAGAGCTGCGGCCAAATAAACCATAGAAGTCTGCCGTGTCGAGACCAACAGCAGTCCGGCAGCCACAGGACCGAGGCAACCAACGACCGCTACCAACCGTGGAGACCATCGATCAAGCATGGACCCGAGCAAGAAGCGGGCTACCAGCATCGTCATGCCGTATGTCGCCATCACAGCCGCCGCATCGACGGGCCGAAAGCCGCGATCGATCAACAACGGTGTCATGTGGACAATCATACCTTGAATGGCGAGCGTCATCAGTAGGAATGCCAACGCAAGCATCCAAAAAATTGGAGCAGACAAAAGCTCACCGAAGACAAGCTTGGAGGATTGCGCGGAAGCGGCGGACTTCTGAAAGCGCTCCTTGCCGGGAATGAGCCAGATGACGGCTACTGCGCCAAGGATTGCGACCCCAGCGCCGATCGCTGCGTAGCTGTTGCGCCAGCCGTATTCTGCAATGGAAAAGGTGGCGATCGCGGGCATTAACATGATGCCGGCGGCCGAGGCTGCATTAATGATGCCGAGCGCAAACCCACGAAAGGTCGAAAAAGTCCGAGTGACTATGTAGGTGAAAGCCGTGATCCCTTGCCCCGCGCCAAGGAGTCCGAGCAGGCCCATAAAGATTGCAAAACTTAAGGGATCACGTGGAAGTTGACCGAGTGCAATCAGGCCGAGCGCAAACAAAGCGAAAGAAAAGCCTGCAAAGACGCGCGGCCCATATCGGTCGACCAGCCACCCGACGATTGGCTGCGAGAAGCCGGAGCAGAGAGCAGCTGGCGCAAGAGCGGCAGCCACGCTGGCCCTCGACCAGCCCGTATCGTTGACAATTGGCAGCAGGAATGTTCCGAAAGTATAGATTACGATCGGCCCGAAATTGGTCAACATGCCAATTCCGGAACCGAGCACGACCTTTGTTGCCTCTATTCCACGTAGCTGAACCTGCGGCGACAGGTCGCCAACGGCCGGCAGCGCAGGCGTATTAACGCTCGTCATCATCTTCCTCCCCTTTTCAGCTCATGTTTTATTTTTTCTTGAGTTCGGTCACCGTTTTCTTTCTTGCGATCAACCAGCGCCCGTCGCTCCGATGCAGCTCGTCTTCGTAACGGCCAAATCCTGCTACGCCATCAAATGGCAGAGGAAACTGTTGAGGAGTGGTCTCACTGCGCTGGCTGAGCAGAGTTACGTACGCGTGAATAAGAATGCGATCTTCGTTCAGCCATTCCGATCTGATGTTGGAGATCAGGTGTCGGACGACCAGGTTGCGATCGCGGCGATTGATAAGATCAACAAGCATGCCCTTGCCGCGTACAAGGCCATCGCCGCGGTGCCAGACACCATCTTCTGTGAAGAGCCCTGCAGCGGCCTCGGCATTGCCATAGTCAAAATGCTCCATGAAGCTCAAGACCGTCGCTTGAGCCTCGAGGATATCCGCCGCTCGTTCTAGCCTATCCCGCTGCATGGGCCCTCAGATCTTAAGCAGCTGGTCTAATGGCTCGCCGGCGCGGAAGCGCGCCAAGAAATCCTTCGGGTCGACATCAATGCCAGAGGGATTGTTCTTGAAAGCGTCAGAGTCGATGAAGGCCTTGAGTTTCTCGGCGTCGTCAAAATTGTTGCAGCAAAGCTCAACGACGTTCTGGTCTGGATCTGAGAAATAATAGCTTGTCACTGGACCGTGGTTGGAAGCGCGGTGGGCTTGCAGACCAGCGCCGAGCAACAATTCCACGCGATCCAGCAGCGCCGCCAGATTTGCGTGACGAAATTGAAAGTGATTCAAGCCGGGATCGCGGCTGGGCGAGTCGGATAGCTCTGGCAGCTCGAATAGCGCCAGGACCTGCCCATGAACCGGCGAGCGGTCCAAGAACATGAAACAGGATCGCACGTCGCTAGCTCGGGTCTGTTTGGGCGAGCCGGCGAAACGGCGCCGGTTTTCCGGGGCACCGCCAGGATTTGTGATGCTCCAGCTCAATCCCAGCACAGATGAGTACCAGTCGCGCATCAGCTCGTACTGTGCAGTTTGCAGAACGATCTCCGAAACGCGCGGCGAAGGCAGCGCGGAGGTTGCCTTGTGCAGGTCGGCGGGTAGCGATTGGACGCTCATGGGGACAGATTCCTCATATGACACTTTTGACTTATAGTTCTAGGTTATCAGGGCTCGACGATATGTCAACTATTACATATGGCGCCATGCAGCATTTGTCTGGAGTTGAGCGCGGGCGCTTGTTCGTGAATGATCAAACGCCCGTCATGCTGAAGCGGCAACATGCAAGGCCGTCCAAGATCGCCGTCCCTGGCGCGACGGTCGCCTCACGAGCGAAATCAGCCACAGGCAGGTCACCACAAGAGATGTTACATCCTCTTGTGGTTGCCTGTGGCTGAGGTCAGCTGGTTGCTGTCCGTAGTGGAGCCGTGTCAGTTTGGTGCAGTGAGCTCGCTTGAAGGCACCGAGTTGCCGTGCAAGCCGTTGCGTAGCCGCAGCGGTAAGTGAGCGACTGCGACCGGGCCATCTGCAAAATGTTGAGTGTCCAAGATGACGAGGCCGCTCCGCCTTTCGTCGAGCCTGTTGACGAGCGCAATGACGTAGCCGTCTCCCTCCGGCGCATTAGGGGATCGGGGAGCAAACACCGGTTCTTGGACAGACGAGGTGGGACCGGGTAGCCAGCGCTCGCTCTTTCCGGTCGCTATATCCAGGTGAGCGAGGCCGTTGAGGAAAGCGTTGACCGAGGGCGGGCCACAGCGATCCGCGTCATACGGAGCGAAGGGGTCGATAAGGGCGAGAAAGGCATGACGATAGGGCCGCGTGGCGTAACGCTCGTCCACATGGGGGAACTCGCCCATCGTTTGGGTAAAGATCTCGGCCTGAGGAACGGGGCTGTTGCTAGATAGATCAAATGTCCATCTCGTCATGGCTTGACGCAGGGACCGGGGATCAGGCACGTGCCCACTATATTCTGGGAAGAACCAGAACACGTTGTCATTGACGACGGGCAGGTCGAGATAGACTTTGTGTCCTTCGTCCCATGCATTGATGGTGTGGCCCTGGAAGCCGTTCGTCGGCACTGTAAACCAACGAATATCTTTTCCGCTGCCGCGGCGGGGCAGAACCCCATAGATTTGGTCCACATTCGGCTGCCAGGCAAAGGCCGGTTCGCCCTGCTTCAGGCGTTCGATGTCCGACGTCAGCGAGCTCACGGGAAAGACGACATAGTTTTCCGTCACGGCGAAGTCGTGTATCATCGCTGCCCGCGGCGCATTAAACCAAGCTTCATGCACCACGTGTCCGCCGCGATCGATGACGTAATAGGCGATATCGGTGGTCGTCACACCCTTGGCGGCATAACCAAAGCCAATCAGCTCGCCATTGGTCGGATCGATCTTGGGGTGAGCCGTAAATGTCTGACTGGTCATCTTTCCGTCAAAACGGTAGTTACCGATCGTTTCAAGCGTATCTGGCCGCATCGCGACCGGCGGTCCGTCCTCCTTCAGCGCGAGCAACAGCCCATGGTGAACGACGACGTTGGTATTGGCCGTGCTTCGGATAGTACCGGCAACCGATGGATCGTCAGTGAACGGATTGCGGTAGGCGCCGTAGAGGGCGCGGCGCGCCGCCCGCTCCGCAACGAACTTGTCGGTCAGGACATATTTCGACGTAAAGTCGACATGACCATCCTTGAAACGGAAGGCGCCAACCATGCCATCGCCGTTAAAAAAGATGTCACGGCCAAGCTCGGCGGCCATTGTGGTTCGGGAGCTACACGAAAAAGGTGCCGTCGAGATCGGTTGGAATGCGTCCTTCAACGTCAAGATCGAACACGTGTGCCTCTACACGGCCAGGAGCGTCGAAGCCATGATAAATCGGATCGTCAGGGAAACGCTTCGTCATTTGTCACCTCGGTTTTCATGCCTTTAGCGTAGTGCGCGCGCTAGCGTCCAAGTGAGGCGCCGCATTTTCGTAACCTGCGAGCGCCTCCCCAAGGCGCCGCCGGAACAATTCGATCGCCTTTTGCTTCACGTGGCCGAAGCCACGCACCTCGAGCGGTAGCTCAGCAATGGCGACAGCCTGTGGAAGCGATGCCGCTGACAATCGACGGGGTAAGCGGTTCAAGGCATCGATGAATTCGGCGATCAGAGCACGCTCGGTGCGGCGCTCGGCGCTCCTTCCGAAGACGTCGAAGGGTGTTCCGCGCAAGATCTTCAAGGCCGCCAAGATTCTGAAGACGGGCAAGATCCAAGCTCCGAACCGGATCTTGCGCGGCTCTCCCGTTGTCTTGTCGCGGCGAGACAGAAAAGGCGGTGCAAGATAGATTGACAGCTTTGCGAAGCTATCAAACTGAGATCGGACTGCCCGCTCGAACTCTCCGCTCGTATAGAGTCTGGCAACCTCGTACTCATCCTTGTAGGCCATCAGCTTGAACAGGGATCGCGCAGCAGCCAGCGTTAGCGAATGGCCAGTATGAACCTTAGTCTCCGCCTCACGGATGTGGTTGATGACATCAAGGAAACGCTGGCTGTAGTCATTGCTCTGATAGTTGCGAAGAAATGTCGTAAGATCTTGGATCTCCGCCTCAGGGGTGCGCTGCTCAGTCTTTTCGGCCAGGCCTGCTGCAACAAAGACGAATTGAGGGTCGGAAGCTAACCGACGCCCCCACTCAAGCGCAGCGAGATTTGCCTCCTTGGCGGCGCCATTGAGTTCGATCGCCTGGTGGAGGTCCTCAAGGTTAAGGCCAAGCCAGCCTTTCTGATAAGCGCACCCGATCATCATGAAATTGGCGGCGATCGAATCGCCGAACAAAGATTGTGCCAAAGCCGTGAAGGGAAACACCGCGAAATGTTCCGGTTCAACTTGTGTGCTCAGCCGTCTCGTCAGCAAACTCGAATTCACGACGGCCTGACGATTAGTGACGAAATCTCCAGTGATGGACACGTCAGCATTGGCGAGGACGCGGCTCCGCCCTCGGTTGAGAGATGCCATCACGTCCGATGCATTGCCGACGATCTGGTCGCAAGCCAGGAGAAGGTCACAGTGCTCCGCTGGAATCCGCAAAGCATGAATGGGGCCGCCAAGATGAACGTGACTTGTAACCGCCCCGCCCTTCTGAGCCATTCCGATCTGGTCCAGCACCGCGGCCCCTCGACCTGCCAGGTGTCCGGCCATTGCCAGCACCGCGCTCGTCGTCACGATTCCGGTCCCACCTACGCCGGCAAGAAGAATGCGGCTGTGTTGCGGCGGCGCAGCGCTCACCAGGGGCAGCAATGGTTGGTCGATCGTAAGCTGCGGTTTTGGCCCGCGGTTCACACGGGCACCCTCGACAGTTACGAAACTGGGACAGAAGCCTCGAATGCAACTGAGATCGGTGTTGCAGCTCGATTGATTGATTCTTCGCTTCGTACCTAGTGGAGTGTCGACCGGCTCCACGGATAGGCAGTTTGACTTGATCGAGCAATCGCCGCAGCCTTCGCAGACCAGCTGATTGATGAAGACGCGGCGGCTGGTTTCCTTCAGTTGGCCACGTTTGCGTTTCCGCCGGCGCTCGGTAGCACACATCTGGTCATATACGATGATGCTTACACCCGGTTGGGCTCGCAATTTGAGCTGTACGGCATCAAGTTCGTCGCGATCCACCACCTCTCCCGCCAGGGAGTGGACCTCGGCATGCTCACGATAGGACGCCAGATCATCGGTGACCAAAATTATTGTGCTGACGCCCTCGGCCCGGAGCTGGCGCAGAAGCCGCTCGAGGGAAAGGTCGCCATCGACTGCTTGACCGCCTGTCATCGCGACAGCACTGTTGTAGAGCAGCTTGTAGGTGATGTTCAGCTTAGCAGAGACCGCCTGGCGGATTGCGAGCAGGCCTGAATGGAAATACGTGCCATCGCCCATATTCGAAAACACATGCGATTCGTCGGTGAACGGAGCGAGGCCGAGCCAGTGGATTCCCTCGCCGCCCATCTGGGAATAGCTGAACGTGTCAGGGCGATTGCGCGCGGCTAAACCGTGGCAGCCAATCCCAGCGAGAGCTCGACTGCCATCTGGCACGGCTGTCGACCGGTTATGCGGACACCCGGAACAGAAGAATGGACGCCGGGATGCGGGCACATCTGCAAATCCGCGTTGGTTCGTGTGCCGGCGCAAGCGTTCGCCTCGTGCTGCTACGACCTGATCACCGGATATCCTTGCGATGACCGCCGCGATCTGGACAGCAATCTGCTCGGGCGTTAGATCGCCCGTTGCAGAAAACATCGGGTGTTGCTCCGGTCCACATTTGCCCCAAACCGAGGGAGCCTGTGACCGGCCGTAGAGTATAGACTTTACTTGGCGCTCGATCAGCGGCGCCTTCTCCTCCACGATGACGAGCTCCTGCAGGCCTTCGGCAAAGGCTGTGAGGCCCTGAGGCTCTAGCGGCCAGATCATCGCCGGCTTGTAGAGAGCCAGCCCGAGCTCGATCAGCCGTGAATCGTGAAGGCCCAGCAGGTCGAGTGCTTCGCGCAAATCATTCCAAGATTTGCCGGCCGCGACGAAACCGACCCGCGCGTCCTTAGGCCTCACCGCGACGCGATCGAGACCGTTTGCCCGGACATAAGCAAGCGCAGCCGGCAAACGGAATTCATGCTGCCGCCGTTCCTGATCGAGCGGCAAGTCAGGCCAGCGGTTATGCAGGCCAATGTCCGGCACAGTGACGTCGGGCCGAACGGGCAAATTACCTAATTCTGCGGCCGGCACGGTGCGTGTACTGTCGGCCACTTCCGTCAGCACTTTTAGCGCAACCCAAGATCCCGTCAGCCGCGACATGGCAAAGCCGTGGAGTCCATAGCTGACGATCTCGCCGGGATCAGCCGGGTAGAGCAGCGGGAGGAGGAGACTGGCGACAGTCTCGTCGCTGTAGCAGGCGACCGTTGAGGATTTTGCCAGATGATCGTCACCCACGGCGACGACCACCCCGCCGTTCGGCGAAGAACCTTGCGAGTTGCCGTGCCTAATCGCGTCCGCCGCGCGATCCAGTCCAGGGCCCTTGCCGTACCACAACGCAAAAACACCATCGACCCGGGCGCCGGGTGATTGATGGATCTGCTGCGTACCGGCCACGGCGGTGGCCGCGAGTTCTTCATTGACCGCCGGCTGCACCACAATCTTTTGGTCGCTCGTTAGCCGCTTCGCAGAGGCAAACGCGGCATCGAGCGTACCAAGGGGTGAACCCCGATAACCGCTGACGAAACCCGCGCTCGACAAGCCATTCATCCGATCTCGCTCGGCCTGTAATAGCATCAGGCGGACGAGCGCCTGCACTCCGCCGAGGAGAACTGTTCCGCCGCGCTTGGAATAACGATCATCGAGCGAGATAGAGGAATTACTCATTCGCAACTCCATTGGATGCGCTGGCGCAAAAGACTTTCCGGCACGCCGGCATTAGCTCCGTGCGGTATCGATAGCGGAGCTGATCTGCACGCCGGGTGGGGCCGGCAAGTCGCCCGGAACGAACATGTCTCCCATCAAAGGCAGCGCCGGATCCACGCTATAATGCGTAAACTCGCGCACCCCCTCGTCATAGAGCACCGTGTCGTCAATCAGAAAGTTGCCCGTGAAGGCGCGCGCAGGCTTTGAGAGGATGGCATGGGCTGCGTCGGCCATGCTCTCCGGCTTGCGGCAATGACGCATTCCGTTCTCTCCGAGCAATGCAAATTGGATGGCAGCCGTCGCAATGGCGGTTCGGGGCCAGAGAGCATTGACAGCAATACCGCGATCGGCAAATTCCGCGCTCATGCCGAGCACGCACATGCTCATGCCGAACTTCGCCATGGTGTAGGCGGTGTGCGGCGCGAACCACTTGGGCGTCATGTCAAGCGGCGGAGATATCATCAAGACATGCGGATTAGCTGCCTTCATCAGGTGCGGAAGGCATGCCTTGGTAGTGATGAAGGTCCCGCGTGCGTTGACTTGAGCCATCAAGTCGAAGCGCCGGATATCCGTTTGTAGGGTGCCGGCCAGATGGATCGCTGATGCATTATTGATGCAAATGTCGATGCCGCCGAACGTCTTTGCCGCTTGGGCAACGCCGGCCTCGACGGAGGATTCATCACGGACGTCGACGGCCAGCGGCAACGCCCTGCCCCCAGCTCGCTCGATGGCTTCGGCGGCAGAATAGATCGTGCCGGGAAGATGCCGGTGCGCCTCGACAGTCTTGGCTGCAATTGCAACGTTGGCGCCGTCTTGCGCGGCTCGCAGCGCAATGGCGAGCCCAATGCCTCGGCTTGCGCCGGTAATGAACAGGGTTTTGCCGGTCAGACTCATGAGGCCACGCTGCCCATGCTCAAGGGAAGCGTTCTTAATGCCGACGTGCCCTGCACGCCGCCCGCGCCGCGGATGCGATCAATGAGCCGCGCCGGCTCTTCAGGAATAGCGTCCCCAATCCAGCTGATGTGTCCGTCCGGGCGGACCAAAGCGTAGCGGCGCCCGTAGACGGCGATGGTGTTTGGCTCCGGGATGAGCTGATGACGGATTGGCAGCCCAACCGCGTGCGCCGCACGGGTCAGACCGCCCACAGCAGCACCCACCTCCGATGCGAACTCCAGCAGCACGAACCCACGACCGAATAAGTCTAACGTGGAGTGGCCCGGCGAGAGCCAAACATGAGGTGCGCGGCCGCCGGCCTCGGCTACTTGCACGAAGTTCGCGACATCGGGCTCGGCTCGTTCGAACGATTCAGCGACGACGATCGGCGAATTGCGATAGACCGCCCCAAGATGAATTCCGAACGACCTCCATTCCCGCTGCATGGCCTGCTGGGTATAGGCTCCTGTTGCGCGCCGCGCCGTCTCGCCCGCAGGGCCTTGGTCGAGCAGCATCGGCTCTGGAGGAACCGAGCGCATCGCGGCTAGGTTCGCGGACGCCTGCGACACGTTGCGCATGGCGATCGGGCGCCGCTCTGTGTCGTAGCTTTCCAGGAGTGTGGGGCCGCCCCACCCCTCCAACACAGCTGCGATCTTCCATGACAGATCAACCGCCTCGGCAATGCCCGTATTCATGCCGTATCCGCCGGTCGGAGAGAGCTGATGGGCCGAATCGCCGACGAGGAAGCAGCGCCCGGAGCTGAACTTCGGCGCAGTGATCTCACGACGGGACCACGGCAACCAAGAGAGCACCTCGTAGTCAACATCGGCTCCGATTCCTCGTCGCACAAAAGTGTTGATCTGCGCCTCGCTCCAATTGGGCCAGGTCTCGTCGCCGAGCAGTTGAAGCCGCCAGGTATCGCGCCCGTCTATATTGACGAAGCTTCCCCAAACCCCCTCAGGCCCGACTAACACGTACCGATACGCCCGTTGGGCGAGCGTCTTCTGCGCCAGAGCCGGACACCGAACGAAGATGTTCGTGCTACAACTCAATACCTTGCTGTTTGTCGGACCAAGCGAGAGTCGCTGTGCGACTGTGCTGCTTGCCCCATCGCAGGCGGCAAGGTACTGCGCACGCACGCATAGTGGTTCGCCACCAAGCAGCGGGCGCACGTGAGCGATGACGTGGTCGCCCTTGTCCTCGAATTCCTCTAGGCGGTGCTGATACAGCAACTGGTTGGTCGAGTAGCTCGAAGCTGCGTTCTGGAGTACGGGGTCGAAAAAATTTTGAGGGCATAGCTCGTGCTTTTGCGGGCTAAACGGTGGCGGGACCGCGTGCGCTTTATCAGGGTAGACATCGCGCGCCAGTTCGTGGCCGAGGACCCCCGTCGCATAGACGATGCTGACCGGCAGATCGCGAGGAAACCCGGCCATTTCGATGGCCTCGACAATTCCCCAGCGTCGGCAGAATTCCATAGTGCGAATGCCGACATTGTCCATGCGAGGATGAACCATCCGGGCCGTCGGCCGCTCCTGCTCTATGAGCAGCGCTTCGACACCGCGCCAACCGAGATCGATTGCAAGCGACAAGCCGACCGGCCCTCCGCCGACTATCAAGACGGGCGTATCGATCGTTTCCACGGACATTCCTCCTGAATTGAACTGCTCGCCGGAGACCGTCTGGCCGCACCGGTCAATGGGCTGCGGCGCTAGAGGTGGTGTTTCGGCAGCGACCGAGGCTTTCCAAGAGGCATGCCCCTGCCCTGCATTTTTGAGAATTGGCCGGGCGCGCTGCTCTCCGGAACGTCCCTCTGCGGGCATGCCACTCATTCTTCAGAGGCCCTCGCAATAACCCGAACGCCGGCTGCGCAACGGGGCTTAGTGGGCATTCGACGCCGGGAAGCATCGATTTCCTCCATATGTCATATATTACATATGTGAGTAACAGGCGAATGTGCATATGTCAAATGTTGCCGATGGTAAAAGCTCGCCCTCCAGACTATGCAGGGTCAGGGCAAGGTCACTGAATGCTCCGTAAGAGCGTGATTGTGCTTGGAGATTAGGCGAGCTTGGAACTAGCGATGGCGAAGAAGAAGACGACCGTAAAACGGAAGGCCCCTGCGGCAACTCCTCCAGCAATTCCGACGCTTGGTTATGTCATTCTGACGAGCTTGGCCCACCATCCTCATACCGGTTATGAGCTGACTCAATTGATGGGCCCCCCGCGCAATTACATGTGGGAGGCCAAGCACAGCCAAGTCTATCCGACGCTGCAGCTGCTAGCGGAACACGGCTATGTCACGTTCGAGGACATTGCGCAGGAAAGCAAACCGGACAAGAAGGTCTACGAGGTTACGGAGCGCGGCCTCGAAGCTCTCAAGGAGTGGGCGAGAAAAGGTCCGACCCATGTGCCTGTCCGGGACGAGTTCAGCGTAAAGATGGCGGCATTGCGGTTGCTTCCGCCCAGTGAAGCTGTGGCCGTGCTCAACCGGCAAATCGAGCTCGTTGAAGGAGAGATAGCGGCCATCAACCTACACTTGGTCGATTTTGTTGATCGTTTCCGTTTGCCGGAGCCGGCACAGAGCAATCATCGCCAATTCTGCCTGCTATCTGCCATTCGACTCTCGCGCGACCTGAAGCTGACGGCTATGGAAGCCTATCGAAAATTGGCCGGCGAATTGTCGCGCGCCACTGAGCCAGCCAAGGCATCTAGAGCACAGTCAAAATGAAGACCCTCGGCAGTTTACAGCCATCTGCCGCTGGCCCTTGTTCCAGGGTCTCGTCCCGACGTTGAATTGCCACCATTACCCTGTATAGGGACGCATGGGTGTTCGCTGCATTGGGGCGGCGTCAGGTAACGCGATGGTCGGGCCGCCACGCGGACGATCTGCGCCTATGAACCACGATCCTAAATTCGGCGATCTTCCGACAGCTCAGCGATTGGCAGAACAGGCTGCGAACACACTTAACCGATTTCTGCATATTGAGGCAGTAAGCGGCGCGGTGCTTCTCGTTGCAGCAGCCGCGGCCTTGATCTGGGCGAATTCGACCGCGGCCCCGAGTTACCACCTCTTTTGGACTCTCCCTGTCACCATTGGCCTTGGTGAGTACGTCTTTTCCCAGTCGCTGCATTTCTGGGTGAATGACGCATTGATGACCGTCTTCTTCCTTGTTGTGGGCATGGAGATTCGGCGGGAGGTTCATGAGGGCGCACTGAGCCGCTTTGACCAGGCCGTTCTGCCGCTGATTGCTTCGGCCGGTGGCGTCCTCGTTCCCGCGCTTATCTATCTAAGCCTCAACAATGATGCTGCTCGGGGACACGGCTGGGCCGTGCCGACCGCGACGGACATCGCCTTTGCTGTTGGCGTCCTCGCCCTGCTTGGACGAAGAATCCCGGTCAATGTGCGAGTGTTCCTACTCGCTCTAGCGATCATCGACGACATCATTGCGATTTTGATCATCGCCGTCTTTTACACCGAAACTCTGCAATTAGGCGGCCTTGCTATCGCAGCCGTTGGCGTTCTCGGGGTCTTGGGATTCCAGCGGATGGGGATCGGTGCGGCATCGCCATATGTGGTGCCAGGTTTGTTGGTTTGGGTCGGATTGTTCGTTGCCGGGGTCCACCCAACACTTGCTGGAGTGGTGCTCGGGTTGATGACTCCGGCTCGCCCCATAGCGATGCGAGAACCTCCGCTGGAGGTGGCGTCGCAAGCGCTCGGACAGTTGAAAACTGGCGATGCGATGAAAACAGGAGATCTGCATTTGTTGCAGCAGCCGTTGCGCGACCTTCGCATAGCTCACCGTGAGATTTTGCCGCCCGCGTCGCGCGTGCAGATGGTACTTCATCCGTGGGTAGCTTACGGAGTGATGCCAATGTTTGCGCTGGCGAATTCGGGGGTCAGCATAAAGGGCGCGGATCTACCCGCTGCCGGCCTGCTGGTGACGATGGGCACCGCACTTGCTTTGATAGTGGGAAAGCCGCTTGGCATTTTCGGAGCGGCCTGGATCGCCGTACGATCGGGGTTCTGCTGCCTTGCTCCCGGGGTTTCTTGGGGCGGCGTCTTTCTCGTCGGACTGCTAGCGGGCATCGGCTTCACCATGTCCATCTTCATCTCGATGCTGGCCTTCTCCAGTGAAGGTTTTTTAAGGGCAGCAAAATTGGGCGTGTTGTTGGGCTCGGCCATAGCCGTGACGCTCGGCCTTGGCTGGGGCGCCTTCTACGTGCGACGTTCGTGACGTCGGTTCGTGTCCTTCCAGGCTCGGCACGGCCCGCGATATCGTCGCTGTCACGATCATCGGTCCGGTTTGTTGATCCGACGTAGCCTAGCAAAACCTGCCACCGCGCAGGGCGACATCGGCTCTTTTGCGCTTCCAGATCGGCTACTCCAGCAGAGGAGCTACCAAAGTTTGCGCTCTCACACGGCCATTCAGCCGGCAGTAATCTTGATAGGCTGCCCAGTTGTGCCTGGCGCTTGAAACAGCCCAGCGGCCGGTTAGTTTCTCTCGGGCTTTTAGCCACTCGCTCCCCAAGTCTCAACCGACCGCCGCTTGAAGCACGGCACGGAACCGAATAACGATCTTGATCCGAACCACGGCGCAGCCACCGCTATCAAAGACATGGCCCGAAAAAAGAACCTCCGCTCGGATCCGAAAAAAGCTAAGGGCCTTCCAGCTGGCGGCAGGCTCCGGTCAAAGGGAATGCCGCTGCGTGAACGGGAGGACGGGGAAGAGGCCGGCAACGGCATCCGTGCCATGCTCGTTGGTCTATCAATGCTACAGGCGATCGCGAAGGAGCGCCGGCCGCTTCCGCTTAAGGATGTTGCCACCGTCAGCGGACTCAGCCCGAGCCGGGCTCATAGGTATTTGTCAAGCCTGCTCGCGGCGGGCTTTATGGAGCAGGACGTCAGATCAGGCCATTACGCTTTGGGGCAAGCCGTTGTCGAATTAGGATTGGTTGCCCTCGGTCAATTGGATCACATTCGGATCGGCGTGGATGCGCTCGTCGCCTTCAGTGAGGAGACCGGCTTTGACGGACATCTCTCCGTTTGGGGCTCATTTGGTCCGACGGTGGTGCGTTGGCAATCCGGACGCTTGGGCTATCATTTCCGGATCGACGAAGGCCGCGTGCTCCCGCTCTTATGGTCGGCAACCGGGCGCGTGCTCATGGCCTATCGCGAGGGAGGGGAAATTGCCCCGCTGGTGAAGCAAGAGCTTGCCGTGTGGAATCGCGAGAACCCCGAACAGCAGATTCGGCGCCAGGACGTGACGCGCATGTGTGCGGCGGTTCGCGAGTTCGGTCTCTCAGCATCGGTTCCATCGCAGCAACGCAATGGTCTGCTCGACCCCGTATTTCCCACAGTCATCAGACTAGGATTGGAAACCACAGCAGCGCCGATTTTCGATCATCGCGGCCGTGTGCCAATGGCCCTCACGTTTTTTGGGTCAGTCCATGGTTCGTCCATCAATAGCGAACCTGCACTTCAAAAGAAGCTCCGCGCCGCCGCGCAAGCAGCTTCGCGGCGCCTGGGCGGCCTAGCCGAGCCGCCAACTTAGGAGCATTGGTCTCGCAAGAGCCAGCAGTTGGACGAATGTTGTGGAAGTCCAATCATTGGCTTGCCGCTCGACACGCCGCGCCGCAGCGTCCACATTCGGTCATGGAAGCCAATGGCCGCAGACGAGGTGAAGCCGAGCGCAGGTGGCGGGCTCGCTCCTTCACTCCCCTCCCGTCAGAGACTTGGCCGCGAGCTACGGTCCGGTCGCCTTTCCGAGGCCGCTCTCCTTACCGTCATGCAAGCCCCGACCTGCCATGCTTTACATCAGAGTATTCGGTGCTTCGCTGTGCAATTCGAGTAAAAAATTGCGCTGTTCCAGCGCTTGCAAAATTCCATACTATTTTGATTGGTGGGTTTGACGCCTAGTGACATTGCGTCGGTCGCGACGTGCAGCGTCGGATGCGCCTTGGTTTATGCACCTTAGGCGGCGGCTTTCAGCGGGATGCGAGGAGTACTTCGATGAAACTAGCTTTGTTCAACGAGTTCATACCCGGGGCAATCAAAGAGAATGAAATTGTCGACATCACAAAGCCGGTTTCCGCGCTCGCGAAATGCGGGCCTCAATACCTGATGGAAGGTCTGATGACTAACTGGGCGACCTACCGGCCGCTCTTGGAGGATTACGTGTCGCGCACGAAGGGCCGCCCAGTCTCCGAAGTGCGGCTGAGAGCGCCGCTGCCGCGACCATCTAAAATTCTGTGCGCCGCAGCGAACTATAAAGAGGGGATCGAAGGCAATATCAGCGATCTTGAGTTCTTTCACAAATCGCCATCTGCGATCATTGGCGATGGCGACACAATGATTCTTCCTAAGGTCGAAGTGACCATCGTCCATCACGAATTGGAACTAGGCGTGGTCATAGGCAAGACCTGCAAGGACGTCTCGGAGAGCGAAGCGTTGGATTATGTTTTTGGATACACGATCGTTCAAGACGGGTCCGCACGCGGCATATTGTCGAACGGTCAGATGTCATTTTTCACGCAAAAGAATTGGGATACGTTTGCGCCTCTTGGTCCCTTGGTCGTGACAAAGGATGAAGTGCGGGACCCTCACGATCTGCAGGTCCGGCTTTGGGCCAACGGCGAGCTACGGCAGGACTACCACACAAGTGACATGGCCCATCGAATCCCGGCGCTCATTCACAAGGCCTCGATGTTCAATACGTTCTTCCCAGGCGATATAATCGCGACAGGCTGCAACCGTCAGGGTTTAGGTCCGATGCAGCATGGCGATACCATCGTTCAGGAAATAACGGGGCTCGGTCGGCTGACGACGTTAGTGGAGGACCCTCTCAAGCGCAGCTGGCCATACGGCGTCGATGCCGAGTTTGCAGACTTCGTGAAGAAGCCGCGCACCCAGCGTGGCGCTCTGGGGCCGCCGCGGATCGTCCCCGCGAATTCGCGGCTGCCGACCTAGTTCAAGCGGTCCGACCCGCGGTTCGCACTGTCAGATCTTTCAAAAGGGCTGAGCGGGCTTGGCAGCGCGCCATGCCTGCTCTGTCGACACCGAGCCATCGCGGGCCTGTCTAGGCCCGATCTCATCTGCAAATTAGGCTGGTCGCCTTATCCAAGCGTGCCAGCCTTAGCCTAGCCGTCATGATCCAGTGTCGACTGGACAGGTGACAAGTTCCGTTCGGTAGGACCTCCCTATCACTGATAGGCCCGACCTCCGTCGCAGACATAGTTGCTGCCTGTGATGTACTGAGCCTCCGAACTGACCAGGAACAGCAAGAGATTTGCTATTTCTAGGGGAATTGCCAGCCGCCTCAGCGCGTACCTCGCCAGAAAAGCGTCTTGTTGCGAGGCTGACTTTCCGGCCAAAAATCGGTCCATCATCTCAGTATCGACGGCCCCCGGGCAGACGCAGTTCACTCGTATATCGGGCGCCAACTGGGCAGCAAGTGTCTTGGTAAATTGGATGACGCCGGCCTTTGCGGCTCCGTACGCCGCGCTGCTTACACCGGGTCGTATACCTGCCAGTGCCGACACGTTGACGATGGCTGCTGCTCGAGTCTTTCGAAGATGTGGCAATGCTGCTCTGCAGACCAGGTAGTGAGACGTAAGGTTGGTGCGAAGACTCGCGTCCCAACGAGCTAAGTCGATATCTTCTAGAACAGCGGCCTCGGCATTGCCGACGCAATTGATGATACCATCGAGACAGCCCATAAGGGCCGCGGCGTCGTTCACCGCGGCAAATGCTTGCGCCTCGTCGGTAAGATCCGCCGCAATAGCGTGTCCTCGCGTCAACCTGGCGACCTCTTTCAAGCAATCGAGCCGCCGTCCGACAACAGTCACCACCGCTCCTTCCTCGGCGCATCGCATGGCGGTGGCATGGCCGATTCCGCTTCCGCCGCCCGAGATCAAAATGTGACGTCCAGCCAGACGGCCAGCCATTATTGTTTAACCTCGCTCGCAGCAGGGTCGCATCGATTGGTGCACGTCGCACTGCTATGTGGCGGCGGTGCGCTTTGAACGGCCCCGCATAGTGGAAAGCTGCACCGAACAGGAGAGATCAGCTGTTTCATAGGTCAGCAAAAGTTGTGTAGCGGCGGGCGTATGCATGCCGCAGGGCTTGAGGGTATCGCCGGAACTTACAATCGGTGCGACTAGCGGAATAGGACAATACTGCGCCGCATACTTGTGCGACGGAAAGAGTTTGGCTTGGGGTTTGCCGCCAGGACTGGGCGCTGCTTGACAAACGACAGAATAGGAAACACGTTTACCAAAATGACAAGGCGGCAGCGCGACGTAGGTCGATGATTGACCGGGCAGTGAGTAGCCCGGAAAGCTCGCCTTAACCCGCAGCGCTCTGGTCGGTTCGACGACTGGTGAGCTTAACCTGCGAATAAAGGATATCGGTCACAGATGTCCAACTACGGGAGGATGGCTATGCGTGCCCTGATTGTCGGAGCCGGAGTGGCCGGACTGGCTACGGCGGTTGCTTTGCGTCGTAACGGCATCGACGTGACCGTCATCGAGCGAGCGGCGGAGTTAAGCGAGGTTGGAGCAGGTGTTGTCCTTGGACCTCATGCTATGCGCGTTCTTGAATCGCTGGGCATTGCGGCGGAGATAAAGCGCTCGGATGAGCCGCCCGAGACGATTACATTTTATGATATGGTGAGCGGTGAGGTACGCAATCGCACCCAACTGGGCGAAGCGGGAGCCAAGCTGTATGGCGCCCCGCTTTACAAGACGCATCGCCGCGATTTGATCGACGCTCTTGCAAGACATTTGGACGGAACGGAGATCCGGCTCAACTGCTCTGTTGTCGATGTGAAGCAAGATGATCGAAGTGTTACCGTCATTCTCGAGAGGGGTGAGGCTGTTCTTGGCGATCTCCTAATCGGAGCCGATGGCCTGCGTTCCAAGGTGCGAAGCGCAATTTTTGGAGAAAGCGAGTCGATATCTACGGGCCTCCTCGCCTGGCGGACCGTTCTACCAACGACGCTTCTCAGCAAAGCGCTAACATTGGATACCAATGTGTGGAGCGGTGCGGGTCGCCACGTGGTTTGCTATCCGATTCGTCGCGGCAAACAGTTTTATGCAGCCTTCTACGTACCTGCCGATGAGATCCATCGTGAGGACTGGGCCACAGCTGGGGATGTCGCGGATTTGCGCGCCTCATTTAAGGACGCCTGCAAAGACGTCCGAGAGATCACTGAGGCTGTAACCGAAGCTTTCATCACGGCGATCAATTATCGTTATCCCCTGCCAGAATGGCATCGCGGGCGAATAGTTCTGATTGGCGACGCGGCCCACCCGGTGCTGCCGACATCCGGCTCCGGTGCGGCGATGGCGCTCGAAGATTCGGTGGCGTTGGCGGCTTGTTTGCACCGGAGCGGGAGCAACTTGGAAGCCGCTTTTTCCGAGTTTCAAGCGCGGCGGAAGCCGCGGACCACTCGGTTGCTTCACCAAAGTCGCGGCGATCTTACGGCATTTCATGAAAAGGCACCCGAGCGTCAGGCGGCTTACGGACGGATGGGGCGGGGCATGCTGAAGCTCGACCAAGCTGGGTATGAGCGGTTTGCGTGGCTCTATGGCTATGATGAAGTCGCCGAATCAAACAAGCCATTCGACCTGTTTAACGCCAGTCCATTGGTGCGGCCGTCGCGGCCGGCCGCCGCCCGCGCGTTCGATCTTTGGTCGAATGCTCTCAAGTTCGAAGATGAAGACTGGATGAGCGAACGGGCTGCTTACGAGCGGTTCATGTCGAGTCTATGTGCGTTGCCAGAGGATGTGTCGGTAGAAACCGTCGACTGCGACGGGGTGCCTGCGTTATGCGTCATTCCCCCCGGCGGGAAAAGTGGTCCTGCCGTTCTTCATCTTCATGGGGGAGGATATGTGTTTGGTTCGGCTAAGAGCTCGGTTTTGCTTGCAGCTGGTCTAGCGCGCGCGATCGGTGGCTGGGCGTTGGTACCCGAGTTCCGACTTGTCCCGGAACATACGCCAATGCAAATGCAGGAGGATGTGCGAGCGGCCTTTGCGTGGCTTTCGCGGCGCGCAGACCCAGTTGCAGTCAGTGGCGAATGCTCGGGCGGTGGTCTTGCTTTAAGTCTCGCCGCAAAGCTCCGTCACGAGAATGTCACTCGGCCCGCCGCCCTTTATCTCCTGTCGCCCTTTGCCGATCTCACGCTGACGGCGGCCAGTATCGACGGCAATAGACGAACCGAGCCCTGGATGACCCGGCGGCGACTACTGACTTTGGCTGGTGCGTTCATCCAAGACCGAGAGCCCGATGATCCCGCCATTTCGCCGCTTCGCGGAAATCTTGCCGGGCTACCACCGATGCGCGTCTTTGCGGCGCGTGGAGAAGCCCTCGCTGACGACGCTCGTGCATTGGTCGCTGCTGCTAAATCGGCGGGCGGAGATGCCGAACTGCACTTGTTCGACGATAGCATTCATAGTTTTGCGCTGTTCGAGTTTCTGCCGGAGACGGACGAGTTCTTTCGCGCGATTCGGCGCCACGCCCACTCCAACACTTACGTCGGGGCGACGCCATAGGGTTAGGGCATAAGCCGGCGGCTTGGCTGCCCTAACCGCTCTATCTGGATAGGAGAGAATAATATGCGGCTCTGTCGTTTCGATGGAAATCAGCTTGGTATCGTGCGAGATGGCGAAATTCTCGTCGTTACCGAGGCGCTGGACGTGCTGCCCAGCCTCAAGTGGCCGTTTCCGCAGCACGACATCATGATCGAGCATTTGGACCGCGTCATCGCCAAGGCACAGGAGCTGGCCGGGCGCGCTCGACGCATTCCCGTGAGCTCGGTTCGGCTTGATAGCCCCGTCGCTAATCCGTCTAAGATCATCGCTGCCCCTGTCAACTATCAGCTCCATCTCGACGAGGGGACGAACAATCAAGAATTGCGGCAGGGCCGATCGGAGGTTCAGACGATCGACAGAGCCGGTCTTTTTTTGAAGGCCAATAGTTCGCTAGTGGGCCCGGGATCGCTGATCAGACTGGGCGATCCGACGCGAAGGCACGACCCCGAAGCCGAGTTGGGTGTTGTTATAGGTCGACGGGGTCGCAACATCCCGCAGGCAGACGCCTTGCAGTATGTCGCTGGGTACGCCGTTGCTGTCGACGCGGTTGTCCGTGGTCCCGAAGAGCGGAGCCTGCGGAAATCAATCGACACCTATTCCGTCTTGGGACCCTGGTTGGTTACGCGAGATGAGATTCCCGATCCCGGGGTTCTTGACCTTTATCTGAGCATAAACGGCAAGGAGAAGCAGCGATCGAATACGCGACACCTCATATGGTCGGTTCCCAAGCTGATCGCGTTCGCGTCCGCCTATTATACACTTCATCCCGGCGACATCATCATGAGCGGCACTCCCGAAGGAGTATCCGAAATTGTACCGGGCGACCGCGTCGTCGTTGGCGTACAGGATATTGGCGAAATGACGCTCCTGATCGAGGCCGGCGATTGGTCGGCGGACGAAATGCTCCGATCACCGCGCATAGCCAAAAATTAGAGGAGGCGCAGTCCTCGTCCTGCAATTTCATGCTAGCCGGCAGGTCTAATCAACCGCAGCGTGGCGGCAAGCTCGAACTAAAGTTGAGGAACCAAAATGTCGAACAGCACGGCTCAGCCAGATCCGAAACATGCCGATCCCACAGCCGAGCGGGCCGATCGTATGAAGCGGCTGAGTATCATTCCCATCTGGAATACCAGCGGGGTCGCCGAAGAGATGGGCTACAAGGCGCGCGGCCATGTATGGCGGTGGCGCGACTTGCACGCTGAGTTCGAGGAAGCTGTTAAGACATCATTGGCCGGGCCGGGCACTGAGCGCCGAATTCTTCTGTTTGAGAATCCCGGGATGCCACGGTCCGCAGCAGCAACGCCTACGCTCAATGGCGCGTTGCAGATGATCCTACCTGGCGAAGTCGCACCGGCGCACCGGCACACCTATTCAGCGCTGCGCTTCATCTTGTCGGGAAGTGGTGCGTTCACGGTCGTCGATGGCACGCGCGCGGATATGCACGAGCTTGATCTTTTGCTCACGCCTGGAGGGTGCTGGCATAGTCACGCGCACAATGGCGGGACGGAGCCAATGGTTTGGTTCGATGCGCTCGATACCCCATTCGTTTCATACATGCGAGCCGATTGTTTCGAGATGCATCCTAGCAAATCCTTAGAACCCTATACCAATACTGTGGGCTCTTACGAAGATATTGGCGCGCTCGGAATGCTACAAGGTCGGACGCGCGCGCAACCGCCGGCCTCGCCCCAGTTGGTGTACAAATGGGCTGCCGCCGAAGCAATGATACAAGCCGGACTGGACCGCGACGATGATGACCCGTACGAGGGTGTCGTTTACGAATACGTAAATCCTATCACGGGTGGGCATGTCATGCCGACAATCGCCTGTCACGTGAACGGATTCCGTAAAGGCTTCCACTCGAAGGCACGACGACGCACATCGAGTAGTCTTTGTGTTGTTGCGAAGGGAAGCGGTGCCACCATTATCGATGGCGTCAAGCACGAATGGTCAGAGCGCGATGTGATCGCAGAGCCGGCTTGGTCGTGGTGCGAATATATTGCGTATGAGAAATCGATTCTGTTCCGGACAAGCGATCAGCCTATATTGGAACCTTTCGGTTTGGCTCGCCAAGAAGATCATCCGAACGGACGTCAATAGGCAGCTTTCGCCTCTTGCAATCGTTGTGCCCGGCGTAGTTGTTTGCGCAGGCAATACCCGTTGGCTCGCTCCGCGTTTCCAGAAAGTTGCTCTTGTAGATAGCGCAGGCCTGATGCAGGCCGATCGTTCTATTTTGCGTGGACCGCGAGTACTTAAGCGCATCTGACGCACAGCATCGATTTGCTAGCCGGGCAAAAGGGGTGTTTGCAATTTTCTCCTATTGGGCAATGTCCGAGGTTCTTAACTTCCCAAAGCTCGTGTACGGCTCGCTCACCTCGTGAGAATTCAAGCCCCTTGGGACAAGTCGATTAGCGCCATGGCAAACAGCGAAACTCTGTTCGACAAGATCTGGCTGTCGCATGTTATCCGGGAGATTGAAGATGGCGTGTTTCTTCTTCATGTGGACCGGCACATGGTTCATGAATGCACATCGGCTGCCGCCTTCGAGGGCTTGAAGCGTGCTGGCCGCAAGACCCGTAATCCCGAACTGACCTATGCTGTTGTCGATCACATCCTTTCCACGGCGAAAGGTCGTACGGGAGAGACGTTCGCTGGTGGTCGGGAATTCGTGCAGCTGTTACGTGAAAATTGTCAGGCTCATAAGATTGAACTCATTGATGTTGACGATCCTCGGCAAGGCATTGTCCATGTAATCGCACCTGAGCTCGGCATCGTCTTGCCCGGCACAACACTGGTATGCGGCGACAGCCATACGGCAACGTGTGGAGGACTTGGTTGTTGGGCTTGGGGCATTGGCACCAGCGAGGTGGAGCATGTGCTCGCGACCCAGACAATCGTCCAGCGGCGGCCGAAACGCATGCGTATCAATTTCGAAGGCAAGCTCAACCGAGGGGTATACGCCAAGGATCTCATTTTGAGATTGATTGGTCAGATCGGCGTTGCGGCGGGACGTGGCTACGCTGTGGAATATGCCGGCAGCGTCATACGGTCTTTGTCGATAGAAGAACGCCAAACCATCTGCAATATGTCGATCGAGTTCGGTGCGAGAGCTGGACTTATAGCTGCCGATGACGTCACATTCGAATATCTCCACGATCTGCCTTATTCGCCCAAGGGAGAAATGTGGGAACAGTCATTGGCTTACTGGCGTTCGCTCCCGACCGACCCAGAAGCGGTTTTCGATCGAGAGGTCGATGTTGATTGCACGAGCATCGGCCCGCAGGTCACCTGGGGGACGACCCCCGAGGATGTTGGCAGCGTCAGCGATCCGATTCCTGATCCCGCGGCGGTTAACGACCTTGCGCGTCGCGCCGCAATGGACCGTTCGCTGACTTATCTCGGTCTTGAGGCCGGTCAGTCTCTCGAAGGGCTCACCGTCGACGTGGCGTTTATCGGTTCATGCACCAACAGCCGCCTTTCCGATATAGAGGCTGCCGCCGAAGTCGTGCGGGGGCGCAAGGTCGCTTCGCATGTACGCGCGCTTGTGGTACCCGGCTCAGCGCAGGTTAAACATGCCGCTGAATCTCTGGGGCTCGACAAAGTCTTCCTGGAAGCTGGGTTTGAGTGGCGGGAGGCCGGATGTTCCATGTGCGTCGCCATCAATGATGACTTTGTAGGACCCGGTAAGCGTTGCATCTCTACGTCGAACCGCAATTTCGAGGGGCGCCAAGGCCAAAAGAGTCGCACCCACCTAGCCAGTCCCGCCTCGGTGGCCGCCGCTGCGATTGCCGGGGCGGTAACGGACGTCAGAAGGTACTTAACCTAGGCCGCCGGAGAATTCGTATGGAGAAATACACACGTGTCGAGGGTGTCGCGGCCAGTTTCCCGCGCCCTAACATCGATACAGACGCGATCATTTCGGTCGCTTGGCAACGCAGCTTGAAGAGCAATCCGGGGGAAGGCCTGTTTGCGATCTGGCGGTATGATCTGCAAGGCCAAGAGGTGCCGGACTTTATCTTGAACCGCGCCCCCTTTCGCAAGAGCAAAGTTATTGTTGCGGGAGCCAATTTTGGTTGTGGCAGCTCCCGCGAGTTCGCGGTTTGGGCCCTGGTACGGTTCGGTATTCGCTGCGTGATTGCACCCACCTTTGGCGACATTTTTTACGAAAACTCGTTCAAGAACGGGCTGCTACTCGTCACGTTACCGCAGGCAGAGGTTGATGAGATCCATCACCACCTGGCGACCACGAACGATCCGACGATGTCGGTGGATCTCGAAAGCTGCACCATCGAATTACCGAACGACAGGACAATCGCTTTTAACATTCCAACTGCCCGTCGCGCAACGCTGCTAGAGGGCCTCGACGAGATTGGTCAAACGCTAAGATTCGTCGCCGACATTGAGGACTTCCAGCAGAAGAGCCGAGCGTGCCAGCCCTGGTTATACGCGCGACCTGAACCTCGGCATTCTCCCTGAGTGGGGCCGACGAACCAGAGTTGCGCGGTTAGGCGAATCTAAAGCGTTTTTGTCAGACCTGCATCCGCATCGATAGCAGCCCCTTGCAGGAGACGACCGCGATCTGACAAGACAAATCTAACCAGCGCCGCGATATCCTCAGGCTCGCCGATTCGCGCAATGCGCAACTCGCGGCTGAGCTGATATTCCATTTCGGCAGGGTCGATGCGTCGTTCGCGGCTCTCCAGCGTCAGGCGCTTTGTCAATCTGTCTGTCCTCACCAAGCCGGGATTGATACAATTGACCCTCACGCCGTCCCTAATGCCAAGCTCGGCGAGGAATTTGCTGAAACTATTGAGTGCGGCATTCACTGGCGAACCGATAGCGAAATAGATGTCGGGTGTTCGGCCGCCTGCACCGGCGATATTCACGACGGATCCACTCGTCTGAACAAGTGTAGGCCAGGCCGCCCGACAGAGGCGCATTGCACCAAAGAATTTTAGGCCGAAACCATCCTCCCAATCACTATCGGGCAGCTCCAGGAAGTGCCCCCGCGTGGTCGCACCGGCGTTGTTGACAAGAATATCAATCTTCTGAAAAGCGGCCAAGGCCCGGTCGATCGTCCAGGAAACGGTTTCCACGTTTCGCAGGTCGCCAGCAACGACCTCTACCCTTGTTCCAAATGATCGTGCGCGTTCGGCAACGCTGTTGAGCATGGCCTCATCCCGGGCGACGATAACGGAATCGACGCCTGCTTGCGCGAGCTCGAGCGCAATGGCAGCACCGATGCCTCGGCTTGCGCCCGTTACGATCGCAACCTTGCCCCGGAGGGACGCATCTTCGCCTCCCGCCAGGCGAGGCTCCTGTTTGGTGTGTCCTGTCATCGTGGAAGTCTCCGTGTCTGGTCGATTGAATGGGATTGTTGACAGAACCGGCCACACGCATCGGGACGCAACATTAGTCTGAGCTGCCCAGATGTGTGCCTTGCGAGCTCGGTTGAGTAAAAGGCCAGGCTCGACCGGCCTTGGCGCCTGTCGAGATCTACTCCATGTCGTCACGTCGGACACTGACCCAGCGAACCAAGAGACCACGCGCTTGGCTGAGTGCACTATGGCATGGCGCACCCTTTGGCTAGCTAAGGTGGCCACTCGTCATGCGACCTCGTCCATGAAAGAAGAGTGCGACGTTCTCCTCTGGCTTGAGCAGTACTAGCCCTGAGGCCCGCCGTGTCGCCACAGGATTTTGCGCGAGTACAGGGTTTTAGGCGCTGATCCGCTAGCAAGAAATTGCAATGCTATCGGGGCAGCCCATCGTGCAATTTTCTCCTAGTGATGCCGGCGCCTGTCGGTTGATAGTACACGTGCTTTATGAAACGTGCTGAGTCCAACGATGGTCTTCTGCACTGGAGCGACCTTCACTAACCGCTTTCACGGTTGTCGGACTCGCGTCGTTGCCGTACTCGCATCATTGGGTGTCTTTTGAAAGCTCGTATTCCTCTGCGCAAGGTCATGGAAGCCGGACGACCGCTCGTCCTTCCGGTTGCTCAAGATGCTTTTGCCGCCCGGCTGATAGGGCGGGCTGGGTTCAAAGCGTTTGCAATTGGTGGGTCGGCAATGCTTGCTGCCCGTTACGGGTTGCCGGACCTAGGCATTGCGGCGCTTGGCGAGATGGTCGCCGGTATTCAGGATATTGCGGCGGCCTCCGATCTACCCTTCATCACCGATGGCGATGACGGCTACGGTGACATCAAGAGCGTTGTTCGCATGATCCGCGCGTACGAGGCGCTTGGTGTTGGCGCCGTGATCCTGGAGGACCAGGCTCGCCCGAGCAAGCAACCCGGCGATAATCCTGCTCCTGCTGTTGTCGCGATGGCAGAATTCGAAACAAAGCTTCGGGCAGCTGTTGATGCCCGCAGTTCAGGCGACATGTTGATTATCGCCCGCACGGACTCCTTAACAACGCTTGGCCTAGATGGCGCCCTAAAGCGAGCGGAGCGCAGCTTAGCCGCGGGCGCGGATGGTGTATTTATTCCAGGATTGAAAGCACATGACGATCTCGTGACGGTTGGGAGTGCCTTCCGGGGGAAACACCAGCTGCTTGCCCTAACTGAAGATGGGAAAGCGCAACTGCCGCGGGCACAAGATCTCTTTGTGATGGGCTACGATCTTATCGCTTATCCGAGTTATTTGATGCTGCGGACCACAGAAGCGATGGCGAGCGCGCTCGCAGGGTTGTTGTTGTCCACGGCCGACGGGTCCCCTCTCCCGGCACTGGCCGATTTTCCGGCGGCTCGCGCGGCCTTTGCTGAGGCGGTCGGACTTCGAGACTGGCAGGCGCTCGACAAAGTTGCCCGGTCCCAGGCCTCTGCGCCCGCCACGTAACTCGTCCGCGGTTCCGCATTTTCGGACTGCTGCGATGGAAATCTCGGTGCTAGAGCAAGCAAGGATAGTTTAGTGCAGATTTCGCTGAAAAGCCGAACCGCAATCGTAACGGGCGGAAGCCGAGGCATTGGCCGAGCGATAGCTCTGGCGTTCGCCGAGGCCGGCGCTTCTGTTGCAATTCTCGCCCGAGATAAACAACAAGTGAGTGATACCGCCGACCAGATAAGTAGCACAACCGGTCAGCGCGTGATTGGAATCTCATGTGATCTCGGAAACAAATTGCAGATTGACCAGGCCTGGTCGAGGCTCTCCCCCGACTTCAGTCATGTTGACGTCCTCGTTAACAACGCAGGCAACGCTGCCCACGAGCCAATATCGGGAGTTGAGTGGGACGCACTCCAGTCCGATTTCATGCTGAAAGTCGGAGGGGCACTTTACTTAACTCAGCGTTGCCTCTCTGGAATGCGAGCAAGACGCTGGGGACGAGTTGTCAATATTCTCAGCATTGCGGCAAAGGCCGGTACCGGCGCCGCTCCGTCGGCGCTGAGCCGGGCGGCCGGCCTATCCATGACGAAGCTGCTGGCTAACGAATGCGCGCCGGATAACGTCCTTATCAACGCCATCTGCCTTGGATCGATCGAAACCGACCAGTGGAAACGAATGCACCGGTCCACCGCACCGCAAGCGAGCTACGAAGACTTCGTTTTGCAGAAAGGAAAGAGCGTGCGTCTCGGTCGGCTTGGAACTGTGACCGAGGTTGCGAATGTGGCCTGCTTTCTAGCCTCGGACCTAGCCTCGTTCGTAACGGGAACAGCCATTAATGTCGATGGAGGCAATTGTCCCGTACCGTAACCTCGGCACTGGTATCGTTGCCGGTAGGTATGTAATCGGAGGTCGTCTACCTCCCTAGCTGATGCCAACGAGGCTCGATAGAACGGACTTATTGCCCGCCAGATCGTTGCTTTTGCCGTTCCAAACCACTTGGCCTCGATCCAGAATTAGGGCCTGGACCGTTAGTGACAGCGCTAGATCAACATGGTGTTCTACGAGGATAAACGTCATATCGCTTTCTTTTCTGATGCGTTTGAGCGCTTCCACAAGCTGGTCAACAATGACCGGAGCCAATCCTTCGAACGGCTCGTCGAGAATAAGCAAAGCGGGATTGCTGACGAGCGCTCGGCCGACAGCCAGCATCTGCTGCTCTCCACCCGACAAATGATTTCCGAAGTTCTGCCGTCGCTCAGCAAGCCGGGGGAATAGCTCAAACACGGATTCAATGTTCCACTTTCCCCGATCAACCCTTGCAACGGAAAGGTTTTCCTCTACCGTCAGGGAAGGAAAGATCTCTCGTTCCTGAGGCACGTAACCGAGGCCCAGGCGAGCCCGCTCGTAGGTATCGATGCCTCCGATCTCGCCGCCGTCAAATGTGATCTTGCCGGAGGCCATTTGCGTTAGGCCCATAATGGTCGCAAGCAGGGACGTCTTGCCGACACCATTGCGTCCCAACACGGCCAATGACGACCCTCTCGGGAGCGAAAGAGCCACGTTTTCAATAGCCGCGGCGCCATAGCCATATCCTGCGGTGACAGCTTCCAGTCTCAGCAAATCAGTCATTGCGCGCCTGTCCGAGGTAAACCTCTCGTACCTTAGCATCTGCTCGAATCTCGGACGGGGTTCCCTGCGTCAGCACGCTTCCCTCTGCCAACACCGTGATACGGTCAGCGAAACCAAAAACGATCTGCATGTCGTGCTCGATGACGATGACTGCGAGGTCGGCGGGCAACCGCCGCAGCAATTCCGAAAGTTTTCCGCTGTCTTCTTTCGGCAAGCCAGCAGCAGGTTCGTCGAGAATGAGCACCTTTGGCTTGAGAGCCAGCGCCAGCGCGAGCTCAACGAGCCGCCGTTGACCATATGCGAGATTGGAAATCAATTGGCATGCCGAACCACTGAGGTTAAAAACGTCTAGGAGCCGCTCGAGTTCGATCAGAACCTGCTTGCGCCTATTGAGCGCGCCCCACAGTTTTGCGTCGATATGCATATTTGCAACGACCGCGAGGGCAATATTTTCGACCACCGTCATGGACGGGAATAGCGAGTTTATTTGAAACGTTCGCGCGAGCCCCAGAGAGACTCGGCGTTGCGGCGAATACCGTGTGATGTCACGTCCTTCAAGTCGGATCGACCCAGAGGATGGAGCCAACGCTCCCGTGATGAGATTTACAAGGGTGGTCTTTCCTGCGCCATTCGGACCAATCAGAGCGTGTCTTGCACCAATCTCAAGGCGGAAGTTGATATTACGCGTGACGGCGAGAGCACCGAAGCTTTTGTGCAGACCGACGATTTCGAGGACCGTATCATTCATGGTTTCCGCCTGCGATCGAGGAGATAGCCACCCATACGATCAATCCAGGGACCAACGCCTTGAGGTGTAAACCTGACGGCGAGAATGAGGAGTCCACCCAGCATAAACAACCAATTGAAGGGGTCTATCGCCGCGGCCCGATCAGAAAAAATGACGAAAATAATGCCCCCAATGAATGCGCCGGTCAGGCGCCCCATCCCGCCGATTAGCAACATGATGAGGACGTTTCCGGATAGCAGGAATGAGAGTGAGTCGGTTGCGACAAGCCCGGTGACTTGTGCGGAAATTGCACCGGCCACACCCGCTATTGCTGCCGAAATCGAATAGATGAGAAGCAACCGTGCGGCGACCGGTACGCCTAGCATGCGCATGCGTTGGTCGTTGTCGCGTATCCCACGCAGAACATATCCAAATGGCGAGTTTACCAAGATCCGGGCAAGGGCAAACACGAAGGCCAGCACGCAAAGCGAATAGAGATAGGCAGTATGGCCATAGAGGTCGAACGAGTAACGTCCCAAGATGGGTGCGACCTGATACCCCGCAAGGCCATCATCTCCGCCCGTTACTGATTTCCAGGTTGTCGCAACTTGGAGGACGACGGCACCAATGGCGATCGTGAGGATGACTTGAGTCAAGCCGCGAACACGAAGAACCAGCAAACCCGTGACGAAGCCGAACGCGCCGGCAGCTAGCCCTCCTACCACAAGGCCGGTCAAGGGTTCAGATAAAACATTGAGCGCAAAAAGGGCGGCGGCGTAGGCTCCGATACCAAAAAAGACGGCATGACCTAAACTTTCGATTCCAGAGTAACCGATGGCGAGATCGAGCGACAGAGCCAAGATGATCATGATGATGACTTGGGTGCCGAGCTGGTGATAGGCGCCCAAGAAGAAATAAGCGAAAATTGCAAGCGCCCACACCAGCGCATCGCTAAGTCCCAAGCGGTGGGATCCAAAGGACGCGGCGATGTCCCGTTTAGGTGTGTCCTTTGAGGGAGTTACCTTAAGCACGGCCATAAAGCCCAAAAGGTCGAATGGACAGAATGAGGGCCAGAAGAATGTAGATGCCGAAAGCGCCGGCCGCCGGAAAGAGATAGCGAAAATAGGTATCGAAGATGCTATAGCCGAGCGCGGCGATAAGCGATCCTTTGAGACTGCCAAAGCCGCCAACCGCAACGACGATCAAAACCATGACCATATAGTTCGTGGCATAGTATGGCTGCAGCGGCAGCATCTGCGTTCCAAGTACGCCGGCTATGGCCGCTAACGCGCACCCAGCAACGAAGGTCTGAGCGAACACCCGCCGCACATTGATCCCGACACAGCGAGCCATGCGCGGATTATCGACGGAGGCGCGCAAGCGGGCGCCAAAATCGGTCTGTTCGATGACGTACCAAATCAGGCCTGCGATTGTCAGGCTGACGATTGAAAGAAAGCTACGGTAAGCAGAAATCGATATCTCTTCAAAATGCCATGCTCCCGCCAGGAATTCAGGCGTTGGTAATGTATGCGTCAGCGAGCCATAACCGGCGTTGATCGAGGCGATCATTATGAATGTGAGGCCAATTGTCATCAGGATTTGACCGAGAGCACTCGTCTCATAGATCCATCGATATACGGTCCGTTCAAGAATGGCCCCGAGTATCGCCGTGATTGCAACAGCAATCGGAAGCGCGGCGAGCAAACCCAGGCCAAAATGATTGACGAGCGAGAGTGCAGTGTAACCGCCGATCATGGCGAAACCACAATGTGCAATGTTTAGAAGACGCATCACGCCGAGCGTGATCGTCAGGCCAGAGGAGATCAGAAAGAGGATCATCCCGAAGGACAGGCCGTCGATCAAAAGCGATATACCCGTCGTCCAGTAGCTATTCACTTGATCCCTCAAACACCGCCTGCATCACAAGCATGCTGCCAATGGCCATTACGTCCCGCCGCATTGGCCTGGAGTCATGCGGCCTGATTCTACTCCCCTATTTTCGCGCGCCTAAACGTCGTCAGCGCGAGGCAGGATTGGCCTCCTTCCAGGGATCTTTGAGATTCGGAATTACGGCGACCTGTTTATTTACGAGGACGCCGTCGATCTTCTCGACCTTTCGGATATAGACGTTTTGGATCAGGTCCCGTTCGACCGGATCGATCCGCGCGGGCTCTCCCAGGAGTACCCTTTGGCGGCCGCCAAGGCTTTTTCACCATCAAGTTTCCCGTCGGTTGCTTCGGTCATATGGGCGATCAGGTGTATGCCGTCCCACGCCTCAACGGTCCCGATATTAGGTATGGCGCCCTTCCCGTATTTTGCTTCCAGCGCATTGACGAACTCCTTATTCGCGGTGCTTTCTGGCGAATGAGGACCATAAAAGAGAGAGGAATATACACCGATGGCCAGTTCGCCGGTTTGTCCCAATGCCGCGAGGGGTGCCTCCTCGGTTTCACCGAGGCCAAAGTACTGCAAGCCCCGTTGTGCCAAGCCGCGCTCGAAATACCCTTTGAACAGTGCAACGGAGATGGGCCCGTTCGGGACGAACGTAAATAGAACGTCAGCGTTCGCGTCCTGCAGCCGCTGGAAGTAGCTGGAGAAGTCAGTTGTATCCAAAGGCACCTTTACGACATCGACGATCTTGCCGCCGAGCTTGCCGTAATTGGCATCATAAGCTGCAATTGCGTCGTGACCGGGGGCGTAGTCGACGGCAAAGACAACAGCTTTCTTCTTGCCCTGATCAATAGCATAGCGCGTGATGCCATACGCCAATTGCCAGATGGTGCAGCCCACTCTTAAAAAATATGGCGATTTACGTGTGGTATCTGCGGTATTTGCGTTGAAAATGACGAAGGGAATTTTCGCTTGCGTCACAACATCGGCAACGGCTACCGCGTTAGGCGTGAAGTCCATACCGCCGAGAAATTGTACCCCCTCTCGGGTGATCAGCTCTTGAGCGAGTTGTTTCGCTCGAGCGGGATTTGGGCCGCCAGAATCACGATAGAGGACCTCAACGGTGTGGCCTCCAAGCTTTCCTCCGTGCTTCTCGACATAGAGGTCAACGGCTCGTTTGAATTGGACGCCCCACTCGGCATAGGGGCCGCTAAAAGAGCCGATGATGCCGATCTTGACCTCGGCAGAATGCGCATCTGTAGAAATGGACAGTGAGGCAAGAACCGCCGCGAAGGCCAGCAAGCTGAAGCGCTTCATTGTTTCCGTCCCCCTATTTGTGCACCGCCATGCGCCGCAAGCAAGGCGACGACTGCGCCCATCGTTCGGCCCAGATAGAGGGCATTAGAGGAGTGCATTCTTGTATAATCTTGCGGGACGCCGGGACTGTTAGTCGCAGGTCGCGGAGGGCAGACCAGTTAAGGGCTGCTCACGCTATATTACGCGGATGTCACAAGGTCCATGTCCGGGGCTGAGAGTCGCTTCTTTCCCGTCCATTTCAGATCGATGGATCTGACGGTTGCCGCCGCCTCACCGAGCAGCCATTGCGCGGAACGCGACAAGTGCCGGCAAATCGCTCTTTTCGGTTGGATAAGCGAGATAGAATGCCATCTGGTTGCGGACAATGAGATTGAACGGTGCGATCAGTCGGCCGGTTTCGAGATCCCTTTCAATCAAGGGAAGATGCACAATTGCAATACCAAGGCCGTCGATAGCTGCTTGGCACGCGAGCCCCGAGTTTTCAAATCGTAGGCCCGTGTTGGCCGGGACCTGCGGCGCGCCTGCAGTCTGGAGCCATTGCCGCCAAAAATCCGGGCGCTGCAAGGAATGGAGAAGAACGTGATGATCGAGTTCGTGCGGATAGCGCGGGACCGGCATTCCATTCGCAAGCTTGGGGCCGCATACGACGATGAGCAGTTCGTCGAACAGATGTTTGGCCTCGAGCCCAGGCCACTGGCCCAATCCGTACTCGATCGAGGCATCGATGCCTTGCGCTTCAAAATTGGCAGGGGATTGTTGTGAGGTTGAGACCTGAATTTCCACCTGCGGATATTGCTCGCGAAACCTCGCGAGGCGAGGGATCAACCAGCGCATGGCAAAGGTGGGTAAACACCTAAGCTTTAGGACATTGTGTTTTGACGACGCGCAGATCTCGGACGTCGCGGACCTTATCTCGTCAAACGCAACCTGAAGCCGCTTATGATATCGTCGAGCCTCTTCCGTCAGTTCGATGCGACGATGCTTACGAACAAATAACTTTATTCCGAGGTGGGTCTCAAGTACCGCGATATGCCTGCTGACGGCCCCTTGGGTAATGCAAAGCTCTTCCGCCGCTCGACTGAAATTGCCATGACGCGCCGCAGCATCGAAGGCTCGTAGCGCATTCATGGGCAAGTATTGGCCCATAACCCATTATTCTCCCTAGGTTTTCGCTTATATCGCAAAAACTCATGCAAGTCATCAGTTAACTTGCTTTGCGCGGCATGCTGATCGCCTTCATCCTCAGCCCCGCGATGAAACTCGTCCACTGCAGCAAGAGTTGGACATGACTTGTGGGATGGAAACGGCAGTCGTATCGGCAGACGCATTCTCTGCTCCGCCCGGCGACCCTGACGGAAGCATTACAGAAGTTGCGCTCGCGTTTATTAAGAAGAGCCCTGAGATCAGGATTACGCTTCGCGATCTTGAGCGTCAGACGGGCGCAAGTATCTTTCAACTGATTAGGGCATTCCGAAGAGATTTGGGAGTAACGCCCCATGCCTATCTGATAAAACGGCGCGTCGCGCGCGGCGCTGATCTTCTTCTTCAGGGAGAGCCAGCGGCACAAGTAGCTTACGAGGTCGGTTTCGTTGACCAAAGTCACTTCACGAAGCACTTCAAGCGTGTCCACGGCGTGACGCCAAAGCGCTATGTTGCGGTAGCCACCAGCTAGCTGGCAAATCGAGCGCATGAGAAGTTCGCCACTGGCGACAGACCTTTTGCAAAAGCTTGTCTAGAGTTCTTGAGGGTCTAATCCGCTCCGGCGCACAACAAGGCGCGGTTGCCGGCGCAATCGGAGCAGTCAAGTGATCACGCGGTCAGTGGTGTACTTGTTGCGCGCGGCGTCGACGACATTCCGATGCCAGCAGCCGTCAACAGGATATCGAGGCCAGTCGTCATATTCACAGCAAAGAAAGCTTCCTTATGGCCCCCTTTCGAGGACTAAATCGCCGCATGGCCGAAAATGGCCATTTACTGAACGGCTATTGCGCGATCCCCGATGCGTTTTCGGCAGAACTTTATGCTCGACAAGGCTTCGACGTAATCACGCTTGACCTGCAGCATGGTCTCATCGGGTACGATGCCGCCGTCGCGATGCTACAAGCCATTACGGCCGTGGACGTGCTCCCGTTGGTACGCATCCCCTGGCTCGACCCGGCAATCATCATGAAAGCGCTTGATGCAGGTGCTCTTGGTGTGACATGCCCTATGGTCAACACGGCAGCGGACGCTGAGCGCCTCGTCCAATATTGCAAATATCCACCGATGGGCCAGCGCAGCTTAGGCCCCGTCCGTGCGGCGACGGCCTATGGCGAGGACTATGCTGCGCATGCGAACCGGGAGCTCAGCGTCATCGCTATGATTGAAACCGCTGAAGCCGTCGCCAACATCGAGAGTATTCTTGATGTGCCAGGTCTGGATGGTGTCTATATCGGACCAGGCGATCTCTCGCTGTCCCTGAACAGGAAGCCGCAGCTGGAGGAGTTTGATACCGAGGTGGACGCTGCCATCGATCGCGTTTTGAAGGGGTGCATTAAGAAGGGTCTGATTGCAGGCATTTTCGCACCTGGTCCCGAACAAGCGTGGCGCATGGTCACGCGTGGCTTTCGATTCGTCACGCTTTCCACTGACGCTCGCGCATTGGCGTTCCAGGCCAAGTCTTGGGTTGAGAAGTTTCGACTGCTCAGTCGAGAGCCGTCCCGTGTTACCGGTGCATCGGGCCTGAAGGGGTAAGGACTAAATATCAAAAAGTGGGCGACCGGACCATAAGCCCTCATCCGCTCGAAATTGCAATTTCTTACTAGTCGACGAGCTCCTCCTGCATCAAGACCGGTGTCGCCGATCACGCAATTGGCGTGAAGCCTACCCGCTCTTAGCGTGGGAGCAACTCGGCCATGGTGTAACATGATCCAACCGCGGTCTATCTTTGAAAAGATCTGGAACAGTCATGTCATCCGGGAAATGGGTGACGGCGTCTTCTTGCTCTATGTCGATCGCCACATCATCCAGGAATCGGCGAGCGGACAAGCATTTGATGGGCTACGGCGCGCCTCGCGATCTGTGCGTCGACCTGATCTCACTTTCGGTGTCACGGATCACATCGTTTCGACACGTCCTGGGCGCACGGTCGATTCGAACCCCGAGGGGCGCGAGCTAATCACCTTGATGGAACGGAACTGCAGCGAACACGGAATTGAGCTGTTTGACTTGGCTGATGCCAGGCAGGGTATCGAACACGTCGTGGCGCCGGAGCTCGGGCTTATCACGCCAGGGATGACTGTTGTTTGCGCAGACAGCCATACACCAACAAATGGCGCGCTCGGTGCCTATGCGTGGGGTTTTGGCACAAGCGATGTCGAGCACGTTCTAGCAACCCAAACCGTACTTCAGCGCAAGCCAAAGGCGCTACGGGTGACGTTCGCCGGACGTCTGGGAAAGGATGTCTGTGCCAAGGACCTCATACTTTACTTGATCGGCAAAGAGGGAACACAGGCGGCGCGCGGATATGCCATCGAATATTGCGGACCCGTCATTCGTGCGATGTCCATGGAAGGCAGGATGACGATCTGCAACATGTCCATTGAATTTGGTGGACGTGCTGGCATGATCGGGCCGGACGATACCACGTATGAATATATCGCTGGCCGCGACTATGCTCCCAAAGGTGCGCATTGGCAGGCCGCATTAGATCAGTGGCGCACTCTTAACACAGACGAGCAAGCTCTCTTCGACAAGGAAATCAGGGTTAACTGTAGCGAGATTGCCCCCCAGGTGACGTGGGGGACAACACCTGGCGATGTCGTAGGTATCGACGAAAACATCCCAGATCCCGTGTTGATTGGCGATCCTGTCCGTCGCGCCATGGCGGAGCAGGCGCTGCACTATATCGGCCTCAAACCTAATCAGCCTCTTGAAGGCATTCCGATCAACGTCGCCTTCATTGGATCCTGCACCAACAGCCGCCTATCGGACCTTCAGGCGGCAGCGGCCATCGTCAAGGGGCGCAAGGTCGCCAAAGGCGTGCGGGCGCTGGTTGTGCCTGGATCGACGTCGGTCAAGCGCGCGGCTGAGGCCCTCGGTCTAAACAAAGTATTTCTCGATGCAGGCTTCGACTGGAGAGAGGCCGGGTGTTCAATGTGTCTGGGGATCAACGACGACCAAGTCGCGCCAGGTGAGCGCTGCATGGCGACCTCTAATCGCAACTTCGAGCATCGCCAAGGACCAAATAGCCGCACGCATCTTGCAAGTCCGGCATCGGTGGCGGCGGCCGCCGTGACGGGTGTCATCACCGACGTTCGCAAGCTCGCGCACGCATAGAGGCGGCAAATGGAAAAGTTTGTGACGTTGGAAGGTGTCGCCGCAGTGCTGGCGGACCCGAATATTGATACAGATGCAATTATCCCTGCCCGCTTCATGCGTTCTGCGAACGCTAATTTGGGTAAGGCCCTGTTCGCCAACAGCCGATTTCAGGACGACGGATCCGAACGCGCCGACTTTGTGCTGAATATTCCGCCATTTCGGAGCAGCTCGATCCTCGTGGCAGGCGATAACTTTGGCTGCGGCAGCTCGCGAGAAGCAGCAGTCTGGGCGCTGAAGCAATTTGGTATTCGCTGCGTTATCGCGAGAGCTTCGGGGAAATATTCTTCGAGAACTGCTTCAAGAATGGCGTTCTTCCGATCACATTGCCCAAAGCCGACTATGAGCAAATCCTAGGCGCGCTTGCGAAAGACCCCGGGCGTGAAATTAAGGTCGATCTTGAGCGATGTGAGATCAGGATGTCGTGTTCGCTATCGATACCGTTTGTCGTGTCGCCTTCGCGTCGGACAGCATTGCTTGAAGGGCTCGACGATATCCAGCTGACGCTGCGTTATGTCAGCGATATCGACGCATTCGAGGCCTTCGACGGGGTCGCGCGGCCATGGATGCGTCGCCCCACGTCATCTTTTGGCCGATCGCCGTAGAGCTGATGACGTCAGTTTCGTGGTGGGAGCCTTGGCAATTCAAGGCTCTGTCGTCCGGTGAACGCTAGCGGAAACGAAAAGACGCAAATGGTTACGCATTCCACGACATTTGATGATACGAATCTCTTGGAGCGAGCTTGGGTTTAACGCGCATCCAGCCCGGGCTCGGCTTCTCTCCTATGCGAAAAGCCTCGCGACTTTCGCTGGGGATATGGAGCGCTGTCTTTGTTTGTGAACCCCACGGCTCAAGATTATGACATTGTCCTCCTGGGTACGAGGTCAGTTCTTCAGTTCAAGACATTCGTCCTCCAGTCAAGTTTGAACGAAGATCTTGCAGCAACGCCACGGGGAAGCCGACCGGCCGAAGATGTTCGAAGGCGACCAAGGTGGATGAAAAGAGGCCAAGATCTCGCAGAATTGCACTTCGACGCAACCTCTTGCCGCTGTTTTTTGCGATCAGCGTCGCTCCTTTGGTCGGCCAAGGGCTCGCCCGGCACACCGGCAGTGTCATCTTGAAATAGACCAGCGTACCGGATTTGCGCCTCCTCAAAACTCCAGAGCATTACGGACCGTTTGCGAACACGCCAAAGAGATTCCTCACGAATGGCCATTCGGAAGAATCTATTCGGTTCGAGACGCGCTCATCATCAATGTGGCCCGGCAGATTTCTCATCTTCGCGAGAGGCCGTTGTCGCCCCAGCAGCGATCGGAATAAAGCCGATTTGGAAACCGAATGCGCGACCTATTTTGTCTAGCGTTTGCGCAGTAGGATTGGCCGCTCCTCTTTCAATGTCGGCGACTTGGCGCGGTGTCAGCTTAAACAGTCGGGCGAACTCAATCTGGGTGAGCCCGAGGGCTTGACGCATCTCGGCGACAGCCTCCGGCAAGCGGAGAGTACCCGCGCGCGCTTTGGCTGCAATTGCGGCGCGACGATCTCGGATCTCCTCTTTCGTAGGTTTACGCCATCTGGCCATGAGGCTCGCCTAATCTGTCACATTGCGCAGTTTGGCAACACCGTTCGCCATATCTTCGTTGCGAATGATTGCATTCGTCACGACGGAGACCGGCACGCCGCACTTTCTTGCAATCTCTGGAAGGGCCCGGAGAAGATCTTCCTTAGCTGCCAAAGCGGACATCAATTTGTGGGCGGGCACCTTGGGGCTAGAAACTGTCTCACAGACGAGCCTCCAATCAGGATTGGTGTCCTGTCCTCCACCATCGAGCATGCACCCCCACCTTGTGGAACGGACGATGCCCGCTGTCGCGATCTTCATTGGTGCGAAATCGAACAAGGGGGCGAGACGTATGCTTCCATCCGGGAATTTTCTAAGCGCGGCGTTTCGACCATGATTATCGGGATTGCCCATAGCCAGGTTCAAGACATCTCGCAGCAGATACTCCGTCGTGTCCTCCAGCGGACACGACGAGACCTGTTGGATTGTTTTCAGATAAGTTTCGTGCCTGCTCTGAAATGCAAACTCCGCAACGCCAATCGCAGAGACCAGACTCTCTTGTCCGTAGCGGATTAGACCACCCGACGTCACCCTGCGGTCAAACCGTGGAATGACAAGCACACCATTGCCGTAGGTGCTCGTGCGTTCGACGTTGACGCCAAACTCTTTTGCGACCACCGAATAGCCCGATTCAGACTCCAGGATCCGCTGATCCACCGGCTCATCACTACGCAGAAGCTTTACGATGATAAATTCGAGGGCGTCCGCGTCCGGGACCATCGAATTCGGATACCAAAGTCCGTCTCGGGAGCGAGTCAGTGACACCTTGGGCCAGTCACCTTGCAGCCCACTCGAACCCGAGGCAAGCAAGGAAAAGCGATCAGCAACTTCGAGAAACGCATCGCTCCGATCGAGAATTTCTTCCATAGTGATTCCCGCGACCGATATGTCCTGAAGACGTTCGACCTCCTGATCATATGCTTCTTTGATGCGAATATTGCCGACGGGAGAACTCGCAGCTCTCATGAGAAGATGGACTTGGGTAGAAGGCGCCTCGACCGGAAGGTTCAGAAATCGCGCGATCCTCTCGGCGTGGTGACCTTGAGGAATTAGGTCCAGTAGAAAAGCTGGCCAGGTGCTTGCTGCGCGATCCACCAGATCGACTGGGGCGTTGATCGAGTAAGCATGTACGCCTTTAAGGGGACGGTCTTCCGCAAATGGAATGGCGCCGAACTTGGCAAAATAGCCCATTTCGTAGCTAGTTCTGGAAGGCGTCGTGTAGCCCTTTTCGGGGGCTTCCAAGTTGACAATGGCCGCCTCGTGCCACGTGCCTTCTATGAAAGTTTCTACAGTCAGGTCCATTTACAAATCCCTTTAGGGATGTATATGGCAGGTGAGCTCAAGAATCAACCCATTATAATGGAAGTATTAATAGCGGAGGATCCGTTCGGACACTGCAGTCGTTGCCCATCATGCTTTTGGCCTGCCGGATCTTTGCGCCGCCACCACGGACTGAGCGGCCCCTCAGAGATGCTCGCCCCGCGATCAAGTGCGGTGACGGCGCAGCCCTGTATTCAGCTCTCATTCTGATGGGCTTCATGCTGAAGAGCGGACCCGGCCAGAGGACCCAGAGGGCGCCTCCTTCGGCAAGACCTAAAAAGCGCAAAGGCTGGCTGTTATGATGGAGCGTCGCACGCTCAAACATCAAAAGCCCGAACGGACTTTTACCATCAACTGAGTAAGCGGCACTCGTACGACGAGATGCGCGCTATCCCGATCCAAACTGTGGTCTTCCCGGGCGCATGCATGTACGGTCCCCGATCTCACCACGGCCCGCTTCTCACTATCGTGCAAGACTGCTCGATTCCGCGAAAGCTGCGCGACATTTGCTGCCGTTACATAAAGGCTTCGAAATAGGAACGAGCCGCACATCAACGAGGATTAATGCGCACGCCCCCCTAGTCACGTGAATCTAAAGTTCGCCGCATAAAGTCTGCTGGGCTTTGTGGCAGAAGCGTTTGACGGAAGCCAAGATCTGGTCTGCAGACTTGGTCCATTTGAAGGGCCTCGGGTTATTGTTGTGCAGTTCGATGAAGGTACGGATGTCGGCCTCGAGCTGTCTGACGGAGGTGTGAACACCTCGCTGGATCTGCTTTCTGGTGAGTTCAGCGAACCAGCGCTCGTTCTGATTGATCCATGACGCGGAAGTCGGCGTAAAGTGGACATGGTTGTGCGGCCGGCGAGCGAGCCACGCCTTGATCTTAGGTGTCTTGTGGGTGGCGTAGTTGTCCATGACGATGTGGACCGCAAGCCCCTCGGGGATTTGAGCGTCGATTTCCTTGAGGAACTTCAAGAACTCGACCGCCCGATGACGCTTGTAGCATTTGCCAATGACAAAGCCGGAAGCGACATCGAGCGCGGCAAACAGTGTGGTCGTGCCATGTCGCACATAACTGTGCGTGCGACGTTCTGGCATCCCAGGCATCATCGGCAAGACCGGCTGCTCGCGATCGAGTGCCAGGATCTGGCTTTCTCATCAACGCTGAGGACAACGGCTCGGTTCGGTGGGGATAGATAAAGGCCGACAATGTACCTTGTCGACGAACAGTGGATCGCTCGACAACTTGAATGTCTGGCTACGGTGCGGTTGCAAGCTGAACGCCGACCACATTCGGCGGATCGTGGTGTGGGAAAAGCCAGTTTCCGCAGCCATCGAGCGGATCAACCAGTGCGTCGCGTCGGCCGGCGTCGTACGCAATGTCCGCTCGATTACCTCAGCAACCTGATCGTCGTCGATGGTGCGAGGGCGGCTCGGGCGGGCTTCATCAAGCAGGCCATCACAGCGATCCTTCTAAAAAAACCGACGGCGCCACTTGCCAACGGTGTGTTCATGGATGCCGAGTTCAGCAGCCACAGACTTGCTTGGCAGGCCATCCGCACATCGCAGGATCGCGCGGCATCGCTCAGATAGCACCGCGCGACACGATGACGACGAACTTGCCTCTCTAGGTACGTGCGCTCCTGCGGACTGAGCACTAACGGCGCGATCGGCCGGCCTCTCACACCTGCATTCCCCACAAGCGCTCTCCTCTACAAAGATTCGAGCCATCAACTAATGTGATGAACTTGCGTTCCAGATGACTAGTAAGGATACATCCAATAGGTCGCGTTGAGCTCGTTAGGCATCGAGCGCAAAGTTGGGGTCCGCTGCGGTGGCTTGAGGTGGCTAGATGAGGAGATGATCCGGCCGATATCGTCGAGGACCGCCCGGCTCGTTGAATAGGTACTATGATTGAGCGCGAACATTTCGCTTCCGACCGCAGAGACATCGATCGTCTCGATGCCCGAGACGAGAGTTGGACCGCTCTTAGTCACATAGCCCATTCGCGATTTCGACTGCGCCTTCTTCATCGAGGCGAGCAGAGCCAGATCAGTTGACGAGGCGTACACGGTCACCGCACCCGCGGCCGCTTTGATCTGGTTAGCCCGCTCCAGATAGAGGTCACGGTCGACGTCGGGTGCTGCGAAAATCAGCTCGGTAATGCCAAGCGCTGTTTGGCTCAGCGCTGCCTGCTGCAAGGCGCCCAATACCACTTCGCTGCCAAGGCTGTGTGCGATCAGGATGATCCGCGAAACGTTCCCCTCCGTCTTGATGAGCTTGAGAAGATCGAACAATCCATCGGTGGCATGCAAAGCACTTTCGCGGTCGTAATCGTAATCCGCCAACCCGCCTTTCGAGGGCCAGGAATAAATCATGACGCGGCCCTTGTAATTTGCATCGAAGGCAATCTGAGCGGCCTTGAACGCTGCATCCGAGAAAGGAACATTGTAGCCATGGACGAACAGCATCAGGCTGTCGGCAGGATTGGCGATCGCGGAGGCAAACTCCTCTCGTGAGAGCTTCGATAGAGTCTGGATTCGAAAGTGCTTTCCGTCCTGCTCGGCCTCTGTCCAAATGCCGTACAGATATGTCTTTGGCGTTTCGACTTCGCCCATCTTGTGAACGATCGGTATGCTCACAGTCACGCAGCCATAGGTATTCGTGGCCGAACGATCATAGGTGATCTGTTTCAGCTGCAGATTCGGGCCTCCCATCACCTCGCGGTTGGTCGCAAAATAAACGGGCACCAAGCCCTTGATGGCGGGCTTGTTGGGAGCCTCGGCGCCAGTTGGCGTCGGTTTCTCGGGAGGTGCTTCCTCACTTGCCTCACCCGTTGTGGGGCGATGATAGCCATAATCATGGCGTCTCGGACCATAATACCTCGGGCCGTAATACCTTGCGGCATGATGGTGATATCCTGTCAATGCACGCCCGTGGTGCTGATGCGTGTTTTGGGCTTGGGGCTTTGACGGTCTCGAGATAGGTGCTTGATGAGCGCAGCCGACGACAAACATGCAGACCAGAGCAATTAAAGCCGCGCGGAGCTGCCGGAACGACGAGAGCCAGTGCAGCGCATTTGAAGAATCGGCTCGCAATGTCGAGACGACCATGGCCCCTCCTCCTTACTTCGCAAGAACTTGAGATAGATTGACGGTAGCACCGAGCCATCCACGGTACCGATCGACGGCGGGTCCACTGGTCAGCTTGTAGGTGAAGCGCGCCTCTGCACCGCCATCGTTGATGGCGCAAGCAATGTTGCCGGCTCCGTTTGCCGTCTCGACATGCCAGGAGCAGCCGGTGATACGGTAGCCCGGCTCGGCTGGGAACGTCTCGGCGTAGTCGGCCGAATGCTCGGCAAACACGACGGGATGATCATCCTTGGTCTTGTCGACGGTGTATGAGCGCTCGATCTGCTTGAGCTCGACGAGTTGCGATAGCGGAACATTGACGATGAGCCGCCGGTCTTCTGGAAGCAACGTGTGAAGCGCGCCGGCCAGGATCTCGGGAATTTTCACGCCCTGATTGGCTTGCGTCTGCACATGGGTCGAGTTGAGCTTGCTCCAGTTCTCGAATGAGATTGTAGTGTCGACCCATTTGGTCCAGCAGACGGATGGTTGGGGGATAGCCGCAATCAGCTTGTAGAGCGGACTCGCGGCTATGACCGTGGCAGGAATGATGAAATTCACTCCGTTGACCTGGGCATCGTTCCATTTGACGATGCCGCCGACAGCGATACCGAGGAGCGCGCCGAACTCGTTGAACGCGGGACCTCCGCTGTTGCCGACGTTCATGACAGTATCGGTTTGCCAGCGCCCATTTGGGCTGGTTTGATTGCTGATCAGGCCGCTCGATATGCTCAGATCCAGGTCGAGGGGATAGCCGAGCAGATAGAGTTGGGTTCCCATTGGGGCCTGCTGGCTTTCATTGATGACCGGCATTGGGCAGCGCGATGCTCCGCCGCTGTTGCTGGCCGGCTGGGCCAACTCGAGAAGGGCAAGATCGTTGGCGTCGTCGCGGTGAATCGCGCTGACTTTGATTGGGTTTGCGTTGCGCGAGCCAAGGCGAGCATCGACCTCAAAGCTCTTGTAGTTTTCCTCGCGTCCGACCACATGGCTGTTGGTGAGCACGAGGTTGTCGCCGATCAGAAGGCCGGAGCCGCCTCCGACTTCCTGCTTGCCGTTGTACATAACGCCGACAAACTGGACATGAACAGTCCTGACGTTATAGCGCGCGGCGATCTGCACCGCGGCGCGATCGGCTAGCGCCTGCCCGGAGATGACAAAGAGCAAGGCGAGGGTCAGGACGGATAAAACGTTCTGACGGCTGCGATATCGAGTGGGCTGAGTTGTCCGCTTCCGTTCCATGCTGGATTACAATAGTTCATGATGGAATTGGGGTCGTATTTAGTGACTTTGTAGTCGCCGACCGATCCTGAAAATTTCTCGTTGCGGCACTGTTCCGGAGCATCGTCGCGGTTCTGCTCGTGAGTAAAGCCGAGCGCGTGCCCGAATTCGTGGACAGCGACCGCACGAATGCAGAATTCGCGCTTATTGATGCATCCTTTACTCCAATGATTGGAGCTGAAATTCAAGGTCATGCCCGAAGACTTGCCATCGAGATACTTGCCGACGACGTCGGTGTGCGCGCCCTCGTCGGCGATGCGCACATGGACGCCGGCTGCGCCCTCTTTACAGGCAGGCCAGGTCTTGGCGAACCAAACGCCTCCTTGTGCTGCGCTTTCCCAGGTCTCGGCCACGGCTTTTCGGACGAGTTCTGCATATTTCTGGTCATGAGGATTGAGGTTTTCCCAGCAGACCGGGATTTCCTTCACGTCCCATTTGGAGCTGCGGATCACAGTTCCGAAGAGCTCCATCTCCGACACCCCTGAGGGAAGCGCAGGCTGAGCCTTCGCGCTGCTGCAGGGGAGGAGCACGAGAAGAACCAGCAATCCGAGCAGGCAGTAACGAGTCATGTTTTATTGAGTAGGCGTTGGAGATGGCGGGAAGACTGGCACCGGCGCGAAGATAAAGCCGTTCGTCCGCGGGCCACCACCAGCCCTTGGCCGGCGGGCTGCGGCCCCCCCGCTCTCCGGCAACTCCTGCGACTTTTCCCCTCCCGGGATTGGTGTCGTGTAAATCGGATTGTCCTTTGATCCGAGCGCCGGCTGTTTGGCTGCATAGCTGGCCGAGCCAGACTTTGCTCCGTTGGCCAAGACGGCATTCGGCCCATTGATGTAGATACCGAGATTGCTGAATTGCTGCGCAGATGCGGAGGCTTGGATGGCGGCCGGTGTCCAGCGCGCCGATGTAAGGGAGTATTTGGCCTCGATGCCTCCGGTCACTTGGATCGAAAAAGTATAGGTCATCTGCGCTGGCTCAGCTATTTCCGATGGCATAGCCGGCGTCAGGTTGTTGGCGGCGATCAAAATTGCATTGTCGCGCAGCCAGGCCGCCAATGGCTTGGAGGCATCGACGGTGATGCGCTTGAAAGCGGCCCGTTCCGGATATTTGTTTTCGGCGAGAGCTTCGAGCTCGAGGAGCTCGGTCGGCGTTCCCCGGTAGCAGCCGCGCTCATATGTTGCCGGGCTAGATGCCAGCGGCAAGGTATCAGACGCAAGCTCGGCATTCTGTTTCAAGAGAAATGACCAGATCAGGTCGTAGGTGTCCTGCGCCGAAGCCGTGGGGCCGACATGGGTCACTTCGGCGGTGGTGGCACTTAGAACGCGCTTATAGTCGAAGGCGGTGCCGGACCCGACACCGCCGGTATCGGTTACTTTCAGTTCCAGGAAGAAGGTGCCGTATAGGAACGGGTCGATGTCGAAATGGGCGAAGCGGTCGAACGCCTCTTCCGGCCTGGTCTTGTAGATCTTGAGGTAGTGCTTCCGCCTTTCGCGCTCGATCTGATAAAAGGTGACGACCTCGCACCGGATCGATTTGAGAAAATATGGCAGTTCGCCGGCTGTGATCACGCCAGTCTGCGGATCGTGCACATAGTACAGGCTGGTGCATCCGCCCATCGCAAAGCAGGCGCCAAGGCAAGCCGCGGCCCGGCTGATCTTCCACATCGATTGTGCCCCCTGTCCGCTTCGCGTCGCTCGCGCGCGGATCTCCCGCCCAGATTGAAATGCTTTGCTCGTGCTTCGTCAAGAGTATCGGAAGCCATATGCAGCTTTTCGTTGCCATCGTATAATTCGATGCAGAGTTTCTGCGCGTTCTGACATTCAGAGCAACTGCGCCCGCAGCTAGATGATGAGACGCGCGTAAGTCACAGTCGGGCCGATTGCAAATAGCGAACCGTACGCCTATCAATGGCACATATTGGCGAAGTCGTTTGGACGAGTCGTTTGCCTGGGCCTGCGGACAGCCGCCTGAAGACAACGGAGTTCGGCAAGTGGAAGAAGGCAGCTGGTGAGCTTGCTCAATCACAGGCCTCGATGACGCATGCCAGAAGGGACGAACTGAGGAAGGCTCTGATCGAGCTCGACAAGTTGTTCCGCAAGGCGCCGCCGAGCGTGTACAAGGCTTACCGCAATCTTTCGGAGCGGCGTCTTGAAGAATCTGCCCGGAGTTTCGGTGACAGCGTCGGAGAAGGCCGCCTCCTTTGGTCCGTTTCCGAGGAGACCCCCGAGCAGGTTGCTGTGTCGCTTGGAGGTCTCATCCGGGCCATCGACCGCGTGCTGCTCGAGCGGCGGTCGCAATGGCCGATTGCATCGGGCGAGTGGCGCCTGGAGGCGCTCGGATGCTGGTTCATTCCGCGACAGGGCGTGAGCGCCGGCCGCCCTGCCCGGCGGAGCCAAGCCTATTCAAAGCGAGGCCTGCTATTTCATCGGATCCTGCCCACCTTCATTGACGGCTATGCCGTCGAGGTGGTCGATAGCCGTACCTTGCATAGTGCCGCTCAAGACCCCACGAATTGGAAAATGGGCGCCTGCCTTTTCGAGGCGCTCAAGCTTGAGGCGGAGTTCGCAACGGTAGACGGGGACAAGCGTTTCATCGTCAGCGGCGTCGATGCGCCGGCGGCGGGGAACGCGGTCTTGCTTCAGATGGCGAACGCGTTGCAGGAGAACTGCATCGCAATCGTCTGGCCCGAGCTCACGGTACCACCAGGACTGCGAGAAAAGATCGTCAAGTTCATCCGCGAGCGAGATGTGGCCGACCCGCTGGAGCCTCCGGAGATCGTCATTCCGGGAACGTGGCACGAGGTGGCAGGCAAGGAGATTGTGAATCGGGCCCGGATTTATGACGGTTATGGCGAGGAGCGGCTCGTCTACGACAAGATCGCCCCTTACGCCGATGACGACTGGGGGATCGAAAACATAACTGCTGGCGAGCGGATGTGCGTGCTTGCGACTGAAGGCGCCCTGATTGGCGTCGCAATTTGCCTCGACTTCTGTGACGTCTGCGACACGCCCTTCAGGGACCTGGATGTCGATGTGATGCTGGTCCCCTCGATGGGGAACGACCGCACCATGCAGGGCCACCAGACGACTGCGAGCCAGGTGGAAGTGAAGTTCGGCACGCGAAGTTTTGTCGTGCAACATCCCACCCACAACCGCTACGGGGATGGCCGGCTTGGTACTATATTACCCCTCCTCAAAGAGCCGAACGCTGTTTCCGCCCGGGAACTCGGTCAAAAGACCGTTTGGACTGCCTACAAATGGGGCCGGTGACACCCTAGATTCAGAGACTAAAATCAGAGTAAAGCGTTGTAAAATGATCTTAAGGGTTGTGACGTAGGGTATGGCCATGTCGGACGTAGCATTGGAAAAGATAGAGAGCGGCGAGGCCACCGCGACTGAGGCGCGGAGCGTCATTTCGGAATTCCTTAAAGAGGGATCCGAAAGCAGCCTGGAGCGTATTTACGCAACACTTGGGGCTTGGCTCTGGAATTCTCTGGAGAGCCGGCGCCGCGATCCGGAGCTGCGGGAATGGTTTGATATTCTGCGTCGGGTGAGCGCCTCGCTCGCGCCGAAGAATGCCGCCTATGCCGAGCGCTTCAGAGCGTTTTACGATCTTCTGCAGATGTCGATCAACACCGCCAAGGTTGCTCGTCCAAGCGAGGTCATGCACCGTCAGCATGTCGTCGAGATACTTCGGTTGTTGCGGGATGCACCGTCGCGTCAGCTGGAGAAGACGGTCATTGCTAAGAAACTGGATCTGAAGGATGCCAATCTCAGCCGCATTCTTCGCCTGATGACCAATGCGCGTTTTGTGGAACGAACGGCGGCTGGAAAGTTTGCTCATTTCGCGCTGACGCGCGATGGCCTTATGGCGCTTGAAAGGCACGAAGGGCCCACAGCAAGGGGCGCTGGCCAATTGGCGCAGCTTATGCGCAGGAAAATGGGTCTCAGAACCCACCCTGCCCTCACGGCTGAAGAAAATGTCGTTCTTCGCAGCCTGTTTGATTTGCCGAGCCCGATGCATCCTACGTTGCATGCGGCGGGACTAGTGATGCGTGACCCGCTTGGCGTCCGTCAGGTGATGGAGGACTACCTGCTTCATCCGCCGGCACCGACAGCTCCCGGCTATATGAAGGCGCGAACGAAGAGCTCGTATCATGGCTCGTCGGTGACGGTCGTGCAGGTGAAGAAAGCCGAAGGTCACGGCGCCTCCACATCGATTGAGGCGGTGAACAGTCCAAAGCCCGTCTCGTTCCCTTCGGGTATGCTGCACTTGAGCGCAGGAGAGGACTCCGAGCATGTCGAATGAGGATCTCGGGGCTTCGACAACGGAGCAGGCGCAAGGCGAATCGGAATCGCTAGTATTGTATGGAAACACCCTGCTCGATCGGTTGACCTTTGTTTCGACGACGTTCAGCTCGCTCATCATGAGCATGGGAAGGGTCGGGCGCGACAACCGCGAGGTGTTGGTGCCACTGGTCGAAGTCAGATTCGAAGGTCCCTCTGGCCAGGACGAAAGCGCCTTGAAGTCTTTCTTTTCGGAGCTCGTGCCGCTGGAAAACCTCGCCTTCGTCCTCGAAGACATCTCGGGTGATCTTGCAACTGTTTGCCACCAGCTGAGCGCTGTGAGCGAGGGACCGGTCAAGCCTGATCTCAGGCGGCTTGCCGAAACGAGCAGGTTCCTGCAGGACGCCAAAAGCAACCTGGACAAGTGTCTCGCCGATCTGGAGCGAATTGGTCAGCCGCCCAATCTTCCCTAGCGGAAGTCTTGAGAGCATCTGCGGCGAGACGATTCTTTTGCTTCTAACGCACAAAATTGTCCAGTCGCAATTGACCGCGTCATTCTGAGTTCGAAATGCGATTTTGATTTATCAACCGCGGGGCGTGCCTAGAAGCGTTCGCGGCGGGCTTCGGCTTCGCCGCGAAAGTGCGAGCCGATCGGATCGTGAATTAGCCCCGAGTGGCAAGACTATCTTACTGTCGGCGGGCGGCATGCGTTTCCCAAAAATGGAAATTCCCCTCTTCCATTTTTGGGAAATCGACGGTAGTATCCCTTCATGCTGGTGGTCGGCACGGACCTTGGTGAGCGCTATTTTGCCGAACGCTCTGGTCATCGGGGCATCGATGCAGCGCGCGCTCAATACAGGGCATGGCTGGCAATTGCTGAGGCTTCGGACTGGCGGACGCCGCAACAGGTGAAGCGATCGCATCCCAAGGCAAGCATCCTGAAAGGCGGACGCGTGGTGTTCAACATCAAGGCCAATGACTACCGCCTGATCGCCATGGTTCAATATCGTGATGGCGTGTTGATGATCCGCTTTTTCGGCAGTCATGAAGACTGTGACAAGGTGGACGCGGAGACGGTGTGATGAAGGCAACATTGATAATTATCCAGAACCAGGCCGATCATGAGGCGGCCAAGGCGCTTGTCGGCAAGCTGATGCAATCTAACGAGGCTGCCGATCGAGCGCGTATGGTAGCTCAGGCTCGCCTTATCGAGGCTTATGAACGCGCACGCTGGCCGCGCAAAGCGCCGCCGTTGCCCGATTTGCTAACCTATCTGGTGGAACAACATGGTTTGACGCGCGCTGATCTTGTGCCGCTTCTGGGCACTGCTAGTCGCGTCAGTGAGGTCATGTCCGGCAAGCGCGAATTGAGCATGACGATGGTGAAGCGTCTGCGCGAACGTTTCCATATTCCAGCGGATTTGCTGATCTCCGCGAGCGGAAGTGTTGCGGCTTAGGTCAATCGGGACCATGACTTTCGATAGGGGGCTACTTTGCTCGGCGGCCGTGAATATTTGCATCGACGCGAGAAAGTTCAGCGCATGCGATTCCAACGCCTTTTAGGGATTAGGGTCATCCATTGCTTGCAGCAGCTCGACTATGCACGGATACGAGCATCGGCGCCCCCGGTGGGCTTGATCCATTTGCTCACGATTCTCGCTCCGGAACAGGTCGAACGCCGGTATTGGACTGCGACTTGACGGCATTGAACAAAAAGTGAACAATCCCCTGACGACCCCTCTCGGATGGGCATAAAGCGCCAAAGCGCGCGAGGCGAGTGCTCGAAGGCTCTGCCGGACTTTCGGTCGGCGCTAGCTATGAAGGCTGGCTAGTTTTGTCAGAGGCAGGCAGTCAACAGGATGACGGGGAATGCTTGAGCAGGCAGAACAGACTCGACCAGTCATGACGGCGGACGAGAAGTCTTATTTGTTGCAGCTTTTCAATATGTTAATCCCCGCCGGATAGGCTCGCCGAGCGACCCCGGCAAGGAACCTTGGTTATCGGCGAGTTGTTCACAAGCTGGGACCATTTCTAGCAGCGTGGGCGCGCAATCCTGTAATAGGCTGTCTGTCATGGCCAAGAGCGACTTACTCATATCTCTCGTGCGCGCCGGTGTGACCGGCGATCGGCCAATGATGCGCTCGGCGGTCGAAGCGATTGTGGCTGATGAGCGCGCAAAGAGTCATCACGCGCTGGCCGATCGGCTTGAGCGAGCGCTGCAGACGATAGCTGTGACGCCGCCAAGTCTGGTTGCCTCTCAGCGGTCTCCGCAAGCTGCTGGGCGCGACACGATTTTAGAAGTTACGCCACGCATATCTCTCGATGAGCTGGTTTTACCCTTGCCTGCGCGCGCCGAAGGGATGCAGCTGATCGAGGAGCATGTGCGGGCAGACGTGCTGCGGGCAAGCGGATATGAGCCGCGGCATCGGGTTCTCCTGTCTGGTCCTCCAGGCAACGGCAAAACTTCCTTTGCAGAAGCGATTGCAGAGGGCCTTTCTCTGCCGTTTTTCGTGGTGCGGTACGACGCGCTCGTAGGAAGCTATCTAGGCGAAACAAACGCGCGTCTTCGCGCGCTATTCGACTATGCGCGAACCCAACCTTGCGTTTTGTTTTTCGACGAGTTCGATGCGATTGGAAAAGAGCGTGGAGATGATCACGAAACGGGCGAAATCAAGCGCGTTGTTTCGTTTCTCTTGATGCAGATCGATAAACTTCCCAGTTACGTGGTAACAATAGCGGCTACGAATCATGCTGAATTGCTTGATCGAGCCGTATGGAGACGTTTTCAGATAAAGATTGCATTTCCCGCTCCGCAAGTTGCGGAAATCGCACATTTCATAGAACGAATTTATATGGGCTGGCCCGAGCGCCCTTCGCTGTCGGCTTTTGAACTCGCGCAAAAGATTGACGCAACCTCCTATGCTGAAGTGCTTGATTTCTGTCAGAACGTTCGACGGCGACAAATTCTTGGTCTTGGTGAGATCTCGATCGATTCTGCGGTCAAGACTGAACTCGAATTTTGGTCATCGAGAGTAAAGCCAGAGAACCTGCATGGCGGCCGATCCAACGAAGCCTCTGCTGCGACTGACGCCAGGCAATCAGGCGGCAAGACCAAAAGGCAGGCCGCAACCGATCCCCAGGCCGGCTAAATTCACGGCTGCTGCACAGAATGCAGCATTTGGCCCCCGCTTCCGTCGCCTCGAACAAGTCTTGGGTCGAGACCCAAGCGGCTTAACTTTGCGATCAGACCCGTCCGCGCTGGCGCCAGAGCGGCTGCTGGTTTTTGAGGTTCGGGGGGCAGTTGCGAATTTTGCGAATGCGATCCGAAGAGTGCCTGGTCTGGAGCTCATCGATGAAGAGGAGCTGGAGGGCGATGAGAAGGACAAGTCGCCTGAGGCCTATCTTCTTGTGCCAGATGTCACGGCTTTGCAGAACATCCTGTCGCTCTGGAAGAGATGGGTATCCGGGCAAGCAATTGGGGAGGGGTTCGCACCCTGGCGGGATGTCTTTGCGACGCTCCGTGACATCAGAGTATGGGGGCCGGGAGATCGTGTTCAAGATGGTGATCGAGAGATCCTTGCGCACGAGATCGAGCTCATGGGAGATGAGGAAATTCTCCCCGTTGAGATCGAGCTTGTGTTTCGATCGTCGGAGGACATGGCGGCTTCGAACCAACAAGGAGTCATCAGCGAGATTAGGGCGGTCGGTGGCACTCTTGTGACGCAGTGCCGGATCCCGGACATCGCCTATCATGCCCTTTTGGCTAACCTGCCAGTTGCCGCGATCCGGCAAATTACCGAGCGCTCCGCGACCGGGTTGAGCGGCATGGACCCGGTCATGCACATTCGGCCACAGAGTATTGTTGCGCCGGTGCAAGTCGAAGACGCCAGTCAGCTCCAAGGCGGACTGGGACCGCTTCCTTCTGAAGGCCAACCAATTTTGGCCTTATTGGATGGCGTGCCCGTTTCCCAGCACCCTCTGCTTCGTGATCGAATGAATGTCGACGATCAATTCGATTTAGAGGGCGCAGCCGTCGTGGCTGAAAGGGCTCACGGCACAGCTATGGCTTCTCTGATCGTGCATGGCGACCGAAACACCAATGAGCCGCCGCTGGCGCGCCGCATCCATTGCATACCGCTCTTGGGGGCTGCTGATCAATTTCCTGAGGACCGGCTGATTGTCGACCTGGTTTATCAAGCTGTGGTCTCGATGCGGCGCAACGACGATCCGAGCGCTCCGTCAGTTGTGATCGTCAATCTTTCGCTCGGCAATGTCCGAAAGCCATTTCATGGGCGGCTGTCGCCCTGGGCGAGGTTGGTCGACAGATTGGCCCATCGATATGGAATTCTGTTCTGCGTGAGTGCCGGCAATCACGCCGGCTCATTCGAGATAGCATCCATCCCCACCATGGCTGCTTATGAAGCGACGGACCAGCCCGATCGGGCCAGACATACGTTGTCCGCGCTGTCGCGATTGATCACTTCTCGCCGGCTGCTTTCACCGTCGGAAACAGTGAACGGGATCACGGTAGGCTCCGCCAATATCGACGCCGTTAGCGCAGCCGATCGCCGTAGCGCTAGAGGCAGGGTCGATCCGTATCATCCGATGATCATCACCAATCCATCCAGCGGATTGGGTCCAGGATTTGCAAACGGCGTCAAACCGGATATTTTGATGCCTGGCTCTCGTGAGCATTTAACCATGGTGGCCAGTGGAACGGCGCTTGCTGTAAGGCCAAGTGGACCTGCTCGACCGCATGGGCTCAAGGTTGCAGCTCCGCCGCGCGAGGGCAGCAGCAATTGGGAGCATTACACTTCCGGCACAAGTGCTGCGGCAGCTCTGGCCTCCAGGACGGCTCACAGAATTCATGACGCTTTGGAAGACACGTACGGGCAGGACTTTCTGTCCCTGCCCCACCATCAGCGCGCCGCGCTTCTCAAGGCGCTGTTAGTGCATACAGCCTCGTGGCCGCAAGATAGCGCCGAGCTCATCAAGAGCGTGCTAGGTCCAGCTGATGCAAAGCAATTCGTCAGGCAGAAGGATAATATCCGGCGCTTCTTAGGCTACGGCGTTGTTAGTCCGGACGATGCAATTTATTGCGCTTCCGACAGGGCGACGTTTTGGGCCGTCGGAACGCTGGCGCAGGAGACAAGACGTTCGGTTGTTGTTCCGTTACCGGCTTGCATGAGCGGCCAATCTCTCCCCCACTCGGTGACCGCAACGCTTGCATGGTTCACGCCCGTGCATCCCGGTCGACAATCGTATCGCTCAGTGAAGCTTTCGCTTTTGGCGAGTTCAGATGAGATCGATCAGTTCCGCGTGCAGCCATCCAAGACGCAGCCTGATGTCAATCAGGCAAGCAAGGGGACCGTTTTCTCTCGGCGCTGGCTGGGCGACAAGGCGCCGGCTCTGACAGTCGATTCTGAAATCGAGCTGATCATTCAACGCGAGCCTGACAGAGGCAGCAAGATAGACGAGCAAGTTCCGTTCGGCGTTGCTGTAACCGTAGCCATGCCAGGCATCATTGAGGTCTACAATGAGGCTCGAGCGCGGATTGCGCCGCCCATTGCCGTTCCGGTCCGCTAGCTCGATTGTGCTCGACCTTTGAAAGACGGATCTCACCAGCGATGGGCCTGCCTAAGGTGCCCGGAGGTGCCGCATCAATCCAAGAGGTTGAAATCCCGGGCCAAACGGCGCAGCTTTTGCACCTTTGAAATTCTCAGGTTCTCAGGCAATGAAGCCCAAGGTCTCTGGTTGCTCGCCTTCGATTCCCGCAGCGTGGACGGTTTCGTGTTCGGCGCGAGCTATCCGGCCTTGAAGAATCTCATCTCGTAAGATCGGCGACGTCCGCCTCCTCTAATGCCGCTGAACTTTCGGGAATATGTCGTTGAGCGCACAGTTTTCAGGAGCAGGGACGATTTTTCATGACCGGCGTTTGCCCGAAGCCGGTGCTCCGGCCGGCTATGCCGCCCTCATCGACGCTTATCACCTCTCCGCTCCAATTCCACGGACGCTCTCGGCGATCGGGACCAAGCATCGTATCCTAGAGCAGGATGGCTGGCGCCTTTACACACCTCGGCACGCCCCAGAAGCTTCCCTTGAGGCGCATCTAACATTGCGCTGAAATACGAGGGCGTGGATCTTGCCGTCCTGAAGCGGCTTTTTCTTGCTGTGGCCGAAGGCGAAATCGTCGAGCTGGTCAAACAGAAGCTGACCGGTCTTTACAGGCGTCGCATCTGGTTCCTGTATGAGTGGCTGCTCGGTCGAGAGCTGAACTGAGAAAGATCTTCCGAATGAAGCCAGAGTTCTTCAAGGGTTCGACACGTTCTGCGCCGGCGTCGAGCGTTTAGTCGATATGCCCGAGAGGACGCTGAATAACCTCTTCGGCTTTCTTCGGCAAAATCAAGGTAAGCTATCAAACCGCGCACGAGCCAATGAGTTCGCGGCGCTGACCCAAGAGGAAGTCGAGAGGATTGAACAGTTATACGCAGGTTCATTTGGCAAAGCAGAGCCGTAGCCAAGTCTCTGCCGTGCAGCGAGCGAGTATCGCTTTTTCAGATCCTGGAATCTGAATATGACTGCTCAAGTGGATCAGACTCGACGCGAGATCGGCTACCCCAGCCCGGATCGGGGGAGGCACGGAAGCAATCGAGAGCTTAGCGTATGTCCCTGGCTTACGCAGCTTCCCACGGGTTTGCCCAAGCAGGAAAATCAAACCCCTCGTGCTGCTTCTGAGGACGACGCCATAAACGTCAATGGTTCAGTCAACGAGCGAACGGTGGCGTCGGCCACAAGTGGAGGCCAGACCTGATTACGTCCTTTGCCTTTGGCGGCATACAGGGCGTGATCGGCCGCAGCAATTAATTCCAGAGGAGACAAATCCGACGGCGAACAAGCTGCGACGCCAAAACTGGCGGTGACGATGCCTAAGAGGCTCCGGCCTTCATTGGGGATCGCAGCAATTTCGATCGATCGGCGAATGCGTTCGGCCAGCCGCACGGCATCCATCATCGCCATATCCGGCAGGATTATCAGGAATTCTTCGCCTCCATATCGGGCGACGAGGTCACCCGTCCTTCGTATCTCTGCCTGAAGTATGGCGGCGACTCGTTTCAGGCAGAGGTCGCCTGCAGCATGTCCGTAGCGATCGTTCAAGTGCTTGAAATGGTCGATATCGATCATGACAGCTGAAACGGGCGATGCTCGGCACTCGGGGCGAGACCAAACTCGCGACAGTTCATCATCAAGATGCAGCCGGTTTGCTAACCCCGTCAATGGATCGCGGCGTGAAGCGGCGTCCGCATCGGCGTGCCTGAGCCGATCTCTCAGCGAATAGAGGTAGGCTCTACGGAGATCGCGCTCCATTGTATAGTTTGCGATCAGAGTGATGTAACCGCAGATGAGGAGCTGAACGATGATGGTCACCGCTATCGGGGCGGAGATGTAGCTTGCGGATATGACGAACGCGGTGTGAAGCAACAGGATCGCGGCAGTCACGACACGAGCGAAGCGGAATTCGAGTCTGTGCAGTGAGACATTGGTGTAGAGCAAAGTTGGAATCACCACGTACTGGTAGTGCGCAGCGCTCTCGCTCGCCGTCAGGGCAAAACCGAGGTCGATCTGCAAGATGATGAGTAGCGGAACACTGGCTGCTAGGAGCTCCCGTACGAAGGGCCTCGGTTTGCGCGATACGAGCCAGGCGACCAATAGCATCCACGGAGTCACTATTGAGAAATGTACCCACATGGCCAGCCGCACGACGTCCGGGACCAGCAGCCAATCTCCGAGCAGAAAAAGGTTATAGAGGGGAGCCGAAACGAGCAGTCCGATCGTCAAGCGCTTACACCGCTTGTCGTGCATGTCGGCTTCAAATTGCCGTTCGATGTCCGGGGGGAATCTGATCGATCGCGTCCGTCGCCCGTTCACGCAGGCGTCGACGGAAGCTAATGTTACTGCGATCTCGTTCATTCCAACCTGCCACTCGGACAAGCGGCAGTATAGTTTCTATGCGTTACCGGACCACTTCGGCGAAGCGTAAATATTCCGTTTGATTTCCGGTTTGATCTTACCCTCTCCAGAATCTTGGCCATTTCAGCAGGAGATGAATGCCGTCGGTCCCGTATTTTCCCGGTGAAAGATCAGCAGACCAGTGGCGACTATTCGGCTGCTCCTCACCGTGGCTCGCCGAGCCGACCGCCCCTTCAGGCGTGTGCGTCCGCGGAGGGTTGTATTTGGGGCGCGGTGAGACGCGCCCGCGGGTCGGGCGGCATTAAGAATGGCAGCCCAGGCCAGAAGTCCATAGACGCAACCCAAGCTCCGAGGACGGGTGCAGCCGAACCAGATGGTTGACATCCTCAAGTCCGCTTTCCTGGAACGACAGCTCGGGATCTGGCACTTTCTTGGCGATCTTGCCGCAGCAATACCCTTCCGGGAAATAGCTGACGCTGCTCGCAAAAAATTAGGTTACGTTGAGGGGTGCCATGAGCGCAGCCGGAAGTACCGCATCAGAGGACATCGAACTGGAACGCCGGCTGTTCTATCTGCCGACGCTTCATCTCGATCCATGGACGAAGGCTTGTGTTGACGGTCGCGCAATCTACCTCGATGGGCTTGAGGCGTTCAAGATTAGGAGGGCTATGCCAGCATCTCGCGCATAAGATTGTTACCGAGTTTGTCGATGCATCTACGTAGAAAGGAGGACGCGAACCAGGAGTACGCCGGATCGAAGTGCGCCTCGACGAGATTGAGCGCGAAATCAGACGCGTCCATCCGAAAGCCGCAACTGGCTTCGCCAAACTTCGCGTTGCGCCTCCTTAAGTTGGAAGGCGGCGGACTTGGAGCCTTGCCACAGCGGCAATGTTCGCATCCTTAGTACAATAGCTCCAAGTTGACTTCGCTCTTGGCCACGAGTTACATCCACATGCTGGCAAACGGGAAAGAAAGACCTTTGAATCGAGATGCTCGGCCGTTGTCGCCCATCTCACGACGGCCCAAGAAAAAGAGCCCGCTCGGTCGTGCCGAGCACTTGGCTGGGCTCATTTTGTCCGTTGTCCGTCGCGATGGGATGAAGACCGGCGATCGCCTCATCGAGCAAAAGCTTGCCGATGCGCTTGGCCTGTCGCGCGCGCCAATTCGCCTAGGCTTAAAGGCTCTAGAAGAGGCGGGGTTCGCGCGCGGTGAATTGCACCGCGGCTTTGTCTTGACAAGAGACCCTACGAGCGTAGCCGCACAATCCACACTGGCGGCGGTAAGCCGCGCGGAAGAGGCCTACGCGACGATTGCAACGGACGTGGTCGCAAAGCGCCTTCCCGCCGATGTCACGGAAGCCGAATTGCTGCGCCGTTACGATCTAACACGCACCGAATTACAACGACTGCTGGATCGGATCGCAGCGGAAGGGTGGATCGCGCGCTCACCGGGCTACGGGTGGCGTTTTGCTGAAACTGTATCAAGTCCCGAAGCGCAGACACAAGTTATGGCGTTCCGCGCGGTGATCGAACCAGCAGCAATTGCTCAACCTGGTTACGCTCTGGCGCCAGAGGTCATCGAGCGACTTCGCGAGCGCCAGCTGCGCATTTTTGATGGCGAGCTGGAAAAATTCACGATAGGTGAAGTGTTTCAATGGGGATGTGATTTCCATGAGGAGATCGCGCGCGGTGCCAAGAATCCCTTCTTCGTCGAGTCACTTAAGCGCGTAAATTCGATTCGTCGCTTGTTTGCATACCGAAGCTTCGCTGATCGCGACGGCATGCGCCGGCACGTGAAGGAACACCTGAGGCTGCTCGACGTCCTGGAGGCCCGCCGGTATGCTGATGCATCGGCTCTGATGATGCGTCATATTCGACGCCCGCTTAAGGTGTACGTCTTCAGATAGGTGCCACAGGCGGATCCGTTTCCGAGTTGCATTTCGACAGCTTAAACTGCTCGCCGGACACTGTCGACAAAGCGTGGCACGTCGTCAGTTGTAAGGCCGGCCAGATTGATCCTGCCGTTTCCAACGATATAGATCGCATCATCCTTGCGGAGACGGTCGATCGTGGCAGAATGCAAGGGTAAGGTGGAGAACATTCCCTTTTGCGCCCCGAGCTGAGAAAATTCGGGCATACCCCGTCCGACGGCCGCACGAATTTTTAAAATTCTTTCCCGCATCGTCGTGAGCTCGCGAAGCCAATCCTGACGAAGGGCGGTGTTCGACAGGATAGTGCCGACGACCGCAGCACCATGGTCGGGCGGCATGGACCAGTTAACTCTCGCTAGGGCAGCCATGGCTTGAACAGTCCGCCCTACTGAGACCGGGTTCGTGCCATAGACGAAGAGCGCTCCGGTCCGCTCCCGATACAGTCCGAAGTTTTTGCTACAAGAATAAGCGACGAACGCTTCGCTCACGCTGGACAGCACTATTTCTAGTCCTTCTCTATCCTGCTCTAAACCATCACCGAATCCCTGATAGGCAAAGTCGATGAGAGGAATGAGGCCTCTCTCCTCCACAAGTTGCGCGATCGCCCGCCATTGATCAAGGCTAAGATCCGTGCCCGATGGATTGTGGCAAGTCGCGTGAAGCAGCACGATATCCCCTCTCCTTGCGCTCTTGAGCGATGAGAGCATTTCGTCGAAGCGAAGCGTTTGAGAAATGACGTCGTAATAGGTGTACGTACCTATTTCCAATCCCACGGCCTCAAAGATTGGAATGTGGTTGCCCCATGTCGGCAGGCCCACAAATATCCGGCTAAAGGGTGCCGCCAGCTTTATGACCTCGCAAGCTAACCGGACCGCACCGCCGCCGCCAGGTGTCTGAACGCCACCTAGTCGATCCACCTCGATGTTTCCGATCGCGAGCTCGCGGATAAGGCTGACGAACTTTGTGTCACCGAGTGGGCTTACGTATGATTTGGTGTCCTGTCCCTCGACCAAGAGATGTTCGGCGGCCTTCACCGCGGACAGGACGGGCGTAACGCCGTTATCGTTTCGATAGACCCCCACACTCAGGTCGATCTTGTCCCGCCGAGGATCGTTGCGGCATGCCTCGGCTAACGCCAACACGGCGTCGGCCGGCAGATCAGGCAGGGCTTGAAACATAGCTTCTCCTTACTGAACGATCGTTTGTGCGGCTCATTGGCTCTATGCAATGAGGGCTGGAGTTGGCGCGCCTCTTCAATCGGGCACGGGCGTGGCTTCGTGGACGAAAGGCATTCTTGGTGCGGCGCTTCCGTTTCACCAAGAACGCTATTTGGCTTACGCCAGAACCGCAGGGCGAAAGGATTCCGTCGGGATGCACCCCTGAAGCGGACGCCCGATGAATATCGCCGCGCGGCGCGCGAACAGGCAGCGCCAGGCAGTTCAGCCAACAGGATAATCCATGCAAACCTCACCCGAAAATAGAATTCCGCGGAATGCGAGCGGATCATGTCCTGGCCGCCCACCGGCAGAGCCTCGTTCCGGGGCCCCCGAAGCGGTTCGGAATCTTCATTGACAGATGATGTCACATATTGTTCTTTAATGCAAGAATATACAATAGGGCGCCAATGGACAATTCACCGGATGTGCACATCTGCGAAGTTGCACCGCGCGATGGCCTTCAAAACTTGGATGTCATTGTGCCAACAGGCGCAAAATGCGAGCTGATCAGTGCGATCGTCGCCGCGGGGGTGAGCGAGGTCGATGCGGGCTCATTTGTACCGGCTACGGTCGTGCCGCAATTCGGCGACGTTGGAGCAGTTGTTGCGCACGCGTTGACCCATAAGTCTACGACCATCGGCGCGGTCGTACCGAACGTTAAAGGTGCTGAGCGCGCGCTCGCGGCCGGAGTCAACAGCATGTATTTCGTGATCTCGGCGAGCGAAACGCACAACCGGGCGAATGTGCGCCGCACGATTGAGGAACAGCTCGAAGCATTCCGTGTAGTTCGTGCGAGGATCAACGCGCAAAAAGCTCCTGAGCGGCCGCATCTTGTGGGCGCTGTAGCGACAGCTTTTGGCTGCTCAATGGAAGGCGACGTCAGTGAGGCCGCGGTGTGTCGCCTTGTGCAGGGTTTCGCCGAGGCGGGTGCGGACGAGATCGGACTAGCAGATACCGTCGGCTACGGCACCCCAACGCAGGTTAAGCGGATCGTACGCGCGGTTCGCAACGAGACCGGCCCAAAAATGATGCTCAGGCTACATCTGCATGACACGCTTGGCGCCGGTCTTGCCAACGTCGTCGCGGGGCTCGAAGCGGATGTCCGGCGCTTCGATGCTGCTGTTTCGGGGCTTGGCGGCTGTCCCTTCGCACCGGGCGCACGGGGCAATATTGTGACTGAGGATCTCGTGTTCATGCTCGAACGGATGGGCCTCTCCACTGGGATCGATCTGGATCGGTTGATGGCGACACGCGAAATTCTCGCCCGGCACGTTGAGCAGAAGCACCTGACAGGTCATCTGCACGAGGCTGGAATTCCAAGGGTGTTGCGGAGGGTGGCATGATGGGCGGCAATCCCACATCAGGGCCGACAATTCCCCGCCCCCTCGAAGGCGTGCGCGTCGTTGAATTCAGTCAGATGGTCATGGGCCCTACCTGTGGGCTCATCCTCGCCGACCTGGGCGCCGATGTGGTCAAAGTCGAGCCGCTCAAGGGCGATCGCACTCGCTATTTCAAGGGGCCTGCCGCGGGTTTTTTTGCGACATACAGCAGGAACAAACGCAGCATCGCGCTCGACACGTCGAGCCCGGGAGGCAAACAGGTGGCGCGCCGGCTCACTGAGCGCAGCGATGTTTTGATCGAAAACTTCCGACCGGGTTTGATGAAGAGGGTCGGTCTCGACTACAATTCAGTGGCCGCATTCGCGCCGCGGCTGATTTATTGCTCACTCAAGGGATATCTCCCCGGACCCTACGAGAACCGTCTTGCGCTCGATGAAGTCGTTCAGATGATGGGCGGGCTCGCCTACATGACCGGCCTGCCGGGCCAGCCAATGCGCGCGGGCGCCTCAGTGAATGACGTCATGGGTGGCATGTTTGGGGTGATCGCGATCCAAGCCGCGCTCGCCGAACGACAGCGCACCGGCCGCGGTCGTTACATCCAAAGCGCCCTCTTCGAGAACAACGTCTTTCTAATGGCACAGGCGATGATGTGCGAGGTCGTCACCGGACGCCCTTCAATTCCGTACTCGGTGAAGGACAGTCCTTGGCCGATCTATGACCTGTTCGATACAAAGGACGGATCAAAGCTTTTCGTCACTGTCGTTGGGGAGGAGCAATGGCAGGCGTTCTGCCTCGCGTTTGATCGGGCTGCCTGGCTGAGCGATCCGCGTTTCATCACGGCTCAAGGTCGAGTTGATCATCGCGACTGGCTGATCCCGGAAGTCGCCAAGATATTTGGCGGCTGGAACAAGGCCGAACTTGCCGCGAAGCTGGAAGAACTTGAGCTGCCCTATGCGCCCGTGAACAAACCGGGTGATTTGTTCAGCGATCCCCACCTCAATAAATCGGGTGGTTTGACCGAGATCCGCTTGCCCGATGGCCGTAACACCAAAACCCCCTTGCTGCCGATATCGCTCGACGGCCGCCGCCTCGCAAATGGCAATGACCCGCCTCAGGTCGGCGAACATACACACGACATCCTCGGCGATATCGGGTTTTCGACAAACGAAATCGCTGCGTTAGAAAAAGCGGGGACAATCGCCTCGTCGGCCGTATGACGGATCTTAAGCGCCTGGTTCGCAACAAGCAGCAGGGGAGTAATGCATGACCATCACACGGCGCCGAGTCCTTGTTTCGGGCTCCGCATTTGCGGGCACCTCGTTGCTGCCGAGCCAGTCGCGCGCTCAAGGCAAGCCGGTCACCCTCGCCTTCGGCCCCACAACGCCAATCTATGCCATCGGCATGATCGCCGAGCTCAAGAACTATTTCAGGGATGAAGGACTCAATTCGAAACTGATTACAGGCAACTCGGGCAGTTTCGGTCGCCAGATGCTCGCTTCGGACCAAGCGATGTTCGCCCACGGTGACGCCAGTCACCCCCTTCAACTCACGGCGCGCGGCAAGGCATGCAAAATTCTGCTCGCAACTGAAATGGCGTGCTCGTACGCCAATGTTGTTGTGCGGCAAGACCTCTATGAAAGCGGCATCACGTCGCTCGAGAAGCTAGCGGCCTACAAGCGCCCAGACGGGGCCAAGCCGATCATCGCGGCCACGGCCATCGGATCGGGCAGTTGGGTCTATGGCACTTATCTGTTTGAAGCACGAGGGCTTGGCGGAAAAGTGAATTGGGTCGCTGGCGGCGGGCAGGAGATCATGTTTCCGTCTCTCGAAACCAAGCAGTTTGATGCCATCATGGCACCGCCAAGTTGGATCATCGAAATCAAGAAAAAGGGCTTTGGCACTCTGATCTACGATACCTCCCAACCGGGGATGTTTGAGAAAGATTTCGGGGGCACGGTTCCGGTGCTGGTCGTCTACACGCTGGCGGACACGATCGAGCAGGACAAGCCGACGGTACAGGCCTTCGTGAACGCGATTTATCGGGCGATGAAGTGGGTCAAAACGACGCCGCTCGCCGAAGTCCAGGCACTGGTTGCGCCCAAGTGGTTTTCTGGAATCGATCCCACCGCCGTTAGCGCAGAGCTTGGCTTTGACAAATTGACTTGGGCATATGACGGAAACATCGACAAAGCCGCCTATGATCGGGGCAGCAGAATTTGGTCCCGCAAGGGTACAGAAATTCCGGAGACTGCATACGAGGACGTTGTCGATATGAGCTTTCTCAATGTAGCGAAGGCAAAATACAAGTGATGTCCGCGCCTGGCCCCAGCCTCGCCGTTGCCCGAGAAACGACGAATGCGGACGCTGGTCGCACTCGGATTGCTGTGCAAGGACTAGTTAAGCGCTTCAGCGCCGGTCGAGGCGATTTTGCTGCCGTCGACAATGTATCATTCGAGGTTCGCCAAGGCGAATTCGTTGCCTTGCTCGGCCCCTCCGGCTGCGGAAAGAGCACGATCCTCAACATGGTGGCCGGGCTCTTGCCACATTCAGGCGGCCGAATTCTCGTCGACGGCGACTTAGTTGATACCGGCAAGGTAAATTCCAACGTCGGTTACGTGTTTCAGCGCGACACACTATTTCCTTGGCGAACGGTCGAGCAGAATATCGGCTACGGGCTCGAAATCTCCGGTATCACGAAGACGGAGCGTTCCGCGCGGGTTGCCGATGCGATTGGAAAGGCCGGGTTGACTGGCTTCGGCCAGAGCTTTCCTCGGATGCTTTCGGGCGGGATGCGTCAGCGGGTGGCCTTAATGCGCACCCTCATCCTCGAACCTGAAATTCTCCTGATGGATGAGCCTTTCGGCGCGCTTGATACTCATACCAAGCTGGAAATGCACAAGACATTGCTCGATATCTGGGAGCGCGAACGGCAGACTGTGCTGTTCGTAACTCACGACCTCGGCGAGGCGCTTACACTGGCCAGCCGCATCATCGTCCTGTCCGCAAGGCCCGGACGGCTGAAGGATGACTTCCAGGTGCCCTTTCCTCGTCCGCGAGATCCAGTCGGGTTGCGCGAAACGGCCGAATTCGGCCGCCTGTATTCTCACATCTGGCATTCGCTTGGCGAAGAGTTTCGCCGTACCAAGGCCGATTGATCATGGCTACCCGTCGTCAGGTGATCGTGCTCTGGCAGATCGCAATTTTCGCTTTTCTGCTTGTGATTTGGCAATGGGGCTTTGAATGGAGCAAAGCAGTTCTGCCAAGAGCCTATGTTCCCAAGATTCTCGACCCGTATTTCGTGGCGAAGCCGTCATTGATCTGGCAGAGCTTCTTGCGGCTTAGCTGCCTCAACGACCCATCGGATTTTCTGGTCTGCTTCAGGAATGCCGATAACAATCTTTGGATAGCGACGCTTGTCACGCTGAAGAATACTTGGTGGGGATTTCTGTTCGGCTCGGCCGCCGGCATCGTCGTTGGCCTCCTCCTCGGACGCTCGGACGTTCTTGCGCGCATATTTGGACCGTTCATTCTGGCGTTCAATTCGATCCCACGCATCGCGCTCGTGCCACTGATCATTCTCATGTTTGGCCTTGGCGATGTGTCGAAGGTGGTGACCGCCGCACTCGTCGTGTTCTTCATCGTGTTCTTTAATACGTTCGAAGGCACGCGGGCGGTCGACAGAGATCAAATTGCCGCCGCCCGCCTATTGGGCGCGAGCGAGCTGACCATCTTGCGTACCGTTGTCATTCCGTCTGCGCTGGCCTGGGTGTTCGCGTCTCTGCTCCCTGCAGTGTCGTTTGCACTTGTCGGCGTGATCGTCGGAGAGTTTATCGGCGCTGAACGTGGCCTCGGCAAGCTCATCATTGAGGCAGAGGCACGCGCCAATGCCAGCGAAATGATGGTCGCGATCTTTATAATGATGATCGTCGGAACCATGCTGGCGCTGCTTGTACAATATTTGCAATCATACCTCTTGCGTTGGCAGCCGCAGTTCGAAAGATCTGCATAAATCGTCGACCGGCAGATGATGGAACAGCGACGATGAATGCGCAATTTGGCACGCTCGCAGCGCGGGTGGGCGGCGGTGAACGTCTCAGCTTAAGTTGCCAAGCCGAGCTGATGGGGGATGTCCGGATCAGGCGGGAGGTTCCGAGTCGTCTCGTCGTCGAGCCAAATCGCAACCCCTGCAGGCGCAGTCGTCCCACTAAGAGATCCCTGGTCAGAGCTCACCCCTTGTCTGATCGGTCTGACTAAGGACGCCCGCGATGGCCAACAATGACTACGATCCAACAGCAGAAGGCGCAGAAACGAATTTCGCTGCGCGGATGTCCTATAGCGATTATCTGCGATTGGAGACCATTCTCAGCGCGCAGCATCCGCTGTCGGATGCGCACGATGAGATGCTGTTCATTGTGCAGCATCAGGCCTCGGAGCTCTGGATGCGACTTGCCATTCATGAATTGGGTGCGGCCCGCGACGCGATTGCACGCGACGCCGTCGCGCCGGCAATGAAAATGCTGGCGCGCGTCTCACGTATCTTCGAACAGTTGAACAGCGCATGGGACGTGCTGCGCACGATGACGCCAAGCGAGTATACGCATTTCCGGGCGAAGCTCGGACAGTCGTCCGGCTTCCAATCCCGTCAGTACCGCCTCATCGAATATGTTTTGGGCAATCGCAATCCAGCCATGCTGAAGCCGCACGCGCATGATGCGGAGGCGACACGGCTTCTTGAGAGGGAGCTCACAATCCCAAGCCTGTACGACGAGGTGCTGCGCCTCGGCAACCGCAAGGGGCTTGCGATTCCGCGCTCCGTACTGGAACGTGATGTCCGTGAAACGCATCGCCTCAACGATGCAGTGGTCGAGGCCTGGCGCTGTGTCTATGAGGCGCCGGAAACGCATTGGCTGCTCTACGAGCTTGCTGAGAAGCTCGTCGACTTCGAGGACTATTTCCGCCGTTGGCGCTTTAACCATGTGACCACCGTGGAGCGCATCATCGGCTTCAAACGAGGTACGGGAGGCACCGGCGGCGTCAGCTATCTCAAGCGAATGCTGGAGGTCGAACTATTCCCGGAACTCTGGCGCGTCCGAACGGTCCTATGAGCACTACAGAAAACAGATTGCGCGTTTACGAACAGACAAAGCCGCTGTTCAACATTCCGGACGGTGTGACATATCTGGATGGCAATTCGCTTGGTCCGCTGCCGCTTAGCACGGCTGATCGAATGGGCCGCGTCATCCAGCAGCAGTGGGGCGTCGAGCTGATCCGCGCCTGGAATACTGCCGGCTGGTATGTGCAGCCGCGCAAGCTGGGTGATCGGATTGCACGGCTTATTGGCGCTGAAACTGGGTCTGTCACCGTTGGCGATACGCTGTCGTTGAAGGTCTATCAGGCGCTCTCCGCCGCGCTCGAGATGAATCGTGATCGCAAAATCGTGTTGTCGGATACCGGCAATTTCCCGACCGATCTTTATATGGCCGAAGGCTTGATCGCGACCTTGGGACGCGGGCACCAATTGCGGCTCGTTCGGCCTGAGGAGATAGAGGAATCGCTGTCCGAGGAAATCGCGGTGCTCTATATCACGGAGGTGGACTATCGCACGGGGCGGCGTCATAACATGGCCGAGCTCACCGCAAGAGCCCACGCACTGGGCATCGTCACTGTCTGGGACCTCGCACATTCTACCGGCGCGTTGCCCGTCGATCTCGCACGCGTTGGCGCCGACTTCGCGGCCGGATGCACCTACAAGTATCTCAACGGCGGCCCTGGGGCGCCGGCGTTTCTCTACATTGCGCCGCGCCATGCTGATCACGCGCGGCCTGCTCTGTCGGGCTGGATGGGCCACGCCAAGCCCTTCGCCTTCGATCTCGGCTATGCACCAGCAGTTGGCATTGAGCGCATGAGGATCGGCACTCCGCCCGTGCTCGCTATGGCAGCGCTGGAAGCCTCGCTCGATATCTGGGACCGCATCGACATGCATGAAGTCCGCGCTCGCTCGCTCGAGCTCGCCGATCTGCTGATTGGCGAAGTCGAGCGTCTCTGCCCGCAGCTCAGGCTGGTGACGCCGCGCTCGCATGAAGAGCGAGGCTCACAGGTTTCGTTCGCATTTGAAAGGGGCTACGCAGCGATGCAAGCCCTGATTGCCCATGGCGTGATCGGCGACTTTCGGGCGCCCGACATCATGCGGTTCGGTATCACCCCGCTTTATATCGGCAAGGCCGAAGTGATGAGAGCAATCGAGGTGATCGAGCGGGTATTTACGCGGGAGCTTTGGCGGCGGCCAGAATATGACGTTGTGCATGCCGTGACATGAGCGCTTAGCAATGCGTGCGTCTCCACCAAGTCTGCTCACACACAATACCCTGCTGCGAGATAGCAGGTACTCGTCTGGCGGGTGTCCCTTTCCCCGACACAAAATCGTGTTACAGTCTGTGCATACTAGTGCTCGCTGGGATTTTGCATCACCTTCCCTTGGCTGGCTAAACGCCGCTCGCATCGGTTTTTCAAGCGGGCGGCGTTTTTGCCTTTTTGTGTTTACCGCCTTGAGCCAAACGAAAAAGCCCCGGTTTGCCGCCGGGACCTCCCTTTTCCGATATACGCATTTAAGCTGTGTCGGGTGGGACTGAGGAAGCACCCGACGATCTCCGCCTAACCGCGGTGTCCTAATTCATCGTTACGGAGTCCGAATTAGGATTGAACCTACAGATAGGCATGCATGCCGTTCCCGAGCGCCCCCGGCGAGGAGCTCCGCTCCTCGTTCCGCGACGGATCGAAGCAGGATGGAGTGCGTCGTTTCGGCGTAGAGAAGAAGGGAGTGTTCGAATGAACGGTGCCTTCTGGTTATTGCTCTTACTAGCCCGGCTTATCGGTGTCGGAAACGACTGAAACTCCGAAATTTGAGCGGGATCACCCTAACGTTTTTTGGAACGACTAAAATGCGCGAGCACCTAGTGGTTCAGCTCAGTGATTTTGACTCTTTGCGGTGGCTGGATAGGCGCGGCCGAGTTTGGCGCGTGCTTTGTCAGGTTGCGAACATCCACTTGATGCGAGCTCGAGTTTTGCTTCGCCGGCTTTGCCATGCTGCGATCTCGTTTCGGGACCTTTTGGGGTCGTCGATGCGGCGGCCAAGACACTGGCGCTGAAACACGCTGATCTCGCACTCGACCATGATGAGCCAACTGGCGTGTTTCGGGGTGTAGTGACCTGCCGGCCAAGCCGTCTGGCCCCCTCGCCCGCAACCGTCGAATTTTTTGGTCGCGCGCCTTCCGGCGCCGTCGTCGCAATGCCCACTTCCCGATCGAAATTATTTCGAAAAATGATAAGAAAAGGCGCGTCACGGAAAGCGACCAGAAAGATCTGCTGTCATCGGCAAATCAAGCAGACTTCATGATCTTCACGGTCCCGAACGGTATGCTACAATGTGCATTACACGGAGTGCCCAAGCCCCATCTTTCGTCGACGTGACCTGCCACTCATCATGTGGGACAAAACGGCGTGTGGCAGTTTTAGCCTACCGATCAAATAGCCTTGTGCTGCGTTGCAGCCGAGTTTGGGCAACCACGACCATTGCTGCTCCGTTTCGATACCCTCGGCCAGCAGCGGTATTCCAAGACTCCTGGTCCTGCTCACGATGGCACGCATGATCGCGTCGGAGCGCTGGTTGGTTCCAAGCTCCGCGACGAAGGGGCGATCGACTTTGATGCGATCGAATAGGAAAGCGTGGAGGTAATCGACTGACTTGGCTTCACGAGGAATACCACGCCTATCTGCAGGCTGCTGACGAGCCGCGTCGCGGCGACCTCGATAGCCGAGGCAATCTTACGATGGCAGGGCTTCTTGATTTCTGCAAATTCTTCCTGGCCACCTGTGTTGACCAGGTCAACTTCATGGCCGGGCTTTTGGAGCCGGAAGAATTACTGAGGCGGATGGAGATTTGGACCGAGGAGGAGACGCGTGCAAAGCGCCTTCCAAAGGGTTCATGGCCTTTGCTGCGCGAAGCGGTCATGGCGGGCGAATATGCTCGGGGCCCTGCGCGCGGCCTCACCGGCTACAAAGAGCGCCAGGCGCGGGCGGTGCTCAACTCCCTTATTGAAAAGGGTTACCTCGTCTCGTCCACAACACGCTCGCCGGTGAAGCTCGGCTTCCCAACTGCGGTTGTCGATCGTTGGTTTCCAACACTGTATCAGCCAACCGCTTAGAGCCACACGCCAGCCCGCTGCAGATTCGGTCCTGTTACCGCCGCCTCAGAAATTCCGGTATCGAAGGCGGAACCCTGGGGTCAACATTGGGTGTAACCGGCATGAGCCCCCCACCTGGGCATCGCGCGAATGAGCTGCGATACAGCCTGGCATGAACTGTTTTTTGGAGGTGGGCTATGGCAGATGCCATGCATGAAGCCAGGCTTGATGCCAGGCAGGAAAGCGGCTCCTATCGTCGGATCGAGGTGATCACAGGGCAGCGTCGACGACGGCGCTGGACGGCTGAAGAGAAGGCTCGGATCGTGGCCGAGAGCTTCGAGGAAGGGGCCAATATTTCCGAGGTCGCTCGGCGCCATGGCGTTGTCCGTGGGTTGCTGACGGTGTGGCGGCGCAAGTTCGCGACGGCAGTGAGCTTTCAGGCGCCAGGCTTCGTGCCGGTCCGGATCGCTTCCGAGAGCGGTCCGGCGACGGCAGACGAGTCGGACCGGTTAGCGTGCGCGCATAAGGTGCCGCCGCAGATGGCATCGGCTCCAGGCAAGCTTGGCGGAATGATCGAGATCGAGCTGGGCGGGGCACGCATCCGGGTCGAGCCCGGAGTGGAGCTGGCGACGCTTTCGACAGTGCTATCGGCGCTTCGGGGCATCCGTTGATTGCATTACGGTCTGACCTCAAGGTGGTGCTGGCGGCACAGCCAGTCGACTTTCGCAAGTCGGTGCACACGCTGTCGGCGCTGGTGAGCGAAGCGTTGCACGCGAACCTCGTATTGCGGCGACATCTTCGTGTTCCGCAGCAAGCGCGCGGACAGAGTGAAGCTTCTGGCATGGGATGGTAGCGGCATGGTGCTGGTGACGAAGTGGCTGCACCAGGGACACTTCACCTGGCCGCCGGTCCGCGACGGCGTGGTGCATCTGAGTGCGACACAACTCGCGATGCTGCTCGACGGACTTGAGTGGACGCGTGTTTCACACAAGCCTGTGAAGCAGCCGGCCGTTGTCGGCTGAGAGGCGAAGATTTTGCTGGAGCCTGTGATGGGCGGATATATCGTTCGATCATGGCGATTCGTCCCGAAGCTCTTCCGACCGATGCAGCGGCTCTGGCCGAGATGGTGCTCGCGCTTGACGCCGAGAACGAGAAGCTACGTGTGGCGATGCAGACGCTGAAGGAGATGATCTTCGGCAAGCGCTCAGAGCGGCTGGCGGCGATCGTGGCCGAGCAGCTCGCGCTCGAACTGGACGATCTCGCGACTGGCGTCACATCACCTGCGCCAGCCAACGACGATTTGCCTGCGACGAAGCCGGCTGGGAAGCCGCGCAAGAAGGCGAGGCGCAACATCGGCGCGCTACCCAAGCATTTGCCTCGCTGCGAGCAGGTGCTCGAGCCAGACACGACAGCGTGCCCGTGCTGCCAGGGCCTTCTGCACCGGATCGGCGAGGATGTGAGCGAGGTACTGGACGTGATCCCGGCGATCCTGCGGGTACTGCGCACGATTCGTCCCAAATACGCCTGCCGCGGCTGCACCGACGGCGTGGTGCAGGCGAAGGTGCTGCCGCGTCTGATCGACAGCGGCATGGCATCGACGGCACTCGTGGCTCACGTGGTGATCTCGAAGTTCGCCTGGTATCTGCCGCTGTACCGCCAGGTGCAGATCCTGGCCGGTCAGGGCCTTCATCTCGACCGCGCGACGCTCGCCGGCTGGGTGAAGCGTGCGGCATGGTGGCTTAAGAGTCTTTATGAGCTTCAGCTGCGGACGATCCAGGCTTCGCCGCGGCTGTTCTGCGACGAGACGCCGATGCCGGTGCTCGATCCCGGACGACATCGCACTCGTATCTGCCAGTTCTGGGCGCATGCGATGGATGATCGCCCATGGGGTGGCCCATCGCCGCCGGCGGTCGCCTATGTGTTTGCGGATGGCCGCGGCACCGAGGAGATCGCCGGGCAATTGGCCGGCTTCTCCGGCATTCTGCAGGTGGATGGCTATGCCGCCTACAAAGCGCTTGCCCGCGGTCAAGGCGGGGCGATCCAGCTGGCTTTTTGTCTCGCGCATGCCCGACGCAAATTCGTCGAGGTGTACAAGACGATGCAGTCGCCGTTCGCTCACGAAGTGATCGAGCGCCTGCAAGCGGTCTACGCCATCGAGGCCGAGATCCGTGGCTTGAGCGCCGAACAGCGGCTTGCCGCCCGCCGCACCAGGTCCGCACCGCTGATGGAGGTGCTGAAGGCGCGACTGACCTCGATGCTCGACCACCTGTTCTCCCAATCGAAGCTAGTGGAGGCCATCAACTATACGCTCAATCACTGGGACGGACTGACGCTATTTCTCCGCGATGGCCGCGTCGAGGTCGACAGCAACACCGTCGAGCGTTCAATGCGCCCGATTGCGATGGGGCGCCGTAACTCATTGTTCAGCGGCAGCGAGGGCGGCGCCGAGAGCTGGGCAATCCTTGCGTCGCTGGTCAATACGGCAAAGCTCCACGAACTCGATCCGCAGGCCTATCTGGCCGATGTGCTGGAGCGCATCGTCTCCGGTCAGACCAAGAGCCACCAGCTGCACGAACTTCTCCCCTGGAACTGGAAGGCGACCCGCGAGCTCAGCGCACGGGTGGCCGCATGACCCGCCGCCGCCGTTCATCATCTTCATCATCGATGGCGGCAGCCGCGATGCCGCTCGACGAACTTGAGCCTTGGCTACAGGCTCGTGCCGAGCAGCATCCCGTCGCCACCAGTCTTCCCATGCTCGACGGCTATGTCGCCGCGATCGTGGCCGGGCCGGTGTCGATGAGTCCGCTCGACTGGATCTGTCCGCTGCTCGCCATCGACGCCGACGCATTCAACCATGGCGGCACGCCGGAGTTCGCCGCGATTTCGGCCGTCGCGCTGCGCCACAACGACATCAGTAATGTTCTTTCCACCGCACCACATCGGTTCGCACCGGTCCATGGCCGCAAGCCGAATGGCGACGTTGATGCGCGGCCGTGGTGTCAGGGATTCCATGCCGCCATGCGGTTGCGACTATCAGCCTGGGGCCCACTGCTCGACGTCAGCAACATACACCACGGCTTGCTCCTGCCCATCCTGCTGCATTGCGTCGACGATCAAGGGCGTCCACTGCTTGGACCACCAAGGAAAGGCCGCGAGACCGAGGAATTCCTGCGCAACGCCCATGCCGACATTCCGGACGTCGTCGAGGCCATGCGTCAGTACTGGATGCCGACCCGCTACGCTCGCACAGGCTGATCACTGCAGACGTGGGAGCTCATACCGGTTACCATTGGGTTGACAGTCTACACATAGTGTGTATAAATACACACTATGAAAAGCCGGGAAATTATCTCGATCCTTCAAGGGGATGGATGGTTTGAGGTGGGCCGGAAAGGCAGCCATGTGCAGTTCAAACATCCATTCAAGAAGGGTCGCGTAATTGTTCCGCACCCCGAACGGGATGTCCCACTCGGGACACTGAAGAGTATTGAAAAGCAGTCAGGTCTCAAACTGAGGTAAGCGCCATGCGTAACTATATTGGTCTTATCCATAAGGATGCCGACAGCGATTTCGGCGTCTCATTTCCAGACTTCCCCGGAGTGATCACGGCAGGCAAAAGCCTTGATGACGCTCGTGCTATGGCAGAGGAAGCCCTCACCCTTCATATCGAGGGTCTTGCTGAAGATGGAGAAGCCATTCCGGAGCCCTCTACTCTAGAGGATGTTATGGCAGATCCTGATCATCGAACTGGGGTAGCTATTTTGGTGTCGGTCAAACCCGAACAACCAAAGGCTATACGTGTGAATGTCACCCTTCCTGAGGACGTTCTGAATCAGATCGACAAATATGCTGAAGCGCACGGCTTTACGAGATCGGGCCTCCTAACTCAGGCCGCGAAGAGACTCATAGGAGAAGCAGCCTAAATCAAGGCTCTGAGTTCATTCGAAAAAGACCGCAATACGATCAGACGGACGCATTGCGGAATGGGCACCGCTATGTGGGCCGATGCGATGTTGACGCTGTTCAAAGCGACATGCCGAGACGCAGGTTGAATTCTGCCGATCGGCACGAGCGTGGTCCCCGGCACTGTTACGTTGCACCCCCGGACTCCTCGGCACTCCGAGCCTGCGCGCCTTGATCTGCGTCGACAGCACCGTGAGCCACGTTCGATGGAACGAGGCGTGGGATTGCAGTTTGATGGCGAAAGCATTTGGACGAGGTGAATTCCGGCTCCGGCAGCAATTCGGTTGCGGGGGCCGAGTTCGTTGTCAGACGGCCAGCCGTAGGCTCAACGGATAGCCAATACCGAATAAAGGCCGGCGGCGTGGACAGTGGTCGGCCAGTTGCGACGGATGCGAAGAAGGCCGCGGTTGAACATGACGCGAGCATCCATGGCCGTGGACCACCTGGACGATCCGCTTAGCTCTCGCGGCATAGTTTGCCTGCCCATAGTTCCAAATTTGCCAGTTCTAAATTTTTCATCCGCCAATACCGGCATAAGAGAACGGATTTATTTCGATGAAGCAGCCGGAGCGCCTCTTCGATTCTGAGCCGCAGCCATCTTCCGGAATTCGCTCTATGGCCCCTTGGGGCCGACCGAGATCTTGTCAGGACCGACCTCGGGACTGACGTTTGCGAGAACCGGCTCTTCGCCGAACGGGCGGTTGATGATGGCAAGCGCCTCCGAGGCGGCGTACGCGGTTGCGCGCGTAGCCGGTCCGCTCCCGTAGGATGCCCACCTCTTCCAGCTGCGCGATGCCCTGGTTGATCTGGGCGGTAGAGATGTCGAGAAGTTCGCGGAGCCGTTTCGCCGTCACGACCGGATAGTTGTGAAGCTCGTCCAGCGCCCGAAGAGCCGCAGAAACCCTTACGGAATTTCCGGCGACCCCTCCAGCGTTCGGACAACTCCGACAGCGCCTGCCGGGTGCGGATGAGCTCTTCAACGGTGGCGGTCACGGCGTCGGCCATGAACGTGATGATCGGCTCCCAGTCGAGCCGCTGCTGGGCGTTCTTGAGGGATGCGTAGTACGTGCCCTTCTTGCTTTCGATGTAGGGAGAAAGGTACAGCGGTACACGCTTCTCCGCCGCCATCATGAGCGGGAGGAGGAGACGACCCACGCGACCGTTGCCGGCGCGAAAGGGGTGTACCGCTTCGAAATGGGCGTGCGCAATGGCCATGCGCGTGATGAACCCTTGAGTCATCTGCTGCATGCCCTCGTTCCGGAGGTAGTCGACCGCCTGAGCGAGGCAATCTGGCACGTCGGGTGGGGGTGGAGGATTTATACTTGAATATGCGATGTCTTTGTTCCCGCCGATCCAGACTACGCGCGTTCGGAAGTCGCCGGGATCGTCCTGATAATCCGGGTCGTCCTTCATCACGCGCGATGGAGATCCTTGATCGATCAATAGTGAAGACGCCGTAGCCAAGCTCGGTGGCCCGCGGGACAAACCTATCGAGGGCGACGGCGTAGCTGCAGACCTGGCGTGCCTCGTTGCGGGCGCCGTCATCGCCCGTCTCTTCGACGGAAAGCAGTTCGTCGAGAGTGCTCTGGGTGCCTTCGATCGACGAGGAACTGACCGCCTCGCGCCTGGTAAGGATGGCGTTGACCGTCCCGAATGCCGCTTGTGCCGCTTCCAGGGCTTTCGCTGCACCGGGGGCGAATACGCCGTCCTCTGGAGGTGCCGGTGGAACGATCCCGTAGTGGGAATCGTAGGGTGGCGGAAGCCGTTTTAGGGTTTCCCGGATGGTGCGGCTGAGATCGCTACGCTTCATGGAACCCAAACTAAGAGGCTAATTTTGCTAGTTATATTTTGGGTTGTTGCAAAAAACCATAACACACCGCGATCGCTGAGGCTTTATTTTGGTTCGCAAGGAAGCAATTCCCTCGTGTTTATGAGTTCCGGCCTTTGCAAAGCGGGTTGATGGATCTGAGGCTCTCAAAGTCTCTTTCGTTATCGGTCCACGATGGATCCGTTCGCCTCTCGGCTATGGCAGCGATGATCGTCTAGGCAGCTAGGTTTTTCGCAGTTTCTTGCGCGGGCGGGAACGCCGCAGGGCCTGGGCCGGGCGGCCTAGTCAAGAGCCGGCCCGGCGAAGGCCGCGCGCAAGCGAAATTCGTCCGCGCTTCATCGATAATTTTACTTATCATGATGGCTGCTTGATAACAATACTGATCGGTCAGCTTGAGACATGTCGGCGTTTCGATATATAATACAGATCGAATGACTTATTTGATCAGGATAATATATTGTGACTTACCAAAGTGAAGAGCTCATCAAAGCCGCCTCCGCTCAGCGCGCAAAGGCGGGCATGAGCCAACGCGCGCTGGCGGCCCGCGCGGGTATGACCCAGGCGCACATCTCGCAAATCGAGACCAGTCGCCTCGAACCGGGCCTGTCGAGCTTCATGCAGATGGCGCGGGCGCTCGACCTGGAGCTCGTCCTTGTGCCGAAGAAACTTCTTCCCGCGATAGAGGGCTTACTGCGATCAAACGCTGCCGAATTCTCGTCCGAACAAGGATCGTCGGATGTCTTCAGCAAGGCCGAACGCATCGTCTCTGGTCAAAGGAAACGCTATGGCAGTTCAGCCACCCTCGACCGCATCGCCGAATATTTTCGCTTTCTGAAACAGGTCCATCTTTCAAAAACCGACCTGGCACTTGTCTCAGATATCGTCGAGAGCCTGCGTCCCTATAGCGTCGAACCTATACCCAGGGCTCTGCTGGAAGATTCTGCAGGCGCGTTACAGGGTGTACGCAACAGGGTCGCTCATCCCGAAGAAGCCCCTCGCCCCGCCTACGCTCTCGACGATGAGGACGACGATGCCTGACGTATCCGTTCTAAATGTCCACCTGCACGATACCCCGATCGCGACTCTCACACTCGTGCAGGGCGATCGTTCGCTGCTCGCCTTCAATCAGACCTACATCGATGACGCCCACCGTTCCACCTTGAGCCTGTCTTTCAAGGACTCGTTCGGGAATCTGCTCACCTCGTTCAAACCGTATCAACAAGTTCTCGCGCCATTCTTCTCCAATCTTCTGCCGGAAGGGCCGCTTCGTCGCTATCTTGCGGAACGGGCGGGCGTGAAGGAACGGCGCGAGTTCTTCCTCCTGTGGATGCTGGGCCGAGACCTTCCGGGTGCCCTGTCGGTCCACCCGGCCGATGGAGACGCGCTGCCCCCCCAGGTCGAGGAGAATCTTACGCCCGATAAACGGCAGAACATGATGCGCTTCTCGCTTGCGGGCGTGCAGCTGAAGTTCTCCGCGCTCAAGAATGATCCCAAGAAGGGCGGACTCACTATTCCGGTCGAAGGTGTCGGCGGTTCATGGATCGTCAAGCTACCGTCACATCAGTATATCGGCGTGCCTGAGAACGAATACTCCATGATGACCCTGGCGAAGGACATCGGCATGGATGTGCCCGAGCTTCAACTGATCGACGTCGAGGCAATCAAAGGTCTTCCGGACGGAATCGGCGAACTCGAGGGGCGGGCGTTTGCCGTGAAGCGGTTCGACCGCACGGCTGATGCTCCGGTCCACATGGAGGATTTCGCTCAGGTATTCGGCGTCTTTCCGGATGAAAAATACGACAAGGCGAATTACCGAAGCATCGCGCGTGTCCTCGGCATTGAGACTGGTGAGGCCGACCTCGCCGAGTTCGTCCGACGACTCGTATTCAGCACACTGATCGGCAACGCCGACATGCACCTGAAGAACTGGTCATTGATCTACCCTGATGGGCGGACACCCGTCCTGTCGCCCGCCTACGATCTGCTCTCGACTATTGCGTACATCCCGGACGACAAGATGGCGTTGAACTATTCGCGCACGAAGAAGATGGCCGAATTCTCAAAGGACGAGCTGGCGCATCTGGCTGCCAAGGCGAAGATGTCGGAGACGCTTGCGCTCGAAACGGCTGCGGAAACGGTGCAGCGCTTCAAGAAACTTTGGAAGGAGCGCAAGACAGAACTCCCGCTGCAACGACAAGTCATCGAAGTCATCGATGCACATACCGAGACGATCCCGATCTACAAGGAGCTCTAAGGCTTGAATAGCCGGGGTTTCTGACAGAATAGAGTGAGAGACGCTTCCTTCCCACTGGTTATTTGAATTCGATGAAGTCCCTGCGCGCGGACTGTGGGGTCAGGCGAGCCTCGCCCGGCGCTGGATATGAAATTCTTGAGTTGCGAGTAGACCGTCATTGACGGTTTCTATCAGATCTATGCGTCGATCCCAGCGAAGTTGCCTCCATCGCGTTACGCACCTACGCCGCAACGTTAGTCGCATTGATGGCGGAGCGGGAGCGAATGCATGCACTGTCCTCAATGCACAAAGAGGAGGTAGCTGCGATCAGCGTTGCGCCGATTGCTCGTCTCGTCGGTCCAGCCGACGGCACGGCGATAGCTGCCCATCACCCCGGCCTCCTTGACGGTGACAAGATCGACCCGCTCTGTCTCATCGGCAAAAGGGGAGACGTAGAGCGCGTCCTCAGGACAATAGAGCTCGCAGAGGAAGCAGGTCTGGCAATCGCTCTGCCGCGCGATCACCGGAAGCCCGTCCGTTTTGTCGAATACGTTGGTCGGACATACCGCGACACAAATGTCGCAAGAGGTGCAGCGCTCGCTATCGATGACCTCGATCATTCCGCAGCCTCCGCGTAAGCCGCCTCGGCATGGGGCCGGACGGCGGTCCAGACTTCGTCAAGGCCGCCCGATGTCAGGTAGTGGCGCTGCCGATGGTCCTGCTCGGGGAAATCGTCACGACGATGCATGCCGCGGCTTTCCTGACGCGCCAGTGCGCTGCGGTACATCCATCGCGCTGTGGCCAGCATCGCCGCGCTTTCACGCGTGCGGAGCAATTCGGCCGCGCCGGCAGCGCCTGCTTCCGAGACATCGCGCCAGGCGGCATCGAGGCGCGCCAGCGCACCACCGAGCCGTGAGGCCTCGCGGAAATAATTCAGCTCATAGGGGAAGACCTCGTCCTGGACGGCTCGCGCCAGCGCGGCCGGCTCGAATGCGCGCCGCGACCGGCTCCGGAGGCCGACCGTTCCAGCCGAGGACAGCTCTCGACCGTCAGCGGCTTGCCGCGCGTAGTCCGCGGCGCCCTGCCCGGCCAGCGTCCCCGACGTCATCGCCCAGGCGGCGTTGTGGCTGCCGCCGCCGGTGAAGCCACCGCAGATCAATTCGCGCGTCGCCGCATCTCCGGCGGCATAGAGCCCGGGGACGGTGGTTGCGCAGGTCTCGTCGACGATGCGAAGGCCGCCGGTGCCACGCACGGTGCCTTCCAGTCGCAGCGTAACCGGAAAACGATCCTTGAACGGATCGATTCCGGTGCGGTCGAAGGGCAGGAAGAAATTCGGTTGCGAGGCCCGCATGTGCAGCTGGACGTCCGCGTCGGCCTTGTCGAGCCGCGCATAGACCGGCCCCCCGAAGCAGGGCTCGGGCAATCGCGGAACGACCGCCTTTGGATGCAGCACCAGCTGCCGTCTTCATAGGTGAAGTTGGCCCAGCCATAGAACAGCGTCTTGGTGACCGAGCCGAACGCCGGCGAGATCGCGTAGGGATTGGAAAACTCCATGCTGCTGAATTCGGCGCCGGCTTCGGCGGCCATGAGATAGCCGTCACCGGTGAGCACGTTCGAACCTAGCGTCTTGCTCAGAAACGCACAGCCGCCGGTCGCAATCACCACCGCTTTGGCGCGCACGGTCCAGCGATCCTGCTTCTGGCGACGCAGGCCGCTCGCGCCCGCAACCGCCCCGGCCTCGTCGAGCAATAATTCCAGCGCCGGGCTGTGATCGAGGACGGTGACGCCGGCCTGCTTGGTCCGCTTGCGCATCAAGCGCATATATTCGGGGCCTTGCAGCGAGTTGCGCTGCGACTTGCCGTGGTCATCCACGGGATAGGGATAGCCCCATTCGGCGAGGCGATTGCTCTGCTGAAAAGTGAGATCGAGCGTGCGGACCATCCAGCGGCGGTCCTGAAGATATCCGCCGAGCTTCTCGCGGCTCGCCATCGACGCCTCGCGGTCAGTCGGCGTGGGATCGACGTACCAGACGCCGGTTCCCGCCGCCGCGGTCGAGCCCGAGGTGCCGCAAAAGCCCTTATCGGCGAGAACAACACGCGCGCCGCGTTCGGCCGCGCTTACCGCTGCCCAGGTGCCCGCGGGCCCGCCACCCAGCACCAGCACGTCTGCATCATATTCGACCGATCCTGAAGGTGCGGACCTACGCTCGGCGCGATGGATTTGGTTGGTCATTGAACACGTCCCCAAGTTCGAACCATTACAATTGGCGCGCTCACGCCGAAACCGGCGCCTTCCAGCGCATGAAGCGCCGCTCGATCACCTCGAGCACAGCGTTGAACGCCAGCCCGATCACAGTGATGCCCAGGATGCCGAAATACATCTGCGGGATCAGGAAGCTGTACTGGCTGTTGATGATGAGATAGCCGAGCCCCGCCTTCGCCCCGACCATCTCGGAGGCGACCAGCACCAGCATGGCAGAGGCGCTGGCGAGGCGAATGCCGACGAAGATGGTCGGAAGCGCTGCCGGAAGAATGACCTTGCGGAACAATTGCTGCGGGCTCGCGCCCATGGTGCGCGCCGACTTGATCAGGAGCGGATCGACCTGCTTGACGGCGGCGATCGTGTTGAGCAGCAGCGGCCAGGCGCAACTGTAGATTACCATCGTGATCTTCGACATCTCGCCGATGCCGAGCAGCAGGATGAAGACCGGCAGCAGCGCCAGCGGCGCGGTGTTACGGCAGATTTCGATGAACTGGTTCAGGAGATTGCCGAGCCGCGCGTACCAGCCGACGAGAAGGCCAAGCGGAACGATCAAGGCAACCGAGATCAGAAACCCGCTCAAGGCACGCAGCAGGCTTGCTGACACGTCGTCATAGAGCTCGCCGCTCTGTGCGAGCTGCCAGCCGGCGGCAATCACCTCGGAGAACGGCGGCAGGAATACCGGATCGACCACCCCAAGTCGCGGGGCAACCTCCCACACCGACAGCAGCACGATGAGCAGCAGCGAGCGATGCCCCAATGCGCCGAGCGCGCGCAGGGCAGCATGAAGCCGGCCGGCGATCCGTGGGGATGCGCGATCTCCGCCTGACAACGCGTTCGGACGCCCATGCGCGAGCTCCAGCAGCGTCAGCGTTTCAAGGCTAGACATGCGCGATCTCCTTCACGTCACTGTTGCCGCGACGGACATCGGCGGGGCGGCTCGATTGTCCCTGCTGCGCCTTCTGCACCTCTTCCCGGAGCAGGCTCCATATCTCGTGCCTGACCTGACCGAACTCCGGCAGCGAACGCACGTCCTCATCTTCGCTGCGCAGCGAGGCCGGAATGTCGAAGATTTGCTTGATCCGGCCCGGGCGCGAGGTCATCACGGCCACGCGTTGGCCAAGCGCTACGGCCTCGTCTATGCCATGGGTGATAAAGACGATGGTCTTGCCGGTGGCGCGCCAGATCCGCAGCAGCTCGGTCTGGAGCGTCTCGCGCGTCTGGGCATCCAACGCGGCAAACGGCTCGTCCATCAGCAGCACCTCGGGATCGTAAGCAAGACTGCGGGCAATCGCGACGCGCTGCTTCATGCCGCCGGAGAGCTCGTGCGGATAGCGGCTGGCAAATCCGGACAGGCCAACGAGGTCGAGGAAATGCCGCGCGATCTCGCGTCGCTGCGCGGCCTTCAGCCCGGCGATGTCGAGCCCGAACTCGACATTCTCCAGGGCGGTGCGCCAGGGAAACAGCGCGTATTGCTGGAACACGATGCCGCGGTCGCGGCCGGGCCCTTTGATCTGCCGCCCGTCGAGCAGGATGCGGCCGCTGGTCGGCGTCGTCAGCCCACCCAACAGATCGAGCAGGGTCGATTTCCCGCAGCCGCTGGGACCGACCAGGGCCAGGAACTCACCAGTGCGAACATCGAGCGTGATGTCCTCGAGGGCGGTGAAACGGCCCAACGGGCCGCCTCCCTCGCCGCGCGTCACGAATTCCTTGCGGACGTGTTCGAAGCTGATTTTGATCGGGCTCGCTTGGGTCACTGGGCCTCCGCCGTCTTGCCGGGACGGAAATAGTTGAAGGCGTTGGTGTAGGTCTCGGAGGCCTTGACCTGGCCCGGCTTGAACAGACCGTCCTTCTCCAGCCAGTCGATCCACACCTGGATCTCGGCATCCGAGATCACCCCGCCTTTGCTCGCGACGCCCGTGCTCTTCCAGTATTTGATCGGCGTCGCGTCCTCATTACGTTTGCGCTCCGCGATGATGCGCCCGAAGCGCGCGCGCACCTCCTCGGGCGGCGTCGACTGCGCCCAAGCGATGGCGCGCGAAATGCCCTCGATCAGCTTGCGTGAGGCCTCCGGATTGTCCTTGATGAACTTGTCGCGCAGGACGTAGGAGCCGCCGGTGAAATTGCCGAACAGACCGGTGTCGTTGAACAGCGAGTGGATGCCGCCACGCTCCAGTGCCTTGTCGCGCAGCACGCCGCTAAGGGTGCTCACTTCGACCTGGCCCTGGCGTAAGGCCTGTTCACCGCTGACCGGCGGGATCGCGACCAGCGTCACCTGCTTGGCTTCCGCTGATGTCAAGCCGTTGCGGGCGAGATATTCGCGGAGCACAAATTCCAGATGGGCACCGAGCGTATTGACGGCGACCTTCTTGCCGATCAGGTCGCGCGCGGTCTTGATTGGGCTGTCGTCCCTGACGAAGTAGCCGTTATAGGTGTTGGCGTCCGAGCCGTAATAGCCGACCACGGCCTTGATGGGCGCCTTTGCCGCGATCAGCTTGAGGATCGCGCCGTAGAAAGCCCCGCCGATGTCGATATCCCCGGTCACCACGGTCTGGATGTCCTGTGGGCCGCTGATGGTGTTGCCGACCCATTTCAGCTTCAGGGGCGCCAGATAGCCGAGGTCGTCGGCGAGCTCGATGAAGGTCACCTGCCCCGCCCAGCCCTGATACCGGATCTCGCTCTTGTCGAGCGGCGGCTCGGCGAAGGCGGGAGCGGCAAGGCCCAATGCCAGCGCGCTGACAAGCAGCCGCCGTGCGGCGCTCCGTGCAGCACGATGCCGCGCTTGAAAAAATTGAAACAGAGAGTTCATGTGTCAAACCCGGTCAAGTGTTGGAGATCAAGCGGCCTTGGGCGCCTGCGCCTTCGGCGCCTTGACGCGCGTCACGCTGTGACGACCGTCGACGCTGACAGGCACTTCCCCATCGATGGTGGCGCGGCGGACGACGCGGTGCTGATCGCCATAATCGTTGACGGCGTAGTGCTGGGTTGCCCGGTTGTCCCAGATCGCGAGGTCACCGGCCTGCCAGGTCCAGCGTACGGTGTTCTCGGGCGCGGTGATGTGGGACTGGAAAAGCTCGAACAGCTTCTGGCCATCATATTTCGGCAAGCCGACGAAGCGCTGCACGAAGTTGCCGAGCACCAGGGTGCGTTCGCCGGTTTCGGGATGAACCCGCACGACCGGATGCTCCGTCTCATAGATCGTGCCGGTAAAAACCTCGTCGAAATGCTTGCGATCCGCTTCGCTCGCGGGCGTCTTCACCGCGTAGTCGTAAGCGTTGCTGTGGACCGCCCAGAGCTCGTCGGCAAGCTTGCGCAGCGGCGCCGGCAGGTCGAGATAGGCCGCCGCCGTGTTCGACCACACGGTATCGCCGCCGTATGGCGGGATCACAACGCCACGCAGCACCGAGATTTTCGGATAGGCATCGACGAAGGTGACGTCCGTGTGCCACTGGTCTGCACGACCGCCGCCACGACCTGAATCGAGCTCCAGGATCGATGAAGTGCCCTTGGTCGCACCGACCGTCGGATGCGGCACGAGCTTACCGAGCCTGATAGCAAAGCGCTCCTGCTCGGCATCGTCGAGATGCCCCTGGTTGCGGAAGAAGGTGACCTTGTGCTCCAGCAGCACATGATTGATGGCGCGAATGACGTCGTCGGACAAATCGCCTGATAATTTGACGTTCCGGATTTCGGCACCGAGCCGGGCCGCACGTTTGACGATATCGGCGCGCGGAATGACGTTGTCGATGGTGATCGGGTTGCTCATGATCGTATCTCTCATTGAATTCGTGGACAAAGCTCCGCCATACGCCGGTCATGCCGGCGGCGGCGGACAGTGACGGGTGGTTTCCTGGTTGGCCCTAGGGGATCACGTCGGCGGCTAGACAGTCGGCAGCAGGCGGATCCCGGCGGTACAGCTCTCCGCCATCGCCGCAGTGCGAAGCGATGCGCACAGCACCATTAGCCGGGCCACATTGCGAACGATGTTTGGATCGGATTGCCGCATGGTGAACGACCTCGCTTGGACGTTGCCGATGGTAAAAGCGATGGCGCTCCAGTCAATGAAACGAAACCAGCGTTGTTTTCGGCGCCGCGCAATGATCGCTTCGTTGGGACGGCGAGCACGGAAAGATTTGCGATCATGACGGCCCATGCGAGCGCCTCACATGCGCGAAGACGAGCAAAATCGAGCCAACGGACGCACGAAACGACGCGGTTCATTTGCCTTGATCACCAGCACGAACGCACTCATCTCCCGCTAGCGACGCGCTCGTATCGTTCATGCTCGCTTCGCCGACAACAACGCAAATTCATTACATCGACAGCTTTGCGAGCATCGACATAGAGTCAACTGCAACGCGCGCGGTGACGCCGCGATCCGGAGATAACCAACCATTGCGAGCCAGATGATGAGCAAACGCCAGCTTTCCCTCAACTTCTTCATCTATCCGGACGGTCATCACGAGGCCGCGTGGCGGCACAAGGCCTCGACGACGGACCGCATTCTCGACGTCACCTACTATCAGGAACTGGCGCAACGCGCCGAAGCGCACAAGTTCGACGCGGTCTTCTTCGCCGACGGGCCGGTGCTCTCGGATAACGTCCGCTACGCGCAGCGCTTCCGGCTCGAGCCGATCACGCTTCTCGCCGCGATCGCGTCGGCTACCACGCACATCGGCCTGATCGCGACCGCTTCAACCACCTACACCGAACCCTACAATCTCGCTCGGCTGTTCGCGTCGCTCGATCACCTCAGCCGCGGGCGTGCAGGATGGAACATCGTGACGACAAGCTCGCCACAGGCAGCGCAGAACTTCGGCCTGCCTGAGCATCCTCCGCATCACGAGCGGTACGAGCGGGCGCGCGAATATCTCGATGTCGTCACCGCGCTATGGGACAGCTGGGAGGACGATGCGCTCGTCAATGACCCCGTCTCCGGCATTTTCGCTGATACCAGCAAGATCCACGCGATCGACCATATAGGGAAATACTTCCGCGTGCGCGGCCCGCTCAACGTCTCACGGACGCCGCAGGGCCGGCCCGTCTATGTCCAGGCCGGCTCTTCCGAGGACGGACGCGCCTTCGCAGCGCGCTTTGCCGAGGCCATCTTCACGGCGCACCAGACGTTGGCGAGCGCGCAGGAGTTCTATGCCGACATCAAACGGCAGGCGCGTGCGTTCGATCGCAGCCCTGACCAGATCAAGATCCTGCCCGGCATCTCGCCGTTCATCGCCAGCACACAAGCGGAGGCCGACCGGCTTCAGGACGAGTTCAACGCGCTGATCCAGCCGGAGTTCTCGCTCGCCCAGCTCCGCCAGATGACCGGGCTCGACCTCGCCGGCTTTGATCTCGATGGCCCCTTCCCACGTCACCTGATCGATACCGACGGTGCGCATGGCGTTGCCAGCCGCTTCAAGCTGATCGTCGACATCATCGATCGCGAAAAGCCCACGATCCGCCAGCTGGTGCAGCGCCTCGCCGGTGCGCGCGGGCATTGGGTCATCGCCGGCCCCCCGGAAAAGATCGCCGACAACATCCAGACCTGGTTCGAGAACGGCGCAGCCGACGGTTTCAACGTCATGCCTCCGTGGCTGCCGGGCGGGTTCGACCTGTTCGCCGAACAGGTCGTGCCGATCTTGCGCAAGCGCGGCCTCTTCCGCCGTGATTATGCGGGCAGCAGTCTGCGCGATCACTACGGTTTGAGCCGCCCGGCCAGCCTGTTCTCGGGCGCCGTGCGGGCCATTGCGTGAGGGTGGAAAACCAGTCGGGCCGTGCGCACGTCGTCTCTTCAGCAAGGTGCGTTGCCGGTTTTGAACAGAATGTCCGCCTCAGAACCGTCCAGCCTGACCAATTCGCAGCGCCGAAACGCCAAGCCAGTCGTTGAAAGCAGCAAGAAAAAATGCCGTGATCGCAGCACGTCTGGCGATCCGTCGATAAGAACGCGGGCGCCAGTTTCGGACGCCTCGATTAGTATACAGTTGCGCCACCATCGCCCGTCCGCTGCCAGGAGGGTCATCCGATGTTCATGTTCAAAACGGACGAATCGGGTTCCTCTCTTGGTCGGGAGCATCAAGACTCCGCCTGACGGCGCCTTCAAACAAAATCATTGCAATTAGAAGTCGAAGAGCAGAAGGCCAGCGCACGTCTCTGCCCAGACCGAAACATCAAAGTAACTGTGGCTTGATCCGCGCCGGCTCCGATCTAGCGGTTCTCTATAAAAAGGTGAATGCAAACAGGCTTGCGCACAGGAGGACAAATCCCGCTCCAGTCAGGCCCAGGAAGCTTCCTGAGATGAGATCATGTTCGCGCATGAGTGCCTCAGCTGTCTCTGCCAGCTTCGAATCAGAGCAGGTTTGGAGCGGCTGTTGTTAGCCCGCTTGCTCGCACTTTTTCGGCTATTGCGCGTTGAAAATGCATTTTTTGGACACTGCTCGAGACGACTGAGGCGTGTTGCAGCAGCAGGCCTCGTTTAAGGCTTGGCATACGACTTAAGCTGCTTGGACGTTGGCCGTACAAGATGGTCCAGAACCTCCGTCCAGGTAGATGTGAGCGGCTTCATAATTGCGATAAGAGTTCGGGAGTATCCTTTCGACATGCGTGGGTCTCTGATTGTCCTTGCCATCTTTGCAATTATCTTGGCCGTGCGCGGACACCAGCGTGAGAGTGTCGCGTTGCGTCCGACGGAAGCCATGCCGCCTGTCAACGTACCTTAAGGCTTGGCGGGAGCAAGGAATGCGTTGGCAAGATGCTGATCATTTGGGGCGTTTATCTCGTCAGTCAGATTCGAAGAACTATCCGCCGGCGCCGGTCGAGGGCAGAGCGCGGTGAGCAGCGCTATCGGAAGCGTTGAGACAGCCCAATCCGCGGAAACGTTCCGCCGTGCCCGCGAGATGCGGCGAGAGCCGACACAACCATCTGTTTGACATGCGATGCGTTTTTTGGAGGTTGCCGTGACAAAGCTTAGAGTTCTACTTCCCGCCTGCATTACCATCCTGGCGGGCAGCACGTCGACTGCGCTCGCGTGGGGACAGCTCGGGCATTCCGTGATTGCTGAGCTCGCGCAGCGACATCTCACCCCGGCTGCCACGACCAAGCTCAAGGACCTGATCGGAGAGACCTCGTTGGCGTCGATCTCGAACTGGGCTGACGACTACAAGTTCACGGCAGAAGGGAAGAACACGTATCGCTGGCACTTCGTCGACATCGATGTCGCCCGCGCCACTTATGATTCCGCGCTGGACTGCAATGAGGCAAACAATCAGGGCACTTGCATCGTGCGGGGCCTGCCTGAGGCGATTGCGGTGTTAAAGGACACTTCGCGCAGTAAGGACGACAGGCTGCGTGCGCTCAAGCTGGTGGTTCATCTTGCGGGTGATCTTGAGCAACCGCTTCACGCAAGTGAACGGGATGGCGACCAGGGTGGTAACAAGTTGCACGTCATATTGCGTGCCAAACGCTCGGATGGAACGTCATACACGCGCGCATCGACGTTTCACAGCATGTGGGATGATTCTCTGATCGACCTTCAGGCCTATTCGTGGGGAAGCTATGCGGACGCAATCGACGGTGCATCGTTGCCGGCGGTTGAGCCCGCTCCCTATGATGAGGCACGCATCGCTGCTTGGGCCAATGACACCCATGCGCTCGGGATAAGGGCCTATCAGCTTCTGCCTCAAGGTGCGCCGGAGCAGAACGACGCTGGTCATCCCATTGAGCTCGGAGCGGAGTATGCCGCTGCCGTCAAATCAGATCTTGATGGCGAGCTGGCAAAGGGAGCTGCGCGATTGAAAGCCATCCTTGAGGATGCACTTGGAGATTCGTGATGTGAGGCGAGCGTTGACCAACAGACGCGTCCGATCACAACTTTGTTCATCTCTCGAAGGCAACGCGAAACGCCGCCGTTGATTTGATATTTCTGCGCCCTTATTTGCGTCCTAGAGGTGGCGTCGGCTGCTACAGCACCGCCAGCTCGTTTGATGAAACCAAGGCTGGAAATGCAGTCGACGACGAAGCATTTGGACGAGATGAGAGGACCGTCGGCTCCAGCTCTCGGGGACGGTTTCGTTGTTGCGCTATTTGGACGGCGGCCACAGCGGGCTATCCGCCCACTTCCGCGCAGCTGGATCGTGCAGGGGATCGCCTCCGCAGGCGAGGCAGACGTAGCCCGGCCGGCCGGGCGCCTCGTCGTCAGGCACGGCCGTCATCGGCTTGCCGCAGGTCGGGCACAGGGTTTCGGCTTGCGTAGAGCCTTGTGATCGGATTTCCCCCCGTGTCGCGCGGCGATCAGGATGGAAGGCGCTTCCTACCCAGATTGCCGCGCTACACCTCCGCTGTGAGCTTAGTTTCTCTGGCGCCGTGAGCTCAAGCAGATCCTTTAAATCCGTCCGACGCATCAGCAGGCCCTTGACGGAACGCGCATCCGGCAATGATATTCGGGTTATCAGTGATGTTGCGGGGGGGCGTCGTGGAAGAGTTCTATAGTGGCTTTGCGCAGCGGGCGCGCGATCTAGCAGAGAAAGCCGACCCATTCACCAAGCGGCGGCTTCTCGACCTCGCCCAGCGTTACGATCTGAAGAGCAGACCGGGATCGCCAGGCGTTCGGTCCCTCCCGCCGCCCCGCGCAACGCCGCCGACGGTGCTCTTCTCCGGCGCTGGCGAAGTGTGATCCAACCCTTCGAAGCGATTACCGCCCGCCCGAGACGGTTATCTTCTCCGGACTCTCATTACGCAGGTCCCCGAATTCTCTTGCTGAGATTATGGCAATTTTCTCATCATTTGTTGCAGAGAATAGCTTGTCAGCGCAATGATTAGCTTGCATAATCTCTGCAAGAGATGATGAGATTATGGCCTACATTCATGAACTGCCTGCTTGGCCCACATTCACTTGGGATATGCAGCGGATTGCAGACCGATTGGCGGCGGTCCGTCATAAGCAGGGCCGCCTGCTCGGCCGGATGGAGCGGCTCGGATTCCCCCTCAAAACTGAGGCTACTCTTCAGACCCTCACTGAAGAAGTGGTGAAGTCGAGTGAGATCGAGGGTGAGATCCTCGATCATGCGCAGGTTCGGTCCTCCATCGCTCGTCATCTTGGTATGGACATTGGGGGCCTTATCCCTGCCGACCGGTACGTCGAAGGCGTGGTCGAGATGATCCTCGACGCCACCGAACACTATGCCGAGGAGCTAACTGCCGAACGCCTCTTCGGCTGGCATGCCGCGCTCTTCCCCACTGGGCGCAGCGGTATGACCAAGATAGTCGTCGGCGCGTGGCGGACGGTCGAGACTGGACCCATGCAAGTTGTCTCGGGCCCGATGGGTCGCGAGCGCGTACACTATGAAGCTCCATCGGCCGAGCGTCTCGATGCGCAGATGCAGACCTTCTTGGAGTGGTTTAACCGTAATATCGTTAGCATCGATCCCGTGTTGAAGGCCGCTCTCGCTCATCTTTGGTTCGTGACCATCCATCCATTTGAAGACGGCAACGGTCGTATTGCGCGTGCGATCGCTGACCTTGCGCTGGCAAGATCAGAGCGGAGCCCGCAAAGGTTTTACAGTATGTCCGCGCAGATTCGGCGCGAGCGGAACGACTACTACTCAATTCTCGAGCGGATCCAGAAAGGAAACCTCGACATCACCGATTGGATGGCGTGGTTCCTGGATTGCTTAGATCGCGCCTTTGACAACGCGGATGCCATTCTCGGGAGAATTCTCCAGAAAGCGGACTTCTGGGATCGTCATGCGGCTCGCCAGCTCAATGAACGTCAACGAACTGTGCTTAATTGCCTGTTCGATGGATTTGAGGGCAAGCTAACGTCCTCAAAGTGGGCAAAGCTAACGAAGGTCTCCCAGGCGACGGCGGCAAGGGACATTGAGGAATTGATCGAACATGGCATCCTTAAGAAAGATGCCGCCGGGGGCAGAAGCACCAGCTACTCGCTCGTTGACACACACAGCTGATGGCGGAACGGGAAGGATGAGGAGGAAGAAGCATTTGAGAAGATCCTCTCAACGCAACTTAACCGCAACATCGACGTCGTTAATTCGTCGAGACAAGAACTCTCGTTGCTGAGGCTTCCTCAACACGGGTGATCGGCTCTATCAACCTGCTGATCGAGTAGGCCGGCTTGCCTGCTTACGCTGTGATGACCTATTGTGCAGATGTCCATCGATGTGCGGATGCCAAGCGCAAGTTCGTGTTCACGGCAATCTTGATCCTTCGCCGCCGCCGATCTCCTAGGGTGCTCGCCATTTACTGCGTTAACCTCGGACTCGTTCATCCTCGTCCTTAAGAGAGACTGTCGTTCTAGAACGCCGAAGTAGGGCAATTTGAAAGGCGTTGAATGCGATGATTGGCACCGAGACACGAACTGCAGCCGGCATTCTCACACTCACCGCTTTGCGCGGTATCGGCCCTGCTACGGCCGAGCGTCTCGCTGAACGATTCTCGCTTCTTGAAGCGATTTTGGGCGCCGAGCCTGCGAAGCTTCGATCGGTCGTTTCGGCCGCGGTGGCTGAATGCCTTCAGGAGCCCGCCGCCATTGTTAAAGCCAGCGAGAAGGCACAGCGAGTGCTCGACGAGGCGGATCGGCGTGGGGTGCGTGTTCTGTCGATCTTCGATACGGATTATCCAGTGGCTCTGCGCTCTCTTGCCGATCGCCCGCCCATCCTGTTTGTGAAGGGCCAGCTTCCGCCGCGCCGCAGCGTCGCTTGCATCGGCACGCGCGAGCCGTCCGAATTCGGCGAAATCGTCAGCGATAGGATCGTGGAGACACTGGTCGGCGCCAATTGGGCGATCGTGAGTGGCCTTGCGATCGGCGTCGATACGTTGAGCCACCAAAGCGCATTGCATCACGGCGGGCGGACCGTCGCTGTGATGGCGGGTGGTCTTGAGGGCATTTACCCGAAGCAGAATAGCAAGCTCGCCGAAGAGATTCTGGAAAAGGATGGCGCGCTGATCAGCGAGCAGCCTTTCGGCGTGCCGCCATCCCCGCGCAATCTTGTGCAGCGCGATCGCCTGCAAAGCGGGCTTTCGATAGCAACCTTTGTCATGCAGACAGACATCAAGGGCGGCTCGATGCACACGGTGCGCTTCACGATCCAACAGGACCGCGTGCTGTTTGCGCCAGTGCCGCAGGGCCGTCATGCCACAGAGCCTAAGAGCCAGGGCATCTTGGCCATGACGCAGTTGCCCGCGAGCCGCTTCGCCGAAGCTGTGCGGGCTGAAGGTGACTACCGACGCATACTCGCCGAGAGGTATGGCAACCGCCCGGTGGCTGTGCCGCTAGCCAGCAAGGAAGACTACGCCTCCATGCTTGGCTTATTGGAAAGCCGCTTGGCTGGTGGCGAAACCCAAACAGTCGCTCCGCCGTCGTCACCCACGCAGATGTCGATGCTCTAACGGCTGGGATGTTCCTGTTTGACCTCGACATGACGCTTTTCGATAGCTCGGCCATTGCGCAGCAACGTCGCTTTCAGATGTGGGACAATGTCCGGCAGAATATGCATCTGATCCGGCCGTTCCCCGCGCAAGGCCGCGCGGCGCCTCATGAGCTTCCCGCCCTTCTCAGGGCGGACGGACAGAGGATCGGCATCGTCACCTCTTCGCCTGAATGGTACGCGACTTCAGTCCTCCAGCAATTCCGCATCCCTTACGACGTGCTGGTCAGCTACGGCAATACCCAGAACCACAAACCCGACCCCGAGCCGATCCTGGAAGCGCTACGTCGTGTCGGCGTGGCTGCGACGACGGAAACGCTCTACATCGGTGATGATGTCGGTGACATCGAAGCCAGTTACCATGCCGGGGTGACTTCTGTTGCGGTCCGATGGGGGCCTACGTCAATCTTCGAGCTTTCCTCCAGTGCACCGGACGTCTTCATGTCGAAGGCATCCACCTTGCTGAGACGCGAACATTCCTGGCCGCGGCTATATTGGCGAAGCGTGAGCGCAGCCGTGTTGTCGCTGAAGAGTGATGATACCCACGCCAAGATTCTCGGTGAGGCCGTAGGTCGAGCCATCGCAACCCTCGACTGGGCACCGGACTATGTTGTGCCGGTTCCGATGAAGCCTTCTCAACAGCGCAATCGCTTTGAATTGCTGCTCAATGAGGCAGCAGATCATTTCGATGAGGACATCGAACTGGAGCTGAAGGGCCTGCGTGTCGTCAAGGAAATCGAGGGCTACAAGCAGATGAATTCGCTGGAGCGCGCCGAAGCAATCAAAGGCGCTTTCCATTCTAATTTCAGATGGAACAATAACAAGATCTTGCTGATCGACGATGTCTACACGACCGGGGAGACCACCGGGGAATGTGTCCGGACACTCGCCGCCAGCGGCGCCGGCGAAGTCAGGATCATGACGCTGGCGAAGGACCAGCGGGTATTTGCTCGCAAGACCTGCCCCGCCTGCGGTCGCTCTATGAAAATCCGGGAGAATCACACAACCCATTTCAAATTCTGGGGCTGCTCGGGTTATCCTCACCACTGCCAAAACACTGAAAACTTCTAGAGCATGATCCCGAGAAGTGTGCAGCGGTTTTCGGAGGCTCAAACAATAACCTAAAGCGCGACGAGGATTCATCTCATTCTCATCGCGCTTTAATGTGCGCGTGAGCGATTGATCCGCGCTCCAAGCCAGAAAACATGCCGAGCGAGCGCGGAACGAACGACGCCATCGACAACGACCGGCATTGAAGAAGAGGAAGACGGACGTGGATCTGAATGGCCAGCGGTTTGAGGCCCGTCCAATCAGACGTGCAGAGCTCACGCGAGATGAGAGTTGACGTTGACGAATAACCCGGCCGAACCGTTTCCACCCGTCTGCTCGTCGCTCACTCCGCTCGGGCGGTCTTGCGGGCACGCACAACATGATCCCGTGTAGAGAGTGCCAAACGGCGGCGGCTAAATCGCGTCAGGCGAGCCATTTTCCGGAGCGCCGCGCTCTGCCTGCTCCTGCAGCTCGCGTTCGGCTTGATGCCAGAATTCGAGTTCGCGCCCTTCCGGCCTGCCTGCTTTCTCCCAGAGCTCGTGGGCCTTGTTTTTGATCTGCTCTTCGGTCGGGAATGCCATGGCGGACTCCGCGGGGGCACGGTCCCGCCTTTGGGGGGCTTTGGGGGTATGCGGCAGGACCGTGGGGGCACAAGGGCCCTTTCATTGAACCGCCCAGAAGCCAGCATGTTCCAATAACCAGGGCGAGGCATGAGATGCGCCCGAGCAAAATTAGCGCGCTCCAACCTCAGAAGGCCGGAAGGCCTAGCTAAATTTCCCCTCAGCACGATCTTACCTTCACGAGCGTATGATGCGTTTAGATGCAGACGTGCGGGCCGCTGCCGGCCGCCTTGGCGACCGGCTCCATCCGCGTGCAGCCAAAGGCGTCGCTAGAACACCGGCTTGCTTGTTGTCATGCGCTGCGGCTCGCCAGCTACAATCGCATCGAGAAAAGCGCTGTTGATATTGGTGCCCTCGCTGACAGCAGGCGACTTTACTTCCATCGCCTCCAGGGCACGGGGCTCTGTTCGGTGACGCGCTATCTCGATCGATGCGCTCGATCAACTTCTGAGAAAAGGCTAGCTCAAGTATGCGATCATTCTTCTCGAGCGCTTGGCCTAATCGGATCCACCGTAGCTAAACCTGGTATATTTGCTTGAGATCCGGCATCTGTGCGAGGCCGTCTTTGCCGGTGGCCAGGATGTTCAACACGAACCTTGAAAGTCACAGCCACGCCCTTCCCTAGCGCCACATCGTCGGCGTCGAGCGAAGTGCCTCAAGCGCGACCTGCCTTAGGCGCTCCGCTGTTGTCTCACCCTTGGTTGCGGCTTCGATCAACTTGGAGGCGACATGGGCACGAAGGCCAGTTTCACTGCGGGAGATCTCCTGGCAGACCTCATCAAGCACGGCGCGGAGAAGGACACTCGTCGCTGGGTCCAACACGGGCGACTCCGAAAACGTGAAGGAAAATAAGGGCACGAGCAGGCACGTTGCAAATTTGATCTTTCGTCTGAAAGTAGGACAATATAAACTGTTAGCCCGGATGACGCACCCAGGCCGGGTGTCAACGAACACGGACGACATTGCGCAACTAGGGGCAAGAACGGACCCGGCTGTCCTGGCGGAATTCGGCGTTGAACTGGGATTTGTTGATGATTTTCACCGCAGCGGGATTGCAACAGGCCGATCCAGCTGTTCAGCACGCCCCCCAACGGTTGGATGTGAACCCATCCGCTAGGCAGGCGCGGCCGAGCGGGTGGTCCGGAACTCGCCGCGCGCAGACGAACAATGGATTCGATGTCCGACCGTTTTCCCTATTATGAGATTTTGCTCACTCGCCGTGGCCGCGGCTGGTTCTGGTCGCTCTCGACGGATGAAGGGATGCTGGTCATGGCAGGTTCAAAACGTAGCCGGCTGGCCGCCCGGTATGAGGCTAACAGGGCTTTGTTTTTGCTGCTCAGCGCGCCAGGCGGCGCGCGACATCCAGCTTCACCGCCGCGAGCTGGCGAGCGGCCAGGTGTGCGGCGTTAGCTGCTGCGGCGCCGTCCCGAAATCAACCAGATATGTTCGGAGAATGATGATGACGAAGCGCGGACCGAAGGAGCTATCTCAAGCCGGCATCGTTTTTCCAAAGAAACCTCGCCCGGCAAAAGCAAAAAAGCTGACGGCGACAATGAAGCGTCGTGCACTCAAGGTGCAAAAGGTCGAACGAGCTGCAACATCATCGCAGTGAGCGCGGCTGGGATCAGCACGCGCGCTGGAGCACCGCCCTGCCTCCTGGCGCGACGGAGATCGTGCTCGCTTATCACCGCGCGGTCAGCCTGCGAGCCTCCGTGGTATCGAGCAGGATGTTGTCGATCAGCCGGGTTGAGCCAACATAACCTGCGACACAAATCGCAGCAGGACGCGTCAGCTCGCTTGTAGCTGGCGTGAGCGTTTCGGCATCGACGATTTCCAGGTATTGCAGCTCGTCGATCTCTATAGTCTGCCTGGCGAGTGACAACAGCCGGATGGAATCGCGCTCGCCTGCCTGAAAGACAGCCTTTGCTGCGAAAAGGCCGCGGCTGATGGAAAGGGCGCTGCTGCGTTCAGGAGCGCTGAGATAGCGGTTCCGGCTGCTCATGGCGAGCCCGTCCGGATCGCGAACCGTCGGGACGGTGACGATTTCGATCGGGAGATTGAGATCGGTGACCATCCGCCGCACTACGGCACATTGCTGAAAGTCCTTTTGTCCGAAGAACGCCAGATCAGGCTGCACCATGTTGAACAGCTTGCAGACGACGGTCGTAACACCCCGAAAGTGGCCGGGCCTGAACGGGCCACAGAGGGGCTGTGCCGGTGCACCCGGTTCGACAAAGGTGTCGAACCCCGACCGATACACTTCCTCCGCCCCGGGAGCAAAGATAATATCGACGTCAGCCTCGCGGCACAGTCGTTCGTCTCGGGGGAAGTCCCGTGGATACACGCTGAGATCTTCCTTCGGGCCAAACTGGGCCGGGTTGACGAAGATGCTGACGACCGTGGTGTTGCAGCGTGCCCGGCTCGCTTTAACAAGCGCGAGATGACCATCGTGCAGGTATCCCATTGTGGGCACAAATCCGACGCGACCATTCGGTTTGTGACCAGCGAGGGCGCGGCGCAGCTCGCGGACGGTTTTTATGGTGCGCACGACGCTAAATTCCGTCCCGCTCGCCTGGCGTCCAGTTTGCGACGACCTCCGCCAGGGATTCCGGCAAACGGTAGGACTCCTGAGCGTCCGGAAATGTGCCCTCCCGGACATCGGTCGCCCAGCTTGCGAGGGCATCCTGCAAGACCTGAAATCCGTTCGAATAGGGGCGCACGAATTTCGGCCGGTGCCCCTCCGTCAATCCGACCACGTCGTGGAACACGAGTACCTGGCCCGAACATTTCGCTCCCGCGCCGATCCCAATGGTCGGAATCTTCAGGATCTCGGTCACACGCGCTGCAAGCTCGGCCGGAATGCCCTCGAGCACGAGCGCAAAGCATCCCGCTTGCTCTAACCGGTGCGCGTCCTCGAGCAGTTGCAATGCAGCCTCGCTCGTGCGACCCTGCACCCTGAAGCCGCCCATGACGTTGACGCTTTGCGGGGTGAGGCCGAGGTGTCCCATCACCGGGATTTCGCATTGGACCAGCGCGCGTATCATGTCGATGCGCTTGGCGCCCCCTTCCAGCTTGACGGCATCTGCTCCCCGTTGCAGGAAGCCACCTGCGTTGCGGATAGTTTCCTGCGGGCTGACATGGAAGCTGAGAAACGGCATATCAGCCACGAGCAGCGCACGAGGTCTTGTGCGCGCGACAGCCTCCAGATGATAGTTCATCATCGGCATGCTGACCGGAAGGGTATTGTCGTAGCCGAGACAGACATTGCCGACGCTGTCGCCCACGAGGAGGATATCGACGATGGAATCGGCAATCCGCGCTGTCACGGCGTCATAGGCGGTGGTCATCGTTATGCGCCGCCGTTCCTCCTTCCATTGTTGAAGGAGCGGAATCGTCACTCGCGCACTGGGCGCTTGAGATATGTGGCTCATCTGCGATCCCCGGTTGTGTTCAATCCGCATTCGTTGCAGCTGCGCTTCTTAGGGGAGACGACAGAAATGGGTCAATGGTCAATTTAAGAAAGAGAAAATGTCTCTCTGAATGGCAACATCAGCAGGCCGGAGGTTTTGATGATTGCGCGATCATGGTGTGAGTACTTCTTCGCGTAACCAAATCCCGCGGCGTTGAGCACGTGGAGGGGCGCAACTGTTCCGGTGATGGACGGCTTGCGGCGCGCGGCCGGGGACATTGCAGACGAGGTTAGGCAACAGAAACACGTCTATTGCACGCCGAACCAAAAATGCCGCGCGGGTCTTAGGGACGTCCGAAAGGCAGCAGCGTCCCTTGGGCGCCAATGGCTTGATCTCGGAAAAGGCGACACGGGAGTGGTCGTCAATGTAGACGGGCTGGGAGCGCCGGGTAATGCCGTCTCCGATCCCTCCAAAAACGCCACAGCGTTATGATGTCGATGTGAATGATCTCGCCTGGGCTTTCACGCTCATATCGGCCTTCCCCGCTCAGTCAGCTCCTCGCGATCCGGTTCAATTCTAAGCGACGAGGATGGCTGACGGCGGCCGTCGACACTTCGACCTGGTCGGCGATCTGCGTGCCGGTGTAGATGTCGGCGCAATGCGTCGAAGCCTGCACATGTGGCTGGCGGGACTTGGCGACGAAAGGGTCTGGAGGAGCGATTGCGCAACCAAGCAACACCTTCCGCGCGGAACCGCTTGACCTATTTTCAATCGTCTTCGGCAAGATGTTTCACAGGTCAGCCATCGGCTTGCGGCAGCCTACTCCTCCGCAGCATCGCCTATCGACCTTTGGGCATCAACGGCGCATTCTTGTGGGTGTTCATCCGGTCTCTCCCAGAACACTGCAGCTTCGGAAACTCAGCTTTCTCGGTTCAGAACGGATGGGCACTTCCTGAAAGATCACAGCTACGTTGAGCCGAATTATTAGCCAAACTTGAACAGTACGCCGTAACCACCTCGCGGATAGCTCCACTCGATGTCACCTCTCTCCTCGCAGATCACGCGGCAAGTGCCGCACTCGATGCAGCCGTCCACGGCGACTTCTATCTGGTGCTTGTCGTTAGCTACATAGCAGTGAGCCGGGCAGGTTGTCAGCATGCTCACGAGCTCCGAGGATGGCATCGTGTGTGGCCGCACCTTGATGTGAGGGTGCCCAGGATCAAGCAGGTAGCGGTTGTAGAATAGCCTGTCCTCGACGCGCGCGGATCGGTCGGTCGACATGGTTAGCCCTCATGGGGGTGTGAGAGAAGCGTTACCGCCAAGCGCGCGCGAGGCGAACGGCATCACCGAGCAGGCCGCTCCACGAACGGCTCTTGACGAAGGAGTTTAGTGATTGCTTTTCCTTTTCGGCCTTTGGTGTCCCGTCGACCCGCAAGAAATTCTGCATCGATTCCGAGACGAGCTCCGGATATGTCAGAAAAAAGTTCCGGGAGTAGGTGTGCATCAGCGCGGGCATGTCTTTGTACTTCCTTAGGTCCCTAATGACAAACGAATGGTCCAACATCGTCTTGTAAATTGACAGATTCGTCGCTGTCATTGGGGCGCCGCGCGACTTGACTTGGATGATCGCTTCGGCCGCGAGTCGCCCCGATGTCATTGCGAGGTTTGAGCCCTCGCGATGCATAGCGTTGTTGAGTTGAGCGGCGTCGCCTACGACGACCCAGCCCTCGCCATATAGCTGCGGAATGGCCTTGAAGCCACCCTCGGGAATGAGGTGAGCGGCATATTCCTTGACTTCCGATCCCTCGATCAGCGGAGCGACCGAAGGATGCCGCTTGAAGCGATCGAGCAGACCATACGGTGTTTCCCCGGTGCTTGTGAAGTGCGCGACCAGGCATCCGATGCCAAGGGAGATGCATTCCTTATTGGTGTAGATGAAGCCCATGCCTGTCATGCCGCGGGAGATGGTGCCCGCAGCCTCAATGACGAGCCCTTCATCGCCCTTAAGATTGAAGCGGGCCTCGATAACTTCGCGCGGTAGGAAGTGCATCTCCTTCACGGCGAGTGCGACCGTGTCCGGCGTAGGCCGCTTGCGTACGCCGGCCCGCGTGCCAAGAAGGCCGTTGACGCCTTCCGCGAGGACCACCGCGCCAGCATGGATCTCGCCATCGGCGCGGTCAGTCCGCACACCCACCACCTTGCCGTTAGCATCTTGCATTAGTTCGGTTGCCGTTGTCTCGCATAGCACCGTGGCGCCAGCTTCGCGAACTTTCTGCGAGAACCACCTATCGAACTGAGCGCGGATGATAGTATAGCGGTTCGGCCTTTCTTCGTTGAAGTCGTCGGAGCGGTAGTGCAGGCCGGTGTGAGAGCGGTCATCCATCATCCAGAAGCGCTGTTCGACCAGATGCCGCTCAAGCGGCGCGTCTTGTCGAAAGTTAGCGACAAGCGCCTCCAGCATATCGGCATAGAGGATCGCACCCTGCACGTTCTTCGACCCGGGATATTCGCCACGCTCGAGCTGAAGAACCTTCAGGCCGTGCTTGGCAAGCGTGAGCGCCGCTGCATTGCCGGCCATACCTGCCCCGACGACGATGATGTCAAATGTTTCCGCGGTCACGAGGTCTCTCCTTGTCCTATCCTGCGATCCGGTCGCGCGAATGCGGCGACAGCCGGGCGCGAAACGCCTCGGTCAGGATTGGCAGCAACCGGATCGCGTCCTCGACAATGCCTAAATGCGAGAACTCGAAGATAGGCGCGTTCCTTTCGGTGTTGATGGCGACGATAAGGTCGGCGCCGTCGACACCGACGCGGTGCTGAATGGCTCCGGAGATTCCGGCGGCGATGTAGAGCTTTGGCCTGATGGTTTTGCCGGTTTGGCCAATTTGCCGGTCGGATGTGACCCAACCCTTTTGCACCAGGGGGCGCGAGCAGCCAAACTCGGCACCTAGCACGTCGGCGAGCCGGCGCACGAGCCGGAAGTTTTCAGACGAACCAAGGCCGAGGCCTCCGGCAACGACAACATCGGCATAAGCGAGATTGGATCGTGCGGAATCGCGATCCGGTAGGAACGACAGCACCTTCGTTACGATATCGTCCTCGACAAGTCCAAGCGGGAGGGTGATGATGCGGCCGATCGGGCGCGCGCAGCGTTCTGGCACAGGCATCACGCGCGGCCGGACTGTAGCCATCTGCGGACGGTAGTTCAGCGTATAGATCGTGCATAGCAGCGAGCCGCCAAAGGTCGGACGCGTCGCGGCGAGGGAACCGTCGGCATCGACGTCGAGCTCTGTGCAATCGGCAGTCAGACCAGTGCGCAATGTCGTTGCGACTGAACCTGCTAGGTCGCGGCCTAGAGTGGTCGCGCCTAGGAGCAAGATCTCGGGCTTGTAGCTATTGACGAGCTTGGTGAGCGCCTTGATATAGGATTCGTTGCGATAGTCCTTGAGCAGATCATCGGCGACCATATAGACAAGGTCGGCTCCGTAGCAGAACGACTCGGTAGCGGCGGCCTGCGATGCCTCGCCCTCTTGCCCGATCACCACTGCGGCGAGATCAACTTTGAGCTTGTCAGCAAGCTTGCGGCCAACGCCCATTAGCTCCCAGGATACAGAGTGGACCTGGCCGCGTTCTTGCTCGATGAAGACCCACACATGTTTGTAGGTCTTGAAGCGGTCAGACAGCTGCTTCTTAGCCGCGGCGCGACTCGAAGGGGAAGCGCCGATTTCAGATGCGGTATTCATGTTGCGCCTTTCTTTAGCTCAATAGCCGCGCGCCAGTGCCGCGAGCTCGATCTCGAGGGCCGGCCGGCACCTGAAAATAGCGTTGATCAATGCCTCCGCGGGCTGCTCGTCAGGCTCTATCATCGTGGCCTTCTCGTTGCGGGCGGCTGGTGCGAAAACGCGCTTGACGACGGTGGGCGAGCCCCGCAAGCCGCATTGTGAAATGTCATCAACCCCCGCCTGTTGCGCGCTCCATTTCAGGATCGTCGCGCGGGCAGCGCGCAGCGCATCAGCCATCGCACCGCGGCGGATCTGGTTCGTCGCTTCGAGCATCGTGACCAGGCAGGGGAGCCGTGTCCGAAGCAACTGGACGCCACCCTCAGAGCGTCGCTCGACGTCGATGGTGCGGGCATGCAAGTCCAGTGCGCTGATCTTGCCAACATAGGTGAGCTGAAACAGGCCAAGCCGTTTTGCGATGCCAGGGCCGACCTGTGCGGTGTCTCCATCGATGGTCTGCTTTCCTGTGAAGACAATGTCAGGGGCGCCGAACTCGCTCGAGATCCTACGGATCGCTGTCGCCAAAGCGTAGGTTGTGGCTAGGGTGTCCGCGCCCGCGAAAAAGCGATCGGTCAGGAGCACCGCACGATCCGCGCCGAAGGTGAGCGCCTTGCGAAGACTGTCCTCGGCAGAAGGGGGGCCCATAGTCAACACCGTGACTTCGCCGCCGAACTGATCGCGTAGCTCAAGGGCAGCTTCCAATGCAAAGAGATCGTACGGGTTGATGATGGTCGGCACGCCCTGACGCATGATGGTATTTGTCACGGGATGCACGCGGATCTGTCCGGAGTCTGGAACCTGCTTGATGCAAACGAGCAAGTGCATGATCTTCTCCAAGACTAATCTCCCCAAAACAGTTCAGAGTGGAATGGCAATCACACCAACGAGAACGAGAACGTTTCAGTCGGCGGAGGTTTCGGGTGTAACCGCTAGGCGCCCGGAGGGCAGTACGCCGCTGCGACTAGGCGTAGCCAGTCCGACAGAGGGCAGTTCAATTTCGTTACCAATCTGCACTAGTACGGGTACAGGCTTGGTGTCGGGCGCGGCGTCCTTTAAGACCTTGAACACGCGCTGTTCAATCGGCGGTGACGTGACGAAATCTGAATATGCGCGCTCAAGCACGAGTTTGCACCGTTTAGCAACGCTGTCGTCCGCCAGATCGCTAAGGCTCTCCTTAGCAAGATATTCGCCCATGCGCCTGAGAATGTGCAGCCGCGCAACGTTGACCACTTTAGGATCGTAGTCGACGCCTAACAGAGCGAAGAACTCTTCGGCAGAAGCGGCTTTGCTGAGGCGCGCGATAATTCCATCAGACATTCAAGTTCCTTCATACTCTGCGGTCTCTACCGGCCGGGTCTGCTTCGCGGGTGCGCTGATATGCCGAGCGAGCGTTGCGCCTCAACGTCCGGCCCGGTGCGATCTAATTGGTGGCGATCTGCACGCCGCGAGTCCGCATCGGCGCGCTCACTCCGGGCGTCGGCAACAGTGGCCGATGCTGGTAGTCCGGAGCCGACCGTCGTCGGACGAGTTGGCTGGCACGACGGACCGGTGTTCGCGCAAGGCCGTCACTTCCCCATGAAGCTGTGGCGTTGTTGATGCTTGCGGAAATTAGCGCTGATGCGATCGGCACCGTCTTGCTTTCTGGAGGTTGGCGCTTGGTGTGCCATCGGTCGAGATGATGTTGTTGGTCGACGAGAGATCGGGACTGATCAAGGTCTGATGGTGTCGGGCGGGGTGCCGTCATCTGGGTCTTTCCATATTCATTCCAATCATCGAAGTGAGCAATGCACGTGCCACCTCAGCTACAGCTTGCGTTCGACCAGGCGGCTCTCACCGCTCTCTTCGCCAAAGCAACGACCAAAATCGGCGCATTGGGTGCAGACTGGCGCCCTGCACATACCTAAACTATCGCGTTCGCAGAGCACGCGATAGAAGAAGCGCTTCCAACGCATATTCCCGGTGTTCCGGCGGGCCAGTGGCGCGAAATGGCGCGTCAGGAGACGGGACAGCTCCGTACGCCCGCGCAGCCCGAGATCCTGCCAGAGGTGGTGAGGCTCCATTGCACGTCGCGCTACCATTGCCGCGAGCCAATGGCCGACGTCGCCGGCAGTCGAACGCTGCGCGAGCAGGAGCTCGCGCAGGACAGCGGTTTCGTCATGGACGTCGGAGGATGAGTTTGGTATCCATGTGAAGGCGCGGGCCGCGGCCGCCGGGAAAAAGCCGGCGAGCAGTTTTCTCAGGGCATGCTCTGGAATTCCAACGCGTTCTACGATCGAGCCGCCATCCAACGCGGCAGCGACCAGGATTGAGGCCAGTGCATGACGATCGAAATCATCGTCGGCGCTGATTTCGGCTTCCGCTGGGTTGCTGCCCGTGAGCAGTCGATAGAGCGCGATTCCGACCTGTTGCACAACGGCGCTCGGCTCAGCCGATCGAGAGTTCGACACTTCCATGTTACTCGCTTGCACCTCAGCCAAGAAATGCCCCGCCGCTATTGGAAAGACCGCTGGATAGCCGGCCCCATGAGACGAGGAGACCGGCAGGATCCTTATGGCGTCGCGGGCTGGGCCGCGGTTTTGCCGATCTGGCTCTCGTCTACCGCCTTCATGATCCCGTGTTCCATCAGCATATCCTCCAGCTCGTCCATGCTGATCGGGGTCGGAACAACGCCCTTCCCGCCGTTGTTGTGTATCTTGGATGCAAGGTTGCGATAATGATCCGCCTGCTTGGAGTCCGGCGCATACTCCAGCACCGTCATGCGGCGCAGCTCAGCATGCTGCACGATGTTGTCTCGCGGCACGAAGTAGATGAGCTGAGTTCCCAGCTTCTTCGCCAGCGCGTCCGCTAGCTCCAGCTCCTTGTCGGTCTGACGCTCGTTGCAGACAAGCCCCCCAAGACGGACGCCGCCTGAATGGGCGTATTTCAGAATGCCTTTGGAGATGTTATTGGCGGCGTACATGGCCATCATCTCGCCGGACATCACAATGTAGATTTCCTGCGCCTTGTTCTCGCGGATCGGCATTGCGAAGCCGCCGCAGACGACGTCGCCGAGCACGTCGTAGGATACGTAGTCGATGTCCTCATAGGCACCGTTGTGTTCTAGAAAATTGATGGAGGTGATGACCCCCCGCCCAGCACAACCGACGCCAGGCTCTGGACCACCGGACTCCACGCAGCGGATGTCCTTATATCCGATTTTCATGACGTCCTCGATCTCAAGGTCTTCGACGCTGCCGACACTGGCGGCGAGGCTGAGAATGGTGTCTTGCGCCTTAGCGTGCAGGATCAAGCGCGTAGAGTCCGCCTTAGGATCGCATCCCACGATAAGGATTCTGTGGCCCATCTCAGCAAGCGCTGCGAGCGTGTTCTGGGACGTAGTCGACTTTCCGATACCACCTTTGCCGTAAAATGCGATTTGCCTCAGTGACGACATGTTCATCTCCATTAAGCGGGTGCCAAAAGCACCGCGCAGTCTCGCGTCGCATTGAGCCACCGTCAGAAGCGGCGACCCGAGGATTCGGTAGGGAGAGTTTGGAGCCGCCAGCCGAGCTCTCAGCTCCCACCGTGTTGCTGTATGCGAAGTGCAACTGGTGTGCCGTTGGCTCCGCGCGGACTAAGGCGCTGAGTACGCTCGCAAAGTGGTTCGCCCGGAGCCGAAGTTGGAAGGGATGTCGCCTCTACGAAAGTCAGGCCAGTGTGAGGATCCAGACAAAGGAGCGCCGCCATGGTAAGATCACAGCGTATCTGCGCCGCCATAGGCGGGGGAAAGGTTGCTTCAGGTTGGGCGCTAGCGTTTAGACGCGTCGGTGCAGATCGGTATTGCGACAGTTAAGGAGCCATTGTCCAATGTCTGTGACGGACGAAAGTGGATCAGCTATGCCGCCCAGAGCCTGTCGCATGCGGGAATCGAGAGCGACAGCCTCGCCTCGGGCGGAGGCCGACTCTCCCGAAAGGGGCGTGGGCTGGCTGAACCCTGCTCGGCTGCTGTTCGGCGCCTTCTTGATGGAGCGCAGCGTTAAACCGATCGCCTAAGGCAGGAAGCGCGCTCCCGGCGCGAACATCTCGCTGTCGTCGACAAGTGCGACGAAGCCACGGATAAGCGATGAATACTGGCGCTAACGGCTGTTGCAATCATGCAGGTGCTTGAAGACGTTCGGGCAACCTGAACTGCAGGCGCCTCGCCAAAGCGCGATAAGAAGGAGCTTCTGGCGCGAGCAATGGACCGCACAGCGATGGTGCGGCTTCCTTAGGAAGACGCCTGTCACGTTATGGCTGGACTGGCCGCGGCAGGGAAACCCGAGAGCCGAGATAGAGCGAGCCGGGTCGGATGCGGCGGCGCCTAGTTACGCCAATGCTCTGGGATATTCTGGTCTTACCCCTGGCTGACGAGCGCTGAAGCGAGCGTCGATCGCGAGGCCTCAGGCCGGCCATTGGCCAGCGAAGAGCCGGAAGTGTGCACCGGCCGCCGTTGTCCTGCCGTGCAGAAGCACCGCCGTGTGTGCGATCTTCCATAAAAGCACGTTCTCACTGGAATAATCGTACGTAGATGCGTCGCTCGTGTGCCCTCTCATGTTTCGATGTGCATCCGGTGATGCCTTCGTGCCGCAAGCGCATGCGTACCGCCCGCTTTCTCGCCTGGGAGGCGACCGACCGCCACCCGCGGAATCAACGATTTGGATCGACAGGTCTGCATAGTGTCGGTCAGCAACATAATGCGCCTAGTTGGTCGGCGCGCGCCTAGACATCGTCGGTCGATTCTTGGAAAAGACGCGGTCGTGGTGCCGATCGACTGCCCCTTACGTGCCGGCGACTAACAATTGTCAATCCAGCGCGACTATCAGCACTCGTCCGGTAACTGGACGTGCCTGATGCCGTCGCGCGGCGCAACGCGATCAAGCTCCTTGCGCTTCATCCCGACGCGGCGACCGCTTTCGATGAAATCGACGCCATAAATGTAGAATCGCTGGAGGAAGGTGCCAATCGAGACGACATAGCCGATCTCGCCCTTCACAGCGAGAACCTCGCCGATCTCCTTGCCAGCATACGTCCCATCATTTCGAATGGTGCGCGTTGCCCGCACTTTCTCTCCATAGCTGAAAAACGGCTGGGCCGTTAGCTCGATAAAGTCGTCGTCGTTCACGTGGTCGCTCATACTCGCATTTCCTCGCTCCAGCGGAGGGGTGGCCGGCGGCCGCGCGCGTTTTGCACGAGGCTATCATGGCTTTCGCCCCGCACCATGAGCTCGCCAGCCACGGCACGAGCCGTAACGCTGAAATGGATGTCGGATGGCGGGCCGTCAAGTGCACTGCAGCGTGGCGTTAGGTAAGCATGCCGGGTAGCCATGCGTAAAATGCCTTGGGCCACGACCGGGTGGACATTGGCCTCGTCTTGATTATCCCTCCAGGGAGCTCCGGTGTTAGCCGGTACATGCTAGCATCTGAGTTTTCGCCGGCCTCGCCGGCAACGATCGGCTGCAGGCTGCCATTCTCGATCGGCTTTCGAACTCGCATCTTCGTCGCGCGATGCGGAGCGTTTCGCGACGGCACACCAAATTGCTCGGCCAGGCGTTGAGGGGATGCCCGCGGATCTGTTGACGAGATCGCCCAGCAGAGGTGACGCAAGACCAGAATGAGAGCCCTACTGCGATTGCGCAGCGACGATACGCGAATATGGCGGGTGGGCCTCGTCGAGGCGCTGGGCGAGGAAAAGGCGGTGCGGTGCTAGCAATGGTACACCTAAGCGCGACTGATCTGGTAGGCGCCCGCGCCATGGACCGCCAATTCAGACAACGATTGCGTCGACCTGGCGTTCCGGTCGAGAGCCTCGACGCCGCCATAACTCATCATAGTGTCTGTCCTCTCGAACACGTTCAGCAAAACCTTGGCGTCGATTGTATCGCTGGGGTCGAGCTCCAGTAGCTCCTGGATCTCGAGCCGCCGCTCGGCGACCCGGCCCGCCGGTCGGGGCTCAGCGGTTACGCTCGGGCGGCTGCCAGGCTGGGAGCAGTCGCCCGAGCAGAAAGCTGCCTCCAATGCCGCGGTCGCTGCGGGGCATTCTTGACGTCGATTGGCGCGTTGTCGGTATGACCATGAAGGTCATGCTGTTTCCCCTCTAGCAGGCGCTTGGTAGCGCGGTAGCGAGGTATCGATGACGCAGGTTCTGTCCACAGGACAAACGGCCACACATTGCGGCTCGTCGAAGTGCCCGATGCACTCAGTGCACTTCTTTGAATCGATTACGAAAGAGCCATCCCTCTCAAAGATTGCTGCATTCGGACATTCCAGCTCGCAGGCGGAGCAGCCCGTACATTGCGAAGAAACGATCTTGAATGGCATTGATGTCTCCTCAAGCTGCAGAAATAACCGTGGCGTTGCGACTGCCGGCCTGAATGCGCTGCACGTGTGCAATCTCGCCGCTGTTGACTTTCTTCAGATAGGCTGTGAACCACACGATCGCCGACTTGACGATGAAGTCATGGGCGAATTGATCGACTGGCGTGATGCCTGCCTTGATCAGGGCCTCCCTCGGGCAGGCGCCGATCTTAGCCACGAACACTGCGTGGCAATCATTGATTGCGCTGATAATCGAAGCCAAGCTGCCCTCCTCGCCGTAGCCGCCCTGGCAATAGACATCGACGCGGCGGTGGCCTACGAATTTCGCCCCTGCCTTCGAGAGCTCGTAAACCTGGAACTCCGCAGCGTGGCCAAAGTGCTCATTGATCAGACCAGAGCCCTTAGTCGCGACCGCAGCCAGCACCTTGATGTCGCTTGACACATCCGCCAGTCCGACAAGCGCGTCATGCCCTGCCACAATCATAGCGGCGCGCTCCTTCTCGACCTTGGCTCGGTAAGCCTTACGGGTGTCCATATCGTAGTTCAGCTCCATTGACATGATCCTCTCGATGGTGAACTCGGCGGTGCGGCTCTCGCCAAGCAGACCGACAGCGTCAGCGCGGCACTGACGGCAGTGCCGCATCATAATCATCTCGCCTTCGCAGGAGTCTTGAACGGCTTTCAACTCCTGAGGGCTCGGGCCACGCTGACCGCTGGCGCCGAAAGCAGTGCCGTGCTCCGGTGAGGAGATAAGCGGCATGATGTTGTGCAAAAAACCGCCGCGCGATTTCACTACCTTGTTGACCTCCGCAAGGTGATGGTCGTTAATCCCCGGTATCATTACAGAGTTGACTTTGGTGAGGACACCGCGCTCGGTGAGCATCTGAAGCCCCTGAAGCTGGCGTTCAGTCAAAATCTTAGCCGCTTCATGGCCGGTGTAACGCTTGTGCTTATAGAAGATCCAAGGATAGATCCGAGTGCCGATCTCAGGATCGACCGTGTTGATGGTGATCGTGACATGGTCGACGTTGAAATTGGAAATGGCGTCGATGTAATCCGGCAGCATAAGCCCATTTGTGGACAGGCACAGCTTTATGTCGGGGGCCGCGGTCTTGACTAGCTCGAAGGTTTTGAACGTCCTTTTGGGGTTCGCCAGCGGATCGCCCGGGCCAGCAATGCCGAGCACCGTCATCTGCGGGACGGCCGAGGCGACCGCCAGTACTTTCTTGACAGCTTGTTCGGGCGACAGCCTCTCGCTGACCACGCCAGGGCGCGACTCGTTTGCGCAGTCGTATTTGCGATTACAGTAGTTACACTGAATATTGCAAGCGGGTGCCACCGCGACATGCATGCGCGCGTAGTGATGATGCGCCTCCTCGCTATAGCATGGATGGGTCTTCACTTTGTCCCAGAGTCCGGACGGCAGATCTCCCTGCCCTTTTTGCGATCCGCACTTTCCTTGACCGCAACAACCTGAGGTGCTGCAGCTCTTGCGCCCGACCTGCTTGGTATCGCCGAGAGCGGTGAGGATATCGCTCCTGCTAGCGCCGTGTTGAGCTGAAGCGTACATTTGGTCATTCTCCCTGGAGACCGAATAGATTGGAAGCTCGGATCTTGCCAAGCGTCTGATGCGTCGTTCTAGAACGGCCTTCAGCAACCTCTATGCCAGCGTTGGGTCCATGCGCTGGTTTGCGCCTGCAAGATTGGTCGTTACAGAAGTCGAGTATGTCGGGTAGCCGACGCACGTTGGAAAATGGACGAATTTGGCGTTACCAGAGAGCGCTTTTACGAAAATGGTCTGCGCATCCCCGGTTCGACCGATCGTATCTGGCTATCATGAGCCAGAGCGTCAGCCCGAACCTGGCCGCGCGCGCAAATTAAAATGAATCGAATTGAAGCCCAGGGCGCAAAGAGGAGTTCGCTCTAAAGACAGCGTTTGGTCGCGCGCCGAAGGGGGACGCCCGCCAAGCGTAGGGGCGTCCGTCGCGTTCTAGCAGGCCGTTGAAAAAAAGTCGCTCGCCGCTGATGGTGGTACCGTGATCCATTGGCGGCTCCGACAAACTTCGGAGATGGTGCCTGGGTCGCGGCGATAATCGAATGGGCGAGCTGTATAGCTAGCTTGATCTGGAGACGCGGGTGCGGCGTGATCATCCGCCGCGATTCTAACGATTGTGAACGAGGCGCTGTCGGCGTTGGAGCGGGACTGCGCTGCGCTCTATTCGACGATTGGACGGGCTGCGATCTCGCAGAGTGAAGCTGCTGCGGGCGACGCTGTTGCAGGCGTTTTATTTGATCCGCGCGGAACGGCTTGTGAAGAGCGGCTGGAATACCCGCCCGCTGTCCGCTGGTTTGTCGCAATCGGGGGTGACGACGTGGTCCGGGATGTTCGATGTTCTCGAAAAACGGCGGCCGGGTGCTCAATCGGCAGTCCGAAGGACGACTCTGGCGAGCCGCCGGCCCGACTTCCATAGCCAAAACACGCTGGAAGGACCTCCATGCGTCGACCACCAGTCCCGATGCTAGGCGCTACCGCGCTGCAGGAAGGGCAAAGGCAAGAGGACGCCACTGTGGACACGGGCTGATGCAGAACCGCCACGACCGGCTGGCCGACGCCTGCCTCATGCTGGCGGGCATGCCGAATGCATCGCAGCGCTGCACATGATGGAGCCGCGTGCTGAATGGCCGGCCCACGATGCGGAAGAGTTCGTCAATGAGCCGCGCTCGATGAACGTGACGCGCATGTTTCACAGAATACCAGCGGCCGTAGCTCTGAGTTTGGGTCGGTCACTAGCCGTAAGCCAGCGCATCTGCAAGCGGGTCGGGAGGCATTCGGCGGGATCAATACGGTTGCCGGGCAAGAGACAGGTTTCATGGTGGTGAGCGCGCCAAATGGGCCTCTATCTTCGTTGCCACCGCCTACAAGCTGGTGCGATTGCCGAATCTTATCGCGGGACCGGGCTGAAGGCTAAGGTGCACGGCTTCGGCTGGGGCTTGGCCGGTCGCTGACGAACATTGTCAAGATGGACAACCGGGACAGAGAGTTTCTCGATCTTGTCGAAGAGGCGCATCTCACCTTCGAGGACAAGCCCGACAACAAATGTGCCTTCGCTGCCCTGAAGGGCTTCCTTGATGGCTGCCAAGTCACCCGCCACGGATCGCCCCGCACCGAGTTGTCATGTGTCGGCGATGAGCCACTTCTAGATCCACATTGGCGACGACTTTGCGTTCGCTGTAGACGCGGCTGAGTTCTTCAACAGCCCGGTAGGTGCGCAGGAGTTGCCCGTTTTCTGCTGCAGGCGAAAAACGTGAAGACCGTAGCCGATGCAGCACGCCTTATGACTGTGGTCCATCCTTCTTTCGCGGCTTGCCATAAAAAAAACCGTACCAGCGATCATCGCCGAGATCGGTGCGGGCTACGCCAGGTGGGCGGGGTCAAATGGCAGCGCCCGGCGAAGAGGGCTTCCCGTTGCGCAATTTTACTAGCCTCTTCTGATTGGCGGCAACTTAAGCGGCGAAAACGAATGTGGCTTGGCGAAGGCGCTTGCAGGGGTGCCTTCTCACGGGGCATGGGCGGACTTGGTGAGGTCTTCTGATGTGCTTCAGCGCCGGGGTGGGGCCGGCGAATTCGTGTATGGGGCGAGCGCATTCATCACTCCTATCCCTCTCCGCCCCGCTTCCTGGCGCTGATCGTGATGGGCAACTGGGTGTCGGAGGCCATGTGCGGCAGGTCGAGCACCCAGCCATTGGCGATCTTGATCCACCCGCCCCACAGCGTCTCGTGCTCGGCTTCGACGATTGGCTCCTCGAGATCCTTCTTCGGCACGTAAATCGACAGACCGGTCTCCGTTGAGCGGCGGATCGTGACTTTCATGATCTGAACTTCTGGTTGCGGGAGCCGCTGCTCGTGCGCTCTTCGCACGGCGGATGCGATGCTCTCTGATTCCATAGGGACTCGGGCAGTGCGTGCATCACATCGCTACTTCGTTAGTCGTTGTGTGAGTTCACATTGGGGTTATCAAACGTGAAACCGGAGCCATCTAGACCCACGACGAAGTCCATGGTGGTGCCGTTGAGGTGCGTCAGGCTCTTGCGATCGACGAACAGCTTGACGCCGTGACGCTCGATAACAGTATCGTCCGGATTGGCTTCCACGGCGAGGGCCATCACGTACTTGAACCCGGCGCAGCCGCCGGTTTCGACTATGATGCGCAAACCGCTCGTTTGTTGCGGCGCCATCGAGATCGCTGCCTTCACCGCATTCACCGCGCTCTCCGTCAAATCAATCATCGCACGTCCCGCTGTTATGGATCGTTCAACAGATCGCAACTCTCGTGCCAGAGCACACAGAAGACGGAAATCACTGGCATTTCGCCGCCACCGCCCGTTGCTCCGCCTCGCGTGTCGGATCTGCGACAACCGGCCTCGGTGGCGCACGAGAAGCGGAATGGCACAGCTGTACCGGGCGTACCGCACACAGCAGTCCGGAATCCCATGTATGGAAACGTTCGTCGACGCCGGCGGACTAAGGCGGCCGAAAACCATCGCGCCTGTGACAGGTCGGCGGCGCTAACTCTGGCGCTGTCGGCGGACTCGTCCATAGATGTGTACTATCATCCCATCCCGCGTCGCCTTCTTGGAGGTCGATCGGACCAGACACGAACGGCTCTTTTTCGTTGTCTCAACGCTGCCGTGGCGTACCCCAAAGCTAGGGCGTCACGGTCAGGGCGTCGTAAGCGATGATCGGCGTGGTGACGAATAGTTCGCTGTCGGCGATGCGTTTGCCGAGCCTTAGGCATTAAGCACATCCGCGCTAACCTAAGCTCCATAGCACTAAGAACAACGTGCTCAGGAGCTGCCCACTGGTTGCGGCAAAACAACTTGCACCGGAGCATGGTGGTACAGGCGCACAACGCCGGCTAGCGGGTTCGGTCTGTTCAAGGACAAGCCCTCGAGGCTCAGAGCACGGTCGCACGAGAGAGCAGACCGTCGTCAGGTTCACCGGGCTCGGTGTGTTCACAGTTCCAAGTAGAAAAGTTACGCGGGGGAACGGGTGCGATCGGGTTCGTCGCAGTGATGTCCGGCGCCGAGCCGCCCACGGGCCGACAGATGGCTTGCGGAGGCCAAGAACGCTGCCTAAAACGGCGGCGGATCGACTTGCGGGTTCGTCCACTCCGGCCCGAGTTCAAGCGGCCGGGTGTGAGTCTGGCAGTTCGCAGGACAGATCCGCGAACAGGCGCCGCAGCCGATGCATGCACCGGCGTCTTGCATCACCATGGCCTTCCTCTCTAAGTCACCATCATCATCATCGAGGCCGATGACCTCGCCATCCTCGTTGATGCCCTTCAGCGTCATGACTTGCCGGCCGCAAACCTTATAGCAGCGGCCGCAGCCGATGCACTTCTGGGTATCGATTGATACCAGATAGTCCGGTATCCAGGCGCGTCCGTCGCGGGTTACGTAGGACATGATTGCGATCATTTTGCGCTGTTTTCTGTCTCTTCTGTTTGCGCTTGCGATCAAGCTTGGTGAAGGCATCATGAGCCTTCTGCGCGACGCTCAGGATCGAGGCCAAGTTCGGCGTAAGCGCCGTCGATAGATCGTGCAGGTCCGATTGGCCTACGCCGCTCGGCCGACAGACATATTAACCGTGGCTGCGAGCGTGCCGAAATCGTCGAAGTCTAAGCGGTTCACGTCGCGCGGTTGTTTGTTGATGACGATGAACCGGCCGCCGAGCAGGTCCATGCGCTCAAATTCTTCGAGGTGCATCTCTAAGTATCGTCAAGATCATGACGCCAGTCGCTTTCTCGATTGCGAGCGCGGCCGACTCGAGTCGCAGTGCGGGAGAAAGCGGGTTAAGCAGCGTCTGTCATGGAAGCGTCCTGCAGTCGTCAAAATGGAGGGGGGCTTTGCTCGTACCTCCGAGCGCCTTGCGCAACCAGGGTGGTGGGGAGCCCTTCAGCGCATCTTCGAGCTTGATGCAGAGGGTCTCGATCGCCTCGCGCTTGATCACCGTTAACGGATGGATTTTGTTGGCAACGACGCGTGCCGCGGCCGAGCCGCCGATCGCAGCGACATAAAGGATCGTGCAGTCCTTGATGGCGTCGATTTTCCGCGTCAGCTTATCCTTGCGGCCATCTTCCGTGAGATCGTCACCGAACTCGATGACCTGAAGGATGCGGTGAGCGTCCGGAGTGACGTCGTAGATAGCGATGTTCTTGGCCCAACCGAAATGCGCATCCACGCACTTCAGATCCTGGGTGGCAAAAGCGACTTTCAAGATCTATTCTCCTTATTGGGTTATTGCGGGTAGGACGGGACGGTCTTGAAGTCGCGGTCAACGCTTCGCCAAGTATCGGGCGTCGGCTGGTGCTTCGCCTCGCGATCGGCAATGACAAGATTGGCGAGGCCGAAGATGAGATCGCGCGTGCCGCGGTAGCCGACTGAGAGCTGGTGGCCGGCGCCAAGACGATCGAACATCGGGAAGCCAGCGCGAAAAAACGGGATGTTAAGGCGCGAGGCCGCCTGGCGGCCGTGCGAATGGGTGATGAGGAGATTGCAGCCGTGGGTCTTGGCAAGTTCCTCGAGATCTTCGAGATCTCCGATCAGGACCTCCTCCGTCCTGATACGCTGCAACACGGGGGAGGCTGTTGTGGTCACGGCGACTGCGATATTGGCACCCATGTCGTACAGCATGCTGGAGAGATCGAAGAGCAAGTCCGGCTCGGCGCCGATCGCCAGCTTACGGCCCCCGATGTAGAAATGCGCATCCAACATAGCATCCGCGAGTTGGCCGCGCTGCCGGCGGTACTTTAGCGGAACTGGCCGGTCACTGATCTTGCTCAGAAACGCGATGAACTCGTCGTTGGGAACGAGGCCGCAGAGGCGTTCGAACAAGCGAAATCGTACGCCTGTTTTCGCATACATGGCCTCCGCCGCACGTTGCATCTGCGCGCCGATCGCGATCGTCCATGCCGCCTGCCCCATTGTCGCAATCTCGTCGACCCCGATGCCGCCGATCGTGGTGGGCGTGAACTCATCGGGAATTTGACCGTCGAGCGAACCGGCCAGGTCCGGCAGGAAGGATGGTTTCAGTCCGAAATCCTCCAGGATCGTCCGCAGCTCATTGAGATCGCCTGGCGTGAGGTGGCAGCCCGGCAGAACATTGATGCGAGCGGGATCCCGCGCCCGACCCGTCTCGACGGGATGGACCAGGACTTCCACCATTCGTGCGACCGTCTTGTCCCAGCCGTCCTGGAACGCGCCCTTGAAATCCGGGGTCGAGACGTAAACCAGCGGAAGCCTTTCGAGCTGTGGGTGCTTTTGCTGAATCAGGTAAATGAATCGTTCGACGTCCTCTCCCTTTATCTCGGTCAGGCCGGTCGAATTGATCCCGATGATTTCCGGTTTCGCACCATTGTAGATGTTAAGTATCGCCTGTTCGACATTTTCCTGACCGCCGAACACGGCCTCGACTTCACTCATTGCGGTGGTCTGCATCGGCACTGCCTCCCTGAAGTGCCGCACGAACAGGGTCAGGCCGAACGAGGTGCAGCCCTGGGAGCCGTGTAGCAGCGGCATCGCGCCGCGAAGGCCCATAAAGGCGAAAGAGCCGCCGATCGGCTGGCTCATCTTGAGCGGATTGACCGTGCAGGATTTCTCGGAGGTGGAGACGATGGCCATTGGCAGACGCCCTATTCCGACGCCTGGACGGCGCATGTTGCCTGCGCAGCGGAAATGTGCCCAACGACCCACCTGCCCGAGGCATTGGCGCGTTCCTTGAATCCGGCGGCGCTGGAATGACCTCGCACGGCGGTGGAATTCTCTGCGGCGTGCGAATCCGTGTGCGGGATGTTGGTCTGCCGATTGACCTCCGCTTCGTCCCAAGGCGCGGGACGGCGTAGTTGGGTCCATATTGGATTGTAGAGCGCCTTATCAATCTCCTCCATCAGCTTGACCATGCCAATATACCCCATGTACGCCTGAGAACGCTCCTGGTTGATGTCAAGCCAAGGTATCATCGCCTTCAGCGCGACGAACTGCGACTTGCCGCCGGAGAGCATCATATCAGCCCGGGAGTTCATCAACATTTTGTAGATGTCGCGCGGCGCCGCTTCCTCGATCATAAGGGCGTGCCGGCCCATCAGCTCCTTGATGCGGTCTTTGTCCTCTTTGGTGGACTTCTTCACGGAGGTGCCGGCGATCTCTAGACCGGCCTCCTGCAGCGCCGCGACCACCGACCACGACTTAACACCGCCGGTGATCAACAGAACCTTCTTACCCTTGAATCGTGGTTTGAAGCGCTCGATCGCCGCGCGTACCCTTGCTTCCTCACGCATGATGACAGCCTCGGTACGCCCTCCAAGCTCCAGCGGCGCGCCGCGCTCGATCAGCATGCGCGCGATCGTCCGCAAGGAGTTGCTGGAATCCTGCACGCCGTAGAACGAGCCCTCGAAGTAGGGAATGCCGTAGCGTTCCTCCATCTTACGGGCGACGTTTATCATCGCCTTGGAACACACTAGCATCGCAGCCTTTGCGCGATGCGAACAGGCCAGCTCGTGATATTTCCCATCGCCGGAGATACAAGAAAGGATGCGGATGCCAAGTTCATCGAGCAGCGGTTTGATCTGCCAGAACTCGCCGGACAAGTTGTATTCGCCGATGATATTGATGTCGTAGGGAGTGGTATAGTCCGGTTCCTCAGTGCCGATCACATGCTCAAGCAGCGCCTCGCCGGCAAGCTTGTTTCCGAGGTTCTTGGACCCGACGAACCCCGGCGAATTTACAGGAATGATAGGCTTACCGAACTTGGCCACGGCAGCCTTGCACACGGCCTTGATGTCGTCGCCAATCGCGGCTGGCACGCAGGTTTGGTAAACAAAGACAGCCGGCGGATCGAACTTGCCGATCACCTCCCCGATCGCTTGATAAAGGCGCTTTTCGCCGCCAAAGATTACATCGGTTTCGTTCATGTCGGTCGTGAAGCTTCGGCGCCAGAGATCGGAGCCTGAGGAGGCGCTGCCTCGGTTGTCCCAGGAATTGCCCTCGCAGGCGATTGGGCCGTGGACCAGATGCGCAACGTCGGTGAACGGCTGTAGCGCGATTTTGGCGCCGTCGAATGCGCATCCGCCGCCCGCCTCTCCTGGCTTCAACTGCCTAGTGCACCCCATAGTACGTTCGGCCGCCGTCTTGTTGTCGTTTCTGCCACAACCCGGCTCGTTGAAGACGTCCTCGATGGCGGACGTGTCGACGCTCATACGTATCTCCTATTTTCTTCGACCCGCCGCGCGAGCCTTGTGCCGCGACGTGGATCTTTCTGGCTAGACACCGGCCGTCGACCCTGCTCTGGCCGGCGCTAGACCAAATCATTTACGTCAGCGGATGATATCAAAGCTATAGTCCGCTCCAGTCCTGTCCATCTGGTCCAGGACCTTGTCCAGTATCTTGACAAGAACGTTTATGCCGCCCTGATAACCCCAGACGGGATACCGATGTTGATGGTGCCGATCGAACACAGGGAAACCGATGCGGATCAGTGGCGTCCCGGTATCGCGCTCGAGGTACTTCCCGTAGGTGTTGCCAATCAGGTAATCGACCGGCTCAGTGCATAATAGGGAGCGCATGTGCCAGAGATCTTTGCCGGGATATGCAGAGCAGTTCTTGCCAAACAGTGAACTAACAAACAGTTCCTCCATTTTCTCTGCCCAAGCCTTGCCACCATTCGTAGACAGCACATGAGCCGGCTCTGCACCGAGCTCCAGGAGGAATGAAGAGAGCCCGTAGCAGAGATCCGGATCGCCGTAGATCGCGAACTTCTTGCCGTGCAGATACGCACTGGAGTCTGCCATGGCGTCCACGAGACGGCCGCGCTCCCGCTCCAATGCCTTCGCGATCGGCTTGCCGGTCATGCGGGACACAGTCATTAGGAATTCGTCCGTCGCGCTGACACCGATGGGGTAGTTGAAGGCGGCAACCTCATGACCGTGCCCCTCGACGAAGGACAGTGTCTTCTCGGTGCAGTGTTGCTGCATGGAGATCGTGGCTTTGGCATGGATCGCGTTAGCCGCGTCCTCCAGCGTGGTGCCGCCATCATACATGCGGAACTCGCCGTCGGTCGGAGTATCGAAGACATCGCTGTTGTCGGCGAGTATAGTATATTCGATTCCCATCAACTCGAAGACGCGCTTAATTTCCCGGATGTTCCCGACCGTGTACCCGTCGAACCCACCGATGAAATTAATCTTGCCGTTCACCTTGCGCTCTAGTTTGGAGGCGGTGCCTGCCTTGCCATCCCAGAAGTGCTCAAGGATGCTCTTCAGCGCATTGTCATACCCGGTCACGTGGCTGCCGACAAAGGCAGGTGTATGAGCGAAGGGAACATCATATTGTGCCGGGACTGACCCCTTCTCCTTCGCTGTCTTGATGAAGGCGTTCAGGTCATCCCCGATCACTTCGGCCATGCACGTGGTGGAAACCGCGATCATCTTGGGCTTGTATATGTTGTAAGCGTTAGCGAGCCCGTCAATCATGTTGTTTAGACCACCGAACACCCCGGCGTCCTCAGTCATCGAGGAAGAGACGCAGGAGCTTGGCTCCTTAAAGTGTCTCGAAAGATGACTTCGGTAGTATGCGACGCAACCCTGTGAGCCGTGAACGAAGGGCAGCGTGCCCTCAAAACCGGAGGCAGCGAACACCGCACCGAGTGGCTGGCAGGCCTTGGCGGGGTTCACAGTCAATGCTTCACGCGCGAAGTTCTTCTCGCGGTATTCTCGCGTCTTTGACCATTCGCTGATCCGCTCGACTTCCCTTTGGTCATGCGGGTTCTCGAACAGCGCCTTCTTTTTGGCGAGCATTTGCTGATATTCCGGACCTCGGAATAGATCCAAGTGATCGAGGACGTGTTCGGCATTCTGTGTCAACGCGGCACTCTCCTTTTCGGCGATTGGTTTATCGACTAGGTTGGCCCGCCTTCTCGCATAGGCGGAGCCAGATCTGTGCATTCCTTTATTCCGCGGCCATTAGGCCTGGCGCTGGAGTATCCTTCCAAGGTGCCTTGAGTTTCTTCCAGACGGGCGAGTTTATTGCCATGTCCATGTCACGAGCGAAGATCGCGAAGCCGTCATAGCCGTGATAAGGACCGGAATAGTCCCAGGAGTGCATTTGACGGAATGGAATGCCCATTTTCTGGAAGACGTACTTCTCCTTTATGCCGGAGCCGACGAGATCTGGCTGAATGGTCTCGACGAAACGCTCAAACTCGTAGCCCGTGACGTCGTCATAGATCAGTGTGCCGTCCTTTAAGTAGTGCTGAGCAGTGCGCTGGTAGTCGTCATGATGGCCGAATTCGTAGCCCGTTCCTACGACCTCCATACCAAGGTCCTCATAGGCGCCGATTACGTGGCGGGGACGCAAGCCGCCGACGAACAGCATCACTGTCTTGCCCTGGAGGCGGGGGCGGTACTTCTCAATTACCGAGGCCATCAGCGGCTGGTACTTGGCGATCACACGCTCGGCACCTTCCTTGATGCGTTCGTCGAAGAAGCTGGCAATTTTGCGCAGCGAATCGGCGATCTTGGAAGGGCCAAAGAAGTTGTACTCGCACCATGGAATGCCGAACTTTTCCTCCATGTGTCGGGAGATGTAGTTCATCGAACGGTAGCAGTGCAATAGGTTGAGCTTCGCCCTGGGCGTTGCTTCCAGTTCGGCGAGGCTGCCGTCGCCGGACCATTGCGCAATCACACGCAGGCCCATCTCTTCGAGCAGGATACGCGATGACCAAGCGTCCCCACCGATATTGTAGTCGCCGATGATCGTGACATCGTAGGGCGTTGACTCGAACGCGGGTGTCGCTTCCGGCGACACTCTGTCCAGGATCCAGTCCCGCAGCGCATCGTTGGCGATGTGGTGGCCAAGCGACTGCGAGACGCCGCGAAACCCTTCGCAGCGAACCGGTACAATGGTCTTGCCATTGTGTTCCTTTGACTTCGCCTTCGACACAGCCTCGATGTCGTCGCCGATAAGGCCGATCGGGCACTCGGACTGAATCGTAATGCCGTGGTTGAGCGGAAAGAGCTCCTGAAGTTCGTCAATGACCTTACCGAGCTTCTTGTCGCCGCCAAACACGATGTCTTTCTCCTGGAAGTCGGAGGTGAACTGCATGGTGACGAAGCTGTCGATTCCGGTCTTGCCTATGTAGTAATTGCGGCGTGCAGCCCAGGAATATTGGCCGCAGCCGACCGGACCGTGGCTGATGTTAATCATGTCCTTGATCGGGCCCCACACGACCCCCTTGGAGCCAGCGTATGCACAGCCGCGAGTCGTCATTACTCCGGGGATCGACTTCAGGTTCGACTTAACCCCGCAATCGTGCTTACCCGCCTCGTGTACGTTCAGGTGTTTGGCGCGGCGCTTGGCGGTCTTTTCCGGGTAGATTTTTAAGGCCTCATCGATCAGTTGCTTGTTGCGGGCCTTCATCTCCGCGGCGCTCTGGGTAGTGACTATGCTCATACGAATTCCTCGGATGCGGTGCTTGAACGATCGGGCGCCTTGCGCGGCGCGCGCTTCTGGCGATCTATTAACGCGAGGCTGCATTAGAAGGCGTTTGCAACAAGTGTGCCGACGGATAGGAAGGAAAAAGGTCGGAGGCAGACAGCGTCGATGCACCCGATTGTCGCAAAGTGGACGTAGCCGCGTGCTGATATGTTCTTACTCGTAGCATTGTTCGAAATGTGACATGCCCCGTCGAGCCATATTAGCGGGACTTGTTTTATAAAGGCCGCGCTTAATAAATTTCACCTTCTGGCCGCCGCCCCTTGGGCATCGGGGCTAGCGTCTATGTGGCAGCTCATAAAAAATGTTCCTGCGGCCGGAATGGAACGTGGGCCAAAACGTGGTATCTCTCAGGCGAGAGGCGTGCCATCGCGGTCGCGCCGCGGCGTGCGAGCAACGGCGCTATCCTGGCTCGTACGGCGTGGCCGTTGGATCGAAACTGCGGAATCAGGAATTGCTAGTCGGGAGTAACGCGAGCGCTCAACGCTCCATGCGGGAGCTGCCAATTAATCGATCGCGCGTGAGTAACTCTTCTTGGTGTCTGATCACACATGCTGCCCTCCATTTGCAGGCACTTCGGCACCTGTGACATAGCTGGCAGCCTCCGAGCAAAGGAAGAAGATAACCTTCGCGACCTCGTCCGGTGTTCCGACCCGGTGCATCGGGATAGTTGGGATCAAATTGGTTTCTGTCTCCGGCGACAGAATGTCTGTCTTGATCTCGCCTGGTGCAATAGCATTGACGCGAATCCCGTAAGGCGCATAGTCATGCGCCATCTCGCGGGTCAAGCACGAAAGTGCCGCCTTTGATGTCGCATAGGCAGTACCGGCATACGGATGCACTCTCGATCCGGCGATCGAGGTGACGTTCACGATTGCACCAGAAGCGAGCGTTAGCTGATGGAAGAGCCCCTGCGAGAACATGATGGGTGCGAGCAAATTGACATGGAACACGCTCTTCCAGGTGTCGACCGGAGTGTTCAGCGAATTTAATCGGGTGCCGTCAGCGGCCTTCGGGGAAATGCCCGCATTGTTGATAAGCGCATGCAGAGGGCCGCCATTGAGCCGCTCCTTGATCTCCGCGATCGCGTGCTGCAACGCTCGAGAGTCGCTAAGTTCGGCTTGAATATGGTTGTCCAATCCTGCTTCCCAAGGACAACGGCTACCCTCGAATGGCTGCCGAGAACACGTGATGATCCGCCATCCAGCTGCCGAAAACAATTTGCCGGTCGCGTGGCCTATACCGCGGGAAGCACCAGTCAATACGAGCGTCTTCCCCTCGGCATTTTGAGTGCGCCGCTTATTGCTAGATGGGCACGCGGCGGGCGCTGGCGCGCCATCTGTTACATTTTGGCGGTCCAGCAGATTGAGGGTCACGCGAAGCTCCTGATAGCGCCTCGGCGGGCGCACTCTAATGATGCTAGCAGGTGGCCCTGCAGGACCCGGGCCACGCGTCTCCTGGCCGGTAGTCGCGATGTGCGCGGCTCGATGTCGCTTACGCGACATGTAGAGTGTAGGACGAGGCGGGCCGCTTTGATTCGGAGCGTGGCGTGCCGCGTCATCACACTCCAACAAGCGAGGCTCGTCGACAGATCCCGCTTGAACAGAACGGCGTCTAGACGGCACGGCACGGCCGCTACATGAAACTGAAAACCGGCGCTCATTGGGTATGATCCTGTCAGCTTACTGGTAAGCGCCGATTCGGGTCACGCTGGCGTACCCGGCGCCGCAGCGGTCGCTACAGGACGCCCGAGGACACGAGCGAGAGAGTTTCTCCGCAGCGTCCCGACGCACCGTCATCGATGCCATCGGGTGTCCGCCTTCGTTCCTGGTAGTTGTGTATGTCTTGGCATCACGGCCGTCTCCTGCTGCACAAAGATGTTGTTGCCGCTGACTTGCGGACAAGCCGGCCGACCGCTATGGCCTTGTGCTTTTGAAGCGCAATCATTGAGAGCTCGGCTGGAGGCGAAGTTCATGTGCAAGTGACGGCTAGATAGGCTCGACGCGTGGGCGTGGAATGGCCAATCGGCGTTTTGATCATAAGTGAGAAGGTCTCACAGTTGTCTATTAAAAAAGCTGCTTTGGGCCGGAGGCCAGCGAGCGGAAAGAGTGGCGCTAGTAGTACAGATGTCAAGCCGTGGGTTCGTCGAGCCAGGAGCTGCCATTTTGCTATTGCGCCGATCAAGCCACCGATTGTGTCTTGCAATCGGCAATCTGAAGGTCCCCGGCGCGCGAACATCGTGATCGTCGCGCCGGCAAAATCCGCCGAACGTCTCTGAGCAGTCTTCAAAGGCGCATCGATCCTGCAGTGATGATCGCTGCTTCCCAGGGAGTTCGGCGGGCTTGAGCTCTCATGCGGCATACAACATAGGTGCCTCGCTAAGGCCGGCCCGGCGCCCGGCAGTTCTCGGGAACTGAATGAATGCCGAGGATCTTCAGACATTGTGGTGGCCGCAGAAAATGGCTCGAGTTCTTTTGGTTCCGACATTCTTCCGTAAGGTAGCTGTTGGGCGTAGGCCACAGCGAACGGCTCAGCGCCGATCGCCAAACCTTCGCACGCTCGGCTGCCAGCGCCGCTTTCGGGGTGGGAACGGGATCCCGAACAGCGTCGCGATCTACATTTGTGCGACGCAGTGAATAAGCAATTGGACGCGGTGGGATTCACCAAAATGCAAGAAGCGACAGAGTCCGCGCTCAGCCTGCGCTCTGCGGCTGCTAACTCAATGTGGAACTCCGCCAGCCGATGCCTGCTAGCATGTAAGTCATTTGCGCCGTCCTGATCGATAGGGCGTTATCCGACACCATGTGAACAGAACCTATGAGCCATCCCAGCCGCATGATGCCGCAGACCCTCTCCCCGGCCTGCAAGATTTCCTCGACCGGGCAGACCTACTCGAAGTAACTCTATCCCGCCGACGTTCGGCGCCCAACACATTGACCTGGATCTGATCTTCCCCCGATAAAGTGGACGGGTTAAGCGGCTTTTAGCTCCATCTCGATCGGGGGGATATATCCGAGTGCGGAATGGAGCCTTGTCCGGTTATAGAATCCCTCGATGAAGGCGAAGATATCGCGTTGAGCTTCGGCGCGGGTCTTGTAGTTGCGATGATGGACGAGCTCGGTCTTCAGGGTATGGAAGAAGCTTTCCATCGGGGCGTTGTCGTAGCAATCGGCCCTGCGGCTCATTGATGCCGTCATGCCGGCCTCCATAAGGGTGCTGCGATAAGCGTGCGAAGCGTACTGCACACCCCGGTCGGTGTGGCAGATCAATCCGGCCTGCGGCCGCCGCTCCCGGATTGCCATCGTCAGGGCTGCGGAGGCGAGCTCGACGTGCATGTGATCGCGCATGGCCCAGCGGACGATCTTTCGGCTGAACAGATCCATGACGGCGGCCAGATAAAGCCATCCCTCGGCGGTCGGGATGTAGGTGATGTCGCCGAGCCAGACCCGGTTCGGGGCTTCCGCCGTGAAGTCGCGCGCGATCAGGTTCGGTGCGACCGGCAGGTCGTGATGGCTGTCGGTGGTGCGCACACGGCGTGGCTTTGCGGTGATGGCGCGGATGCCATGCCGGCGCATCGTCCGCTCGATCCGGCCGCGGCTGGCGCTGCGTCCCTGCCTGCGCAGGGCGGCATGGACGCGCGGACTGCCGTAGCGGCCGCTGCTGTCCTGATGGACCTGCCGTATCTCGGCCAGCAGCGCGGCATGGGATTTTGTCCGCTCACTCACGGGGCGGTCGCGCCAAGCGTAGTAGCCGGCCGGCGAGACCTCGAGCACGGCGCACATCAGCCGCACCGGATAGGTGTCGCGATGGTCCTCGATGAAGCGAAAGCTCATGTCCGGGTTCCGGCAAAGATCGCGATCGACTTCCTAAGAAACAGCCGGATTGGCGTCGCCCGGGAGGGCCTGCAACACGAAGCCTAGCGATTTCGCCCGGCGCTGTAGGTTGGCGAGGACGCGGCTACGATATTGCTGCTCATATTGGTCGGCGCCAGGATCCTTGTAGCTCATGCCGTGCCGGAGTGTGTTGTAGAATAAAACCGCAATCTTGCGAGCCGTCGCCGTCACCGCCTCAATCGACGCCCAGCACTCCGTACAGTGCGGTCCTGACATCGAAGGTGGGGATGTTGACCTGCTTGGTCTTTACGCGCGGCTTGGCTAGGTTTCCGACCGGTCTTGCTCCTTTGGTGTTCAATGCACTGATCAGGACTTCGAGCTTGCGATCACAGTCGAGCATCTTTGCCTGATAAACGTCGTAGAGCTCCAGTGATTGAGCTAACGCGAAAACATGTTCGTGGCGGTCATTGCCTACGAGCGCTGCGCGGATCGTCTCGATCGATGAGTGGCAGCGCACGTCCCGATAGGTTGCCAGGAGGTCGGGATTGCGTTCGCCTGCAACAATGGCTCGGATAATCCGCATGCCGGTCGCGCCGGTGATATCCGACACAACATGATGGAGCTGCAGGTTCATCTCCATCAGAGCCTTTTGCATATGTTGGATATGGGCGGCAGCATATTCCACGAGCCGCTCGCGCTGGCGTAGATAGGCTCGCAACGTTGCGATCTCGGCATCGGGTCGGAAGCTGCCCCGTAACAGGCCATAGGAGTGGAGCTGGCGTAACCAAGCGGCATCGCTGAGATCGGTTTTACGGCCAGGTACAATCTTGGCGTACCGCGCGTTGACCAGAATGACCTCAAACCCGCGCTGTTCTAGGATCTCGTAGACTGGGATCCAATAGACCCCAGTGGATTCCATCGCGACACTGGTCACGCCGCACATCTTGAACCAGTCCGCCAGTTCATGCAGGTCTTGCGTGAATGTGCCGAATGCACGCACTGGCTTGTCGGTGCAGGCCGGGTTTACCGCGGCCATGTGCATCTTTGATCCGATATCGATAGCGGCCGCGCCGAGGTTGACCAGCTTTAGGTCCGGGCCGCGGTCGGTTGTCCTGTTAGGCATCGCAACTCCTCCGTCCGATGATGGGCTGGAGGGTCTGGGCTATGCCAATTTGTCATCTTCCTAATCGGGATCGCCGTCGAAACGGCGTCACCACTCTCCGGCCGCTACCCTCCGAGCTAAATGATAGCACAAGGCTGTTTCTATCCCGCGCAGGCGCGCCACGACGCTGGACAGTTTTTTAAAATGTCGCGTTCCATCCGCAGCCGCTCGTTCTCCTGGCGCAGCAAGGCGAGTTCCGAAGCCTGGTCCGCCGACATCGGCGTCGCCTGCGTGGTGGGGCGCCACGCCGCCGATGCCGGCTCGCGCCGGAGCTTATCGACCCAGCGCCGCAGCACTGAGTCGCGCAGACCGAGCTCCTTGGCGACCGACCCGATCGAGCGGCCGCTCGACACCACCAATCCTGCCGCCTCGCGCTTGTACTCTTCAGTAAACGACCGTCGTGCACGTTCCATTCAACACCTCCAGGCTCAACGAGCCTACTACAGGTGTCCACTCATTCGGGAGGAAGTTCAGCTATCAACTAATGTGACGAACTTGCGTTCCAGATGACTAGCTAGTCACGTGAATCTAAAGTGCGCCACATACGCGCGGCCATGTTCGACGAGTAGCTCAGCCGGTTGGGAGAGTGGTCGCGAGCAGTGTCATTGCGCTATTCCAGGCAAGCGGATAATCAAGCCCCACCGCAAGCCAAAACAGGAGGAGATCGAGTTGAAGATGGTGTTGTGCGTCGTCGCATTAATGGCAACGATTGCGAGTGTTCGCTCAGGCGATGCCGAGCAACTGAAGGTATCGTTATCTGAAAAGGGCGCGTATAGGTCAATACAAGACGCGGTAGACGCGCTACCTCAGGCTGGTGGAAGTATAGTAGTCGCGCCGGGTACCTATCGCGGAAAGGTTAGAGTGACGAAACCCAATGTCAATATCAAGGGCGCCGGTGGTGGGCCGGATGAAGCGGTGATTGTCTACGGTGATAGCGCCGTCACTGCGGGTGGGACTGTCCGTTCCGCGACCTTAGATGCGTCGGGCGATAACTTCCGGCTCGAAAATCTGACTGTTTGGAACGACTATTCTGCCAATTCGGGCAATCCAGCATCTCAGGCAGTGGCACTTTCTGTCACCGGCGACAAGGATGTTTTTGCAAACGTCAGAATACTTGGTGCGCAAGACACATTGTTTGTCAACAAGGGGCCGAACAGGAACGCCAGTCGTCAGTTCTTCGTAAACTGCTACGTCGAAGGCCATATCGATTTTATATTTGGTAACGCCAAGGCCTACTTTAGGCAATGTGAGCTACACGGTGTTGCAAACCACGCAGTCGTCTATACCGCACAAAGCAGAGCCTTCCCGGACGAAGACAGCGCCTTTGTGTTTGATCATTGCACGCTGACAGCCGACAAGGGCGCGCGCGACATTGCTCTTGGGCGTCCATGGCGTCCCTATGCTGCGGTGATCTTCTTATCGTCGCAGATTAATGCGCCGGTCATGGCTGAGGGGTGGGTGGAATGGGACCCGGGCAAGAGCCGCCGCTTAATGAACGCCTACTATGCTGAATACAGATCCTCCGGTACTGGTGCCGATCCTAGAGGAAGAGAAAGATATGCGCGCCAGCTAAGCGATCGGGAGGCAATGCAATGGTCGCTCCAGACATTCTTCTCGCACGATACGAGCTGGATCCCGCAAGCGCGATAGAACGCAGCGGGAGTGCCCGCAATAGCAGCGCGCCGGTGCCGATTAGCGACAGGCCTGCAGACGGGCTGTCTTGGCGGGCCCGAATTGGGACCATCTGTGTGGGAGCGTGAGTATCAGGAAGCACTGGTGCGAGTTGCGTACCAAGCACGGCGGGTACGAAGCTGACCGCAACCATGCAATCCGGCTTTTACACCGGCCAATCCTTTGTGATCGTCAGCGATCGATTGGAGCTGCGGCCCGAGGGTCGCGCTCAATGCCACCGTTTTTGCTACTGGTGGCTTCAGGGAACGGGCGGAAGGCAACTACGCACGGGTTCGATGCGCCGTAATGTGGAGTAGCGGCGGCACCTGGCGGAGATGGAAATACATTGACCGCGGTCACTGTTGCATTCTCCACTTGCCAAGTTGCGCGGGGAGAAAAGCGCACATCTTCCATCGCAATATCGAGCGGATGCTGTTGATCAAAGCCTCGCATTACGAGCGTACCATCAGTCCCATAGACGTGCCTTAGGACGATCTGTTGATAAAGTGGCAAGTTATTGCCAGCGAAGGGGCCGTAGCGCGTGTCGAAGTGTATGGGCCATTTGTTATTTCTCATACATATATTCTCGTAATTAACCCGCTCAACTAAGCCGCCTCGGCTGGGATCGCTTTTAATGCGCAGACCAAATGTCGTGCCGTCCAAGGTCAGGTTGCGAACCAGCACGTCACTGACACCGGAATTCAGTTCGCTACCAATCGACATGCCGTGCCCCCAGCCGAATTGGTTGTCTAAAATGGAAATGTGGCGTGCAGGGCCGCTTGTGCCAGCCTTGATCGCGATATTGTCGTCTCCGGTGCGGATAAAGGAGTGGATTATCGTCACATCCTCGCTTGCGGCTGGGTCTATTCCGTCGGTATTGCGGGCATCAGCGGGTGTATCAATGATGACCGCCCAGATGGTAGCACGTTCCACGTGGCTCATCGCAATGTGAAAGTTTGCTGCGTTGCGCAAGGTGATGCCATGAACAGAGACGTCCTCAGCACGGTCCATTTGGATCAATCGAGGCGCGTTTTGTTTTGCGCCCTCACTTTGTGCACGACGGGCCAGTTGCCACCAAGTCTCAGCCGTGCCCGCCATCAAGGTCCCGCCTCCGCCGTCTATTGTACCGTATCCATAGAGACCGCCGCCTTTAGTCTTCGTGAAACTGATGAGGGGCCGACAGCCATCACCGCTCCGATCGATGTGGCCACAGCTTCCCGAGCTCTTTTGGTATGCTTTTGGGTCGGCTACAGCCGTCAGTATCGCGCCCCCAGCGAGCCACAGTGTTGTGCCGGACTTCATTTCGATTGGACCCGAAAGGAACGGCCCTGGGCCTAGATATACGGCGGCGCTTGGGACGCAATGGTCTATGGCGGCTTGCAATCTGGCAGTGTCATTTCCACCTGACGGGTCTAGGCGCGCGCATACCCCTTTAGGCGCGGCCGGTTCGCGAACATTGCGGCGATCCTTTGCCTGAGACGCGGCGGAAAGCAGCCCGACCGCAAGTATGAAAACTGCGGCTAGGTAGCGGAAACGGGCGGCCATTGCCACTCCATTGGTTTCATAGGCAGGCAAGTGCGGGCGGTCGCTACGGCTGTGCAAGTCTCGTAACCTGTAGATGCGGGTGCAATTGCCGCGTGGTGAAACGGATGGCCATCCGGCGGAAGTGCGCTGGTGGAAAGCGACGACCGCAGACGTCTCCCTATTCCCGGAGTCGAACGAAATCGCTGGCGGGTCATTTAGCCATCCGAATGTACTGCTACGTCCGCATACTATGACCGTATTTGCCTTTGTCTTCCGGTCTGCCCGTCGCAGTCACCCGGAGGGTACGACCTATTTACGCAATTGGCTTGCATCGAAGTCCCTCAAGTGACCGATCAGAAAACAGCTGGGTCGCGCCCCGCGCAGCTTGTCGAATGCCCGTCTCGCGTATGCGCGTTTGTCCGAGCTTAGTAAAATTGAGTGTTTGGATGGGGCCCATTTAAATGATGGATCGTAGCCACTTTGGCTTTTGAGGCGATGATCGGAGGGGCGATCCGATGGTGGAATGGAGCCGGGCGGGAATGTAGCAGTCACGAACGAACGCGGAGATATACACGCGGTGCATCGGCACGAGTCTCCTCCTGACGATCGTGAACGAGCTCGGCAGGGTGGTGGACAAGCTCTCCATCAAAGCATTGTAGAAGCAGTCGCCCTTGTGGCGCGTCGATCGGGTACAGCCCGCAGCCGCAGGGCTCCGCACGCGATATGTGGAACGTACTGCTCGCTCCGACCTCAATCATGGATCAGTCCGTCAGAGGCTGCTGGCGGATCGTCGTTATCACAGCACAGGGGAGTTAGCCCGCATGTGATAGCACATGGGCCGATCGACCATCTTGCGGCCGAACCGGTCGGTGATGGCGGCGCGATACAGCCGGCACTCGACAGGCGGGATATAGGTGATGTCAGCCAGCCAGAGCCGGTGTGGAGCTGTGGTGGTGAAGTCGAGCGCGATCAGGTTCGGAGCGATCGAGAGATCGTGACGAGTTACGTTGGCGCGGACAGGAGGTTACGGCCCTAATCGCTCGAATGCGATTGCGGCGGATCAGAGCTACGGCCAGCGCCGCTCCCTGCGTCCGTAGAGCGCCTTGGACCAAACACTGCATAGCGCTGGCCATGCTCGCAATGCTGCACCACCATTTGTTCTGCCATATTTGCAAAAAGCGTGTCTTGGGGGAAAGGCAGACGCGAGCGGGTGGGAGGAGGCGTTCGCTGCATGGCCTCGATGTCAGTGCGGCCGACCAATTCAGAATATGAATGCGCTCTATCAGAACAATCGATTTCACTGATGTCGATCAAGCCTGGTACTCAGGTCGCAGGGGCCGCATGGCGTGCGTTATACGCTGACTAGCCGTTTCACTCACGGCGCGCGTCCTGGTACAGAACCATATAACGGGTGGACGTGATGATGATGATGAACAGTACCAGAAACTCGACCTCGGCGGAACAAATCAGCATGGGAGATCAGGCCTTAACGTTGTGGTTGCCGAAACTGAGGCACTATCTGTCGTGGTGGCGACTGTTTACAAGCCCCTTACCTTCCCGGCGGCCCCACCTCGAATCGCTTGCTGACCCGCCTGATGCGGCTGACCCGAGCGATTCTCAGGAACGTCTCAGGCAAAATATCGAAGCGCAAGTTGCGGAGATTGGCAGGTTAGTGGGCGGAGGTGAAGCGCCAGGCGAAGCAACCCGCCATCTCACTGAGTTGACAAATCAACTCATACTCGCGCAGCTCGGGATTGTTTCCAAAGTCAAATGCGTCACTACTGAGGCGACGGATCGCTTCGCTAACCGTGCTCCGGTAGAAATGAGCGACATCTATGAGCCGGAAAGGCTCTTGAGATTGGGCCATCTTTTTGACAAAGCGGTATCGGCGTTAACTCCGAGTTTGCGGACGCAATGCCATAGAACAGATATAGCTAAACTTATCCTCGGCCGGACATCTGAAACCAAAGTCGAGTTTAATCGTTTCATCAAGTGCGTCGCTGCGATTGCTGCCGCCGCCGAAGAGATGTGACTGTACCTAACATCGTTTCCGAAGTAGCGCAGCCGCGATTGCTCGCGTTGTGAGGAGATGCCGATGTGCTCGGCTTTGACGTTTTCTGTTAGTCGACTGGGCAGGGCGGGTTGCAATCGCATAGTGTCGTAGCGGGCAGACAACCTTTCTGCGCTCCGGTGCTGCGCATGTTGGATCGCCGCCTCCTCCCTGGCTCTCTGGAGAATCGCTTCAGAGCGGACGGCCGTACGCCCGCTCATGGTCTATGGATCGGAAACCTCGCAGTATTGCCATCAGGAGAGAAGCAAGCGGAGAGCAAAAAAAATAAATATCCATGTCGCAAGGCAGTACAGTGCGGCGAAGCGCCATACTCCCGCTCTGAATCGGCGGCGCCAATTCACAAGTTGCGGCGCGCAACCGCTGAAGCGACGGCCGCGGACAACCTCGATCATCTCTCGATAGCTGTCAAAAGCAAAATACGAGCGATTGTTTCGAATGTACGTTATCCGCTCTTGAGGGGAAAGGCACAATTGCCAGACGTACTGCGCCTCCTCGCGCACACTGTCAGAACGTGGCTCGTGCCCACCTGAGTTGTAAGCACGCCGATCAATGGAGAGTGGCGATGGAAGTTGACGCGATCGCGTGCTCCCGATGAACGTGAATTTCTGCTGAAGCATCGAAGTGTCCCTTTCGCAATTCGGCGAATGATGCGTACAACGTGACGTAACGAGAGAATCAAGAAGATCCTGCGCAGATCCAACGGATCAGCTGTGCGCTCTGTCCACGACCCGCGCCGATCTAAGTGTAGGTCCGAGCGAAAGGGCATTGCGAAAAGCGGGCGCTATAGTCAGGCCAACGTGGCCGGTGCTGGCTGTTGATTGCGAGATACAGCTCCCGAGGCAATGATGGTGGCCGTTGAGAACTCTCTGAGGTGCCGGCTCGTTGAACCGGGGCGGCGAGTGTGGGGCGCGGGCACGGCTGCTTACAAATGTGCTCAGTTGGTTAAGAGAGGGGTTGAATCGGACGCAGCGAGAGATTGTACGATGTGAAGCAAATGAGCAGTTCGAGACGAGACGCGCGAGGCCGCAATGGTGTTATCTTTGGGCGATGTACCGGGCATCGTGAGCCAGATCGGGCGGCTCCACAAACAGGGGCGCTGCTCGTGGTTTGGATTGGCCGTGCGGTCGATAAACCGGGATCAATGAATTGATGGTCATCGTCCGTGCAGATGGATTCAATCAGGTTACGATGGCCCACTAAGCAACCGTTCGAGCCATACCCTCTCGGTAGCACTCGAAGTCGTCGACTTGCGACCTACAAACGTTATAGCACACCGTGTCCACCTAAGCCGACCTACCTTGAGAGGATATCATGCGTCGAAGGCAGCTCAACTCATCTTGCTGGAGCGACAGATTCAAGTACTATATGCTAACGGTTAGTATTGTTGCCGCGCTAAACTCGTTGTCATTCATGTACGCCAAAGCCGGCGGGCCTCTACCCACGGAACAGGAAAAGCAGGCGTGTATCGCCGACGTCTTTCGGCTCTGTAGCGCGGCCATACCTGATGCGAACGCAATCACTTCGTGTCTGAAGTCAAACGTGGCCGGTGTGAGTGCGGAATGCCGCTTGGTTCTGTCAACCCGCGAGCGGCCGAGTGGTGTATCAAAGTGAGCCGGCGATCATATAGATTGTCGTACGGTGTTGGCGCTGGCTGACACTAAGTAGCGCGGTCGGTTACGTCCGGCGTTCGACGCACGGTGAGCAGCGTGTCCAGGAGATGTACGTGGCGTCGGATTGCAAGCGAGTATCCAGCCTAAGGGGCCTGATGTATCGTCGAAGTAAAGGCGCCTGGCGGAGCGAATTCATTGAACCAGTGTGGTCGGGTGCTAGATGAGCAGAGTCGCTAAGTGGTTAGTCAAGGTGGGCCGCCACACGAAAGCATCAGATGAGCAACGGTGTGAGCTGTCGCTGGCGCACCGTGGTGTAGATGATCGGTTGAACTGCGCCTCTGCCTTGAAAGCGGTCTATCTTACGAGAAGCATCCGGCGGAGTCTGCGTGTGATTTGCTCGTGCCTTAGTGGCCCGGTAAGCTGAAGCGTGAACCTGTGCTTTCAAACGATCCCCCGGTTGCAGTCAAGGGTGATTATAAGTGCTTTAGCTCGACTCCGTGTTTTTTGAGTGCGTAGCCTATTTGGCGCGACGTCAGTTTGAGTAGCCGTGCTGCTTTCGCCTGTACCCAGCCCGCCCTTTCCATGGCCGCGATAAGGTGCTCGCGATCAATTATTCGCTCACCTCTCGTAACCTGCAGGTGCGAGAGCGTGGTTCCGTGAGCGGGTTCGGATGAAGCATCGCATGGCCCCGTATGCGGCAGCGGTTGTGACGGCATCGATAGCGGCTGCTTACTCTTCCAAAGTCGAGCGGAGAAGCAACCATCGGATTTGCAGGCGAAATCGCGACTGTTAATCGCTGGACCGGCCGCCATGGTGGCAGTCCGCTGAACGCAATTGTGAAGCTCCCTAATATTGCCGGGAAATTCGCAACTTTTCAATACGTCGAACGCGCTTGGTTCGAAAGTCAACGAGCGCTCGTTTTCGGAGTTGAACGTGCGAAGAAATTCAGTAGCGAGCAACGGAATATCGTCGCGGCGCTCACACAATGGTGGGACAAGCAAAGGGATGACGCTCAGACGGTAGTAGAGATCCGCGCGAAATTGTGTCTGCGAAACGGCGACCTCTAGATCCTTGTTAGTCGCTGCTATGAGTCGAACGTCAACTCTTATCGTGTGTGTACCGCCGACTCTCTCAAATTCCTGCTGTTGTAGCACTCGCAGCAGCTTCGCTTGAAAAGAAGGTGAGATTTCACCAATCTCGTCGAGAAACAGCGTGCCTTTGTCAGCCAGCTCGAAGCGCCCTTTGCGCGAATTGATGGCTCCGGTAAAGGCGCCCTTCTCGTGTCCAAACAGCTCAGATTCCAAAATAGTCTCCGATAATGCCGCACAGTTTAGTTTGACGAATGGGCGGTTGGCTCGGGGCGATAGGTCGTGGATCGCTTGTGCAGCAACCTCTTTTCCGCTACCGGACTCGCCTCGCAAGAGTATCGTTGCATTTGATTTAGCGACCACATTGATCTTGCGGAGGAGCTTGCGCAGGGCCGGGCTGCGACCAACTACGCCAGGTAGCGTTAGGTTGCGGTCCGCTTCGGCTTGATCATCCTGCGGCAACGTTGTCTGGTTGCCATCGGTCGCAAGAGGCGGCTCGCTGTCATCGTGGGCCGTGGAGAGGTATGACCTCAGAAAGTGGCCGAGCATGTTCGCGATAGCGAGGAGAAGGGTCACGTGTGAATTGGGATCTAACGATGGGGACCCGTCCCGGAACAGCTCGGCCGAGAGCACCCCGACGGTCGTGCTCTCGACAGCGATTGGAACGGCGATGAACGACAATCGACTATGTGCCGTGGCGTCAGATGAACCTGAATCGCTTGTGGTCTGGGAATTGTTCGGTTGCGTAGGGGTTATTATAAGGGGTGTGGCCGTATTGAGCACGCGCTCGACAGCTCCTTGCGGCAGGCGGAGTCGAAAACGCTGATCGCTCCCTTCAGTCCAGCCCGCGCCCACGGCAATCGCCGGAGCGTTGTGACCGGCATGCAGACAGACCACACAATGTTGCATCTGAAGCTGAGACTGTATTAACGCGACGACGGCCTCCAGCCGAAGCTCGAGCCGAAAGGGCGCGGCGAGTTGTTCCGCTATGCGCAGCAGGATCTCAGGCACTTTCGGGTGTGCCCATTGAGCGTCGCTGCGAGAGGCCTCCGCTCCCGGTGACTTGAACTGTGATGTTGAAGACAAAATGTCGCTAGTCATATTGTCCGGTTTCCGCCGATCGTTGTTACGCCGGCCGTGGCGCCTGCGCTGTCGCGGACCTAACAACGTTTCGTGCAGCGACGACAAGGCCAACCATGATTAAAGAGTCAGCCCTGGACGAGAGATTTGCTCCGGTGCAGCGTCGCCAGTTTGAATATGTGAGGTCCTTTAACGCAAGGAGTGCGCCATATTGGCGCATCTTATGCAAATGATCCTCGAGTGCTTTCAGAGATAGCAGGTCGTCTGTCGTCCATGCCGGTCCCTACTGCGGGCAGCATCTAGGCTCAGGTGAACAGGTTCGGCGAAGCTGCGAGGGCCGCCATTTCCGATTGGTGACAATCGGACTTCTTTCAAAGTCGTGGTCATGCAGCTCGCTCCGCTCGTCCTGGACTGGTGTACCGATGAAGGTGCCACCGCAAATCGCTTTCAGCGCGCTGCTGCCCATTGGGAGGGCTGCGAGAGGCGCGGCATGCGAGCTCAGCCGTAGTCGGGCAAAAGTGCGTTCGGACGAGGTCCGGGTACTGTGATTTACGCGAGAACAATGGCCGTAACAGCTGTAGAGGCAGCTGTAGGAGCCGGGACGTTTCGCTCGAGACACGTAATCAGGCACCAGACTGGTTTGCGAGGTCGTCGTGCTCCTTGACCTCCTTTGGCCGCAGCGCGTCGCTCCGACGCTTAAAGCTGTGCCGGATTCGCAGGACGCTGACGAAGCATTCGCAATGGCCGGCTGACTCGGTCGCCTCGAGCCGTCAACACCGCGCCCGTAAGCGGTGGTTTCACGGTCGGAGGCCTATTGACGAAGCATTGGTGCCGTCGACCTAGAGTGATTTACTGACAGGCTGCATGCAAAATGGCAGAGTGAGGCGGTCGGGCAAAGGCGCTTTGCGCGGCCGGTGACGCGGTCCTCCGCGTGTTCGCTCAACGGCTTGATGCGACTGATCCCGTGTCTCCACTGGAGGGCGCCCGGTATGTCAGCATGGCCGATTACGAAACGTCCGCTGACGAGGGCCGTCAGGGCGGTTGAGTCTGGAACCGGCACGTCGCAATGGCGAGAAGGTCAAACGAGGGAGTGTAAGGCGATGGTGCGCGTTGGTCCGCAACCACGGAGCGCCTCTCATTGCTACTACCGTTGCCAAGAAGCGAATCGCAGAGCGGCGTCTCAGGATAGAGCTCGTCCGCGGTTCCACCCTGAGGGGGTGCGTCATGGGACAGCAGGACGAGTCGAACGACACCGAGACCCAGGCATCACGCGATAGAATGAGCGCCTAGATGATCGTGAGCATCATCGCCACGACCGCGTGGCAGCCTCGTGTGGCATGTCGTTCCTGCTCCCTGCGGCTAACTCCTGCTTGTGGTAATCGTATCTAGGTTTGCGGCGGGAGCCGAGTGAACGCCTGATAGGATTCATAGGCGCGCATCAAGCCGTCGCGAAGCGACGTCGTCGCCCGCTAGCCGAGCTTGTCAAGGCGGCGGAGATCGAGCAGCTTGCGTGGCATGCCGCCGGGACGCGAGGTGTCGAAGCTGATCTCGCCTCGATAACCGATGACCTCGGCGACGAGGCGGGAGAACTCGGCGATGATGATGTCCTCGCCGCTCCCGATATTGACGAGCTCGGACTCAGAATAGCGCTTCATCAAACGGAGGCAGGCATTCGCCATGTCGTCGACATAAAGGAATTTGCGCGTGGCAAGCCGGTGTCCCTGACCACAACGTTTTTCGCGCCGGCAAGCGTCGCTTCGTGAAAGCGCCGGATCAGCGCGGCTACGACGTGGCTGTATTCTGGATGACAATTGTTGCCAAGGCCGTACAGAGTAGTCGGCATTACACTGACGAAGTCGCTGCCATACTGGCTGCGATAGGCCTCGGCCATCTTGATCCCGGCGATCTTTGCATGGCGTAGGGCTCATTGGTCGGCTCCAGCTGGCCTGTGAGTCCTCGCGAAGCGGCTGTGGCGCCAGCTTCGGATAGATGCAGGAGGAGCCAAGAAACATCAGCTTCTCGGCGCTATTCAGATGCGCGCCATGGGTCACGTTCGGCGCGATGGCAATATTATCGTAGATGAACTCAGCGCGCCGCGTATTGTTGGCGAGGATACCGCTGACTTTGGCCGCGGCAAGGAAAAACGACTTGCGGCGTCTTCTTTGCGAACCAGTCGAATACGGCGGCCTGGTTGCAGAGGTCGACCGTGCCGGTCGACAGTCACAAGTTCAACCTCCTCCTGCGCGAGCCGGCGCGCCAGCACGCTGCCGACCATGCCGCGATGACCGGCGACGTAGACGCGTGTGACCTTCAGCTCAAAGGAAGTGGCTGCCATTGTCGGCGTCCCGTTTTGCTTCGGCCAGATCACTCGCCATCATTTCCTGAACCAGTTGGACAAAGCTCCGCTTTGGCTTCCACCCGAGCTTGGTGCGCGCCTTGCTGGCATCGCCGACCAAAAGATCAACCTCGGTGGGGCGAAAATAGGTCGGATCGATGCGGACCACGGTCTTGCCGCTTCTAGCGTCGAGGCCGGTTTCCTCGACGCCCACGCCCCGCCATTCGATGCGGCGGCCGACCTGCGCGAAGGCCAGCTCGACCATCTCCCGCACGGAATGCATCTCTCCGGTGGCAAGCACGAAGTCGTCTGGCTTATCGGCCTGCAGGATCAAATGCATGCCCGCCACATAGTCGCGGGCATGGCCCCAATCCCGCTTGGCTTCGAGATTGCCAAGATAGAGCGCATCTTCCAGGCCGACCTCGATGCGCGCGACGGCACGCGTGATCTTGCGGGTCACGAAGGTCTCGCCACGGATCGGGCTCTCATGGTTGAACAGAATACCGTTGGAGGCGAACATGCCATAGGCTTCGCGGTAGTTTACCGTAATCCAGTAGCCATACAGCTTTGCGACGCCATAAGGCGAGCGTGGATAGAATGCGGTCGTCTCCTTCTGCGGAATCTCCTGCACCAGGCCATAAAGCTCCGAGGTCGAAGCCTGATAGAACCGCGTGTGCCTCTCCATTCCAAGAATGCGGACTGCTTCCAGGAGGCGCAGCACCCCGATTGCGTCCGCATTAGCGGTATATTCCGGGCTCTCGAAGCTGACGGCAACATGGCTTTGGGCGGCGAGATTGTAGATCTCAGTCGGCCGGATTTGCTGTATCAGGCGGATCAGATTGGTCGAATCCGTCATGTCGCCGTAATGCATCAGGAACGGGACCTTGCCGACATGCGGATCCTGGTAAAGGTGATCGACGCGCGCTGTGTTGAACGAGGACGAGCGGCGCTTGATGCCGTGCACAACATAGCCGAGCGACAGTAGATAGTCGGCGAGATAAGCCCCGTCTTGCCCGGTTACGCCGGTGATGAGAGCGACGCGCTCAGCCATATTCACAAATGCTCCCAAATGCCTCAGGGGCCTACCGACTTCCAGCAACGGCCGAAGCCTGTCCCTCTGACATATCGTCCGGCGTGGTCAACCTACTATGGCGCTAGTGCTCATATTCCGGGGAAGTGTGGCGGCGCGCCCTGGCTCCACCATCTCTCAGCCGTGGAGAAGTTGGCAAGGCGCTGTGTGGTGAAAGCAGCAAGGAATACCAAGTACGTTGGGGCCTGAATTAACGATCCTGGGAGGCCTGCATCCGGCATCAACCCGCGCGAGGTGAGCTCGGCGCCCTTCCCTCGTGTGCATAGAGAGGTCCAGCACAATGTGTGACCACCTTATCTCCAGGTATGGGCATCGGTAACTCATTTGAGAAATCTACTCCCGCCGCACCTTCATCCGCAGCACTCGCCTTCACCAAACAAGGTGCTTGGGATACGAACCGAGCCGGCTCCGTCGGAGAACGGCATAGGTCGGTGAGACATTACGACAGCAGTGTCGCACCCTCGCTTCGCGCGGAGTCCATTGGATGGCTTCGAACCGATGTCCAGATATGGCACCGAGGCGTTGTACCTGGTGACTGCTGAAGTAAGTGCTAGGCTCATTTAAGCCTTTCTTGGCGCTGGTGGGGCTTGACGTCCTGTGGCAAGCATCAAAAGGCCGGCTTCGCTGGCCGCCGCTCGTGAGGACCGGCGAGAGAGCGCGCATCTGGCGCGTGCTCGGCGGATGACCTTTCGGCTAAGATCAAGTGGCTTGGATCGTCCAAGCTAAATTCGATTACTTGGGGGACGACTAGGCTTGCGTAGCGCGAGAAAGCACTTGTCGACGGAAATCGGATAACGGTATGGCAGTAGGCCAGGAGGTACATTTCCACGAGAGCAGCGAATCCGCCCTCGACTCCAAGATCTGCAGTGTGCAGCGGGCCAGCATCGTTCGCTCGGAAGCGTTTGGGAATGCTGAAGAGCTCAGAATAGACAGCCGAAAGGTGATCAGCGACGCTGGGACTGTCAGTGCACAAAAAGAGCCTTGTCGGTCGTGTATGATGCAATGCTTTTGCCCGTTCAACTGCAGCGCATACCTGCTCCATAGCGACTCGTGGGTCGGTCCAATAAGGCCTATGACCCATAGTATCTTCACCGTTCCCGTGCCGAACGTGTATCCCGATTACATCGTGCCCCTCAAACGCTCGATGGTAAACATCGTCGATGCGACGCCTGATCTCCTGGCGTGGTGTGATGCTTTGGAATATGTTGCGCTCGGCCTCCTGATCACAGCCCCACATTAAGCAAGCGTCACAAACGATAGTATTCGCCTGGATATCCCTTGACGTTACCAACAACCTGCGCAGCTCATCACGCTCGTGGAAAATTTGGTCATCCGACCGGTAAACGCCGTCAATTGCAGGCCTGTTCCACCAATGTGGAAAAAACGGCCCAGGAAAGCAGAGTTGATTGATCTTATCGTCGCAGATAACGGGTACGCCCGAGATGTTGTCGAGCGGCTCAAAGAACACGCTGAAGGCGTTTGTAAAGGGGTCAGAGAGATAGCAAGATCCGCGCCAGTCAATGACCAAAGTGCGCCCTGTTCGCTTGGAGTATTGCCAGGCTGACGCGAGCGACCATAAGCAATCGCCGAAACCGGTGCGACGCCTGGAAATGACGAAGCGCTGTTGATGAGTCATCTTGAATCCATTGCTCCGGCAGTTGAATAAGTTGCTCACCCTGGACGGCAGGAAAGTACCGGCAGTGTTATCGTCCGCCAGGCCGTCGCGAGCCGTATGTTAGGTTGCGAGAGCTTGTCCGCTTCGCGACCAAGAGGTCGGTTATGGATTGCCGTTCGCTAGCTAGACAAAGAGATACCTATCAAGTCGCATGCGCCTGATCGCGCAGATCTCCCAGATTGTTGGCGGCGGGACGCAAGCAGATGCGGCGCTTTTCCCACAACTGCCGAAGTTCAAGGATGATTGCGTCGCGCCGCTCGCCCTTTACGTGAGCGAGAAGCTCGCCGAGGGCGGCGTCCCCTTTGATTCCATGCAGCAACTCGAATAGATCGGGCGAGATGCGCACAGCGCCGCCATCGGAGAAGGTGGTATAAGTCTCGCAGACGATCTCCCGACACTCTGCGGTGACGTGATCCGGGGTACGGCGAAGTGAAGTGTAGGCCGGTAAGGAAACGCGGAGCGCAGCCCAGTCCTCCGGCGTGGCGACGCGCTTCGTGATGAGAAGCGATCCGATCACGAGGGCGTCAAGATCTGTCGTAAGGAACGTGACCATTGCGTCGGTAACCGACTGCACGATCGGTTCGACATTGTTGTTGAAAGATGTATTGAGGAGGACAGGGACGCCCGTCCGCTTGTGGAATTGATTAATCAGCTCCCAGTACCGCGGGTTCGATCTACGTGACACCGTCTGCAGCCGTGCTGTACCATCGACGTGCGTAACCGCACCAAGCACACTTCGCTTGCAATCACGAACTTGAACGACAAAGTTCATGAACGGAAAAGCTCCCGCGGTCTTAGGAAGATCGAAAAACTCAGCGGCATGTTCCTCCAATACGGAAGGTGCAAACGGCCGGTAGCCCTCGCGTTTTTTAACGATGGCGTTTATGCGGTCCTTATTCTTTGCTGGTCTGGGGTCAGCAACAATGCTGCGGTTACCGAGGGCGCGCGGTCCAAATTCGGAGCGGCCTTGGACCCAGCCAACAACCGAACCGTTGGCTATCCATTCAGCTACCACGCTCGCCACGTTCGCGCTTCTTTGCACGTCGATATGCCCGCGCCATGCAGCAACCTCTCGCTCTACAGCATGGTCATCCCCAAGTGCCGGGCCCCAATAGACATGCTGAAGCCGCTCACGGGGTGCGGGACGTCCTTGTTCTTCGGAAACCATGAGAGCAGCGCCGAGTGCGCATCCAGCATCGTGCGCCGCGGGCTGCACGAAGATATCATCAAATAGTCCTGTATAGAGCAACTTACCGGTCATGGTGCAGTTGTGGGCGACACCACCAGCCAAGCATAGCCGCTTCATGCCGGTCACCTCACGGTAATGCCTGAGAACATGAAAAACAATACGTTCCAAGGCCTCCTGCAAGGCTGCACTAACATCTTTATGCTCTTGGGTGAACGGCATTCCCTTGCCGCGAACGTGTATGTCGTGCTCTAACGCCGGAGCGATGTCGTTCAAATGTATCTTGTAGCCACCGTTCTCCTTTAATTCGTAGAATTGCTGAAATAGTTCTCGGAAACGCGAGGAGTCCCCGTACGGAGCAAGGCCCATAACCTTGTACTCGTCGAACAAGCCATAACCGAGGCACTTGATTGCCTCTAAGTAAAACAATCCGAGGGAACCGTCCTCTGGGAAGGTATGTAGTTGAGTAAGACGACTTCCCGATCCAATGGCCACCATCCCGGAGAGGAAATCACCGCCGCCGTCGATTGCCAAGACTAGACCTTCGTCATAGCCGGACACAGCAAAAGCACTTGTTGCATGCGCATGATGGTGACTGACGAATGACAAGCGCGATGGCTCGATCTCTGTATCAAACTCCTGCGATAGCATAAGCTGTAGAAGGGTTCTGGCGTCGAGAGGGATGCCACTCTGCGTCTCCGAACCAAACAAAAGCCGAAGCATCGCGTTGCAATAGGACTCGGTTGCATAGAATGCGATGCGATCGATGTCCTTTAATTGCGCTCCCGCAGCAGCCAGGCAGTAGCGGATGGCCTGGGCGGGAAATTTGTTGGAATGCTTAATTCGGTTTAGGCGTTCTTCTTCAACCGCGGCTAACACACGCCCGTCACGCACCATGACAGCTGCGCCATCATGCAAGAATGTGTGCGAGAGTGCAGGTCGATATTCATGGACCTTATCCAATCCGCCGCTCAATCCAAGACACAGCATTCTATCCTCCAGCAAGTGTGGTAGTAATCATGATCTTTAGGGCGGCCGGGTAATGAAACGTCCGCGACGTTGAACGCGAATAGGCCGGCAAGCGCAGGCCGAGAAACAGGGTGTGCGTTCATTAAGCGGCTGGGCATCGTCAGTGTGATAAGCGTCGCCGAAATAGCTTTGCCGACAGTAAGAAGAGCAGTACTGCGTAAGCGAAAAGGACACCAACATGCGCGCCGATGCTATCGAGTGGTAGCCCGAGCATTGCAGGCCGTATTAGCGCAATCGAATGTTCCAAAGGTAACGCGGCTGCAGCCAACTGGAGAGCGGGCGGAAGGTGCGCAACGGGAAAGACTGCCCCGGATAGGAACACCATAGGGGTCGAGATGAGAGTCTGGTAGAACACAAAATAGTCGTAGCTTGGGGCAATCGCGACAACGACGAGCGCCGCGCTCGCGAACGCAAGGCCGGTGAGGGCGAGAGCGGGGAAACAATAGAACGTGGATAATAAGGTGCCATAGCCAAGCCCCGTAGCAACAAGCGCGATTCCGGTGCCCGCCAAAGTGGCCTTGCTTGCTGCCCAAACCAATTCACCGAGGAGGATATCACCCAGCGTGAGCGGAGTGCACATCATTGCGTCCCAGGTTCGTTGGCTGCGCATGCGAGCGAACGTTCCGTACAGAGTTTCGAAGCTTGCCGCGGTCATAGCGCTGGTTGCCACCATTCCGCCGACCAAGAAATCGACATATGAGTGACCGTCTACATTGCCGACAATCAGGCCGAGCCCAAAGCCGAGACCCAAGAGGTTGGTCAACGGGTCGGCCAAGTTGCCAAGCAGCGAAGCAGCGGCGGCCTTCCTCCATGCCAGATAGTTGCGGCGCCACACGCTGATCCAACTGAGTGCGTCCGATGGCAAGGCTGCTTTGGATATCGTCTTCATGCGTCTATCCTGTGTCCCGTCAACCGCAGGAAGACGTCTTCCAGGTTAGGCGGCCGCTCCAGAAGGCGCAGACCGGTGCATCCACGAAGCCGAAGCCGCACCGCCGCCTGATCCGGCGCGTAGCAAAACAGCGTCTCTCCCCTCACCTCGATGCGCGAAGCGTGAGGCTCTATTATCGCACGGAGCTCGAGTGGGTTTCCGCCGTAGACCTCGAGGACATCACAGCCAATCTGAGAGTCGATCAGAGCATTGGGCGCACCCTCGGCGATCTTACGTCCATTCTCTAGCACGCAGAGGCGATCGCAAAGTCGTTCAGCCTCTTCCATGAAGTGGGTCGTCAGCAGGATAGTCTTTCCTCGAGCGAGCAGAAGACGCAGGCGTTCCCAAATCAAGTGGCGGGCGTGGGGATCGAGGCTGGTCGTGGGTTCATCCATGATGAGCAGTTGTGGATCGTTGATCAGGGCACGGGCCAGCACGAGACGTCGCTTCATGCCGCCGGACAGATCCGCGACCCGTGACTCTGCTCTACCCTCAAGTCGCGCAAATTCGAGCAGCGAAGGCACAGCCTCCTCACTTTCGCGCGTATTCAGTCCAAAGTACCGTCCAAATATGAGGAGATTTTCGCGCACAGTGAACGCATCCTCGAGATTATCAACTTGTGGGACGACGCCGATGCCCGCGCGCGCCAAACGGGCGCGTGCCGGCACCTGCTCACCCAAAACAGTGATCCGGCCGGCATCGGGCGATATGAGGCCGAGGATCATCCGAACGATCGTGCTTTTACCCGCCCCATTTGGACCGAGTAGCCCGAAACACTCTCCCTTAGCGACGCTAAAGGTCAGACCCCGTACGACGCCTCGATCATGATAAGTCTTTTGGACGTCAGTCAGTTGAATCGCTGGATTGGACATAGGCTGTCTTAGTCAGTGACCAGAGCGGAATTGGATAATGTCAGACCAGCTTCGACGGATCGTTGCCAGAGAAAGCCGTCGCACCAAACATGGTCGACGCGACCCCAGTCACAAGCGCTAGCAACATCAGGAAAAAACCCCCGGCCAGGATGGTTGGCGCTCGTGTTGCAGAGCAGCGGAATTCCTGTAAGTTTCTCATACTCGACCAGAAGAGCAGCGATCTTTTGCGGAGACGTTCGGGAGATTGTTTGCAATCGGGCAGAACCATCCAGGTGCACGATAGCGGGAACTTTTGTCCGCCATTCGCGACGGGTTTGATGGTCGAAGAGCATGTAAGGATCTGGGCTGCCGGGATCGAAAATTTCAGCAGCCCGGTCCTCGAGGCAAATAGGAGCGACGGGACGAAATCGTTCCCGTAGCTTGATATCGTTCAGAAGGTCTTTCATCTCCTTGGAGGTTGCAGCCGCAATAATACTGCGGCCGCCGAGTGCTCTGGGTCCGAGCTCCGCGAGGCCGGTGAGGAACACTACGGGCTTGCCTGTAGCGATGAGAGCCGCAAGCTCTACGATGGTACAGGGCAAAGCCTCCCATTGGCCTGATGGGTTGCTTCCGGTCAAGGCCGGTCCGCTGTGAACTGACCACTCCAAAGGAGTCAAAGCGTTTGGCTCGGCCATGGCGGCGCAAGCCGCGCCAATTGCTGAGCCGCTATCATTTGGAAACGGGGGTACCCAAACTGAATCAAACAATCCCGTCGCGCGCAGAGCACTATTCCACTTTATATTAAGTCCACACCCTCCAGCGATGCACAGGTGCCGTAAGCCCGGAAGACCTGAGTGCCGTAGCAGAGCAAGTCCTATTTCTTGCTCCAGCAGCCGCTCCAGAAAAACGTGAAAAGATGCGAGTACATCTTCGGAAGGCGTACCGGTGAGCCGACGACCGCATGCCTCGAAAAACCAGTCAGTGGCGGCAAGTAAGGCTTCAGGATCGTTTATGCTGGCACGGTAAGCGCGAGCACGCTCGGAAGGACCGGCTAGACACGCTTCATACATCTCTTGAAAGACTGCCAGAATGCCCTCATCGAGAGCGCCTAGCCCGATATACGCCATAAGCTTACCTGCGACACCAAGATCCCAGCCTGCCCTGCTGGCTTGACGATAGGGCCCGAAGTGCTGCCCAGCGATAGCATAGGCATGGCCGATGAAAGGGAAAAGAGTGTCGAGGAAGCGGGCTCCGGTCGGATCTACATGATACAGGCGCGGAAAGATGCAGCCGTCCCACACTAAGCACAATGCAGGGGCTCGGGCTTTGGCGAAAGCACTGGTACAGTAAGCGCCGGCCACGTGGCCGGCTACGTGAGCATAGCTATGATAACGTAAAGGCACCCGATCGAGGACGAGGCCCGACCCGGCATAGGGCGTGAGGAGCGTGTTTTCGTGGGACTCGATATATGGCGCTCCCTTAATGGTGAGCGGCACCCCTTCACTTAGGACATCAAATTGCGAGTGCGTCAGCCCGTCCCAGCCGTCGATGACAAATCGGTCAACATCCGTGGGCCTTAAGCCGTGTTCGGCCAGCGCGAGAGTGACTGCGCAGAGGTCGGTGATGGCTTGATAGCGTGGATTATTGGCTCTCTTTTCTTGCTCTATGCAGAAGAGCAAGCGCCCATCTTCCACAACGGCAACCGCTCCGTCATGTGTCAGCTTGATTCCACAGATTCGCATAGTCACTCCGTGTTCGCCGCAGCGAATGCACTAGTCTGGCAAGTTCGACTTAGTGCGAAAAGACGCAATCAAACAATCTTCGTCGATGCTCGCGCCACGGCATTGTACGCGCTCAGTCTCGACCAGATGTTCATTCAAAACATCAAGCATTGTTTCGGCACCCGCAGGATGCCCCCAACGCTGACAAGAGGCGTCACGCGCTGATCCGAAAACGAGCCGTCCGCTGGGCGCCAGCATTCGCGTGAGCTTCTCGATGGCGTCACCCATCTGGCCGGTATCTTCAAGATAATAAAGCACTTCCGCCACCACGATCAGGTCGAATGGATTAGTTGCGTTGAGGTCCCGCACGTCAGAGATGTGCCAGGCGATATGAGGCCATTGAGCTTGCTCCCTTGCTCGAGTGATCGCACGCGGCAGAACGTCGATTGCTACGAGTTGCTGGCAGTGGGGCGCCAGCTTTGCCGTGAAGACGCCCGCTGCGCAACCCACCTCAAGCGCGTTACCGACCGCGCCTTCCGCGAGGCACAGACGGAGCAAGTGCGCGTGGCGCTCTTGCTCGAATGGGTTCGCGTTGAGCCGCCACGGGTCGTCCGCCTCCATCTCCCGCTCGAGCAAGCGCAGTACCTTATCGAATGTCATTCACCCTTCCTTACTTTAGTGCGCTTGTTTTCGCCGCGTTTGAGCGCGGTCCTAGATCACAGGCCGAGCGTTGGAGCGCCTTAACGGGTGGTCCCCTCCCCGGTGACCGCCAGCGCTGCCGGCTGTCGCCGAGCGGCATCATGGTGACAGGCGTCACGTTCGTGGATCGTTTCCGGAGCCCCGCAGAGTGATGCCGGAGGCGTCGTACGGGAGAGCCAGTTACTGTTATCCAATGTACACAATGCATAGGCTTTCAAGGGAAGCACTAGGAACAGATTGATTGGCGTGTGCAACGCGAAGCCAAGAAATCGCACCTCACGAGCACGAATCGCCGCTGTGGTGCACCGCATCAGCGTTAGCGATGAAATAGCAACGATCGTCAACCATGGTATGGTGTGCGTGGTCGCAAGCTGAGCGAGCCCGGTCATTATGGACAGAGCCAAAAGAAGAGGGCCAAGGTTCTGTCCGATAACATCTAATGTGAGATAGCCATTAAGATGAGGCAGCAGCCGCAGTGCTAGCAGCGTGTCGCGGAACGTACTGCGTGCCCAGCGTAGTTGTTGACGCAAATAAGGTCCGAGCCTGTCGGGAACGACGGTTGCGGCTATCGCATCTGGAACGTATTCAGTTCGAAACCCTGCCTGCAGCATAAGTATTGTGAGGTGACGATCCTCGCCGAAATCACTGGGCTTCCCGCGGAAATATTGCGTTTCATACTTGTCGAGCAGCGATGTAAGAGCCGAACGGCGATACATGGCGCAGGGTCCGCAGCAGCACATAACAGCACCGAAGCTGGCTTGTGCAGCGCGTTCTTCGTTACAAGCAAGCCAGTACTCCATGTCGATGAGCCGCGTGAGCCAAGTGCGATCCCGATTGGTCGCGACCAGATGGCCCATAGCGGCACCAACTTCCGGCTCGTGCATGCTAGCTGCTAGTTTTGTGACGACATCGACTGCGAGCGTCGTATCAGAGTCGACGTTGAGAACCAGGTCTCCAGATGACTGCCGGATGGCACAAATCTGCGCCTTCCTCTTGCCTACGTTCTTTCGCAGAATGATAAAGCGAAATCGTGTATCTTGCGCGTAAGCGTCGTGGACAGCTTTGACAGCAGCGAGGTTTTGAGAGCCATCGTCAACGACATAGACGCGCAGTCGTCCAGTAAAATCCTGGGCGGCAATCGAGCCTAAGCACGCCGACAGGGTGTCTGGCGTTTCATTGTAGCAAGGAACGATAACGTCGACACTGGGCATCGTTTCGTGATCGACGTCCGTGAGTGGCGGCGATGAGGCCCGGCTCTTTATTGCATAGATCATTTGAGCGCTCTTATAAAACGCTGAAAGGATTGTGTATGATCCAATCGCGGCAGTGCTGGCGGTCACAAGCAGGCTCATTCTGGTCTCAGTGAAAGTGAGGAATGGGACGAATTGCAAAGCCGCGACTGTGCAATGCGGGAATTAGCTGGCTGACGGCGCATACTGTCTGATCGCGCAGCCTTTGATCATGACCCCAATTGCGTTCATCGGGAGGGCAGCCATCGTGCAAAAGAACAATGGCTCCAGGTTGGATGGAGCTCAGTACCGCGCTGACGATCGCATCCGCACCAGGCCGAGACCAGTCGCGAGGGTCTACAGACCAGTGAAGTGCGCCGAGCCCAGCGCTCGCGGCGCAGGAGAGCACATGTTCGGTCCAGAGCCCATATGGCGCACGCACATGTCGGAGCCGAGCCTCCGGGCAAGCCGACTTAATGGCACAGTTCGCGTGTGCAATCTCCGACGCGACTTTCGTTGGCTCGCATTTCGAGAGATCGGGATGGTTCATGGTGTGGTTTGCGAGTTCGTGTCCGTCGGAAACTATCCTGCGCGTAATGTGCGGATGTTCTGCTGCATATCTGCCGATGACGCAGAACGTCGCCGGCACGTTATGTTGGGAGAGGATGTCTAAGATGTGCGGGGTATAAAAAGAGTGCGGCCCGTCGTCGAACGTCAAGTGGACGCTTGGTGAGTCAGCATACTGCCTGCCATCGCCAACGCTTGTTAAGTGCATAGAGAGGCCTGTCACAGTTCGGGCCCGTTTCGCTCAATTGTCGTTCCGGGCGGCCATTCGCTCAACGGCTTTCCGACAGGCAAAACGACGAGAAGAGCGTCGTCTGTTCGCGTGGGCGGCAAAGCAGGATAGACCTCCGCCAGCGTAGAACGGACGCGTATACCCGGAATGATCGAGGCCAGCCCTGGGCGATCGAGCAACCTCGTGATGTGCGTTTTGAGCGCATGACGGACTGTGCCAAATCCGAAAGGAACGCCCATCAGGTGTAGTGTAGGATACATTGCGCGTACAGAGTGTGGCACTCCCAGACCCTCTAGGTCGGGGCGTACCGCGTACAATCCGAGTTCGGCCACCAACACGTCGGCATCGCCGACCTTGATGAACCGTCGCAGCGCGCCAAGATGAGCCGCAACGCCCCTGCTGTCGTAGCCGACACATCGGAGCTCGGGCCTCGCACCCGCCCAGCTCCGATAGCCCTCAAAGGGACGTGCATTGAACGTTCCGGTCGGTCCGTAAGCCGCTCGTAAGAATGCCGAGAGCTGGATATGATCCGATAGCTCCAACTCATTCTCCCAGCACGTCCGCCACTGTATTGGGGGGCGCATCGACCCATCTCCTACGTTTGGCTTCATTGCCGTGTATGCATGAGGTGAGGCGCTACAGCAGGGTGCGCACGGAATCGAGCGCACGGGGCTGCTGCAGGCGCTCTCCTGCGGTTCGGCGAAGAACGACTTGGGAATGCGGCGCAATGCGTAGCAGGCCGCGGGAGCCCTACAGGAATCCTGCTAGAAAGAAGGTGGGTGCGGTCAGGTTGTACAATATACGATGGTATATCGGCGTCCTTTCGCGGACATATCGGCGTCCTGCGAGTTGCGAGACAAAGCACCTCTGATGTATTACTCGCCTTAAAGATGTTTGATGGGGTGATCGAGGTGGTTTGAATGTGTGAACTGGTACGGGCTACTAATGTAAGACATGGCGCGCTCGAACTGGGATAGCGCCTGTTGCTGTTTGCAAGGGGCACGCATGGTGGTGTCGATTGGATGGGGCGCGCTGTCCGATTGATCGTTGTAAAGAGCCCATTGCCGCTTGATAACTGGGTCGCGAGACCAAGGGGTCTGCAGGGCTGAGACCATATGTGAGCTTCAAGAAATGCCTGGGGCGGTGTCGCTATGATTCGCGGTTCACTATGTTCAATGCGCAGCGCCACGATCGTGGTCTCCAAAATCTAACGTGTTGCGTCGGACACGTCACTTTTATTCCATCGTGGCGCGCGCGGGTAAAATCGATTGTTTAGATGAGTTACATCTACACTGCGGATGAATGAACAATGCGGTTTCGTGGCCTAGATCTAAATCTGCTCGTCGCTCTTGATGCCCTGATAGCAGAGCGTAACTTGACGGCAGCAGCACGCAGCATCAACTTGAGCCAGCCCGCAATGAGTGCGGCGGTCGCCCGCCTGCGTGCGTATTTCAAGGACGAGTTGTTCACGATGAGCGGCCGTGAACTTGTCCTGACCCCACGCGCAGAGGCTCTCGCCTCACCTACTCGCGAAGCGTTACTGCACATTCAGCTTTCCATCACGTCTCGCGAGCCCTTTAGGCCGGACGAATCAAATCGCCGTTTTCGCCTTTGCATGTCCGATTTCGCGGCTATCGTGCTTATTCGCAAGGTGATTGAGCGCGTCGCGCGAGAGGCGCCCGGCATCAAATTCGAGCTGATGCCACTGGCCGATCCATTCGACCACCCCCTTCAGCGGGGTGCGGTCGACTTTATCATTCTTCCCGACGTGTACACGACGGATGAGCATCCGAAGGCCACGCTATTTGATGAGACGCTGGTTTGCGTGGGCTGCCGTTCCAACAAGCGATTGGCGCGACCGCTGACGTTCTCAAGCTACATGTCCATGGGGCACGTTGCTGTCCGGTTCGGCCGTTCTCGCGTCCCGTCAATCGACGAATGGTTCATGCAGGAGCATCGAGTTAAGCGGCGCGTGGAGGTCGTGGTTCAGGGCTTCAGCATGATGCCCCACATGCTCGTCGGGACGAACCGGGTAGCGACCATGCCGGCAACGTTGGTGCGGCATTTCGCAAAATCGCTACCCTTGCGCGTTGCAAAGCTTCCCCTGCCGTTGCCTGGCTTTACGGAGACGCTGCAATGGCCTGCACTGCACAACAATGAGCCTGCAAGCAAGTGGATGCGCCAGGTCTTGCTTGAGGAAGCCGCTCGCCTCGGTTCGTCACAGGAGGAACCAAGCCTGGCTCCTGAGTAGCGCGTCCCCCAATTGGGGCCGTTCAGACGCGGCGGAGCATGTCGCGCTAAGCCTTCAATTACTGGCCTCCACGTGACACGGGTTGGCCGCAGCAAATGACCCGCATGCCCTTGTTGGTCGTCGGAAACGGTGTCGCGCAGCGGCGTCCAGACAGGCGACGGCCCCACTCTGATTGCCGCCGAGCGCGCCGTTCGAGCAGAGGTACTCACATGTCGACTTTACCCGGAGGTCGGTTCAGATGGTTGGGTAGCTCGTCTAGCCGGACATCTGCGTCGACATTCTGAGCGAGGCGGCGCAGCAGATCGCGGACGGCGGTTGCGCGCATCACTTCGCGCTCTGCACGTTCCAGCTGCTCGCTCAACAAACGCGAAAGAGACGAGCGTCCTTCAAGAGCGCTCCGGATTTCCTGAAGCGAAAGGCCGAGCCGGCGAAGTGCGACTATGTGGTAAACGCGTGTCAAACTGTCGGCGTCGTACATGCGATGGCCGCCGCACGTACGCTGAGAAGCAGTGAGCAGTCCTGTCTGCTCATAGTGACGCAATGCCCGCACCGTGACGCCGGTGGCATCTGCAAGTTCACCAATGCGCCGCCACCGACGCTTATAGAATGAAGGCCTGTTCATAGCCGGACCTGTACAACCTGACGCCAGGGGAGGTTCAAGCGCTTTCGGACCGCTTGCCTGGCAGGGCGGCGGCGTGTCGTAGATCGAACGAAGCTTGCGATACGCGGGTGTTGCGGCAGGCCATGTAGCGCAATATTGCGCTAATAGCGCATCCGGCCTGAACTACGTTGAGGGCGCTACAAGCTGCATCAGCCTGACAAATGAACGCAGATCGTCCGCGGCGGACGTGCGTTCAAGAATGAGCGTCGCGAGTGCTGTGCGATTCGCAGGAGTTCGCATGCAATCGGGGAGCGCAACGACGGCCTCATCAAGAAGACGTCCGAGCATTAAGAGGTCTTCGGGAGTATAGATGCGGCCTGGCATATGCAACGTGGTCCCTTAGCTTGTATTCAAATCCGTCACGTCGGCGCGGCTCCTTACAAAGGGGTTTGGCTGCTATGAGGCAGAACGGAGACGGACCTGGGGCGCGTAGGACCGGAGACTTGAAAAAACGCAGGCTCCTCGGCCCGGGCACGGAGAAGCTCTCAGGTGCCCCCGCCTAGAGGAGCGAGTTTAAGCGACAACGCCCCGCCGAAGCGGCCGATCGCGCGGTGCCGGTCACTGGGAGGGAGACCTCATCCTTGGTCTTGGCAGCTCGGTGATCGGCACGCTGGTTGAGCGTACGACGCGCTTCACGATGCTGCTGCATCTTCCCCGGGTTGCGGGGCATGGCGAAGCTCCGCGCATGAAGAATGGGCCTGCTCTCGCAGGGCACGGAGCTGAAGCGGTGCGCGGCGCGATTACGCGCACCATCATCAGCTTGCCCGAAGAGCTGCGTCGTTCGCTGACCTGGGATCAGGGAGCTGAAATGGCTCAGCACGATCGTCTTAAGATCGACGCGGGTGTCCAAATCTACTTCTGCGATCCGCAAAGCCCATGGCAGCGTGGCACCAACGAGAACACAAATGGGCTGCTGCGTCAGTACTTCCCGAAAGGCACCGACCTGAGCGGCCACAGCGCCGACGAGATCGCCGCTGTGGCCGCGGCCCTCAATGCTCGACCGAGAAAAACCCTGGGTTAGAAAACGCCGGCAGAGGCCCTTGACGAGTTGCTATCGTGAGTGAACACAATCTGTGTTGCGACGACCGCTTGAATCCGCCTTGAACGCCGCGATCGGAATGGTGGATCAGGCCGGCACTTGGCCGCCGCGCCGCGATCGCCATCCGCAACGCCGCCAAGGCCAGCTCGGCGCGCAAATGATCCGCCATCGCCTAGCCGACAATCCTGCGGCTGTACAGATCCATGACGGCAGCCAGATAGAGCCAGCCCTGATCGGTCTCGATGTAGGTGATATCGGCCAGCCAGATCCGGTTCGGCGCAGTGGCGATGAAGTTGCGGTCGAGCAGATTGGGGGCGATCGGCAGGTCGTGGCGGCTGTCGGTGGTCCGCACCCGACGTGGCCGCGCCATGATGGCCCTGCTGCCGTGACGCCGCATCAACCGCTCGATGCGACCACGGCTCGCCCCGCGGCCCTGATCCTTCAACTCGGCATGGATACGCGGGCTGCCATAACGCCCGCGGGTGTCGCGGTGGACCCGCCTGATGTCGTCGACGAGGTCACGATTGGCAGCAGATCGTCGGCTCCCCGGGCGCGAGCGCCAGGCATAATGCGCAGCCGCTCGTTCTCTCGCTGCAAACGCGCGATCTCTGCCGCGTGGTCCGCCGACGGCAGCGTCGCCCGCGTCGTGGGGCGCCGCGCCGCCGCCGTCGGCTGCAGCCGAACCCCTCGCTGCTCCACCCACCGCCGCAGCACGGACTCTCGCAAGCCAAGCTCCTTGGCAACAGATCCGATCGAGCGCCAACTCGATGTTACGAGATCAACCGCTTGCCGCTTGTAGTCGTCCGTAAGCGACCGACGCTGACGTCCTTCCATCCGACACCTCCTGGCTCTTCGAGCCTACTACAGGTGTCCATCAATTCGGAGGAGGTTCACGGGTGCAACAAGGGAGATCGGTAATATCCGGAGCCAATGTGCGGTGTGGCACCGGGCTGTTTCTGATCGGTGCGGCATTCAGCGGCAGAGGCTCAACAGGTCATTTGAACAGGCCGGGGGGCAGGCGGTTTGCTTTTGGCGGCCCTGTGGCGAAAGGAGTGATCTGTGAACGGCGGCATTATTGGTTCGGATTGTGTGTGCTTCCAGCTGATTAATGTCGGTCTGCAGGAGCGGCCTTGGGATAAACCACTTGAATCGACCGCAGGGTCAGGTTGTACACGGAAAAGGTGGAAGCGCACAGGCGTGCCGAGTGAGCTCGATTGGTAAGCAATGGCTATGGCGATCGCGCTAGATGCTGTCGGTTAGGGCTGCATTTTGACGCCTTGCTGTGTGACAGCCTCGAGTGTCTTCAACCGAACCCATAGAGCCCAATGTGGGGCACTGTGACCGGCTTTGAACAAACCAAGAGGTGAGGTGCGGCTGGTCCGCAACAGAGATAGGGAAAGCAGCGCGACCTGCGGCAGCAGGCGGATGTCGGGCTGCATAGAGGAGGATCTGGATGTCAGGTGACGAGGAATACCTTCATCGACATGCTATGGCAGACAGGAGTCTCGCGGAAGGCAGATCCGCCGGGATCGCTGCGTACTCGCTGCCATGCGTGAACCTCAACAGGAACGAAAACCCGTTCCCGATGCCTGACGTAGTCATGCGGGCTGCGTTTGCCGCGATTGGAACCCACAATAGGTATCCGGAGGAGGACAGCGGCGGCTTACGATCAGCGGCCGCGCGAGCCTATGGGGTCTCTGTCGAGCAGGTGATCGCAGGAAATGGCTCATCGGAGATTCTCGCACTTATTTACCGGGGGTTTCTTGCCGCTGGCGATACTGTCGGAATGTTGTCGCCCGGCTTTTCGTTCAATCATAAATTGGCGGCGGTGAACGGAGCGCGCTTGCTTGAAGTTGATTGGGCCGATCACAATGCTCTGCCGGCGAGCCAAAGTGTTCGGCAGGCGGCAGGAGACGCAAAGTTCATCGTGCTCGCCAACCCAAATAACCCAACAGGGACATTCGTTCAGATCGCGGAAATTGAGCGACTGGTCGCTGAAACGGATCAGCTTATCGTGCTCGATGAGGCGTATGTCGACTTTGCTCCAGACAATGCACTGGGTCTGATCGACCGATATCAGAATCTTCTGCTGCTAAGGACGTTTTCGAAGAGTTACGCTGCAGCGGGCCTTCGCATCGGCTTTGGCCTCGGTAACCCGCGGGTGATTGCAAGACTGCGTAGCATACAGAACCCTTTCAACATGAGCGTGATTAGCCAGTCCGTTGGCGTCAGCATCCTCGAGCATCGTAATGCCTACGATCAGTGCATTGAATGCATTGTTCAGGAAAGGGAGAGAACTATGGTGGCGCTGTCGGCGCTTGGATTCTATGTCCTGCCATCACATGCAAACTTTGTATTGGCTCGCGTACCGCTTGGGTACGACGGTAGATGGTGGCAGCAAGCCTTAGAGAGGAAGAATGTGAACGTTGCGGTGTTTCCCGAGGGGGACCTTGGGGGCTTCATAAGAATCTCAATAGGTGCGGCGGAGCAGATGGACACCTGTTTATCTGTGGTCAGTGGCATTGCTGGGGGGCTGATCTGATTAATGAGAACGATTTCGTCAAATCGGGAGGACTAACGTGACAAATGTATCACGTCGAATACGGCTTGGAATCTTTGACCACTTGGACGAAGACGGTCTCGACTTATCGCAGCAGTATAACGATCGACTGGTGTTGGCCGAAGCGTGTGACCGGTTGGGATACCACGCGTACCATCTTGCCGAGCACCATTGCACACCGCACGGGCGATCGCCCTCGCCTAACGTATTTCTGTCGAGCGTTGCGCAGCGTACGAAGCAGCTCCGCATCGGGCCGATGGTCATGCTGCTAAGCCTTCAGCACCCCCTTCGGGCCTATGAAGAGGCATGCATGCTGGATCATTTGAGCGGCGGTCGTCTTGAGCTCGGTATCGGGTGGGGCTCTCTACCGATTGAATTGGGGTACTTCGGGGTTAGCGCAGAGAGCGCTCGCGAGCTGTATTCCGAAGGAATGGAGATCTTGACCAGAGCGATGCGAGGCGGGACCTTGTCCTACGAAGGTCAGCATTATCGCCTCCACGAAGTGCCGTTAGCAATTACGCCTTATCAGCGTCCCCATCCACCGACCTGGATTCCCGTGAGCCAGCCCGGCTCTGCGCGAGCGGCCGCTGAGATCGGTGCCAATATCGCGAGCATTGGCCCGGCCTCTATGGTTCGGAAATCGACTGACGCGTACCGCGCGTGCAATTGGCGCGGAGGGGCTCCGCTTGTCGGTTTGCTTCGCATGATTGTAGCAGACACTTCGGAAGCTCATGCGTATTCGCTAGCTGCAGCGGCTTACGACAGATGGCTCACGAGCTTTAGGGTCCTTTATGATCTCAGCGGGGTACCTGCCCCTCCGAACCTTCCGCCAACCTTCGAAGCAGCAATTGAAAGTGAATTGTGCGTTGTCGGAACCGCCGCTTCTGTGCGAAGTGTCCTTATTGATCACCTGGAGCAAGCGGGAGCTAACTATCTTCTCTGCCAAGTGGCCTTTGGCGATCTCCCGCTTGTTGCGGCCTTGAACACGGCGACTATTCTCCGGTCCGAACTTATGGCGGGAGGCGGCCCATGAACCTCTTAGGATAAGAGTGATAAACCTTTCGGTGGGCTGAAGCCCATGATCCTCTCTGGACAGGCGCTGCGGCGCCAGGTCGAGCGCCTGTGAAGCGGATGCCCGCTCGGCTGCACCTAGTGCAGTCGAGCGGGCACATCAAGTGTTCGAAGCATGGTTGTCCCAGGCGGCGCGGGTGAGTACTCCAGGTCTGCTCATTCGGCGGGCTTTCCGGGCGCTGAACGAGCGAGTGGTGGTGCCTCGCAAGGTGGCGAGGTCCGATGACCTCGAGGTGGGCTCTGTATTTAACAGGAGAGTGACGACCGACTGAGGGCGGATCAGTCAGCCGAGCAATGCGAAATGTCAAAGAGAGACAGAAGCTGTTGTAGTAGGAGGTTAGATGGCGAGAAGTTGGTTAGGAAGATGAAGGTTTGTGAACTTGTCGAGCTTTTGTCGAGATGCGAGCAGGATGCGGTAGTCGTCATCACGGACGGTTCGTCGTCCTCGATTGCCGTGGCTGTGGTTTGCACGGTCCAAACCGGATGGGCCCACAGCCAGCAAGCGAACCCCAATTTGTCATTCCTGCCCGACGGATTGGATCATGCCATGTTACCGAGAGGTAGCAATTTGGCGCGTGGGGTGAGATTACTTGGCCCTAGATGTGAGCCGTTGTTGCTCCTTCAGTAGACATTCCGGGGACGACAGTGCCGGCGTCTGTCCCCAGTCTGGCGTCATCCGTGCTTGACTGTTGGACGGGCGGCTCGTTCCGACAAAGGCATGGAACTTGGCGACTCCCATTTGGAACTTCTGGAACTACATCAGCAGCCGTAGACTTTGACTGACCCCCAACGATTATCCAGCCCTGAGTACACTCTGGCTGTTGGATTCCCGATTGGGGTCGTAGCGACGGGAGCTGATGTAGCGCGGCAATCTGGGTAGGAAGTGCGCGGCAATCAGGATGGCGAGGCGTGTCGCGGCCTGATGATGATTGCCGCGATGATTGTCGCGCGCAAGAGTTTTGTTGAACTCTGATTGTCGCGCAGCGTCAATCAGCGACGGTTTTGGATGTCGCGTGCGATGGCGGCCGTCCGGGACCGCGTTTTCGTTCGAGGGCGGTCCGTCTGCGATAGCTCTCGACGTTCATCTCGACGATGGTGGCGTGATGAACGAGGCGATCGATAGCGGCCAGGTCATGGCGGGGTCCGGGAAGACCCTGTTCCATTCGCCGAATGGCTGATTGGCGGTGATCAGCATCGAGCGGCGCTCGTAGCGTGCGCTGATGAGCTCGAACAGCACGCTGGTCTCGGCCTGATCCTTGGTGACGTAAGCGAGATCATCAAGAATCAGGAGATCGAAGCGATCGAGACGATTGATGGCCGCCTCGAGGTTAAGCTCGCGTCGCGCTAGCTGGAGCTTCTGCACGAGATCGGTGGTCCGGGTGAAGAGGACGCGCCATCCGTTCTCGATGAGGGCCAGGCCGATCGCTGCCGCCAAGTGGCTCTTTCCGCCGCCGGGCGGGCCGAACAACAGCAAATTGGCGCCCTTGCCCAGCCAGCTGTCACCGGCGAGCGCCATCACCTGCGCCTTTGAGATCATCGGCACAGCTTCGAAGTCGAAGCTGTCGAAGGTCTTTCCGGTGGGCAAACGTGCTTCGACAAGGTGTCGTTCGGTCCGACGGCGGCCGCGTTCGGCAATCTCGTGCTCGGCGATGGTCGCGAGGAAGCGGCCGGCCGGCCAGCCTTCCTTGTCGGACTGTTCGGCAAATTGCGCCCACAGCACCTTGATGGCAGGCAGACGGAGCTCATTGAGCAACAGATTGAGGCGCGCGGCATCAACCGTGTTCGTTACGCTCATGCGGCACCTCCGGTCTCGGCGGTACCGATGAGGCATTCGTAGGTCGCAAGCGGCACGAGCTGCACCACGACGTTCGGCAGGTTGGCGGGATCGGGGGCGAAGTAAGCACGTAGCCGGTTGATGTCGGGCAGTTGGCCGGCCTCGAGGTCGGCGGTGAGCTGATCGGCGAGTTCGGTCTCGCAGCCGCGTTCATGAGCGAGCGCGAGGAGATCGACCATGATCCGGCAGGCTTTTTTGTCCGGCAAGCGTTCGCGCAAGCGATCGAAGGTCTTCCGGTAGGCATCGCGCGGGAACAGCCGATCCCGGTAGACCAGATTGAGAAGTGCCATCGGCTTGCGCCGCAGGGAATGGATCACGTGCCGATAATCGACGACCTGGTCGTACTTGCCATTGGGATGCGGCCGCCCACGCGGCAAGGTGACGAGATGGGTGCCCCCGACGAACACGTCGAGACGATCGTCGTAAAGGCGCACCCGCAGCCGGTGACCGATCAGGCGCGATGGCACCGTGTAGAACACCTTGCGCAGGGTGAAGCCGCCGGACGAGGTCACGCGGACGATCACCTCTTCGTAGTCGGAGGTGCGCCGATCGGGCAGCTCCTGCAACACCACGCGCTCGCTATCGATCCGCTTGGCGTTGCGGGCATTGCGGCGGCTGACGATCTCGTCGATGAAGCCGCGATAGGTGGCAAGATCGTCGAAGTCGACAGTTCCGCGCAGCAGCAAGGCGTCCGCGATTGCTCGCTTGAGATGACCGTGAGGCCCTTCGATCGAGCCATTCTCGTGGGCGACGCCTCGATTGTTGCGGGAAGGCCGCATGCCGTAATGGGCACAAAGGGCCTCGTATCGCTGCGTCAGATCGTCCCGTGCATCACGATTGAGATTGCAGAATGCGGCCGACAGACTGTCGGTCCGATGCTCCCGCGGCGCCCCACCGAGCGACCAGAGGGCATTCTGCAGGCCTTCCGCCAGGGCGACGAAGCTCTCGCCGCCAAGCACGACGTGGGCGTGCTCGAACCCGCAATAGGCCAAACGGAAGTGATAGAGACGATGATCCAACGGAGCACCCGCGATCGTCACACCCAACTCGTCCATGTCTGTGAAGTCGGAGAGGCCGAGTTGGCCAGGCTCGTGGGTTTGGCGGAAGATCACCTCCTGCTCCTCGCCGTGGACCGCCCGCTATGCACGGATCCGACGTTCCAGGGTACGACGGATACCGATGCCGAGATCCGGATGACGCCGTAGCATCTCCTCGAACACCGCCACCGGGCGTAAGCCAGGTGCCGCCTTCAGGATCGGGACGATCTCGGTCTCGAACACCTCGCTCAACGGGTCCGGTCGTCGCCGGCCGCGGGGCGCCTTCCTTTGCGATGGAAATCGGGGATCTCTCTCGATCCGATAGGCGGTCGACGCACTGAATGACGCCTTGGCCGCCGCCACTGGCGGGCTATCGGTCTGACGGTACTTCATGTAGAGCCTTCTGTGGTTGCCGCCCGCAATGCAAGAAGTTTCTGACCCTTTGGCGTGTGATCGAGTGCGGTCTTCTGTCAGGCCTTCCTTTACGGCATTTTCAGAAGCCGCTGGCCGGTATGGTGATCCGCGGACCAGGTCCAATTCTCATCTCCGAGCACGTCGGCTCTTTGGCTCTAGCTGGTTTCCTGATCCAGATCTGTTCGATCGTTGCGCCCATTCGGGTCGTCGCCTTCTCACACCCCCTTCGCCAACGTCAGGCTATTTCGTGCTGCATGCAGTCATGCCGTCACTGCCTGCGCTGGGTTCCGATAATCCTCCTTCCGGGTGAGCATGGCCCAAATCGTCCGAGCCATCTTGTTCGCCAAGGCGATCGCCACAAGCATGCGCGGCTTCCTCGCCAGCATCTGCGCCAGCCAGGATCCGCTAGGGATCGACTTGCGCCCGAGCCAGTTCAGCCGCGACATCGCCCCAACGATGAGCAACTGGCGAATGTCCGCCTGTCCTTCCTTCGAAACGCGTCCGAGCCTTTCCTTTCCCCCTGAGGAATGTTGCCGTGGGACCAAGCCGAGCCAAGCCGCGAAGTCTCGGCCACGTCGAAAGGCCGCCATGTCGGGCGCGAAAGCCTCGATCGCGAGTGCGGTCAGCGGGCCGACCCCCGGCATTGTCTGCAGCCGCTGCGCCGTGACCGTCCGCGTCGCCAACTTCTTGAGCTGCTCTGCCTTGGCATCGATCCGCTCCGTCTTGTAGGCGATCTGATCAATGAGACTCCGACATTCCTCGCGGACCAGTTCTGGTAGATCGCTGTTCGGATCTTCGAGGATTGCGTCAATGCGTTTAAGTTGTTCGATTCCTTGCGGGATGATATGGCCGAATTCGTAGAGAACAGAACGCAGCGCATTCACCAGATCGGTGCGCTGATGAACAAGGCGCTTCCGAGCCCGAAAGAGCACTGCCCTGGCCTGCTGTTCTTCCGATTTCGGCTCGACGAAGCGCATCTCGGGGCGCTGTGCCGCGATCACGATTGCTTCGGCATCAGCCGCGTCGTTCTTTTGGCGTTTCACAAAAGGCTTCACATATTGCGGAGCGATCAGTTTCACTTCATGGCCGAGCTTGACCATCTCCCGTGCCCAATAGTGGGCGCTGCCACAGGCTTCCATCACCACCACTGCCGATGGGTGGCCCGCCATGAACTTCCGAAACTGAAGCCGCGACAGTTTCTTTCGAAATTTCAAGTGTCCCGCCATTGACGCCCCGTGGAGCTGAAACACATTCTTGGCTAGATCCACTCCGATCACCGTATCCATCAATTTGCCGTCCTCTTCGCTTCGGGGTTCAAACACTGCGTTCTTGGCACATTACGATGCCGTCTGGGGAGGGCGGCAACCATCCCATCTCATCTGGTGATCTGTGATGTGTCGGCCGGGCACGCGAGTGATTCCTCTTGGCGGAAGAACCACTTGCATAACCCCGCCGGCCGCGATCACCAGTCGGCGCGGTCCTCCTCGGGATCGCGCCGACGCTGGGCTCGTAACTCCGGTCGGGCTACGCCCTCCCTACGTCACGAGCCCAGCGAAACTCTCTCACCTTGATTGACGCTGCCTTCCATCCTGATCGCCGCGCGACAAGCTGACGCGGAGCCTTCGCATAGCGCAGTGCCAGATCCCGGCAGGTGAAGACGAACCCGAACGGGGTCTTCCATCCGAGCTGGGAGTGTGGTCGCGCGTCGTTGTAATCGGCCCGCCGGCACCCAGGCACGACACGGGCCTGGGCAGGGACGTAAACAGCGGCTCGCCCCGCAGCTGGCCATTGAAGTCTTCGATGCGCATTCTGCATAGGCTTGCCGGGCCCCATTTAGTGCCAGGCTAGGCGGCTCTGATCAGCCCACGACATGATGCCATTGCTGTCGGCCTCGCTGTTGTCGTTGACCACCATCTTGGAGTTGCCGCGCTCAATGGAGTTAAATCGGTTGCGCGATCAGCGGTTCGGACGCTGCAGACAGCCTGCGCGGCGGACGTAAGTCCGGTTCGCCGGCGGGGCGGAAGGCAAGCGGGGACCTAGCTGATCGAGAGATCGAGAAGCTCACGCTCAAGAAGCTCCAGCACGAGCAGTTCGGACAGTCCTCCGGAGCGAGGCGCATTGCTGGACTGGCTCGAGCTGCAGCTCGCTGGCCTGGAGGAAAAAGCTGGGCAGTCCAGACCGGTCTCAGGTGGCTGCGGACAAGATGGCGGTGCCATCGTTCGAGCGCCGCAAGCCAGCCCGCCGGCCACTGGCGGAGCATCTCCCACGGGAACGCATCGATCTATGCGCCACCTGCGATCTGCCCATGCATGCCTCCGGGCTGGGAATTGTCTGAGCCGTATCCTGGCGCGCTTTGGATAGCCAACGAGCCACCCTAGGCGGTATGCAAACAAAGCTTCGGCAACTTGCCACTTCATCGTCGGCCCCGCGATAGGAGTGCTGCGGTACAAACAAGCCCGCGAACCGCGCATGTCGGTCATCCACTCTGCCGAGCGTGGCTTTCCTCAAACAGACCGGAGCACCTTGTTTCTAAGCAGAACGTCGCCCTCAATCTCTCGCGGATACAGAGTAACCACTTCGAACGCGGGAAGGAGGTCAAGGATGGAGCGCAGTGAAAGCTGGCCTTCGTACAGTTCGCGGTCACTATACTCGGTGTAGATGAACCGTGTTCTGCCCAGGGTTTTCTGACCGCCAGCGATTACGTCCGACTCAGCTCCTTGAACATCCATCCAGATTAGATCAACAGGGCCGCTGAGACCAGCTTCGCCGCTCCAGTCATCCAGTCGCTGGGTCTCGACCAGAATCGAGTCATCAAAGCGAACCCAATCATATTCTGAAAGGTGATTTTTGGGTCTACGTATGGAGCCCGATAAGTCCCACCCCCTCGCATCTCCGTCCCCATTGCTCGGATGAAACTCGATGGTACCGTTTCGATCACTGATGGCGAGCTGCATGAGCGCCACGTTGGGTCGAGCCAGACGCTTATTCTCCTTGAAGCGAGCTATTGCGCGAGGGTCAGGTTCAAAGCAGTATACGCTGGCGTCTGGACACAGCTCAAGAAATCGCTGTGTGTCGCTACCATCATTGCATCCAATGTCCAAGATAACCGGGCATGTGACCCGAAGATGAGAAACGATCTTCTGGTGTATTTCCAGTGTAGGTAACGACTCTAGCATCTGTCCTTATCCTTTTCGTTGCGATGTGTGTTAACCGGTGGAACCAGGAGCCTGGGAGGTGCTGGCGGGTTGCTCAATAAGGGCACTCGTCGAGTAACGAGTAACAACGTTGAGAGGGCAATGGCAGCTCTGTTGCGAGGCTCTGGCGGATCATTGACCGGGGTAAGTAGCCTTTGGCTCAGAGCCGCGTTCACAAGTGGAAATTGCGAGGTCGAGGAAACGGTGCGGCTACCCGAGAGCACGCGATCGGAGGCGAGACAGGCAACCCTATGGTTGGATAGAGCGTCCACAATCGGTGAGATCTGGCCAAGCAGTAGGCAAATAGGAGCGTATCAACAATCGTGTTTCCGGTAGCGTTCTGCGCCCTAATATTCATTGAGGGATCTCTATTTGCGAGCTCGCACCGAGCTGCTGCTTACTATTGCGCGGCCCACCCTCGGCTGTACAATCGATTTCAATGATGGGCTATATTTGGCTAATGGATAGTTGGCCTCCAGAGGCCAGCGAAAAGGTCATTTAAATACAACACACGCGCAATCACCGTCCGATGGTGGCGCCTGGGGTCTGGCCGCGTGCTGCCGGGCGTACGGGGCCACCCGCACTCGCGATGATTATGGTCATTCAAACTTAGGTGGGGACCCGATGCCCTGCCCTCTCTAAGTTGATGTGCGACACCACGATGGCACGTCACTTACAAAGATGGCATCAATGGCCGTTGACATACTGCCGAGTGAACGGCTCCGGTGCTCGGTTTCAAGACCTATGTTCATACCAACTTGTGCACCGTGCAGGCCGCCGCGCCATGACAGGGTGCGAGATGACGGCCATAACGGCTGCAACTAATAGCTCAGAGCCGCATTAAAGGTCTCTCGGTCGAGCTCGCCCTCGGACGAGGCAACGATCACGCAGGCCACGCCGTTGCCACAGAGGTTGGTCAACGCGCGGCATTCGCTCATGAACTTGTCTATGCCCAGCACGATGGCCATGCCCGGCACGAGCCGTGGATCTACGACCGCGAGCGTCGCCGCCAGCGTGATGAAGCCTGCACCGGCGATGCCAGAGGCCCCCTTCGAGGTCAGCATCGCCACGAGCAGGATCGTGAGTTGCTGGCTGAACGTCAGATCGTAGCCGAGCGCCTGCGAGATAAAGAGCGTCGCTAGCGTCATGTAGATGTTGGTGCCGTCGAGATTGAACGAATAACCCGTGGGCACCACGAGGCCGACCACCGATTTTGAGCAGCCGAGACGTTCCAGCTTCTCCATCAAGGACGGCAGCGCGCTCTCCGAGGACGAGGTGCCGAGCACGATCAGCAGCTCGTCCTTGATGTAGGCGAGGAACTTGAAGATCGAGAAGCCGGCAAGGCGCGCGATAATGCCGAGCACCAGGAGCACGAATAGGGCCGCAGTGACGTAGAAGGTCGCGATCAGGCCCATCAAATTGAGGATCGCGCCGGTCCCGAACTTGCCGATCGTGTAGGCCATCGCGCCGAAGGCGCCGACCGGCGCCGCGCGCATTACGATCGAGATCACGCCGAACACCGCATGCGCGGCATCATCGATGAAGCTGCGGATCAAATGGCCGCGTTCGCCGAGCCCCAGGATAGCGAAGCCGAACAGGACGGAGAACAGCAGCACTTGCAGGATCTCGCCTTGCGCGAAGGCGCCGACCACGGTGTCGGGAATGATGTGCAGGATGAAGTCGACCGACTTCTGGCCTTCGGCCTGCTTGGCGTAGTTGGCGACCGCCTGCGCGTTGGCCGCCGCACTGCCGAAGCCCGCGCCCGGCCTCACGACATTGCCGATGATGAGGCCGATGATGAGCGCGAAGGTGGAGACGACCTCGAAATAGACCAACGCCTTCACGCCGATGCGTCCGACCTTCTTGGCATCATGGATATGGGCGATGCCGGAGACGACGGTGCAGAAGACGATCGGAGCGATCACCATCTTGATCAACTTGATGAAGCCCTCGCCCAGCGCCTTGATCCAGTCATTAGTGGCCAGGTGCGGCCAGCGCCAGCCGACGATGCCGCCGAGAGCAATTGCCGCCAAAACCTGGACATATAGCATTTTATGTGAGCGGGCTCCGGCACGCGGCTGCTCGGCGCGCCCGACGCCTCCAATGGGTTTGGTCATGTCTCCATCCTTCCTGGCGATCGGCTCCCAGTGTGCAGAACGAGCTTTGGCGTTGGCAGCGCCAGTGAGGCATAGTGGCCGGCATGTTATTGGGGCATGTGGGCGTGCTCAGGAAGGCGGCTTAAGCGGTTTCGCCTCAGGCCGATCCCGAGTTCATTCGAGTATTTTTAGGCTGTCGTGGATCAAACCAAAAAGAGCCAGCGATTGAGCTGTTTTTGCGCAGCCTCGTCGCCACCGGTCAGCGGGCAATAGCTGCCTTACACGCTCCCAGTCTAGGTGATCCAAAATCACGACCTTCATCTCCCAGTCGCAGCGTTCCGCCAAGAGGGTCTGTGGGCGTAAGCGCAGGTACTTCACTATTTCACGTTCCTGCATCCAATGTCTAAGGGCGCCTCGCTAGAGAAGACTGCGTTCTTCTTCGAGATCGATCAGGCTGCGTGGCGCATGATAGTAACGGGATGAGGAATCTGGTTATTCCCGGGCATCTGGATCATGCAGACGAAGTGTGCATGCGGACCTCCCCTATTCTCGTGAGCTTTGCCCTAAAAGAGCAAACTGCGTGCCACGAGTGTTACTGTTCAAGGAGAGCCTTATTATTGCGGAGACCATGGGGTGCGTAAACGCAGCCGATTGATTGCGGGTAGCAAGACGACTAATTGTGCAAGAGCTCTGGTAACGGTGGCCGGGCGGCGATCGTCTCACATCATTCACCATCTGGATGTGTCGCATCAATACAACCGATTGTACCAATCTGGAAAGATGAGCAAAGACGAGGAACGGAACGGCGGAATTGTCGCATTCGTCGCAATGATTACGTCAGTTTCGTCGGAGGGTGCACCAATCGGTCGGGAAGCCTTCGAGCCCGATCGGGTCAGCCCAACTGGCGCTCCGCGGGTCGTAAATCGCATGCCGAGGCATCATGTTTCATTGCTCAGCACAATCAACCGAGTGTAGTTCGCAGGCGCTCAAAGGAGCGCCGCGAGACCTAAGCCTTGATTTTGCTAAAGGCATGCTCATCATCTTGGTGATCATCGGACATTTGATACAATACGTTATTTGTAGAAATAACGAATATTGGCATTCGCCTTACTTCAAGTTCATCTACATGTTTCACATGCCGCTCTTCATGGCGATAAGCGGCTATTTGTCCCACGGAGCGCTAGTTTACAAGTCGCTGTCGCGCAGCGTCGCTGATCGTGTGAAGCAATTGTTGCTGCCGGCGCTATTTTGCGGCACGCTTCTCGAAGCAATCAAGTTGGGGGCGTTCAAGCTAGCTACGGGGTCAGTGCCAACAAGCCTGCGTGATGTACTGTTTGACCTTGCGAAGGAGCTAGTAGGCTCATATTGGTTCATTTGGACCACATTTGCCTCATTCCTCGTCATGAGGAGTCTTTTCGCGTTGTGCGGCCGGGTATCGGCCTGGGTGATTGGCACGTCAGCGATCTTTGTTGCCCTCACTCCGTTGACAGTTTCGATAGTGCCATTGGCGCGATACACTTACCCATTCTTTTGCCTTGGAGTCGTGTTCGCTCATTCGAAGGAATGGCGGACGGCCATAATCTCACGATACAAATCGCTCTTGATGGTCTTGCTTAGTGGAATGGCTTGTGCGTGCTATTTCAACTGGAACAAAACAACCTACGCCTACAACAACCTAGTACTGGTTCACGATACAAAGCAAGTGTTGCTTATGTTTCTTGGCTCTGCATCTGCCTCGGCAATTGCAATGGAAGTGTTGCTGCAGGTCTGGCGCTTTGGCTGTTCTAGTCGCGTGGTTCTCTTCGTTGCGGTAGGTCTTGGGCAGCGTACGCTGGTCCTTTATCTGATCCAGGGCGCCGTGTTCCGCTTGATGGACTTTATTTCGTTTGAAAGACCTTTCGAGCTATCAGTTAGAATCGCAATCGCTGCGGCGCTAGGGGCGGGAATTGTTGTCATCGCCGCAGCGATTCAGTGGATTGTGCGCGGCCTTCGAAGGATCTGGGAGTGTCGCCGGAGCGCTACTCGGATCGCTATTGGCCGTGTGGCCTCCGTTTGGGACAGAAGCGTTTAGCGTCGTGACGCCAGATGTGCCATCTTCGAACGCTTCCTGACCGATGGTCGCATCGAGCTCGACTCCAACATCGTCGAGCGCGCCATCAGGCCACAAACAATTACGAGAAAGAATAGTCTGTTTGCCGGCAGCGACGGCGGCAGACGAACCTGGGCGACCATCGCGACACTGTTGCAGACAGCGAAGAAGAACAACGTCGATCCGCTCGCTGGCTTGCTCTCACGCTTCAGCGTATCGCCAACGGCTGGCTGAGCAGCGAAATCCACGCCCTTATGCCATGGAACCACGCCATCTGACGGCCTCACCCTGCCGCTTACACTTGTGCCGTGGTTGGACACGATCATTCCTGGCTTGTCGCGTCGCTCGACGATCGCCGTCAGTTCGCGGGCGACGCGCCATCCTGAGATCCACTGGAGAACCTGTCTTGCACAAAGTCCAGCGACGGCTCGCGTTGGGCCACGCCTCGACAAGGGTCGTGGCACGGTCCCACGGCTTTGTGGCGAGCCCGCCGCTGGCGGACGGGGGGCCTTTCCCGCGATAAAAGTCACTAGATCCGGTTAGTTGCCGGGGCTCTCCCTCGCTGCCGCGGCTCGGCTAGTGCCGGCTATTCGGCTCGTGGATCGCTCAACCAGCCCCGCAGAGCCGTGCGCATGGTGACAGGAGCTAGCGCGATCATCCACTCTTACCCGACCTATCTGAAACCCACTTGGTAGCCGCACACACCTGGTGGATTAAATCGAAAACCGTACGCGAGCTCCAGGGGATATCAGAAAGATAAGAGAGACGAATTCGCGGCTGAGCAAGTTAAATAGCGTCCCATTTGCAGGAGATGCTCGCGCCTGATCGCTGTAAGGTAGACACACATGAATGGATCACCGCACCACGATAAGCTCGTGAGAGCCGAGCGATGCAGCGCACTAATCCAGACTCAACTCGTCAAAACGCGATGTCGTGACGGCAGGCGCAGAGCTCGTGTGGTCCGCGGGGCACCATGCTTTGAGAGTTGCATAATGTGACGCTTGTGATTGGGCAAGCCAGACGAGATACAGACATCAAATGCGATCGCGAAACCGCCAAATCGGGTTAGGGGGGCTCAAGCTCTATTTGCGCCCTTCCCTTCAAGGGTGAACGAGATGCAGCATCCTGCCCGGGGGGCGACGAATTTACCGAGATGTTGTGGAATACGGGAACGACCCCGCACGTTCCAATCCACATGGAACACGAGAGAATTGCACTGGCCCGATAGCGAAGGTTTGTCGTTGCCCACGACTGCTGCTTCGGGCGCAGGCCCCCTGAAGGGCGGATCACTAGCTAATGCCATCATCAATGGCGTGGTTACGAGAGGGATAATAATAGAGAGCCATCGAGTTAGGACCCTGATTAGCGCCGGTGACCGAGAGGCAAGCCAAGTTTTCGCGCCTTCTGACGCAGCGACCCAACGGTACGCTTTGTAAGCTTTGCAATTTGAATGACCGGTGTTTTGGCCCTTGAATGGGCGCGGAGTTCCTTCACGTCCGCTCTACTGTACTCGCGTCGCGCAATCTTCTTTTTTACCTGTTTTGCCATACTTGCTCCGGTGTCCTATTTACGCGAACAATATCAGGAAGGCACCGGTCTTGCCAAGGCTTACAAGCACTTCTGGGATGCATTCGCTAGTCGGCGGCCGTGCCAGCCTCATTCGTGAAGAGCGGCATGTCTTCGGCGGCATCTTTTATCGCCACCCCGGGGGAAGCGCCTGAATGTGCCAGCGTCGCATTTGCATCATCAGCAAGGATTGATCCGCGAACAGTCGGGACTTGCGAGCGCATGATGGATCGGGAGTATCTGTTCGCAGTCGCATCAACCGTTCCTCTCGCTTGAAAGCAAGTGAGCCTGTATAGCGCGACAATCTGGGTGGGGAGCTTCCACCCTAATTGCCGCGCGGCATGAGCCTGAGAAATCGGGGCGCAGCGAACGTGTTGATCTCCCACGCAAGTTAGGCGGCGCAGTGTCGAGCATTGTAAGCGAACTATCCATCACTTCGGGTGCAAGCTATGGTTGTTCTCACTTAGCCGGACGTGACCAAGCGCAGCGTTGGATCGGTAGCACCGGAATTATTCTCTGAGCAGTTCGCGCGCCGGGCATCCGTCGGATCAGGACCAGAAAAGCTCAGGGGATCGTCTGAACTTGTGGGCACCCGGCAGCGGCCATGCTTCATTGCCTTGCCAAAGTACGGTTCTTCGATTTCACTGTATGTCCCTTTGAGAAGCGGCACTCCTCGTTCGTTGGGGAAGCGTAGTGAATAAGGCCGGCGCGGTAGGCTTCTCTGATTGCCACAGTGCGCGTACTTGTACCCATCTTTCGCATAATGTTCTTCATGTGGAAGTCGACTGAATTCCCGCTGATGTGGAGGAGCCGGCCGATATGCCAGGAAGACCTGCCTTCCGCCGCGTGCAAGAGGATCTCTTTTTCACGTGGAGTGAAAGTAACATTCAGATATCGGTTCTCATCTGGTAGGGGCGCGATAAGGCCATAACCGATGTGGAATTGAGAGGCCAGTGCGGCGAGGTGAAGTAAGGAGCCTTTCGGATCAGCCCGATCGCTTTCGGAGGCAAACAGCGCCACGGATACATGGCCCTGCGCTGCGAAAAGGGGAACGCTTATGCCGCGCTTAAAGCCCGCTATTTTGTAGAAATCCAGTGCGCGTTGCTCTTCTGGCAGCAATCGACATCGTGCAGACAGCTCCTCCCAGCATATTGGGCGTGAAAAACGCCGTGATCGATGAATTGCGGGGTCTATATTGCCGTATTCGTGTTCTGCGTAGGGCTTACTCCAGTGGGATGGAAAGTTCGAGGCGATCATGGGGGCAGGACTTTCACGAAGGCGTTTGGGCGGGGCGTATGTTACTGCCGCATATGCTACTGAACCGAAGCCCAGCTTTCCTGCTTTGCTTACCAGCATTTGGAACAGAGGTGAAAGCGACTGCGTGTTGGCTGCGCAATTGATCAAGTCGTAGTTCATAGCTGCCACGCGATGGGTTCATGCTTGGGGAGTTGATTGCGGGGTAGACGAGCGGTCCGACTGATATCGACTGTCATCCGTCTCCCGGTGGCCGCCGAGATGAGGACCAGCGGGCTTGGTTGTAGGTCCTCACTCCGAGACGGTAGTAGCGACTGCCTTTCTTGGCGCTTTGGCATAAGACTGGGTGCGGGCGGTGGCGTCGCTCCTACGGTGTGATGCGCCGCTTGTTCCGACTCGTGCAGGACGAGCGGGATGTATCCGGCGGACCGGCGCTGCGGAAGCCGGCGAGCAAAACTAACGACGTGCTGCCTAAAGGCCCTGCTTTGTTTAAGGCGCGTGCGGCGTCCACATAGGCTCGGATGAACGCAAAGACGTAACTTTTTAGGTAATCGCGAGGTCAGCGTCGCGCGGTTGTCGTGAGCATTCACAACTCTATGACCGGGTTTGACGCGCTTTCTTGCGGTGTTCCTATTGCGTATGCGCCGCTGTTCGGTGTCTGAGTGGGGACAAGCTACGAAGCCATTGCTCATGTGGATCTCCAACGCTTTTATGCTCGGTGAGCAAGTTGCGTGCCGCTGGGTCGACCAGCTGCATGCAGGCGCCATGTTACGATTGTTGTTAAGAATGCCGTGGTGATGCGCGTGCTTAGGAGCACAATAGAACTAGCGGGTAATGCACAGCTGATGGGCGAGAGCGGTGACTTCTGTTCTTGAAGATGGAAGTCTTCGCTTGTGATCGCGAGCAGGCGATCACAATGAAACAGGGACTATGGGTCAGCCGAAATGGCCCAAGGGGTATCGATCGGATGCCACGCGAGCGCAGTTGCCCAGAGCTCGCTAACTTCCTGAGGAAATCCGTTATCGCTTAGGAGCGGCTCTGGCCGAGAGACCCTGACCTAAGCGGCACGTTTGAATCAGGTGTGTTGATTTGGGTTCCGTTCTCAAAAGACGATCGCCGATCTTCGGGCATGACAGTCGGGCGCGCTGCAATGTTCTATCGTGAGATCTCTTGGCCGCCGCATGCCCGGGCTAAGCGTGGTGCCCGCTCTCAGCGGTATCGAAGGCACCGTCAAGCGGCTAATAACACCAGCGTATACGGTGCTCAGATGCGGCGATTTACGCCGTCTAGCGAGGCCTTGCTTTAGCGGAATATTGGGAGGTAAGCGTCTTGTCAGTCACTCTGCTGAGCCAAGACAAATTGTGAGAGATCAACGCTAGTTATGGAGCGATCTAAAACAAACAGTTGTTGGGACCCAAGGGGCTCTCGCTTTAGCTCATTCAAGTCAGCCGAGCACGGCTGGCGCGGTGAGGTGTTTCGTTTCAGACGAGGAGCACAGAGGTGTGCCCCCAAAAAAACGTCGCATGCGCGCTATCCAACGCCTCTGTACGAAAAGGGACCCGGCTCGGCCGGCCCACCGTCCTCGGCCGCTCGTTTCGCTCCTGATCTCAGCGGTGACTACCGCTTGCGCGAATGCCATCGCAACCGTACCTCGGCTGGCCTCGCTCCCCGGGAAATACAAGGATGGTTGCGGAACGGTGGTCATGGCCGGTGGGCTCGCTTCGAAGGAAATGCCAGAAGAGCGTTCCGTGGTCGGGCTGCCTGTCCATCGCATGGAATTTATCTAGTCTTGGCCAGAACTCGACGCTCATTTGGCAACTTACTTCTATGCGACGGCATGCAGGGCAGTGAGTTCATCTTGTCGCCTCTCAGCGTGTCCCCCTCTTCTCTCTTGGTTAGTCGAGGCACGGCTCTTGCTGCCTACAAAGAAGCATCACCATCCCGCCTCCCTTGTGGTGATGTTAGGGGCGGGTTCGGCACGACCAGCTGCTGCCGGACCGCCCCGACGATCGTAGACGATAACAGATGAGAGTGGGCCTTAGGCCAACCTATTTGTGATTCGCGGCACGTGCCGTGCAAAGCGCTGTGTCCTTGCTGCATGGTCGCAGTTCGCTCCATGCTCCGTGACGCCGAACGTCTTGTGATCTGCGAGAAGATGGCGCGTTTAGCGGTGGATGATCGAGCCGTTAATCCGCGCGCAAGGGGCTGGTTCGCGAGCTCGCTTTGCAGGGGTGCCAAAGGACCGCTTGTCGGGTCTCAAACGAGGGCTCGTTGATGGAGCCGAATCGACTTGTTCTCTCGGCGATCTCGAAGCGCTGTCTGCCGTTGTGTTAGGTAGGAGCATGGGTATTGTGGCATGCCGTCGCTCATCCTCGCGGCTGCCTTTGATTGCCTCGATCAGAAGCGAAGTGTCCGCTGGTTCGCTTCAACAGAGTAGAAGCTTGTAGTGCAACGAGTAGCTGTTACGTTCTGTTACTCGAAGAACTGTGCTGCTTCGAGGACCTCGCAGCAAGTTCCTGATGGACCGTACTCGTTCGTGCGGCCCAATCAGTGGGACGTGGAGTTACGGTCTCGATTGGGCGCGTGATGATGTAAGAGCCCAGAGCCGCGCGACGATGCGTGGGGCAAAATTGATGCTCTCCCTTGCGCCTCAACCCAAAAGCGCTGACACTCAGCCTGGCTCGAGTCTAATTGGGGCCGGCCTTGGAGTTCTGCAGCTACGAGATCAGCGACAAACTCTTATGATTTGCGACCAATTCGAGATCGTGTTCCGTGGCGTGGTGTAGCTGAGTGCGGGTCACCGCGTTCGCCGGCATGGGCCGGATCGGTCGCTGGCGATTGCCGGGAAGCTGACGGCGGGATCATCGCCCAACGGGGCGATGGTTTCCAGTGTCATGTAGCGGCCGCGCTGGACCGCCCACTCGTCGTTCTGGTCGAGCAGGATCGCACCGACGAGGCGTCGATGGCGTCTTCATTGGGGAAGATGCCGACCACTTCGGTGCGGCGCTTGATCTCGCCATTGACCCGTTCGAGCGGATTGGTAACCGGTATGAGAGTTCTCGGTGCCAACGTTCCGCTGCGGTGTTCGACATCGTGGCGTATGGTGCGACCATCGGGACAGAGGCACCGGGAGCACGAAGGTGCGGGCAGGCCGATACACACGATGAGCCGAGAGCTCGTGTTAGTAGCTGGCCGCCTCTGCGACTTGCCCGGTTGCGCCGTGAGCGCGAGTCCGTAGTTGTCGTGTCGCCCGCCGCTCCCGCAATAATCAACGGAAGGGAGGACGCGCAGATGCGACGCGTGATTGGTATCGATGTTCACCGAACCTTCGGCGAGGTGGTAATCTGGAAAGACGGCATCCTTCGACATGCGGGCCGGGTCGACATGACCCGGGCCGCCCTTGAAGGATGGGCAAGAGTCTGCGGTCGACCGACGAAGTGGTGATCGAGGCGACTGGAAATAGCATGGCGGTGTCGCGGGTGCTGACGCCATTCGTGGCGCGGGTGACTATCGCCAATCCGTTGCAGGTGAAGGCGATCGCTCAGGCGCACGTCAAGACTGACAAGATCGACGCCGGTACACTCGCCAGCCTGCAGGCGGCGGGCTCCCTGCCGCAGATCTGGACGCCTGATGCGGAGACCGAACGCAAGCGCAGGCTGGTGGCGCGGCGCTACCAGGTCGTGCGGCATCGCACGCGGCTCAAGAACGAAGTGCATTCGATCCTGAATGCGCACCTGATCCCAAAGTGCTCGCATGCCGATCTTTTCAATGCCCGCGGCCGGGCGTGGCTGGCCGCTCAACAGTTTCCGGACGATGAGCGCGCGGCGATCGATCGGCACGTTCGTGAGCTCGACCGGCTGGCGGAGGACTTGGCCCTGCTCGACCGCGAGATCGCGCAGGACGCCATCGACGATTCCGCGGTCAACAGAGTGATGACGATCACCAGCGTGAATGTGACAGTCGCTACCGGGATCGTGGCGGCGATCGGCGACATCAGCCGGTTCAGCAGCCCGCAGAAGCTGGTGAGCTATTTCGGGCTGAACCCGAGGGTGCGGCAGTCGGGACTGGGAGCCGCCCATCACGGTCGAATCAGCAAGATCGGCCGCAGTCACGCATGCGCCATACTGGTTGAGGCGGCCTGGGCAGCGGCCAAGGCGCCCGGTCCACTGCATGCGTTTTTCGTGCGCATCCGTGCGCGGCGTGGCCACCAGATCGCCGCGGTCGCCGTGGCTCGGAAGCTCACTGTGCTCTGCTGGCATTTGTTGACAAGGGGCGAAGATTACCTGTGGGCCCGCCCAGCGATGGTCGCCAATAAGACCCGCGCGATGCAACTTCAAGCCGGACATCCGCAACAGAAAGGCAACCGGCGTGGACCAGCCTATACCTGCAACATCAAGGCGCTGCGCGATGGCGAGATGTCGATTGCCGCCCAGGCGGAGCGAAGCTACGAACGGTTCATGTCGCAATGGAAAGCGCGGCGGCCAAAAACCGGCGCGCGGGCGCCTCAGTTCGGCAAGACAAAATAGGGCAGTCCGGTGACGCTTGCAGCCGACGCGTCACGCTTCGCCACGAGGTCGCCCGCGCCCAACAATCATAATCGCAGCTGACGGCAACTTCCAGCCGGGCCAGTCCCGTTCCACGCAGCCGCCGTGCTCGGGCGGATCATGGCCAAGCCTTGCGGTAGCCGCAAATGCGGCCAGCCTTGACCGCCCCTGCGCGCGGCGGCTGCGTGATCGGTGGCCGGGACGGAAGAATGACCCGCGCGACCGAACAAAAGAATGGACTTACAGCGATTTTCGCAGTCGTCGTCTCGGTCTGAAGAAATCGCTTGTCCATCTCATCCGTCGAGTGCAGCTTGGCGCGATGCGCGGCTGGGAAGCTCATGTAGGCGAGCACGTCGGTTTCGGCCTCGTCGAGGAAGGCGGCGAGCTTCGGGAGCTTGGGGCGGAGCTGGTCGGTGATGCGCCGCCATTGCGCCCGCGCCTCCTCGGCATGGTCCTGGGCAAAGGCGGTGGCGATGAAGGAGGAGACGACGCGCCGGCCGCTCTTGCCGGCATGCGCCAGCGCGTTGCGCATGAAGTGCACGCGGGGGTCGTTGAAAAAGCTGCAATTGGCTGATTCCGTTCTCGTCGGCGATTCGCGATTGGCGGAGCAAACGAGATGCTGGGGCGCAAGGAGCGGGATCAGTTGGAGCTCTTCATCACTGGCTCGCTCAGACAGCTCGTCCCAGATGAGCACGTGCTGGCACGGGTCGATCGTGTGCTCGACCTATCTTGGCTAAGGGAAGAGGTCTCCGACCGCTATAGCGCGAACGACGGTCGGCCGGGCGTCGATCCGGAGGCCGCGGTCCGCCTGATGCTCGCGGGTCTGCTCACCGGCATCGTACACGATCGCAAGCTGATCCGAGAGGCTCAGGTTAACATCGCCATTCGCTGGTTTGCTGGTTATGGCCTGCATGAGCGGCTACCGCACCATTCCAGCCTGACGCGCATCCGCCAGCGCTGGGGCGAAGAGCGATTCCGTAGGATCTTTAAACGCACGGTCCAGGCCTGTCTGAAGGCCAAGATCGCAACAGCCGAAGTGGTTCACATCGATGCGTCGCTAATCCGCGCCAACGTGAGTTGGGATAGCCTCACCGAGCAGCATGCGGTGGATGTGCTGAGCGAAAATCAAAGCGAAGATGAAAGCGAGGATGAGAGAAAGGGCCGGCAAAGCGGGAAGTACAAAAAGGTCTGCACGACTGATCCCGATGCGACAATGGCTACGAATGCCCGAAACCGGCGGCTGGAACCCGCTTACAAGCAGCACACTGCCGTCGATGACAAGGTCGGTGTCATTCTGGATGTCGCGGTCACGACTGAACAAACGAACGAAGGAGAGATGATCGAGCCGCAAGTCGATGAGATCGAAGCGATTACGGGCATCGACATCAAGGTCGTCACCGCCGATGCGGGCTATGCCTACGCTAAAGTCTACGGCGCGCTCGAGCGGCGCGGCATTGATGCCCTCATCCCAGCTAAAGCCGAACCAATCAAGAGTCGCGTACCGCTCAGACGCTTCCGGTACGATGCCAAGAACGACATCTTGAAGTGCCCGCGAGGACGTATCTTGCGCCCCGCGCGGCCCATCAAGCACGGCCGTTTCTTTTACGCGAAGGCGAAGGATTGCACCCGGTGTCCGCTCAAGCGGGATTGCCTATCCAAAGGGCGGGTTAACAAAGCGGTCGTTGTCGGTGACCATTATCCGGCACTGCTGCGCGCCCGCCGCCGTCGCGAGCGATGGAGTAAGCAGGATCGACATCTCTATCAACGCCATCGCTGGCGCTCAGAGGGATTCCACGGCGAAGCCAAAACTTGGCATGGGCTGGCGCGCGCCGTACGGCGCGGTCTACCGAATATGAAGATCCAGGCCTACCTGACGGCCGCCGCCATCAACCTCAAGCGGCTGGCAACCGCTCTCCTTGCGCTTATTCTGTCTTGGATTGTCCCTCAAAATGCGTTTGCGGCTTCAGATCGCGCCGTAGCGCGGGCTTTGACGCGAGGGCCATGATAGGCCGGTCGCTGCATCGCGCGAATCTATGGGCCACTTCTTCAACGACCCCACGCGGCAGCGCTGCCAGGAGGCGTTGAGCACCTTGGCCACGGTCGCCTTGATCCCCTCGTGGGCGTCGGAGACCACCAGCTTGACGCCGCGCAATCCCCGCCGCGCCAGCTTGTGCAGGAACGCGGTCCAGAACGTCTCGGCCTCGGACGGGCCGATGTCCATGCCGAGCACCTCGCGCCTTCCGTCGCTGTTGACGCCGACCGCGATGATCACCGCGACCGAGATGATGCGCCCGTTCTGGCGCACCTTCACATAGGTGGCGTCGATCCACAGATAGGGCCAATTGCCCTCGATCGGGCGGTTGAGGAAGGCCTTCACCTTGTCGTCGATCTCACCGCACAGCCGCGACACCTGGCTCTTGGAGATGCCGCTCATGCCCTTCGCCTGCATCTGGTCGTCGACCGAGCGAGTCGAGACGCCGTGGACATAGGCCTCCTGCACCACCGCGGTGAGCGCCTTCTCGGCCATCCGCCGCGGCTCCAGGAAGCCGGGGAAGTAGGAGCCTTTGCGCAGCTTGGGAATGCGCAGCTCGACGGTGCCGGCGCGGGTCTCCCAGCTCCGATCGCGGTAGCCGTTACGCTGGACCTGCCGCTCTTGGCTCTTCTCGCCGTACGCGGCTCCGGTCAGGCCCTCGACCTCCAGCTCCATCAGCCGGTGGGCAGCAAAGCCGATCATCTCGCGCAACAGATCAGCATCGGGGATCTTCTCTACGAGCGTGCGCAGGTTCATCATGTCGTCGGTCATCGGTGGTTCCTCGAGTCAGGTTGGCTGTCGCAATCCAAACCTTACCGACGAATCATCGGTGACCACTCGCAAAGCCGCTCGCTCGCTACAGCGCTATGGGGGAGCGCGCGTCGCGAGCGGCTTTGCTAATGAGCTACACCACTCCCTGGGACACGACCCCACTCTCGTCACTCCGAGATTAAGGAGGTAAGCCAGTTGCGAGTACCGCGTCGGAATCCAACGCCAAAAGGTGTGACGTATGCGCAATGCAAGCAAAGATGGTGTAAATGCTCGCCTCTCAGCGGGTAGTCGCAGGAGCGCCGGCTTGCCCTATCTGCCTCAATCAGGCCGTTTCAGCTGAAACAAGTTGCCTCGACCTGTACAACCCAAGTGGCGGCTGCAAGGTACCTTGCCACCTCATGCGGCAAGGATTCAGGTTGTTGATTTTGCTGGTATGTTGGAACGTGGTACTGTCGATCGAGGTGTGCCAGGAATATCGGAGCACGGTGATCTTCGGGCAGGCGAAGTCCTGAGCGGGAAGTCTGGGCTGGTCGCGCTCGTTTGCGGCTTTGTTCTCTACGTCAGGTTGAATTGCCGAATTCGGAGGGGTAGCTCGAGAAGAAAGCAGTGAGGGCCCGGGTCATACTTGTGTATACCGGAGCGGGCCTATAATCGGAAGTCCGTAGGTTTTGGGCGAGAGCAGTAATCGGCCCTCATCCCGGACCAAGCAGAGCCGTTATAAGGCCGAGAATCTAGGTTTTTTGGATTTGCCATGGTTCTGTTTGAAAGGATGGCACGTGAACGAGCGCTTGCAAGCATCGCAATTGGTGCCGGATCACAACGAAGCAGTGGTGCTGATTGTCGACGACGATGCCTCGATACGGAAGGCTCTTACGAACCTTTTCCAATCGGCGGGTTTGAAAGTGAAGGACTTTGCCTCCGCCGCGGAGATATTAAAAGCGGACCGCCCCGAGGGGCCGAGCTGCCTTGTGCTCGATGTTCGGTTGCCTGGATTGAGCGGTCTCGAGCTGCAATCCGGTCTCGCTAGCGCGAATATGCATACGCCAATTGTTTTCATAACGGGTCATGCGGATGTTCCAATGACGGTACAGGCAATGAAAGGGGGGGCGGTTGATTTCCTGACAAAGCCTTTCCGCGATCGGGATTTGCTTCGCGCAGTCCAGATTGCAATCGAAAGAGATCGACAAAGGCGAGAGCTTGAGAAGATGCGAGCCGGCGTGCGCTCACGCTTTGAAGGTCTGACGCAGCGAGAGCGTGATATTCTGACGCTGGTTGCGTCAGGGCTCTTGAACAAGCAAGTAGCGGGTGAGCTCGGCCTCGCCGAGATCACCGTCAAAGTCCACCGTGGCCAAGCCATGCGCAAAGTCGGCGCTAAGTCGCTCGCCGATCTCATAAGAATGATTGAGTTGCTGGGCCTGTCCCGCTCAAATGGAAACGTGCAAACCTGAGTACGAGCGGCGGCTCTCGGTTGGATAGCGCTGCAGCTAAAGGCTTTCCGCTTATAATGCCTCATCTCATCTCGATCATTGACGATGATCCGTCCGTTCGTGCCGCCACGAACAACCTTCTGTCCTCTCGCGGCTACGACGTTCAAGTGTTTGCATCCGCCCCAGAGTTTCTACGCTCGGAGGTGCTGGCTGCCACGTCGTGTGTAATCGCCGACATCCAGATGCCTTTCATGAACGGGCTTGAGCTGCTACGGCAAATGCGAAACGACGGTCGTCAAACGCCGTTTATCTTCATTACGGCCAATGCAGAGAGATCAGTTCGCGCCCGCGCAATCGAAGCTGGCGGTATTTGCCTTCTCGCTAAACCATTTACCACAATGACATTGATCAACTGCCTCATTGCAGCGCTCGAAGGACTTGACGACACAAGGAAATGAAAGCGACCACTCTTTGCGGAAAGCACCTCAACGGAATTGGTGAGTCTGAGATAATCGCCTGCACTCGCGGTACACGTTACGTCCTAATCGGAACTCTTGCAATTGCGATGCACGCGTGCGTTGACGGAGGCTCCTTGATGTTCAGTGCAGTTAATCTTGGCGGCCAAATCCTGCCGACGCGCTCATCTTACTGCGCAGTTTCAAGTGAAAGCTGTTTCCAGTTGAGGCGCTCGGGCGAAGTCGCACATCGTTGATCATGAAGCGGTCGCCGAACATCTTCGGCGGGTTTAACTCTCGGCCCTGGTCCCTAAAGGCTGAGCGTGGGCGAGTCGTACGCTTCCGGCGTCCGCTTCCTGACTATTGCCGAATAAGGGAGATTCGGTGGGCGGTGCGTCTTGAACGCGAATGCGATGGTTTTCCCCCTAAGGCGAGAAGTGGCCGTCAAGTTCGGAATGTCGGAATGTCGATTAACGTTCACAATTTCGGGGTTGCGGAGACGCGGGGAGCGCGCGTTCGGGCGTGATCTTCTTCCCGACTGTTGAAGCGCCAACTGTCGATTCCGCTTTCGATAATATCCTAATGAAGGTTCAGGTGGTCGAGCGGCGCGGTGGTCATCTTGGTGTGTCCGCAAGGACGCTCGGCCATTCCCGACTACCAGATTGGTGGTCACCAGCACGAGTGCGCTCGTAGGCGACCGATGAGGTGGAACAGGGAGCTGATTACCGGATTGGGCGAATGGCAGATTGCCGAGCTCGTCGAGAACAACGAAGTCCAACCGGGTCAGGTGATCGGCGAGCCGTCTTTGGCGGCCATCGCGGACCTCGGCTCCTAGCCTGTTGAGGAGGTGGACGTCCTTGTAGAAGCGGCCACGGGCGCCAGCGCGGACACAGCTGCGGGCAATTGCGATCGCGAGGTTAGTCTTGCCAGTCCCCGGGGCAACCAGCGTTGGCCGATGTCTAGGAGCCCGATTGAGATCCTCCCCGTTCCATCCGCAATGCGCAGCGTTAGTCGTCGTTGTCACCTTGCAAGCGGCTTGAGGGTGAGACCGATTTAGTTATCAGGCAACCTGATGGGATGTTAACGCTCCTGCCGGCATGGACGGTGCACCACCGCGTCCTTCCGATTGATCCCTGCTCCGCGGCTTGCGGTGGACGGTCGCTGGAGGTGCGCGCTCTTGTCGACGCGGTTTTATCCTCCTCTTAGGGTTATTCGTCCCATTTGTGGGGACGTCGTCGTGGCGAGCGCGTCACCTCACAGGGAGATCGGTTCGAGAGCCCTCCAAGATGCAGCAGCATTCCGATTGAAACTTGCCAGCAACGCTGGAGCTGTTGAAGGAGCTTCCTACCGAATCGCTCACCGACGGGGTGACCGACGCAAACGACATGAGGAGGACAGCGGTGAGCAAGAACACGCCTGAGCACGCTCCTCGCCGGGCCATCGTGCACGTTCGTCAGTCGGCGGACGACCAGGTTATCAACAACCGAGTGGACCGCGCCGGCAGTAAGGCTTAGGTGACGGTGCGCGGCAGCTTGGCTGGAGCGAGGTGAGCGTGATCGACCATGATCTCGGTCGCTTTGGTGGTGGCACCGCGCGTCGCGGGTTCGAGAAGCTGCTCGCCGCATTTGCGAAGGGCGAGTTGGCGCCGTGGTTTTGATTGAGGCCTCTCGGCTGGCCCGCAGGGCAGGCATCGTTATACACTCCTGGATTGAGACCACGAAGCAAAAGGCGCGCAGGAGTGAACTCTTCCATACGATATCTCACGGTCTCTCATGATCGGATCGAGAACGACCTAGCGCGACGGTCAGGGTGAGAGCGTATGTGGAGGCTCCCGAACGTGCGGTGGTTGCCCCGTGCAAATTCGCCCCCGGGGGGAACGGAGGAGAAGGCCGGCCGTGGAGCTGGCCGGGGTTGCGCAATGACCGGCTCCTTTCGTTACTAGGCATTTGCGACGTCGTCAGTTCGTGCTGTGCTGACGGCCGATGCAAGCAGCAGCGCGTTCGCCTGCTCGTTTCGCGAAGAGTTAAGGCGACGCTGAAGGGTTAGTAGGACCTTGTAAAATAGAGTATCCTGCGTGCAGTTTGGACAGAAGCTCGCTGCTCATCCGCCATGGTTCGGCTCCGCATCATGTTTGAAGTGCGACGGTCACACTAATGACGGGAACGATCAAGCTACGTACTCCTTCCCGGGTATTCAAAGCTCGAAGACCGCTGTTTTGATCGACGCGTCCGTGCTTCGGTAGCGCCAGCGGAAGGCCCGACGAAACGTGCCGCAGGGTGACCGTACCCCCGCCAGAGGTTCGTCAGGATCAATGGAGCGTAGCGTACGTTTGCCTCAGGCGGCAGGGCTCCATTGTCCGTCCCCCGAGTTGACACCCGGATGACGCGTGCCGAGCCACCACCTTCCGGCCGAGCTATTCGGGTCCTAAAACAGGATCAGCGTCGCCATAGCTTAGGAGTAAGACATCATTCTTTGTCCTCGCTCTCGCAGTCGAAGCGATTCTGACGCATGCTATTCAACCTTTCGAACACTGATCGCTCATTCTGGCCATAGAGCTTAATGCCAATGATGACTTCTCGCAGATGTGCTATATTGTAGCGTTTGGTTTGCTCGACCCAGCGGTCGAGCGTAGCATCGTCAAGCGATGGCTCCTTGGCTTTGAAGTAGGCGCGGCGGGTCTGGGCGGACGACATACCAACTTCCATGATGGTGTCAAAGCGAGAAGGGCGATCGACAAAGCGCCTGTCCAGACGGTCAGGGTGGTTGGTGGTCGCAACGTGCAGCACGTTCGCAGTTTGCGCGTTGCCATCGAGCAACGCAAGAAAGTGCTCAGCGCCCCATCTTTCCACGAGCTCGTCCAGATCCTCCATAACCATGACCACGGGCCGCTCGGGCTCAATGCGACGCAGCAGACCGACACACGCGCTAGCCAGTTGCGGGCGATCGATAAAGACAACTACGCCATTATGATCTCGGACAACGACCTGTGTCATTTGTCCGATTGCGCAGGTCTTGCCACTACCGGGAGGGCCCCACAGGAGCATGCCGCGCTTGTGCGTGAAGCCGTACTCGACGTACTTCTCGCGCAGAGCCCAGAACTTGTCGAACTCGACCAAAAGCCTCTCCGCGGCGGTGTCCGGCAAGTTCAAGAGCGTGTCAGTTACAGTCGGCACCTTTTCGAAAAAAACGGTGCAACTATTTTCGCGGCAGCGATAAGCACCTGCTGGCAATTCCAAGGAAGCGTCAGAGACTGGGAGGAAGGTCGTGCCGCTCCGCGCCCACAGCGCAGCATTAAGATGGAATTCGTGATCCATGTACTGGTCCACGCACTCGTCGACGCACTCGTCCACGCACTCGTCCTTGTTCTCGTTTACGGAGAAGGCCTCTTTCATGTACTTCCTCGATTGTTAGATGGAGTGTCAGAGTAAAGGGGTAGCAATAGTTGTGCCATCGCAAACGAGGTCCGTATAGCGACCGCGATCCTGACCGGCGGCAGTCACGTGGCTGGTGAAGGGAAGGCTTATGTATTCACCCGTTGCGACACCGATGTGTGGCTAATTCGACAGACTTGTCCGAAATCGACCAAGCAATGCCGCGGCGTTCTTGTTTTCAATGAAGTATCACTTCGGCATTCAGTGGCCTGGCCGTTGCGAGCAGTTGGGCGGTCTGGCCAGACTTATCCTCGTGATCGTGGGTCGACACATTCTTGCCTCGATTCCGTTCGGCGGGCCGAACTGTGTTTGGTCGCTCTTCGAGTACATGCCCATGATTAACGTTATGGCCAAATGCGCAGAGCCCCACACTGGGTGCTGCTGCAAGTCTAGTGTCCTGAACCAGAGCATTGGATCGGCAGAAGCGCTCGATTGAATTGGTCCATGGAAATGGTTTTGGATCGGCGTTGTGCCGTTCGATGAATGAAGCGATGTCGGCCCTGACGGCGGCAATGCTCCGATAGACGCTGCGCCTGATGTTCTTGTCGGTCAGGAGCTCGAAGAAGCGCTCCTGATTGAGCCATGACGAGCTGGTCGGGGTCAGGTGCACATGCCAACGCGGCCTTTTAACTAGCCATCGCCGGATCAGCGGGGTCGTGTGCGTGGCGTAGTTGTCCATGACGAGATGGACGTCGAGCCGGCGCGGGCTGGGTCTCGTCGAGGAGCTTGCAAAATTCGGCGGCGCGGTGAAGTCGGTAGCACTTGCCGATGACCCGTCCGGTCGCAATATCGAGGGCGCGACCAGCGAGGTGGTGCCATGCCTTTTGTAGTCATGGCTCCTTCGGGCCGGCTGGCCAGGTCGCATCGGCCACATCGGCTGGCTGCGATCCAGAGCCTGGATTTGGGATTTGTCGCTCACACACGGGACGATGGCGTGCTGCGGCGGCGAGACGTAAAGCCGACGACGTCGCGGACCTTGGCCAGTAGGTACGGGTCTGTCGAGAGCTTGAACGTCTCCATCCGATGCGGCTGGCCCGAAGGCCCGCCAGATGCGTTGAACCGTCGACACCAACAGACCGCTCGCCTTTGCCATGCTGCGGGAGCTCCAATGCGTGGCGGGGCAGTTCTCCAGCGTTCGCACGGTCACGACTTCGATTCGGACATCATCAACCGTGCGCGGAGCCCCGGAACGCGGCTCGTCGTGAAGCCCGGCCACGCGCTGCTCTACAAAAACGGTGGCGCGACTTGCCTACCGTCCCGCCGCTCCAGGCGCAGCTTGGCCGCCACTTTCTTGTTCTGTCCTCCCTCCGCGCAGGTCAACACAATCCGGGCTTTCAGAGCCAGCGCCTGCGCCGTGTTCCGCCGCTTCGTCAGTGACGTCAGTGCGGCACGCTCATCATCGCTCAATATCAGGGGCGCAAGTAGCTGGACCGACATCAAATCCTTCGTCGCTATTCCAGCACCCAGCTCTGGCACAACCAAGCGAATCCAATGCGATTTTACGATTGCGAACTTGTGAGTCAGGACAGTAGTCATCTGGAATGCAAGTTCGTCACCGCCGGCGAGCTCGCTCGACGGCTCACGGCTTTGTTATGGGGGCAAAGATGCTTTCGGTCTCGATCAATGGATCGTGGATACTGCGAGGAGCGAACTGGCCTCGCTTGCGCAAGAGATCGACCGCGACATTGCAGCTGTCGCGGAGCCATCACCCAACCCTAGAGCACTATCCCCATCGACGGGCTCTTATGGTCCCTGCTGTCCGGAACGGAATCTCCGCATCGATAAGTGTAGCCTCTGCCGAGATTAGGTTGCGGCGCGGTGAGTAGGCCTCGGTGTGCTGACGTCGAGGCTCGATGTGGACGGCGGTAACTAACACAAGTCCAAATAGCGGCCGATCGATCAAGTTGCACGGTCGTCGGCGGGCTCTCTTTGTCAGGTGCGGCAGTTGCCGCGCCGTTGATGGCCGCAAATCAGCCGGCCTGGATGTTTAATTCTCTCTTCCTCAGAACAAGGAACCGGCACCCGGCGGCACGCCGCACCCGGGTCATCAGGGTCCCAGGGAGTCTCCCGGGCGGGGGGCTCCTGCGCGCCTTCCGGTGGGCCCTCTTGCGTGCGGGCTGAAGCAGTGCCTACCAACAAAAGCAGTGCGGCCGTAGTCAAAAGCGCGCGTTTCATCCGGTTTCCACTAGAACAGATACGAGAACTCCACAGCCAAGTATGCCATCCCAGGTGCTAAGGAGTAGCCGGCGTTGGTTCACCAGAGGTCTCGACTTCATTCCAGGATCGTACAATGTGACGCTAGGTGCGATTCAAGCCTTTTCATAACGGAGGCACAAAGTATCAACCTCACATCGCTTAGGTCAGCGCTCCCGACGGCATCGAGCGGGAGGGCGTGATTGCTGCCGGCCCCAACGTAGTGCCCGTCCTGGCGATCGGCCTGGCTTGTCGAAGCTCGGCGAACGCGTGACATAGACGCCGCAGGAGATTCCAGCTCAGCTACCATCTCCACCATTGTGCGGCGGCTGGTCTTGGCCATGAACAAGGCCCAGTCGATGACGGCGTCCACAGGTTTGCTGATCGCTTCGGTTTGTGCACTCTTACCGAGCTTGTCCGAGATCGCCCAGGATACCGGAATAGCGCCAGCACGGCGATCAGCAAAGCATGCTCTGCGTGCTCCATGCGTCCATGTGCGGTCATGAGTTCTTCGTAACTCGACAGTCACTCGCAACAGGCATGGATAGTGTTGCCGGAGCATGTCGGCGCCGGAGATGCACCTGGATGCAGACCTCGATCCGGCACTGGAGATGAATGCCGACGTATACCTGCATGACTGACAGCGAGATGGCCAAGACATTCCTCGACAGAGCGACGCCCCGGAGTGCCTAGACGCCACGTGTTCCATGCGTTCTCTTTTACAATTGCTTGCCGCCTGGAACGTCGTTATCAGGTTCGAATAAACTCACGGACATATTGGTCATCGCGGAGCCTGATTCTCCCGATATCGACGGCATGTTCGCCTCCTCTTCCGAGCTCCGCTAATGGGCCTCCTGCCCCCGCCAGCAAGCGAAGCTGGTAAGGGGCGGCAAAGACAAGGAGCACACCATGTCTCAGACACCCAATACCGCGATCGCCGTGATCGGCATCGATATCGGCAAGAACTCGTTCAACGTCGTCGGCCACGATGCGCGCGGCGCCATCGTTCTGCGTCAAAAGTGACCGCGTGGGCAAGTGGAGGCGCGGCTCGCAAATCTGCCGCGTTGCCTGATCGGTATGGAAGCCTGCGTCGGCGCACATCACCTGAGCCGCAAACTCGCATCGCTTGGTCACGATGCGAGGTTGATGCCGGCCAAATATGTCCGCCCCTATAGCAGGGGACAGGAGAACGACTTCAATGACGCCGAAGCGATTGCCGAAGCCGTGCAGCGCCCGACGATGAAGTTCGTGGCGACCAAGACCGCGGAGCAACTGGATCTGCAGGCGCTGCACCGGGTGCGCGAGCGGCTGGTATCGCAACGCACCGGCATCATCAACCAGATTCGCGCCTTCATGTTGGAGCGCGGGATCGCCGTGCGCCAAGGTATCGGCTTCTTGCGCACCGAACTGCCCACCATCCTTGCGACGCGCGCCGATGCCCTGTCGCCACGCATGTTGCGTGTCATCGAGGAGCTGGCAGGCGACTGGCACCGGCTGGATCAGCGCATCGATGGCCTCTCCGGCGAGATTGAAGCATTGGCCCGTCAAGATCAGGCATGCTCGCGCCTAATGACGGTGCCTGGCATCGGGCCGATCATTTCGAGCGCCATGGTGGCCGCGATCGGCACCGGAGACGTATTCTCCAAAGGCCGCGACTTCGGCGCTTGGCTTGCCCAAGCAGATCTCGACGGGAGACCGCACGATCCTCGGCAAAATCTCGAGGCGCGGCAATCGCTACCTGCGCGTTCTGTTCGTGCAGGCGGCGTGCGTTGTGCTGGTCAGGATAAAGAACTGGGAAAGTTATGGGCTCAAGTCCTGGATCGAAGCCGCCAAAAGGCGGTTGCACCACAACGTGCTCGCGATCGCGCTCGCCAACAAGCTTGCCCGCATCGCCTGGGCGGTGCTGGCCAAAGGACGCGCCTTCGAGCTGACGAGGACTGACGATGCAGGCGTCCGACCCGCTTGATCCTCGCGCCGTGCTGGGCGCGGTCAAGGCGCAGCCTGGCAACGCCGGAGCCAGCCGCAAGCCAAGCGCGACGGCTGGCCTTGACCGCCCCTGCGCGCGACGCGATCGACGTTCTGCGGGCCGGGACGAAGGAACGGCCCTTGGCTCGAACAAAGGAACTGAGCAAAATGAGGAGCAAGCGATGACGTAAGCCCCTATCAATAATTTCCAGCCGAGGTCTGCGAGAGGATGAGACGAGATGGAGGTTCGGTCTTCCCGGCGCATGCGAACACTGGTGACCCGAATGGTCCAATCGAGGCCTGTCCGCTAACGAGAACGCACGCGCGCTGATATCCATGGTGGCCGGAGCAAATGCTCCAATCAAAGGCCGGATACATTGATGCAAGACCGCTCACCGCCAGCTCGGCGAAACCACTTGCAACGCACGGCCGGACCATACATCGGGGTCATTTATATTGCTCCTTGCTATAGATCCGCTTCACCAGTAGCCGACAGTTTCGTCTCGCCGGTCGGTCACAAATCCGGGCAGTCGTACTGGCGATAACAACAGTGGCGTCCGTAACAACCGTGCCTATAACCGTGGCAGGGATATGCGCGGAACGGGTACGACCGCGGGCCGGTATGGTACGGACTGCAGCCATAACTGACCGGAGGGTATCCATAAGGCGGCTCCGCATATACGCAATAAGGGCCATAACAGCCGCCGCTCGTACTTGCGCCACGGAAGAGTTCGGCTCTTGCAAGACTGGAGATCCTCCGTTCGCAGTTGCAGTGAGAGACAGGGGACATCGTGGTCGTGCCTCCAGGAAAGGCCTGCACGACTCCGACACTCCTCGGCATCGGCGCTGCCGTCGCCAGCTCCAACTGGACAACCATCAGGACTCCCACCACCGTACAGCTCAATAGGGACTTCCAGCTGCTCATCGTTCGACTCCTTATCACGGTCGTTTCGACAGTCGGCTCCAAGATGTCGTCAAAAAGCTCCCGCCTGGCGGCCTGCGCAGCCAGTGCTGCTGATCCAAATATTGGCTGCCGCCAATCAAGTGCCACAGCCACATGATCGCTACGCTACTTTCCTACCCCAATGCCAAGACGTATAGCGCTTGCTTGGCGAACGAAAGCAGCACTCCACCGGCTGCGAGAGCGGCCACGCAGAGTGCCAAGATCACCGCGCGCTCCATGCTTTACCGTTTTAGGCGGTCGTGAGCGCCCGAAGGTGGGATCGGTCGAACAGTATCTTGGATAATGGACGTATTGGTCAGCGCGTAGCCTGATCTTATTGATATCGACCGCATCTCGAGCACGCCTTCTCCGCCATTTACAATTCCCCTCCAGGGCCAAATAAACCTCCCCGGAGTAGCTCCGGGCAAGCCTCTCAAGGAGAGGATCAGCAAGTCCGATGCCATCGGCGGGAGCATGACAGTTCTGACACGTATAAATGAGTTAGGGGATTCTGAGCACCATTGCGAGAGCGTCGCGACGCCATGTTAGTGCGACAACTGTCCCGAGTCTGACAGACGGGGACGTCAGTTGCGTTCTGGTGTTGATCCCATAATCAGACGTAGCACAGCTGCCCTCACTCTACAGCAGGCCTGCCGCTTCAGCTGGAGCATCGCGTTCCTCGCACCGTCGCCGCCATCGGTCAAAACGAGCAAACTGTGGCGCCTGAGCCGCTCGTGCAAGTCGCGTCCCGGTATAGGCAGCGTTCTTTGCTGCCAGTTCAGCGACAACCGGCGGCCACACTCGCTCGCGGACATCGAGTCAATCGCGCCGACGGGCGCCTAGTGTCGCGCGACGATCAGGATGGAAGGCAGCGTCAATCAAGGTGAGAGAGTTTCGCTGGGCTCGTGACGGAGGGAGGGCGTAGCCCGACCGGAGTTACGAGCCCAGCGTCGGCGCGATCCCGAGGAGGACCGCGCCGACTGGTGATCGCGGCCGGCGGGGTTATGCAAGTGGTTCTTCCGCCAAGAGGAATCACTCGCTTGCCCGGCCGACACATCACAGATCACCAGATGAGATGGGATGGTTGCCGCCCTCCCCAGACGGCATCGTAATGTGCCAAGAACGCAGTGTTTGAACCCCGAAGCGAAGAGGACGGCAAATTGATGGATACGGTGATCGGAGTGGATCTAGCCAAGAATGTGTTTCAGCTCCACGGGGCGTCAATGGCGGGACACTTGAAATTTCGAAAGAAACTGTCGCGGCTTCAGTTTCGGAAGTTCATGGCGGGCCACCCATCGGCAGTGGTGGTGATGGAAGCCTGTGGCAGCGCCCACTATTGGGCACGGGAGATGGTCAAGCTCGGCCATGAAGTGAAACTGATCGCTCCGCAATATGTGAAGCCTTTTGTGAAACGCCAAAAGAACGACGCGGCTGATGCCGAAGCAATCGTGATCGCGGCACAGCGCCCCGAGATGCGCTTCGTCGAGCCGAAATCGGAAGAACAGCAGGCCAGGGCAGTGCTCTTTCGGGCTCGGAAGCGCCTTGTTCATCAGCGCACCGATCTGGTGAATGCGCTGCGTTCTGTTCTCTACGAATTCGGCCATATCATCCCGCAAGGAATCGAACAACTTAAACGCATTGACGCAATCCTCGAAGATCCGAACAGCGATCTACCAGAACTGGTCCGCGAGGAATGTCGGAGTCTCATTGATCAGATCGCCTACAAGACGGAGCGGATCGATGCCAAGGCAGAGCAGCTCAAGAAGTTGGCGACGCGGACGGTCACGGCGCAGCGGCTGCAGACAATGCCGGGGGTCGGCCCGCTGACCGCACTCGCGATCGAGGCTTTCGCGCCCGACATGGCGGCCTTTCGACGTGGCCGAGACTTCGCGGCTTGGCTCGGCTTGGTCCCACGGCAACATTCCTCAGGGGGAAAGGAAAGGCTCGGACGCGTTTCGAAGGAAGGACAGGCGGACATTCGCCAGTTGCTCATCGTTGGGGCGATGTCGCGGCTGAACTGGCTCGGGCGCAAGTCGATCCCTAGCGGATCCTGGCTGGCGCAGATGCTGGCGAGGAAGCCGCGCATGCTTGTGGCGATCGCCTTGGCGAACAAGATGGCTCGGACGATTTGGGCCATGCTCACCCGGAAGGAGGATTATCGGAACCCAGCGCAGGCAGTGACGGCATGACTGCATGCAGCACGAAATAGCCTGACGTTGGCGAAGGGGGTGTGAGAAGGCGACGACCCGAATGGGCGCAACGATCGAACAGATCTGGATCAGGAAACCAGCTAGAGCCAAAGAGCCGACGTGCTCGGAGATGAGAATTGGACCTGGTCCGCGGATCACCATACCGGCCAGCGGCTTCTGAAAATGCCGTAAAGGAAGGCCTGACAGAAGACCGCACTCGATCACACGCCAAAGGGTCAGAAACTTCTTGCATTGCGGGCGGCAACCACAGAAGGCTCTACATGAAGTACCGTCAGACCGATAGCCCGCCAGTGGCGGCGGCCAAGGCGTCATTCAGTGCGTCGACCGCCTATCGGATCGAGAGAGATCCCCGATTTCCATCGCAAAGGAAGGCGCCCCGCGGCCGGCAACGACCGGACCCGTTGAGCGAGGTGTTCGAGACCGAGATCGTCCCGATCCTGAAGGCGGCACCTGGCTTACGCCCGGTGGCGGTGTTCGAGGAGATGCTACGGCGTCATCCGGATCTCGGCATCGGTATCCGTCGTACCCTGGAACGTCGGATCCGTGCATGGCGGGCGGTCCACGGCGAGGAGCAGGAGGTGATCTTCCGCCAAACCCACGAGCCTGGCCAACTCGGCCTCTCCGACTTCACAGACATGGACGAGTTGGGTGTTACGATCGCGGGTGCTCCGTTGGATCATCGTCTCTATCACTTCCGTTTGGCCTATTGCGGGTTCGAGCACGCCCACGTCGTGCTTGGCGGCGAGAGCTTCGTCGCCCTGGCGGAAGGCCTGCAGAATGCCCTCTGGTCGCTCGGTGGGGCGCCGCGGGAGCATCGGACCGACAGTCTGTCGGCCGCATTCTGCAATCTCAATCGTGATGCACGGGACGATCTGACGCAGCGATACGAGGCCCTTTGTGCCCATTACGGCATGCGGCCTTCCCGCAACAATCGAGGCGTTGCTCACGAGAATGGTTCGATCGAAGGGCCCCACGGTCATCTCAAGCGAGCAATCGCGGATGCCTTGCTGCTGCGCGGAACTATCGACTTCGACGATCTTGCCACCTATCGCGGCTTCATCGACGAGATCGTCAGCCGCCGCAATGCCCGCAACGCCAAGCGGATCGATAGCGAGCGCGTGGTGTTGCAGGAGCTGCCCGATCGGCGCACCTCCGACTACGAAGAGGTGATCGTCCGCGTGACCTCGTCCGGCGGCTTCACCCTGCGCAAGGTGTTCTACACGGTGCCATCGCGCCTGATCGGTCACCGACTGCGGGTGCGCCTTTACGACGATCGTCTCGACGTGTTCGTCGGGGGCACCCATCTCGTCACCTTGCCGCGTGGGCGGCCGCATCCCAATGGCAAGTACGACCAGGTCGTCGATTATCGGCACGTGATCCATTCCCTGCGGCGCAAGCCGATGGCACTTCTCAATCTGGTCTACCGAGATCAGCTGTTCCCGCGGGATGCCTATCGGAAGACCTTCGATCGCTTGCGCGAACGCTTGCCGGACAAAAAAGCCAGCCGGATCATGGTCGATCTCCTCGCGCTCGCTCATGAACGCGGCTGCGAGGCCGAACTCGCCGATCAGCTCACCGCCGATCTCGAGGCCGGCCAACTGCCCGACCTCAACCGGCTACGTGCTTACTTCGCCCCCGATCCCGCCAACCTGCCGAACGTCGTGGTGCAGCTCGTGCCGCTTGCGACCTACGAATGCCTCATCGGTGCCGCCGAGACCGGAGGTGCCGCATGAGCGTAACGAACACGGTTGATGCCGCGCGCCTCAATCTGCTGCTCAATGAGCTCCGTCTGCCTGCCATCAAGGTGCTGTGGGCGCAATTTGCCGAACAGTCCGACAAGGAAGGCTGGCCGGCCGGCCGCTTCCTCGCGACCATCGCCGAGCACGAGATTGCCGAACGCGGCCGCCGTCGGACCGAACGACACCTTGTCGAAGCACGTTTGCCCACCGGAAAGACCTTCGACAGCTTCGACTTCGAAGCCGTGCCGATGATCTCAAAGGCGCAGGTGATGGCGCTCGCCGCCGGTGACAGCTGGCTGGGCAAGGGCGCCAATTTGCTGTTGTTCGGCCCGCCCGGCGGCGGAAAGAGCCACTTGGCGGCAGCGATCGGCCTGGCCCTCATCGAGAACGGATGGCGCGTCCTCTTCACCCGGACCACCGATCTCGTGCAGAAGCTCCAGCTAGCGCGACGCGAGCTTAACCTCGAGGCGGCCATCAATCGTCTCGATCGCTTCGATCTCCTGATTCTTGATGATCTCGCTTACGTCACCAAGGATCAGGCCGAGACCAGCGTGCTGTTCGAGCTCATCAGTGCACGCTACGAGCGCCGCTCGATGCTGATCACCGCCAATCAGCCATTCGGCGAATGGAACAGGGTCTTCCCGGACCCCGCCATGACCCTGGCCGCTATCGATCGCCTCGTTCATCACGCCACCATCGTCGAGATGAACGTCGAGAGCTATCGCAGACGGACCGCCCTCGAACGAAAACGCGGTCCCGGACGGCCGCCATCGCACGCGACACCCAAAACCGTCGCTGATTGACGCTGCGCGACAATCAGAGTTCAACAAAACTCTTGCGCGCGACAATCATCGCGGCAATCATCATCAGGCCGCGACACGCCTCGCCATCCTGATTGCCGCGCACTTCCTACCCAGATTGCCGCGCTACAGCCTAGATCAAGCCCCCATAGTTACACGCTCACAAGACGTGGCTTCGTTCGATCCAGCGTCAAATAGGTCCCGTGCTGGACTTGCGGCGAGATCTGCGAGCGAGCGTCGACAATGCCGGCTCATACGAGGAGTCCCCACCGCGCCCTGCCTCCCGCCCTGGCACCGATACGCTCGACCAGCGCTCTTCACACGCGGCCGGGCCGAGTTCTTACTTGAAGAGCGTCGCCCACAGGCAGCCGACCATCTCGCGTGCAATGGCGGTGGTGACGATCACCCCGGCTTTGCTGGCCGCCGACAAGGGGTGATAGAGGATGCACAGCTTGACCTGGGCTCTTTGCCCGCTTGTTGATTGGTCGGCGCGATTAGGATGATCCCTAAGTTGCGAACTTCCTCGCCGCGCACTCCTTGGGCCATCGCAACCGAAATCGTTGCCTTGTGTACATCCAGCCCTACGAAAATGCTATGGTTCATCAGGCCCGCTCCCCATGCTTGGGGTTCGGCGCCGGACCATCCGGCGCAACCCTCGATAGGAGCTTGCCGCGGGGCCGCCCGTCACCTCACAGGGCGGACAAAGGGTCTAGGGGATGCTGAGGTCCTCTGCAAAGGTTCGGCCTGCCGCACTGGTCCTGAGCTCGTAGCAAATTCGTATGCCTTCGGCTAAGTCGCTTCTTCCGGCTTTTGCGACCGCGCTGGCGTGTACGAATACGTCCGGACCTCCGTCATCCGGTCTGATGAAGCCATATCCCTTTCTTGCGTTGAACCATTTCACGATACCTGTTGCCATGTGTCGAACTCCGGCGTCTTCAAAAGCTAACAAAAAGTACGCACTCAGCCAGCGAAGCTCATGCCGCACGCAAGGGCGCTGTAGAACAATGTAAGATTGCGAAAGAAGGTAAAAAGCCGTCGGTATGCCATACAATTGCGTATCTCACTTGATGCGCTCGCTTGTGCTCCATGAAAAGTGCGATCGCGGCGCGACAAGATTGCGGACTTTGGTGCACTGTCAGCTTGCCGTTGCTCAACGCAAGGCGTCATTATCGCATGTCCGAGCGACGCAGGTTGGAAGAAGAGTGAAAGGTGGTGGTGACCGTCATTCGCCGTCAGGCGCACCGCTCGGCGCAAAGCGGTCGAGCAAGTGCGCCGGTCGGTTTGGATGAGATCTACGGCGGTGAAAGCGGACACGGCGCTAGTGGGGGCAGCTGTGGCCGCTCGCATGGAATCCAAGCGAGAGCTCATGTCGCTACTTCGGATATAAGATGCACCGCCGCTTGCGATTGCAGCGCCTCGGCGCCAAAGTGTTGGCAGAAGTATCCTGACAAAAGTCATCGAGCACCTGTTCTCGCGAGAGACCAATGCATCTATTCTCATTGGCCGTTAAGCAAGTAGCGTGCCGCGCCTTATGACAACGGGACCAACTGCCGACTAGGTTGCTCTGCCGTTTTGGTTCTGGTGATGTAGGAGTGTGGGAGAGACTATGCTCCTGCTCGCAGCATTGCCTCGGCCGCAGAACATTTGGGCCGTTGCCCAGAAGCTTGAGAGTGACGCTCAATCTCCTGAGATAGGTCCTGGCGCTATGAGGGAGAGGCTCTTGCCGCATGTAGGCGGTCCATGACGGTATGCGCGGCAGCAGTTGCAGCGCCCATGCTGCCATCGTTGGACATCTAACATGGGCAGCTGGCGCAAAACTAACAATAATCGTACTGCCTGGTGTTAGATCAAGCGCACCGTTGCTGAAACCCGGCGGACGCGCGCTTGGCCCGACAAGTGGCGCGGACGATCTCGGGGACCGCGAGCAGGCCTGGAGCACTTCGGGATCAGGTGCGCGTGCAGGATCGATTGCACCTCGTTCTTGAGCCGCGCGATGCCGCACGACCTGGTAGCGCCGCGCCGCTAGCCGACGCTTGCGTTCCGTCTCTGCGTCAGGCGTCCGGATCTGCGGCAGGTGCCGCGGGCGCCTGCAGACACGCGAGTGTGCCGGCATCGATCTTGTCGGTCTCGACTTGAGCCTGGGCGATCGCCTTCACCTGATGCGAATTGGCGACAATCACGCGTGCCACGAACGACGCCAGAACCGGCGACACCGCCACTCTGTTCGCGGTCGCTTCGACCACCACCGCATCACTGGCCAGCAGGGTCTTGCCAAAACCGTCCAACGCAGTCCGCGTCTATATCAATACGGCCCGCATGTCGGAGGCTGCCATCCTCCCAAACCACCACCTCTCCGAGGTTCGGACGTCGATGTCAATCACCCGTCGCACTTGCACCTCCTGCCAAATCAGACCACATGACGGGAGCTACGGGCGACACGACAACTACGGATGCGCGCTCTCAGCGCAACCGGGCTGGTCGCAGAGGCGGCCAGCTACTAACCCGAGCTCGTGGCTGATCGTATGCATCGGCCTGCCCGCACCTTGGTGCTCCCGGTGCCTCTCTCCCGATGGTTGCACCATACGCCACTATCTTGAATATCGCAGCGGGACATCGGCACCGAGAAACTCAAATACCGGTTACCAATCCGATCGAGCGCCTCAACGGCAAGATCAAGCGGCGATCCGAGGTCGTCGGCATCTTCCCTAACGGAGACGCAATCGCCGACCTAATCGATGCGACCCTGTCGAGCAGAACGACGAATGTGCGGTCCAGGCGCCCGCTACATGACGCCGGAAAGCATCGCGCCATTAAGCGATGAATTCATCGTCGGTCTGCCCGACGTGGCAGGCTGATGCCTTCCGACCCGCCTGCCGGAAAATCGCAGGTAACCTACCGTCAGCTACACCATGCCCCGGCAGGGTGCTGGCAGCGGAGCTTGCGTCAATTGGATCGAACGTCTCTTCGTTTCTCAGCATTTGAGGCGCGGTATCTACCCGTCGAGGAGCGGCCTAGGCATCAACACGGCGATCTTGTGAGACGAAGTGTTCAAGCGTCCCACAGGATGCTCGCCGATGGCATCTTATGGTTCATCAGTGCAGGGTTGACCAAGCAATTTAGCGGCAGAGCTCCAATCGATGCTTCGGATGCCCTGCTTAAACCAGTCAACCCATTTCTTGCTTATGAAAATCGCGTAGCAGCCTGAGAGAGGATCACGCTCACGCGGGGCCATCGGGGCTGCGAAAGGATGCAGCCGTTGCCCCTGAGCCTAGCAGAACGGCCGTCGGGGCGACTTAACGCCCCAATTGGCCGTCTTCAATCTAAGGGCTTTAGGCGGTTGGGGGCAATCCCCGGCGCCTAGCAAGCTTGATGGTCCTGCCTGACAGCTCAACTATGCGTTTCTCCGCCGCTGTGAACGAAATCCTTCAATAGGATCAAGCCGCCTCCGTACGGTCTGGGGAATTGAGCGGAGTCGTTGAGGAAACATAGCCGAGAGCAGCTTGCTTCTGGCGCCGTCGCTCCACGGACGGAGGGATGCCCATTTTGCCACGGTATTTTGCGACCGTCCGGCGCGCTATATCGATCCCAGAGGAACGCAATAGCTCGACGATTGCGTCATCTGAGAGCACTGATGCTTGGGCCTCGGAGTCGATGAGCCTCTTAATGCGGTGGCGAACAGCCTCTGCCGAGTGAGCCGTCTCGCCGACGGCTGAAGCAATGGATGGTTTGAAGAAGTATTTGAGCTCGAACCGTCCACGATTGGAGGCCATGTACTTGTTGTTCGTTACGCGTGAAACGGTGGACTCATGCACCCCCGCGGCGTCGGCCACTGCTTTCAGATTGAGGGGTCGTAGATGCTCTACGCCGTAGGAGAAAAAGTCATGTTGCTGACGCACAATTTCGCTCGCAACTTTCAAGATTGTGTTCGCACGTCTCTCAAGTGAACTTACCAGCCAGCGTGCATCAGACCACTTATTGGCCAGGTAGGCCTTGTCATTACGGTTGCGCATTTTGCCCTTGAAATCGCGATAATAAACCTGATTCAGCGAAATGCTGGGAAACGCTTCACTGTTCAGCTCGACTACCCAATTGTGGTGATGACCCCGGCGAACAAAGACATCTGGGATCAAAAGTTCCAGGCGCACCGAACCAAACTTATGTCCCGGCTTCGAGTCGAGTGACCGAAGTTCCGCAATCATATCGGCGATGTCCTCATCGCTCTCTCCGCAAACGCTGCGCAGGGCAGGAACCCCCTCAGGTACAAGAGCGAGGTTCTCAACCAGTGCCTGCATCGCTGGGTCATAGCGGTTGCGCTCGCGCAGCTGGATCGCGAAACATTCTTTCAAAGAACGAGCGAAGACGCCAGGAGGGTCAAACGTCTGCAATGTTGCCAGAACGAGATCAACATCTGTTTGCGAGGCCCCCAGCCGTTTGGCGGCATTTCCTAGGTCTTGCGGCAAGTATCCGGCGTCATCGACGAGGTCGATTAGATAGCGTCCGATGAGTCGCTTTGTGGGCGACGTCAGCGCGAGTCCGAGCTGCTCGGTCAAATGATCGCGGAGGGTGATCTCTTTCGGTACGCACGCCTCTAGATTATAGTCTTCCTGACAAGATCGGCTGCGGGACGCCTCTGTGCCGACGTCCAGCCGATCTTGGTCCGAATTCTGAGGAATGTCCTCATCAAATGGCTCGGAATGAAGATCGTCAAGCTCCGGGCTGGGCGCCGCGTCGAGCTCGGGGCGAGTGCCAGGGTCTACGCTCAAGCCGTCTTGTTGGCTATTGTCGAACGCGTCGCTGTCAAGATCACTAGCGTCGTCCGGACCGCTGGCTTCGCTGAAGAGGTCGGTCGTTGTTCCGGCATCCTCTTGCGTCAGCATGTCTATGTCGCGCTCCAGCAATGGATTGCACTCGAGCTCCTCCTCCACGAAATCAGCCAGATCGAGATTAGACAATTTCAGCAGCTTTATCGCCTTCGCCAGGCGCGGCGATAGTACGGCTGATTGCGATTGCCGAACATTCTGCTGATATCCCAGGCTCATTGTAAGGTCTCTCCCCGGCTGATGTACGGCGTCTGTATGCGAGTTACCAATTGATGTTCGGCACGCAGACGGTTGTGGATATGGAAGCGCAAGGCGATCTCCCGCCCTACAGGCGCAGAGTCCCCTCTCGCTCTATCTTCATAGAATGTTTGATGGCCGCCTGTGGGGAGGCCAAGGATGCGGCCTGCTGTTGATAGTCTGGTTCTGGTGAACCGAGACGAGGGCGCCACGACAATGAACTGTCCAGTTGGCAAATAGAATCTGCGTTCTGATTGCCAGAGGCCATAGTTTTTGCCGGGTTTCGCATCGAAGTTGTCGCGGCGACCTACGCCGCAGGCGTGTGTCATCGTCCGGCCTTTCCACACAATACGTTCTTGGCCTGACACGATTGGCGCGCCTCGATTGTTAACAGGCGCAGGACCGGACTGCTTACCGGCGGTGGTCGCTCCAGCTGAAAAAAAGCGAGGGCTTTGTGTCCCGGCGGGGCCCGGGCTGAGGTAGAGCGCATATAATCGCTTGGTGCTGTCCCCGCCGAGGGTGGCATAGGGTCCGGAGCGCTTTTTGCAACGCTCCGCTTGCCGCTGCGGTCGCAGCACCATCTTGGGAACGCGTTCCCAGAGGCGAGCTCTTCCGTGCAAGGCCGTATTTGGCCAAATTCTGGCTCGGCGCAGTGGGTCGCCCGTTCGAGTGAACCGGGCGAAACACGTCGCTCCATCGCAGGTCTGGGGCGGCAAGTGCCGGAGACCGGGCAGCAACAACGCGGCGTGCCGGACATCATTCAACGGACTGAGCAAGAGGCCTCCCGAGATCTGTTCAGTGGAAGCATCAGCAAGAGGTGTGCCAAGCCAGTACGCCGGATGCCGCTCATGTCCCTTGTTGATGATCTCAGGTAGTGATGCAGTACGACGGAGCTCGCTGCGGTGTGTGAACTAGCGGCCCGATCGACCTTTGTGGCAACCGCAACAATCAAGATGGGCGACATCGAACAACGCGGGATGGAGGTCTCAGGCAACTAGCGCGCCATTGTTTAGGTGCATCGTCCTGTGCTGCCGCAACACGCCCAAGCCGCCAGCGAGATGCCGGGCGGCGCTAATCGTGAGCTATCTCGTGGTACAGCTATTGCTGCGACGATGACAAGCCTAGCGCGAGGAGCAGCTCTCAAGAAGCAGCCGGATGTCGAGCGCGCGAAGCGGCTCGTCGTCTGATCTAATGCGGCGCCGGGTGAGTTAAAGCAAGTGATCTCGCACGTTGGGCCACGGCGCATGTCAATCAAAGTAATGAAGTTTGGGGGATCGAGCTTTCGTGATGCGGAGGCGTACCGCGCTGTCTCCAGACATATAGTAGATAGGCTTGCAAATGACGCGCGGCAAGTCGTGGTCGTCGTTAGCGCGATGCACGGCCAGACGGACGTACTGAAGTCTCTAGCGCTCTCTGTGAATGAAATCTGCAGCACCGTTGCCTTGGACACCGTCCTGACAGCGGGAGAAATGATTTCCGCTGGACTTCTTGAGGCAGCATTGCAAAGACACTCGGTGCCGACATCATCGCTCTTTGGCTATTCGATTGGAATCAAGACATCCTTGGTTCTAGGTAGGACGGTCATCGAGGAGGTCGACAACAAACCGCTGCTAAAGGCGCTCGATTATGGCCGCGTGGTAATCCTTGCCGGAGCGCAGGGTCTGGATGAAGGTGGACGGGTCTCAATGCTCGGCCGCAATAGCTCGGATTTGACTGCGGTAATAGCCGCCGATATGGTGGGAAGTGGCGTTTGCGAAGTCTACTCGGATGTCTGTGGCATCTACTCCGCCGATCCGAGGATTGTGAGGCAAGCAAGGCTGCTCCCGACAGTCTCCTATGCCAACGCAAGTCGGATAGCACGCTGCGGGGCGAAAGTGCTTCACCATGGCGCAATCGACTATGCTGCCGGCCGGAGAATAGCCATCTCCTGCAAATCGTTACTGCCGAATGAGATGGCCGGTACTTTGGTGACTGACGCAGGAGGCGGGGTTTGCGTGGTCATCAACCCGTCAGCAACACGGGTTGCATTTCAAAGCGTCTTCGAAAAACGTAATGCTGAAGACGTTTTACGAAGGCTTGGTATCATGTGGATCGATCTCGAGCAGGATGAAAGCCCCGAGGGGTATTTGACGCATGACGCGGAGGCCGCGCTTACCGCTCTGCATCGGGAAGGCATCCACCCCGTGAGGAGTGCGCAGAAGATTGTTGTTTTAGCGCTCACCGGGTCCAAGCCAAAGACATACGAATTGCGAGATCTTGAGGCCGCTTCTTACTGTGCTCAGAGGGTCCATGCAGAGCTCCGCACTAGTGGGGTGGAAGCACCTCACTAGCCATCACCTCCTGATTGGCGATATACCGCGCTGCAGGTCGGGAGAGCCGGCTACTCACCGCGGAAATGAGTCGTCAGCGGCAACTTCACCTCCCTTGTAGAAGTCTTGAGATGGCTTGTCACGATGACCATCGCCGAGCGGACCGATCCTTCGATAAGTGCATTCCGCTACTGGGCAGTTGAGTTACGCAACGCCAGAACGCACGATCTGCCAGGTGCCTGCCAGGCAAGTGATGCGCAACCAATTACCGCGCGCCCAACATGCAAACGGCCTTCGTTAGCCTACTGGTTCTGTAGCCGGGCTCACCGTGAGTGCGGGCGGTTAGCGTATCCGTATCCGAGTCCAGGTTGACCTGGGCCGCAGTGTGATGCGGGTAGGCGACCTGCCCGACGACTAGGCCCGTCCCCAGGGAGCTAGTCGACTGAAGCTGGAACATGTTCAGGGAGAAACAAGAGTTAGACGGTCGTGGTACTCGAAGTGTAGCACCAGCGAGATGCGGAACAGGTGCTAGCCTGCCGCGGTGATCAAGCGTCTGGCGTGAGGCCTCGCCGAGGCAGCGAGGCCCGATGCAGATGTCATGTCAGAGCGGGGCTGCTTCCGCTAAGCTATCTTCAAAGATGTCCAAACCCTTAGTCAGCGTCTCCGGGTCGATCGTTAGCGGAGGAAAGAATTTGATGACCTCGTCCGCCGGGCCGCATCGTTCAATGATGAGGCCCCTATCGTACGCCTTGCGTGCTGCAGTCTCAGCGAGGTGAGTATTTCGGCAATCAAAGCCGAGCGCCATTCCGCGGCCGCGGACAGTGAAGTGGTCTCCATGCGCGCGCGCAATAGCATTAAGCCGGTGACGCATCAGCGTTCCCAGTCGATAAATGCTTTGCGAAAAGATCTCAGTGCGCCAGTAGATATTCAAAGCTGCAGTTGCAGAGACAAGCGCTAGGTTATTTCCTCGAAAGGTGCCCGTGTGCTCTCCCGGTTCCCATATATCAATTGCCTCTTTGATCAACAACATGGATAACGGCAGACCATATCCACTTAAGGACTTCGACAATATTACGACATCTGGTGACAACTCGGCGAACTCAAAGCTGAAGAAATCGCCAGTACGGCCGCAACCCATCTGAATATCGTCGACGATAAATATGGCTCCAATCTCTGCCGCTAGGGCTTGTACGGATCGTAGCCATTCCTTTTGAGCGACGTTGATGCCGCCCTCCCCCTGTACTGTTTCAAGGAGAATGGCGGCTGGCGCATCGATGCCGCTGCTAGAGTCCAGCAATATGTTCCGCAGGTGCTCCGCCGTATCAATCTCATCTCCAAGATAACCATCATAGGGCATTATCGTGACGCCGGACAGGGGGACTCCACTGGCTTCGCGAAGAAAGCGACTGCTGGTCGCAGCCGCGGCGCCGAGACTGAGGCCATGATAACCACGTGTGAATGAAATGATGTTGTGGCGCCCGGTTACTTTACGCGCCAGCTTCAATGCCGCCTCAACGCCATTGGCACCTGTAGGTCCAGTAAATTGAAATCGATAATCCAAGCCCCGCTCACGAAGAATAACTGAGTTGAAAGTCTCCATAAAGTCGACCTTGGCCGGAGTGGCCATATCGAGGCCGTGAACGACAGCATCAGATCCCAGATATTCTGTAATAGCTGCCTTTAGCTGATGATTGTTGTGGCCGTAATTGAGCGCTCCAGCCCCGGAAAAGAAGTCGATGAACCGTTCGCCCGTCTCGCTTAGCAGAAAGGGCCCGCGCGCATGACTAAAGCACGCTGGGAAGAGACGCGAGTACAGGCGAACGTTGGATTCCAACGTTTCTAACGTTCGAAGAGTACGTGAGGGGTCGGCAGAGTTATTCATGATCGCACCTTCACTTTGTCCATGAATATGGCTGGTGCACGTGACATACTCCACCATGCGGAATATTAAACCTCTCAGCGTTGGTAGTCCCTCGTCGAGCGAGGGAGAATCGTCGAGCCGGTGCGACGCTGTTGCGGTTTGGTCAGGAGGCCATTCACTAAGCGCGGCTTGAATACGGCTGGCATGCGCACTGTTGCCGATGCCGGACGGCTCGCCGTGGCAATATCAAGCTTCCAACATCGAGCTTGAGGCGGCGATATAGGGACTCGTCGGAGGCCAGACCGTGATCGCCGGGCGAAGCGAGCCTAATTATACGCAGCCCTCATGGATCAAGAGAGCTGATAACACCTATTGAAAGGCCGACGGCGATACAGGACGATGACCCTGGACAAAGAGCCCCGGCAGGCGCCGGGGCCCTCGATCATTGATTGAGAAACTGAGATCCTTATTTGCTCGCGAGTGGCCAGCCAAACTTGTAGTTGAGGCGGGCGGTGACGAGATCAAAGTCCTGACGAATGCGGTCGTTTCCTAGTCCTGTTGCGAAGCTAACGTCACTAGCCGGCATGAACACGTGGTCGTACTCGATGCCAGCTGACCAGTTCGGTGTTAGGCTAATCTCAAGACCGGCACCGGCCGTACCTCCCCAACGTGTGGTATCCGCGTCGCCCAGAAAGCCAGCCGAATTAGTGATCCGATAAGTGCTCCCTACCACAGCCGCGCCCGCTTTGGCGTAGAGCAGTACGTTGCCGGCCGAATAGCCAATCTGGCCGGTCAGCAAGCCGAAACCGTCGATGTTTGTGTGATTGGTGGTGCCCGGGTTGGCAATGCTAACGTTTGAGCCGCTGAGATCGGCCCAGTTGCCCAGCCCTTCGAGTCCGAGCACGGTATTGCCGAATTGCCAACGATATCCAATCTGGCCCCCTACTGTGCCGCCGGTTGCGTCGTGAGAGCCCTCGGGGATAGAGCCGAGAAAATCCCAGGAGTTATGGCTCGAGCCCCAGCCGCCATTGACGCCGGCATAGAAGCCGCTCCAGTCGTAGAGCGCGATGACAGCCGGGCTGGGCGTCGGCGTATTCGGAAATGCGGGACGCGCGGCGAGATCTGCGGCAGACGCGGACGTCGCAGCGGCCATCGCAAGAATGCTCGCGCAAACGAGTGACTGCTTTTTCATTTCGGTTGTTACTCTCTTTAATGGCCCCCAGTGTGGCCGTTGTATCAGCGCTTACGCGAATTGCTGTACCTGAAGTGCAACAGAGCTCGACGATAGCAGAGCCGAACCTGACGTAGTGTCAGGTTGTGAAGAGATAGTGCGAGCATGGCGCGCAGGCGTCGGAATTCGAGGCGAACGAAGGCGCCTGCGGCGCTCGATGTTGCGTGTTGGCTCGTGTAGCAAATGATAGCTGACAGTGCGTGCCGGCTGCGGCCCGGATGTATACGCCGTTATAGGCTTTTGTTGAATGCGGAACGAGAGCGCGTAAGCGCTTAGCGAGAGCGGATAGCTGTGCGAAGAAGCGTCCGGCTTGGATCGAGGTTTAGATGGGATTAGACGGCAAAAAGGATGTCCATTTGGACGTCTCATCGGCGAGGTCGGTGAGCCGGCTGGAGGTTCTTGGAGGACCTTCGGGGCGCCGCGTGCGTTCGGAGGCTGAGAGCCGCCTCGCACGGCGGCAACACGCCTCGCTCCCGAAACTGCCGTCGCCAATCGTAGATCTGCTAGCGCGTCGCTCCGTGCTTGCGCGCCCCTCGGCCACCGCGACACGGGATAACAGACTCTCGGCGACTTATCCGAGTCGCATCCGACATTCGCGCCGCTGATCGTGGGAGATGCGTCGGAGGAGTGTCAAGTTCCGCGATCAAGCTTGAGACGCCGCAATCGACGATGTCGTGTTGCAGACGGATACGGCGACAGATGGCGAGCAGCTGTCCGGGGTGATCCGCAAGGTGCGAGCGTCACGATGATCGCGGCCGCTGCTGATAAGAGTTACATTGCAACCGGCCGATCGACTTCCACTGTCGCCACGATGGGCTTACGGCGAAGTGCAGGAGATACTTCGTCTTGATCCATTCAGCGGAGGCGCCTTCGCGTTCCGATCGAAACGAGCGGACCGGATCAAGACTTTTGTCTGGGATCGAACGGGCCTGGTGTTGGTGCACAAGCGTCTTGAAGGTTGCAAGTTCGTTTGGCCAACGATCGCAGACGGCGTGATGCGGATATCACCGGCGATGTTCGCGGCACTGTTCGAGGGGCTGGATTGGAGGTTGGTCCGCCCGGAAGAAGCACGGCGCCCCCAGGCGGCGGGATAACTGCGGCAGAATGACTCGGCAGCTATTTTGAGCGTGGCACGCGCGGCGGCGATGTGCTCGAAATAGCGCATGAGCATCGCGGCGCTGCGCGACGAAAATGAACAACTGAAAGCCCTTTTGGCGCAAACGCGGGCGGCCTTGAGCGAGCATCAGGGGGCGCTGGCGGCGTCGGAGGAAGCGCAGCGTCGGCTGGAGGTCATCCTCGGCGAATTGCGGCGCGACAGGTTCGGCGCGAAATCCGAGAAGCTGCGGCCAGATCAGTATCATTTACCGTTGGAAGACGTGGAGATCGCGCAAGGCATCCTGGACGCGGCGCAGGAGAGAGCCGAGGCTGTGATCAAGGGCCGATCGCGGAGCGTACCGGATCAAGGTTCTCATCGCAATCGCGGCTGCTTGCCTGCCCATTTGCCGCGCGTGGAACGGATCATCGAGCCTGCGAGCACGCTCTGCCCGTGCGGTTGCGGACCATGACGAAGATCGGCGAGGACGTCAGCAAGCGCCTTGACGTGATCCCGGCGCAATGGCGCGTGCTGGTCACACGCCGCCCGAAATACATCTGCCGCCGCTACTCCGGCACTGTCGTGCAGGCGCATGCGCCGGAGCACGTCGTACTCAGCGGGCCGCCGACCGAAGCGGCCATTGCGCACGTGATCGTCTTGTCGCGCGGCGATCAGGATGGAAGGCAGCGTCAATCAAGGTGAGAGAGTTTCGCTGGGCTCGTGACGTAGGGAGGGCGTAGCCCGACCGGAGTTACGAGCCCAGCGTCGGCGCGATCCCTAGGAGGACCGCGCCGACTGGTGATCGCGGCCGGTCGGGATTATGCAAGTGGTTCTTCCGCCAAGAGGAATCACTCGCGTGCCCGGCCGACACATCACAGATCACCAGATGAGATGGGATGGTTGCCGCCCTCCCCAGACGGCATCGTAATGTGCCAAGAACGCAGTGTTTGAACCCCGAAGCGAAGAGGACGGCAAATTGATGGATACGGTGATCGGAGTGGATCTAGCCAAGAATGTGTTTCAGCTCCACGGGGCGTCAATGGCGGGACACTTGAAATTTCGAAAGAAACTGTCGCGGCTTCAGTTTCGGAAGTTCATGGCGGGCCACCCATCGGCAGTGGTGGTGATGGAAGCCTGTGGCAGCGCCCACTATTGGGCACGGGAGATGGTCAAGCTCGGCCATGAAGTGAAACTGATCGCTCCGCAATATGTGAAGCCTTTTGTGAAACGCCAAAAGAACGACGCGGCTGATGCCGAAGCAATCGTGATCGCGGCACAGCGCCCCGAGATGCGCTTCGTCGAGCCGAAATCGGAAGAACAGCAGGCCAGGGCAGTGCTCTTTCGGGCTCGGAAGCGCCTTGTTCATCAGCGCACCGATCTGGTGAATGCGCTGCGTTCTGTTCTCTACGAATTCGGCCATATCATCCCGCAAGGAATCGAACAACTTAAACGCATTGACGCAATCCTCGAAGATCCGAACAGCGATCTACCAGAACTGGTCCGCGAGGAATGTCGGAGTCTCATTGATCAGATCGCCTACAAGACGGAGCGGATCGATGCCAAGGCAGAGCAGCTCAAGAAGTTGGCGACGCGGACGGTCACGGCGCAGCGGCTGCAGACAATGCCGGGGGTCGGCCCGCTGACCGCACTCGCGATCGAGGCTTTCGCGCCCGACATGGCGGCCTTTCGACGTGGCCGAGACTTCGCGGCTTGGCTCGGCTTGGTCCCACGGCAACATTCCTCAGGGGGAAAGGAAAGGCTCGGACGCGTTTCGAAGGAAGGACAGGCGGACATTCGCCAGTTGCTCATCGTTGGGGCGATGTCGCGGCTGAACTGGCTCGGGCGCAAGTCGATCCCTAGCGGATCCTGGCTGGCGCAGATGCTGGCGAGGAAGCCGCGCATGCTTGTGGCGATCGCCTTGGCGAACAAGATGGCTCGGACGATTTGGGCCATGCTCACCCGGAAGGAGGATTATCGGAACCCAGCGCAGGCAGTGACGGCATGACTGCATGCAGCACGAAATAGCCTGACGTTGGCGAAGGGGGTGTGAGAAGGCGACGACCCGAATGGGCGCAACGATCGAACAGATCTGGATCAGGAAACCAGCTAGAGCCAAAGAGCCGACGTGCTCGGAGATGAGAATTGGACCTGGTCCGCGGATCACCATACCGGCCAGCGGCTTCTGAAAATGCCGTAAAGGAAGGCCTGACAGAAGACCGCACTCGATCACACGCCAAAGGGTCAGAAACTTCTTGCATTGCGGGCGGCAACCACAGAAGGCTCTACATGAAGTACCGTCAGACCGATAGCCCGCCAGTGGCGGCGGCCAAGGCGTCATTCAGTACGTCGACCGCCTATCGGATCGAGAGAGACCCCCGACTTCCATCGCAAAGGAAGGCGCCCCGCGGCCGGCGACGACCGGACCCGTTGAGCGAGGTGTTCGAGACCGAGATCGTCCCGATCCTGAAGGCGGCCCCTGGCTTACGCCCGGTGGCGGTGTTCAAGGAGATGCTCCGACGTCATCCGGATCTCGGCAGCGGTATCCGTCGTACCCTGGAACGCCGTATCCGTGCCTGGCGGGCGATCCACGGCGAGGAGCAGCAGGTGATCTTCCGCCAAACCCACGAGCCTGGCCAACTAGGGCTCTCCGACTTCACAGACATGGGCGAGTTGGGTGTGACGATCGCGGGGGTCCCGCTCGATCATCGTCTCTGTCACTTCCGTTTGGCCTATTGCGGGTTCGAGCACGCCCACGTCGTGCTTGGCGGTGAGAGCTTCGTTGCCTTGGCCGAAGGCCTGCAGAATGCCCTCTGGTCGCTCGGTGGGGCGCCGCGGGAGCATCGGACCGACAGTCTGTCGGCCGCATTCTGCAATCTCGATCGTGATGCACGGGACGATCTGACGCAGCGATACGAGGCCCTTTGTGCCCACTACGGCATGAGGCCTTCCCGCAACAATCGAGGCGTCGCCCACGAGAATGGCTCGATCGAAGGGCCCCACGGTCATCTCAAGCGAGCAATCGCGGACGCCTTGCTGCTGCGCGGAACTGTCGACTTCGACGATCTTGCCACCTATCGCGGCTTCATCGACGAGATCGTCAGCCGCCGCAATGCCCGCAACGCCAAGCGGATCGATAGCGAGCGCATGGTGTTGCAGGAGCTGCCCGATCGCCGCACCTCCGACTACGAAGAGGTGATCGTCCGCGTGACATCGTCCGGCGGCTTCACCCTGCGCAAGGTGTTCTACACGGTGCCATCGCGCCTGATCGGTCACCGGCTGCGGGTGCGCCTTTACGATGATCGTCTCGACGTGTTCGTCGGCGGCACCCATCTCGTCACCCTGCCGCGTGGGCGGCCGCATCCCAATGGCAAGTACGACCAGGTCGTCGATTATCGGCACGTGATCCATTCCCTGCGGCGCAAGCCGATGGCGCTTCTCAATCTGGTCTACCGAGATCGGCTGTTCCCGCGCGATGCCTATCGGAAGACCTTCGATCGGTTGCGCGAACGCTTGCCGGACAAAAAAGCCTGCCGGATCATGGTCGATCTCCTCGCGCTCGCTCATGAACGCGGCTGCGAGACCGAACTCGCCGGTCAGCTCACCGCCGACCTCGAGGCCGGCCGACTGCCCGACCTCAACCGGCTAGGTGCTCACTTCGCCCCCGATCCCGCCAACCTGCCGAACGTCGTGGTGCAGCTCGTGCCGCTTGCGACCTACAAATGCCTCATCGGTACCGCCGAGACCGGAGGTGCCGCATGAGCGTAACGAACACGGTTGATGCCGCGCGCCTCAATCTGTTGCTCAATGAGCTCCGTCTGCCTGCCATCAAGGTGCTGTGGGCGCAATTTGCCGAACAGTCCGACAAGGAAGGCTGGCCGGCCGGCCGCTTCCTCGCGACCATCGCCGAGCACGAGATCGCCGAACGCGGACGCCGTCGGATCGAACGACACCTTGTCGAAGCACGTTTGCCCGCCGGAAAGACCTTCGATAGCTTCGACTTCGAAGCCGTGCCGATGATCTCGAAGGCGCAAGTGATGGCGCTCGCCGCCGGTGACAGCTGGCTGGGCAAGGGCGCCAATTTGCTGTTGTTCGGCCCGCCCGGCGGCGGAAAGAGCCACTTGGCGGCAGCGATTGGCCTGGCCCTCATCGAGAACGGATGGCGCGTCCTCTTCACCCGCACCACCGATCTCGTGCAGAAGCTCCAGCTGGCGCGACGCGAGCTCACCCTCGAGGCGGCCATCAATCGTCTCGATCGCTTCGATCTCCTGATCCTTGATGATCTCGCTTACGTCACCAAGGATCAGGCCGAGACCAGCGTGCTGTTCGAGCTCATCAGTGCACGCTACGAGCGCCGCTCGATGCTGATCACCGCCAATCAGCCATTCGGCGAATGGAACAGGGTCTTCCCGGATCCCGCCATGACCCTCGCCTATCGATCGCCTCGTTCACCACGCAACCATCGTCGAGATGAACGTCGAGAGCTATCGCAGACGGACCGCCCTCGAACGAAAACGCGGTCCAGGACGGCCGCCATCGCACGCGACACCTAAAACCGTCGCTGATTGACGCTGCGCGACAATCAGAGTTCAACAAAACTCTTGCGCGCGACAATCATCGCGGCAATCATCATCAGGCCGCGACACTGCCTCGCCATCCTGATCGCCGCGCACCTCCTACCCAGATTGCCGCGCTACATCGTCTCCAAGTTTGGCGACCATACGCCGTTCTACCGCCAGTCCGAGATCTATGCGCGCCAGGGCCTGCGGCTTGATCGGGCGACACTGGGCAACTGCGTCGTCAGGGGGATCTTTTCGAGAGCCCTCCAACATACAGCAGCATTCCGATCGAAGCCCACCAGCAGATGCTGGAGCCGTCGCCACGACCACCGTCCCAGCGGACATCGCCAGTCCGGCAGGCCGGACCAGGAACTTAAAAAATAGGGTTAGGCCTCCTTCGCCTGGCCCAGTCGAACGATGTGCCGTCGACCCAGATACAGTGCAGGATTACGGCGATCTTCCGGGCAACGGCTACCTTTGCCTTCTATCCTGATTGCCGTCGTCGATCGCTTACACAAAACTTCGGACATTCCCCAAGCTGAAGGACAAGCGACGCGAGGGCGCCAAAGTGATCAAGCGCTATCATGTTCCAGCCACGCCCTATGAACGCGCACTGGCGCATCCGAGGTTGAGCAAGGTCGTCAAACGGCGTCTTCGAGAGCTTTATCGCACGCTCGATCCTGTGGCCCTGCTGGCCGAGATGAGAGACGCCCAGGCGGAGCTCGGCACGCGCGTCGACGCCCGAGCGGGCAAGCTCGTGGCAGCAGCCAGCCCACCGGTACCGACAACGAACGCAGCAGCGTTCGCGAAGAGGCTCGGCAATGATGTGCATTTGGGGGAGCAGCGCATCATCCATCGGCGTCTGCACAAGCCATACAAAAAGCGCATGAGAATGCCATCAATGCTCGATCCGCACCTCGCCGACATCGAGCGCTGGCTGGCGGCCGAGCCCCGTCTAACCGCGCTGGCAATTCTCGGTCGCCTCGCTGAACAACGCCCCGAACAATTCGGTCCGCCGCAGCACACCATCGTGCAGCGATTGTTGCGATCGCTCAGACGCAAAGCAGCCGAGACGATCATCCCGCGCACGGCTGAGGGTGCGGCACTGGCCGGTGATCCCGGGACTGGGGCCGCCGCTGCGTGTGATGGGCATTCCGCGACGTCCCCCAGTCCCTCCGATCCTGCGAGCAATGACGCAACCTCGGACCGGCTGACAGTGGGGTCTACATCCGTCAAGCGAAAGTAACATCCTCAGGTGAGGCAATACGGGGGGTCAATATTGCAAACGATGACGTAATTGCGGTCAGCGCTCGTGGGCACGAAAAGCTCCATTAGAATCGAGCTCTCGCAATCAACCGATTCGGAGAACCTGTCATGAAGCAATATGTCGGACTCGATGTATCGCAAAAAGAAACTTCGATGTGCGTGGTCAATGAAGAGGGCGAGGTCTTGTTCGAGGGGAAGGCCAAGTCCGACCCGGGGGCGCTCACGGCACTGCTTCGCAAGCGGGCGCCACAGGCGGAGCGCATCGGCTTTGAGACCGGCGCGATGGCGAGTTGGCTGTGGCATGAACTTCGCAGGGTCGATCTTCCGGTGGTTTGCATCGACGCTCGGCATGCCCACGCGGCCTTGTCGGTACGCATGAACAAGAGCGATCAGAATGATGCTCGAGGTCTGGCCGAACTGGTGCGAGTTGGCTGGTATCGAGAAGTCAAAGTCAAGAGCGAGGAAAGTCAGAAGATTCGCGCGATACTCGTCGCGAGATCCCGGCTCGTGGCCATTCGTCGAGATATCGAAAACCAGGTCCGCAGCCTGATCAAAGAATCCGGGCTGCTGTTTCCACGCGCGATAGGCCTGCAGTTCCGCAATCTGGTCCGTGACCTGTTGGCTGACGGTCATCAGCTCCTCGGTGTGATCGCGCCGCTTCTGTCGATCCATGAGCAGATCTGCAAGCAGCAAAGCAAGTTCGACGATGAAGTCCGACAGCTTGCGAGGTCGGATGAGACGACGCGTCGCTTAATGACGGTTCCTGGTGTTGGTGTGGTGACTGCCTTGACGTTCCGGCATACGATCGATGACCCATCGCGATTCCGATCAGCATCGAGCGTCGGCGCCTATCTGGGTCTTACACCGCGGCGCAGTCAGTCTGGCGAAACGGATATCAATGGCAAGATATCCCGATGGGGCGACCGTCTTCTCCGAACTTACCTGTTCGAAGCGGCGACAGTTCTGCTTTATCGGACGAAGAAATGGTCTTCTCTCAAGGCTTGGGGAATGAAGCTTGCCAAGCGGATTGGCATGAGAAAGGCAAAGGTTGCTATCGCGCGGAAGATCGCCCTAGTTCTTCACTGTATCTGGGTAGACGGCACATCGTTCGACTGGGGCCAGGCGAAGGAAGCCTGATCCGATTTGTGAAGTTCCTGGTCCGGTCCGCCGGACTGGCGATGTCCAGCTGGGACGGTGTTGTGGCGACCTCGTTCATTCGGCTGGTGGCGGCTTGACCGTACTCCGCTGCAGACGTTGAGGCACCCGACCCGGACATCATCATGAGGCGCTGCGCGACCTCGGAAAGGACCATGACCCCAGCGACGACGTCAACCGGTCCGAGCGATCCCAAGCCTGGCCGGCAAACCATGTATCACCCGCGCCCGTGCCGTCTCCGCAACCCTGACCAGCTGCGACGGCACGAGCGCTACCACCTTGCCGTTGGAGAGTTCAAAAATGTGAGCTTGACAATGACACATTACCCGGCCGAAATAGGTACGCATCGTCTCAGCGCCCGCCTGGCACGCTTGAACCGCTTGGCATGGGCGTAGCGCTAATGTTTTATCTGGGCGAACTTGCCCACCCTCGCATAGGACTGGAGTAAACGCACCCGGGTGAGCTGCGCCAGCCGCACCAGCTTCTCGCGCGCTCGGTTCAGAAGCTTGGCATCAGTCCGAAACATCACATTCTTGGGCTGCACCGTCGTGTCGACCATCACCCGGGAGAACTCCGACGGTTCGATCGCCTTGGTCCTGACGGCAACCGACAGGCTCTCTTAGCAGGGCCTGAAGCCGCTCCTCGCCCATACGGTTGCGCTAGCGCCTCAACGACGAGTGATCGAACACCAGTAGCCGGTGCTGGAAGAACTCCTCGCCGCAGAAGAACTGGTAATAGGGGTTCTCCACCCAGCGCTCGCACAGGACCTCGTCGGACAGGTCATAGGTGTGCTTAAGGATCCCGAGCCCTGCGATCAAGCGCGTCGGCAGCGGCGACTGGCTAGGACCGTCCGTGTAGACCATTCCGAACGCCTGCTCCAGGAAGCCCCAATCCACCGTGCGCGCCAGCGTCGCCAGCGAATGCTTTCTATCGATGATCTGATCGAGCAGGGAGCGAAACAGATCCTGCTCGCCGGTCTCGCGCCGCTCCCGTGGCCGCATCAAAACCTCCGCTCATGCACTCCGACGAGCAGAGGATCACGATTGAATTCGACGGAATACCTCATTCGATCTTGCAAGGAAATCGGCCTCGCCATCGCGATTGCCGGCAAAATCAATCGCCGGCATTCCTCGAACTAGCCCGTAACTTCAGGCTGTTCGCGTTACTTCACGGGGGACTAGCTTACGAGTGGCGAGCCGTTGGGTTTACGGTATGGCACAGTCGGGCAGCGTGACCTGGATTTTAGCCACGTGCTAGCCGCCTACTCTACTCGGCTGACCGTACGGAAAGAGTAATTCTGCGCGGGAGTCCAAGCGCGATGGGAAAAACGGCGTCTGTCAGGCGTCTAAGCGCGCGGCATTCTTCAGACAAGCGTCCTTCCAAATAGCTGCGATCGTGCTCTGGCAGCTCGCGTTCCAGGAGCTGGCTGTAGCGGTGAATGCGGTTACGATGACTACGCATGGCAGCCAATTCATCATTGATGGGCATCGGCTCTCTTGGCGAATCCGGCAATATCTGCTGGGATCTCCTGCGAAATCCTTGCCAAAGGCTGGCCTGAAGCAGCGTGGACCCACAGTTGTCTTGCATGTGCCGACTTGCTAAGGGCAAACCGATCTCGTAGCTCGCCCAAACAGACCTCGGAACTGCCCAACTTATTAGAATACCTGCCGCCGAGGAGCGTGGTGCGATACGGTCGCTATAGTGTTGCGTTTGCGACAGGACCCGAGCCTTTGAAGACAGGGGCGGCTCGGGCAGGCTAGAATCCATATCGGATGCGACTTGTCGGCGTTTTGCGCTAACTATCGCCGGAAAGAAGGCCGCCAAAGCGCGAATATTGCTTCCGATGGTGATGGAAGCGGACGTGCTCCCCAACAAGGTTGTTCGGTGCCGCATTGGATAATCACGAAGCGTGGGACTGCTTGCGCCGTACACCACGACCACCGTTGAAGTCAGGCAAGCCGGATGCAGTGGCTCGCAACGGGGCCGACCGGCTGCGCCAGAAGGCGATACTGCCATTCGATGTTGTTGCCTTCAGTGCACTTGTCGTTGTCATGATAGACATTCGTTGAATAGGGTTTGATCGAATGGAATGGAGGGACTTTAGCCATGATCGCTCTTTCCTTGTAGGAAGGGGACTATTGTTGCGCGTGCGCCAACGGCGCGAAAATAGCGCCCTGCCGCTGCGCTGAGTAAATCAACAACCGAGGAGGCCGGGATATTTGCCCGTTGTCATTTAAAAGCGGAATACGCGCTCTTATATGAGCGACGGTTCTGAACGAAGGCCCCGTTCGCTCGCTGCCACACGAGCTATGGAATATGGCCGCAGTACAGATCACATCTACATCGAGCGTCACTCACACCCTCGATTTACTGATCCCATACGAACTTCGCACCCTCCGGGACTTCGCACAGGAATTCGTCCTGGTGTTCCGGCTGCGTCATCCCGGCCGCTAGTTTCGACGCCCGCACCGTGAGCTTACCATCGGGGCTCAGATTGTGACGGATGTATTCAGTCACTGGGAGCCCCGATGGTAAGCTCATGGTGAGGACGGTGTGCAACCCCGTTTTTGTATGACTGTTTTCGTGGCCGGCGGCCTCCTCCGATTCGTAAGGCGGCCTTCGTAATGAGAGTATCTCCCGTCGAAACGCTAAAAATGCTGCTGCAGTCAGCGTTTCATTGCTTAAAGGCCGAACATGAAGTTCACCCCGGAGGCACGCGCGAGCACGGAATCTTCTCCTTGGGTTTAAGAGGCATAGGAGCGGCCTATACAGTAAAGCGACTTGCCAGCAACAGAAAACGGGTGACGAGGAAACCTGCATAGGTAATTGCGCCGGCGGATAACCCGATCCAGACTCCAATTGCACCAAAGACCCAGCTCAAGGCGAAACTGACCGGGAAGCCGATTAGCCAGTACGCAAAGATTGCGAACAGAAGCGGTTTTGCCGTGTCTTTCAGCCCACGGAGCCCGCCACCCGCAATGACCTGCGCTGCATCAGCTACGAAAAAGCTTGAGGCAACCATAAGGAGGGATGACGTCAGTCCGATTGCCGTGTCCGTGTCGTTCAGTGACTTGTTTAAGAAAAACGCGGCGATCCGAAAACGCGTCGCAATGACCCCAACCGTCACAAGCGCAGAGGCCAAAACACCGAGCAGGATCGCAGCCAGGCCTGCGCGCTTGATACCGGAGGCGTCATTGTGCCCGACCGCATGACTGACCCGCACTGCGGCCGCCATGCTGATGCCGAAGGGCACCGTGTAGGCGATTGTGGCGATCTGCATCGTAATCTGATGAGCGGCAAGCGCGCTCGGGCTGATCCTACCTACAAGGAGTGCGGCGGCGGCGAACACGCCGTATTGCATGATGACTGCTACCGAGATCGGCGCTCCGATCAAAATGATCGCTCGTAGGAGCGGCCAGTCGAAGTGCCACAGGTGCGCAAGCACCTGGTAGTCGCGGAACGGGCGGCAAGCTATTGCGGGCCATAGAGCTGCTACGAACATGCCCCAATTTACGAGGGCGGTCGCAATGCCGACGCCAAGAAGATCTAGTGGTGGCAGCCCGAGCTTTCCGAAGCCCAGAAGATAAACAATGGCCGCGTTGACCGGGATAGCGGCCAGGGTAATTCGGAAGATCGGTTGCGGCCGTCCCACTGCGCCCATGAAATGTCGAATGGCCTGAAACCACAGCGCTGGCGTCACGCCCCACGCGAGTCCAAGCAGGTACTGCTGAGATAGCCGTGCTGCGCAATGTTCCTGACCGAGGGCGAGCAGAACTTGTTCGCCTGCCGTACAAACAGCCATAATAGGCAACGAGAAAAGCAGGGCCAGCCAAAGCCCCATGCGCAGTGCACGCGGCACATCGGCCGCACCCTTGCCGGCAAGAGATTGTGCCGTCAAAGGTGCGATCGGCGTCAGTAACCCGGCGCCGAACGTGAAGCTTATGACATACAGGGTGGTGGCCAATGCTGCGGCCGCGAGCTCCCGGGGCCCAAGACGACCAACAAAGGCAAGATCCGTCGCCATCATTGCGACCTGAGCAAGCTGCGCCAGTGCCATTGGCCAAGCCAACACCGCGGTCGCACGGAGCTCGACAGCGAATCTACTCAAAACCGTTCGTGTCCTTGGATTGCGACGCAAGGCAGAAAGCTGCTTCATTTGGTGTATTTCGTGCTCGGTGAAGACGCCTGCCCGCCTCGAGCCCACGGTCCCGCGATGTTGGGCGTCGAGTGCAAAAGGTGTTGATTCTGTAAAGAAGGTAGAACCAGGTGCGTCGCAGCCCTCAGGATACGGTGCCCCGGTTCGATGCTAGTGCCGTCATTGGTAGGCCCAAGCGAGCCTGTGTCCGTTGACAACGAAAACGCGATCAACGTGCTAAGGTGCATGTTGGTTTGGAAGAAGACATGATGAACGTACGGAAGCCGCCATAGTGAGCGCCGCGCGCTGGTGCGTCTCTCTCTCCAAGAAAGTATCGCTAACGCTGTCCAGCTAGTCTTGAGGTTAAGTGCGCAGTGTAGGATGCGCCGAAGTGCCGTAAGGTAGTGCTCTGTCATTGGGGCGTTTTCTACCGTCCCGGCAGATGAGCAAGTCCTTTCAAAACCTGTGCCACAATGAAAGTCTGAGTGAATTTGCCGAAGGGAAGGCGCCATGAGGCGGACAGCTGTCGCATCTGCGACAGTCCCCGTTGGGAAGAGCGGGGCTGCTGGGTCACTCAGGGCTGGCACTTGCGGTCAATCCAACCAGCCGCGCAGAGTGTCACGGTCAACTCTTTGTGGTCCAAACAACCTAACGATTAAAGCCTCAAGTCAGCTTCGGGCCATGACCTCCTGCGGTTCAAAGCCTGAGGCGGCTGTAATAATAACTTGAAACCAGTTACTGAGTAGTATCTAGGTGTTTCTTTCGGGTTATTCGCAGTGCCAGTTCGGCGTTTGCCTCGCAATGTTAAACGTGAATAGCGATTTGGCGCCATGCAGCTTGTAGTCATGGCTCCTTGCGGCTGGGTGGCCAGGACGCATCGGCAACATCGGCGCGCTGCGGCCCAAAGCATGACTTGAGGCTACTACTGTGTGTCCGCACACGAAACGATCCTTGGGGAGCCCTAAAATCCGACGGCATCGCGAATGTCGATCAAGACGTACGGATCGGTCGAGCCTGAATCTCTCTGATCCGAGGCGCGGGGAGCCGGAAGGCCGGCGAATGCGGTGCATGTCGATACCGGCCGCCGCTGGCCTTTACCGTGCCGCGAAAACTCCGATGGTTGGTCGTCTTGGGGCAGTTTCCCTCGCGCGATCACCGGCTTCGATGCGGGAATCGGGCGCCGCCACTTCTCCCATTTCGGACTTCAGGTCCATGTGGTCGTCTCCTTCTGGTTCTGCCCTCTGCAAGAAAGCCAACACGACCCGGGTTCGCAGCTAGCCTGCACTGTATTTCGACCCTCGTCAGCGACTTCAGGTCGATCTCCATCATCATCATGATCGCGATATTGGGACAACCAAGTCTGTGGACCGACATCAGATAAGTCGTCGCCGGTCAGTAAGCCGATTCCAACACATCGAATGGGATTGAGTTTAGTTCTCCGATTGCGAGCTTGTGTTGCAGGAAAAGGGGGCCGACGCGCCTTGCCATAATGTCGACGCGGGCTCCAGAGTGGTGAAGCCGGATGAAAAGGTACCCGCGTGCGGCGGACAAACACGAGTGTCAGAAAAAGCATAGTAGTTGTCAGAGCAGCTGAGGTGTCTCTTGCGTTTCTACACTGTCCCAATTTGTATGAAATCGGCACGCGCTTTGCTCTGAGGCAAGGCAGGGCACGTGTCTCGGGCATGTCCAGCCAACGGCCGGATCGTCGACGTCGCCCTTCTCCACTAAAGGAAGAGCGATGTATCAGCCGTCTAAACGATTTCGGGGTATTATCTCAGGTAAGAGGCGCCGCCGTCATTCTGAGGTTTCAGATCGCGCAATTCGCGTTGCTGGGGGGCTCAAGCGCTTCGGCATTGGGAAAGGGGACAGTGTATGCATCTTAATGCGGAATGATATCGCATTCGTCGAAGTTACCGATGGGATCATGAGAGCCGAAGCCCTTGCAGTACCTGTAAACTGGCATTTCAAGCGACAGGAGATCGGGTACATTCTGGCCGACTGTGGAGCACGTTTGCTAATAGGCCACGCGGACCTCTTGCATTTGTTGGATGCCGATCTCGCTAGCAGATTGCCAATTCTAAGCGTTCCGACGCCGCCCGAAGTAGCAGAGGCGTACAAGATTGAAGGGACGCGCCTCAAAGTGCCGCACTTCGCGCGGGATTTTGAAGAGTGGATAGCGGATCAGCCGCTCTTTGCAGGAGCGCCCGCGCGGCAGCCGATGACGATGATCTACACCTCAGGAACGACTGGTTGTCCTAAAGGCGTGCGTCGTAGCCCACCAACCAGCGAGCAGGCGATCGGATTGGAGGAAATGCGAGCCATAGTCTATGGATCTGGCACTCGCGCGCTACTCCCAGGCCCGCTTTATCATTCAGCGCCGAATTTATTTGGAATGTGGTTCAGCCGCCGCGGTGGTGCGCTTGTGCTGATGCCGCGGTTCGAGCCTGAAGAGTTGTTGCGGCTGATAGAGGCGGAGAGGATCGACACCATCTTGATGGTGCCGACTATGTTTATTCGCCTTCTGCAGCTGCCCGACAGTATTCGACGAAGCTATGATCTCGCGTCCTTGCGACACGTAGTCCACGGGGCTGCGCCCTGCCCCCCGATCGTGAAGAATGCCATGATAAATTGGTGGGGCCCCATTATATGCGAGTTCTACGGCTCGACGGAGGCCGGTGCGGTAACATTTGCGAGTTCGCGAGAATCACTTGCAAAGCCGGGAACGGTCGGCAAGCCGCTAGAGCACGTTCAGCTGCGTGTGATTGGTGCAGACGGAAGAGAATTGTCGGCCGGACAAATAGGAGAAATCTGTTCACGCAACGTATGGTACCCACGGTTCAAGTACCACAATCGACCTGGGAGCTCTGCCGAGGCCGATGACGACGGTTTCACTGCTTCCGGTGACCTCGGTTATATCGACGCTGATGGATATGTATTTCTTTGTGACCGAAAACGGGAGGTTGTAATCTCAGGCGGTGTCAACATTTATCCCGCGGAGATCGAAGCGGCTCTCCATATGATACCGGGCGTTCAAGACTGTGCTGTGTTTGGCGTTCCGGACGCGGACTTTGGCGAGGCACTGATGGCGGTGATCGAACCGCGCCGACGGGAGGTGCTTAGAGTCCATGACATCCGCGAGAAGTTGAAGACGGTGTTGGCGGACTACAAGATTCCGAAAATAATCGAGATCCGGACCAGCCTTCCGCGTGAAGAGTCTGGCAAGTTATTCAAGAGGCTGCTGAAAGATCCTTATTGGGAGAAGTCAGGACGCAGGATTTGAGAGGACTCGAGACGGAACAAAACCCCGCATCTGAAAAGGCACTGTTCTGCCCGTGGGCCCTCGGCTTGAGGGTCGCTAGCTACAATTGGTTGCCGTCATGGATCTCCTCTGTCGCAAGGTCGTCAGTTCGGGATGCGCGATGACAGAAGGGTTGATTGGTCCTCTCTACGCTGACTGTGGCCGCGACGAAGCGGCTGGATGGGTCTACCGTTCGATGAGGTGTCCACTCCGACTTACCGACGTCGTAGTGCTAGGATGGTGGCAGATAGACTTAGAAGTCGAAGTCTCCAATGGAAGCGTTTCGTGCAGCCTCGACAGGCGCGGTCGACGATCCTGGTGCAAGGTGAAGCTGTCCCGTTTGCATCGTGTCCACGTTAAGCGTTTGCCTCCGTCTACTCCTCTCACTGTGGCGGCACGTTAATTGCTGCTTGCTTGGAGAGGCTGCGCAGGCCGACGACTGTACTAAGGCGGAGAGCACTCTGCCCGCGCACCACATCACAGCGCAGAGGAGTTGAAGTTGGACCCCAATACATCACGACAGGCCTCCCGCCAGAAGGATTTGTACAAGGTCGGCGAAGTGCCGCCCCTCGGACACGTTCCCGAACGTATGTACGCGTGGACCATACGGCGCGAGCGCCACGGGCCGCCAGAGAGTTCGATGCTGGTAGAAGTGGTGCCGACTTGGCCGATCGGCGAGGATGAAGTATTGGTCATGGTCGCTGCTGCAGGCATCAACTATAACGGAGTGTGGGCGGCGTTAGGGGCGCCGATGTCCCCCTTTGATGTGCACCTATGCTCCTATCATGTGGCCGGATCGGATGCGGCTGGAGTGGTTTGGGCGGTAGGAGCAAGGGTGCGCCGGTGGAGGGTTGGGGACGAGGTGGTCATCCACTGCAATCAGGACGACGGGGATGATGAGGATTGCAATGGTGGCGAACCGCTCCTCTCACCTTCCCAGAGGATCTGGGGATACGAGACGCCTGATGGTTCTTACGCCCAGTTCTGCCGCGTGCAGCCACGGCAATTGATGCCGAAGCCAGCTCACCTCAGCTGGGAGCAGGCCTGTTGCTACACGCTAACGCTTGCAACGGCTTACCGGATGTTGTTCGGACACCCGCCGCACATTCTAAAGGCTGGCGACTACGTGCTGATTTGGGGTGCTACGGGCGGGCTCGGGGTATCTGCAGTGCAGCTTGCAACAGCATGCGGCGCCAATGCAATCGGAGTCGTTTCCGATCGGACTAAGGCCGATTATGTAAGATCGCTTGGTGCAAAGGGTGTTATAGTCCGCACTGAATTCAATTGCTGGGGCCCTATGCCGGCAGTAAATTCACCTCAATACGGGCCTTGGCTCAAGGAGGTGCGGCGGTTTGGAAGGGCAATTTGGGATGTTACTGGAAAGCGCGATATCGATATTGTGTTCGAGCATCCAGGTGAGCAAACATTCCCCGTCTCGACGATCGTCGTAAAGCGCGGTGGCATGGTAGTCGTTTGCGGCAGCACAACAGGTTTCAATCTTACCTTCGATGCCCGTTATATCTGGATGCGCCAGAAGCGAATTCAAGGTTCTCATTTCGCGAATCTCAAACAGGCAAATGCTGCGAACCGTTTTGTGCTCGATCGCCGAATCGACCCGAGTATGAGCGAGGTCCTGCCGTGGGAGGAAGTTGCGCGAGCGCATACGAAGATGTGGAAGAATCAGCACAGGCCCGGAAACATGGCTGTTCTGATCAATGCGCCGCGAATCGGACTACGAAATTTGGAGGACATTTTATCCGCGGCTGCGTTGCCTTAACCGTAAGCGCAGTTCTGCGGCTTTTGACTGGCCCTTGACGCCTATTTTGTTCGCGTCGCGCGTCGCCGCGGTTTCCATGTGTCGGACAGCGCGTTGACGGCGGCTTCGAGCGCCTTCCGGTCGACGATGTTGGGATCGAACCGCGCCGGACCCCAGAGGCGCATATGTTCGTGGTCCGGATGGGCAGGGTCTCTGATGGCTTCAAGGTATTCGGCATAACCCGGCGCACCGCCGACGTCTTCCGGAGGACAACGACCGGCGGCTTCGAGCAAGAAGGGAAGTCCCTCCGTCGTGGTGTTCTCGAACCATTTTTCGAGCTTGATCACATGGTCCCAGCTGTCGCCGAAGTCATAGAGATAATGGATCGTCTTGGCGCCAGTCTCGCGAACGACATCGCAAGGCCGCGCTTTGCTGGCATCCATGGGCTGGTGGGCGTAATCGTTGTGAGGATCTGGAATCCCCCAACGGACCTCACCAGCGAAGAACTCGAAGAGGTGGCTGTTCGTCCAGCCAAATGCCGCCTGAAGCGACAGATGCAGCCGATCCAAGCGCAGGGTGACGGGTACGACGAGGCGACGCATCACCTCCGGTTTCACGTCCTTGAGGTCACCTTGATCCGGACCGCGGTCGTGTTCAGGCTCATGCCGCCAGCCTCGGATCGTATGGAAGCATCGTGTAGATCGATGCCCAAGGGAGCAGTTCGTCCAGTCGCGCCGCAGGCCAACCATTGACGAGATTGGCGAGAACATCAGCGAGCCAGTGCTCGGCACTGACGCCATTGAGCTTACAGGTTTATGCCGCCCGCCGAACTATGCCGAACGGAGTTGGTATGGCACGCCGTTGTCACGCTGGCACCGCCGATCGCGTGCAGGGCAGCCCCATTCCATTCGGCATAGTCTGGTCGTTCAGAGCGCCTCCAGAAAGGCGAGCAGGCGGTCGTTCGGCTGGAAGCGGGTTAGCTTGCCGCGCTCGTACGGCTTGAGCTTCGCCAGGGCAGCTTCCTTGAGGGCGAGGTGGGCGTGCAGGTACGTCTGCGTCGTCTCGACCGATTCATGACCGAGCCACAGCGCGATCACAGAACAGTCGACGCCGGCTTGCAGCAGTTCCATCGCAGCGCTGTGCCTCAGCACGTGCGGCGACACGCTCTTGGCCTTCAAAGACGGGCAACTCTTGTGAGCGACACGAACATGCTTTCCCAGCAGGGACTGGACGCTGTCGGCACTGAGCCGGCCCCCGTGCACGTTCGGGAACAACGCTGTTGCTCCTTTCCGCAACGGTTCCTTGAGCCATGCCTGGAGCGCACACCGAGCGAGTGTGGTCAGCGGAGTGGTCCGCTCCTTCCGCCCTTTACCGACGCATCGCACGTGTGCGCCAGACCCGAGGTGGACGGCATCCCGGTCAAGGCCAGTCAGCTCTGAGAGGCGTAAGCCTGTCTGGGCCGCGACTAACAGCAAGGTGTGATCGCGGCGGCCAAGCCACGTCGTTCGATCGGGCGCTGCGAGAACCGCCTCGATCTCGGGGCGCGTCAGGAAGTGCACCTTTCGCTTGTCGTGACGCTTGCTCGGTATGGCGAGCACGCGCTGGATCAGCGCACTGTGTGCCGGTTCCTCGAAGGACACGAACCTGAAGAAGGATCGGATGGCCGTCAGACGCAGGTTACGCGTCTTCGCACTGGCGCCGCGCGTTACCTCGAGATCGGTGAGGAACGCGCCGATGAACGTTGCATCCAGATCGGCGAGCGTCAGGGCCGATGGGGACTTGCGCAGCTGCACCCGAGCGAACATGAACAGCAGCCGGAACGTGTCTCTGTAGGAGGCGATCGTGTTGCCGCTAACATTGCGCTGGCGCATGAGGCGCTCGGTGAAGAAGCGCTCGATCAACGTGGCGACATTGCAAGCGGGCTTCATGGCGTCACCTCCCATCGCCGATCGAGACGCCGCGCGGCTTCCTCCATCAACTCGGGGCAGGCCGAGAGATACCAGTAAGTGTCGCGCACGCAGACGTGGCCGAGGTAAGTGGAGAGCACTGGGAGTTGTTGCTCGACGTTCTTGCCTTCGCGATACCAGTTGAGCAGCGTCCGGATGGCGAAGCGATGACGGAAGTCATGCACGCGTGGCCCGGTACGATCACCTGGGCGCCGCAGCCCGATCTCTCTGGACAATCGCCAGAAGACGCGATGAACGTACTGGTGCAGCAAGCGGCCTCCCTGTTCGGCAACGAAGAAGGTCGAGCCGCAGCGTGACCCGAGCAGCGCATCGCGCCGGTGGGCGTAGTCGCGCAGCGCGGTTCTCGTCGTCGGATGCAATGGCACGAGCCGCGACTTGCCGAACTTGGTCAGCCGGACCGTCAGCACGCCGGCGTCGAGGTCGACGTCATCACGCTCCAGGCCCATCGCCTCGGATATACGCATGCCCGTCACCGCGATCAGCCCGAACAAGGCATGGTAGGTCCATCGGCGCAGCCCGTCCGCTGGTGGCAGAGCCAGCGCTGCCGTCAGCAACGCATCGATCTCCGCGTCGCTGTAAACATAGGGCTTGGCGCGCTTCCATCCGGGCAGCATGCCGACGGGCGGCACCTCCGTTCTCGGGTCGAAGTTGGCGACATGGCGCGCGAACCCGCGCACGTCGCTCAATCGCAGCGCCCAGGATGCATGACGATCGGGCGGCAGCGTTGCCCATTCCATGGCCAGCTTCGTCGTGATGATCCTCGCCTTGCGCTTCTCCATGAAGGCGACGAAGTCGGCGAGCCGACGGGTCTGGTGCTCGTACTTGTATCCAAACCCTTGCGCATGCTCAGGTACTTATCGAGTGCGGCGCGCAGATTGGTCATTGCACGCCTCCCGGCCAGGGCAGGCTCAATGTTCTCAGCGCATCGATGTCGACCTTCGAGTAAATCCGGGTAGTGTCGTGGTTCTCGTGCCGCAGCAACTGTCCGATCTCCGACAAGGTGGCGCCAGATCGGAGAAGCTCGGTAGCGAGACTGTGTCGGAAGATATGGGCGCCGCGATGTGCGCAACCTTCGATTCCAACGCGATCGAGAGCGGCCTTGGCGATCATGGTGATCGCACATCCGGAAGCAAAGCCGACGTGTGGCGCGAGCGTACGGACGAACAATCGTCGGCACGACGACTTTGGGCGGCCATTGCGGAGATATGCAACGATGGCCGCGCCAACGTCTGGCGGTATCGGCATCCGTGCACGCTGTCGGCCCTTGGCGCGAACGAGTATCTCGCTGGCGCGCCAGTCGATATCATCAAGGGTGAGCGTCGCGACCTCGTCGGCCCGCAGGCCGAGCTTGGCTAGCAACAACAGAATGGCGTAGTCCCGCCGTCCCATCACTGTCTCTCGGTCGCAACCGTCGAGAGCCTTCCGCACCTGTGCCGCAGGCAGATAGGTCGGCAGAGTTGCGAGCTTCCATCGCCGCATCGATGGAACGCAATCCGCCAACGGGCGCGCGTTCAGCCCCCGATGGTGGAGGTAACGGAGAAAGGCGCGCAACGACCAGCACATCGCCTTGCCTGTTCCCGGGCTCCAATCCTGGGCGTGGCGCTCAATGTAGCGGATCACGTCCTCTTGGCTGATCTTGCCCAGGGCGGCGCCGCCGGAGCACACCTCGTGCAGGAACCTGCGGATGACCGGGAGATGGCGGACGATGGACCTCGGGGCCAAGCCGCGCTCTGATCGCAGGTAGGCATCGAACTCCTTGAAGATCCGTTCGTGCGGGGTGAGAGGCGGCAGCACCGACGGCGCGATCACGCCTTCCTCGCGCAGCACCGACAGCCATCGCTTGAGCGCGGCCCGGTCACCGGGTTGGATAGACTGCCTTCCGCCTCGATGCCGGAGGTACCGCTCAACGACCTGCTCATCGAGATCGACCAGCTTGTAGCGACGGCCCGCCATCCAACTCAGGAGCCCGCCAACCACGTTGAGGCAACGCCACGTGCCGTGCCGAACGAGCCTCTCTTCGATGAGACGAGCGGCGTAGCGCTCGACGAGTTGTCCGTGCGGCCCGCTTCTGAGACGCCGGTACAGCCGGCTTCTGCCCAAGTACTTTTCAACTTCCATCTTCCTGTTCTCCGCTGTTGAAAGCGGAGGCACAGAACGAACTATGCCGAACCGACCAAACGCCGGTCAGCCAGAAATCTGGGGAAAACGACCCGACTCGGCATAGTTCGGCGGGCGGCATAAACAGCCCTATGCCGCGCGCGGCATAGGGCTGTCTCAATGAACGAAGCCAGGACTGCCCAATCCTCGGCGCCCTCGTCGCACCCGGCAAAAAGAGAGTTCTTGGCGTTGAGCTTGATCGGCCGCATCGCACGCTCGACAGCATTCGTGTCCATCTCGATGCGCCCGTCATCAAGGTAGAGTGTCAGGCCGCTCCAATGACGGAGCGCGTAACGCAAGGCCTTCGCCGTGTCGCTCTTCGGTGCAAGGTGATCAAGCTTGGCCTCAACCCACTGCTTCAAGGCTGTAGCGAGAGGCCGAGCATGCGCCTGCCTGCCGGCACAGCCCTCCGCATCCGATCGGCCGCGGAGGGCCTTCTCGACTGCGTAAAGCTGGGCGATGCGTTCAAGAGCCTGGCGGGCAACCGGAGCTGGCGCCGGCGAAGCCTCGCGCTCGATCTTCACAAACTGGCGCCGCAGATGCGACCAGAAGGCGAGCGTCCCGGACAGGGCGTCCGCACGCCTCTCTCGGATCATCGTCTTGTAAGCTCCGTCGCAGTGGATGATGCCGCGATAGCCTTCGAGCAGCCTCAAGCCGGACGGCTCCACGGCCCGGTGCATAAGCGTAAACCACCCAGGTGGGTCAGGTCCGGCCCAGGGCCTGTCATCGCGTGACAGCGCCCAGAAGTAGCCAGTTTTCGTCCTGCCGCGCCCCGGATCTAACACCGGTGCGGGAGTCTCATCGACACAGAGCTTCGAGGAGGCGAGCAGAAGCTGGCGCAGACGATGCCTTCAATTCCTGGGCCGCATAGCCGACCCAGAAGGCGAGCGTGGAACGATCCAGCGCTATTCCGTGGGTCGCCAACATCTGCGCCTGGCGGTAAAGCGGCAAATGCCAATGATACTTGGCGTCGATCACATGCGCGACCAGCCGCTCGGTGGGCAATCCTCCCCTGATCAGTCGCTCGGGCGCAGCCTGCTGGAGGACGACGCCGTGACAGGCGCGGCAGGCCAGCTTGGGCCGGCGGGTTACGATGACGCGATACTGCGCCGGAACGACATCGAGCCTCTGACTCTCATCGTGACTGATCTCGAAGAGGTCGCCGTTACAACACGGGCAACTGGTCTCCGCTGGCATCAGGATTTCGACGATGCGCGGCAAATGCCACGGAAGTTAAACCCTGTTGGCTCTGCGCGCGGCAGCTCTCTTCTCGCAAACTCTGGGATTGGGGCGATCTTCGGCTGCTTCGAGGGCGGCGACGGCCTGATCGATATCCTCCAGAACAAACTGCAGCTGATCAGCGTCCAGCTTTTCCGAGGACCGACCGAACTGCGCATCTTTTGCAAGCTTGAGCAACCGCTCGAGCCTGGCGCAGCGATCCAGCAGAGCCGCGGCAAAGACCCGCAACTCGGCCGGATCGCTCGGCAGTTCATCAGGCAAATCACTCATTGCCCCGAGTCTGCCATGCTTCGCGCCCCGATGCAGCGAAGATTTGTATCTTTACGCAAGTGCTTTCGGCGGTGCGTCGCGAGGCGCATGCATGCGCGTCCAATCCATGCCAGCCAGAAGCACCGACAGCTGGGCGGCATTCATCCGCATCACGCCGGCCACAATGTGAGGCCATTTGAAGCCGCTGCCATCGAGCCGCTTCCAGTACATCACAAGGCCGCTGCCATCCCAGACGACGATCTTCACCCGGTTAGAGCGCATCGCACGGAACACCACCGGCACACCCTTCATCGGGTCATGGCCCAGCGTCTCCTTCGCCAACAGCGCCAAGCCCTCCGCACCTTTTCTGAAGTCTACAGGTTGCGTCGCCACGTAAAGCATGAGGCTCGCGGGCGGCGTCAGCATGAACGTGTCCGTCGAAGCGCTAAGAACACGTCGCTCAACACAGCAAGGCCAGGCGCCCCCCGCACCTCCACGCGTGCTCCCTGGAGCTCAACCGTCACAATGGCTGCTTCCGGCGACCTGGTCGGCTCTGCGGCCGCCGGTAGCGCCGATTCCGATACCACCGGCACGAACGACAGCGTCTCCGAAGTCGGCAGCACCAACTGGCCCAAACGTGCCCGGCGTCGCCAGTCGTGCACCTGCTGGGTGCGTATTCCGACGAAGTCGGCCGCGGATTCCGGGCGAAGCCGGCCGCCTGTACCGATTGAAGCCGGCCGTGGATTCCGATGATCCCGGCCGCCTGCCGAGGCGGGGTCTCGCGACGACGTCGTCATCAGGTCAGTTGGCGGGCTCGTCGTCAAGCGTCTGACGCTTGGCGGCGGCTTTGCGCAGGCTCTCGCCCTTGAGATTGAGCCTGTGGGCGTTGTGTACGAGGCGATCGAGGATAGCGTCGGCAATGGTTGGGTTGCCGATGAGCTCGTGCCAATGCTCGACCGGGAGCTGGCTTGTCACCAAGGTCGAGCCGCGGCCATGGCGATCCTCCATCATCTCCAACAGGTCGCGTTGCTGCTCGGCAGTCATCGGGGCAAGTCCCCAGTCGTCGAGGACCAGAAGCTCGACGCGCGCCAGGGTCCTGAGCAGGCGAGCGTGGCGGCCGTCGCCCCGCGCGAGAGTGAGCGCCTCGAACAGCCGCGGCAGCCGTTGATAAAGCACGGAGCGGTTGTCCCGGCAGGCCTTGTGGCCCAAGGCGCAAGCAATCCAGCTCTTGCCGACGCCGGTCGGGTCGATGATGAGCAGGTTCTGATGCCGGTCGATCCACTCGCCAGCGACGAGCTTTTGGAACAGCGGCTTGTCGAGCCCGCGCGGCGCCTTCATGTCGATATCCTCGACGACGGCGTTCTGCCGGAGACTTGCGAACCGCAACCGAGCAACCAGCCGCTTGTTCTCGCGCTCGGTCGCTTCACGGTCGACGAGCAGTGCGAGGCGCTCCTCGAAGGCCAGCGCGGCAATGTCGGGTTGTCGCTGCTGTTCGTCGAGGGCCTTCGCCATGCCGGTAAGCCCGAGCGCGACGAGGCGGTCGTGGGTGGGATGTGTCAACATCGTCTCTCCTTTCTTCACTGGTAGTAATCGGTGCCGCGGATATTGCCGTGTCGGATCGGTGGGCCGTCTGGCGGTCTCTCGTTGGCGTAGGCGCGATCGAGCCCGTGCTGCAGGATCGACTTGATCGAGCCGTAGGTGGTCGCGCCGATGTCGTTGCCACGCTGGCAGGCGGCCTCGATGCGGGCCGAGCCGTAGCTGCGCGCGAGCCGCAAAATGCCGAGACAAGCCCGGAAGCCCTGCTCGGGGTGTGGTTTGGCTTTCATGATTGCTTCGACGAGAGCGATCGTGGCAGGGCCGATCTTGGCGGCTTCTCGCTTGATCCGCGCCGGGGTCCATTCGGCATAACGCCGGTGCGCGCTCGGCATGTGCTCCGGGATCGTGGTGTGGCATTGGGGTACGTCAGAGCGGGCGTGGCTGGCAACCCGGCTGCCCTTGTGCAGGATCTCGACCGTCCTGTCGGTGACGCGCGCCTCGAGCTCTTCGCGGATCAGACGCGAGGGCACCGAGTAGTAGTGACCGGCGATCTCGACGTGATAGTCGGGCGCGACTCGGCACTTCTTCCACTCGGCATACTGATATGGCATCGGCGGCAGGGCGTTGAGCGCCGGCTTGTCGATCTGTGCGAACAGCTCGTTGCGGCTCACGCCGAGTTTACGCATGATCCTGGCATAGGATCGGCGTCGCCTCAATCCTATTGCTCCTAACGATAGGACATGCCGTCCGCACGGCCGTCGCTTTCACAGCATGGTTTTCCTTAGGCAATCCAGGAAGAGAACGTTTCCTAGCTACGAGCGGTCGGCCTAGATCACTCACCCTACAAGAGTAGATAGGCAGGAATCTCTTGCGGCCGAGCAGTGAGGATCGATAAAAGGATACAACCAGCCTCACACAGAGGACTAACAAATATGACATACACCTTGAATCCCTTGCTGCGCTTTCTCCAGGTTTACGATGACGCGGCCGCGAAAATGGGCATCAGGCTTTCCATTGGGTGTGATTTCAACGAGTACATCGCGATCACAGCCTCGCTAGCAGACAAACCCAATACTTATCCCATCTTTCGGCCAGACCGCTCACCGATTCGAACGGGCGAAGGGTATTGGCTTGTGGGTTTTGATAAGGAAAACAAAGTGGCGCTCGTCGAGGCCGCGCGCTTCTATGACCTGTCGCAAACCACCCTTGCAGCACACCTCGAAACGCTGAAGTTCTTCTATGCGAATCCGACGATAGATGCACATCCTGAAGATCGCTGCGTTTGTACTGCTCAGATGGCGCGCAGCATTACAGGTAAAGTGGTGTACCACGGGGATATCTGGATCCGCCCCGACTTCAGGGGCTCGGGCCTGCTCAAGATCATGACGGGGACTATGCGTGGCGTCAGTCTTGCGATGTGGGCTCCCGACTTTCTCTGTGGCCTAGCTGGGCGGTGGTCGTTGGATAAGAACGTCTATGATCCGGTTCACAATGAACCAGGCGGAGCAGACATTCACCTGGTGCAAGAGAATATCGTCGCTAACGATTGGCTGTTCTGGATGACAGGCTATGAACTTAAGCAATTGTTAGACGTAACGCCGGACCTGAACTGATCGTCTAACGTCGTTGCATTTGCGGGCTGCGGGCCGGAACAATACCGGCGACGAAGGTCTTGAGCTAACGCCCCACCGATTGCCGCTCTCTAGACTAGATGCCATACGCTTGTGAGTTAATGAGCGTGCCAAGCACTTCAGCTACCAGCAGCCTCTCCATCGGATCTCTATACACCATCCGGGTCACCGTACAAGGCTCACGACTTCGATCCGAGTTATCGCGTCGCTCCGCCCACCGCGTAGAAGCGGACATACCAATGCAAGGAGATCTTTCAATGAGTCTTAAGCTTACCGTCTTTACTGCGATACCCCGCGAAAGGGGACAGCAGCAAGGAGAGCTGATGCGATCGGAAATCGCGGCCAATGCTGACTTTTATTTAAAACGCTTTTGCGCTAACGGAACTAATCTTGCGCAAATTCAAGCTGAAGCAACTGGTTGGTTGCGCTTCCTTGAAGATCTACGACCCGACTACGTTGAAGAGCTGAGGGGAATTGCCGACGCTGCCTTTATGCCCCTCTATACGGTTGTGATGCTTAACGTCCGGCATGAGATTTGGCTACGCCTGATGGCACGTCGAGCCGCCGATCTATCGTATGGGATTTTGGATGGCTGCACGTCTGCCGGATTAATGCCCGAGGTAACCGCGCAAAATACAACAATGCTGGCGCAAACGATCGATGGGCAAGCGGCAGTTCGGGGCACCCTTTTTGTAGGCAAAGTAGTGACGCCCGCTAACCCGCAATGGCTGGGCATCTTCGAAGCAGGCTGCGCCGGCCCCATAGCGGGACTGAATGAAGCTGGGATCGGGCTAGTCTGCAACAGCTTGGTTTCGCCTATTGATGGCTCGGCACTCATGACCGCCCCGTTTAAGCTGAGGTGCCGGTCCATCCTTCAGGCGCCGACATTCGACCGCGCGATAAGCGCGATTATCCGCGCTGATCGAAACATCTCTATGAACTACCTGATTGGCCATGCTGATGGCGAGATTATCAACATTGAGAGCTCCCCCAATGACAAACGGTACATTTATCCTGAGGATGGGGTAATTTCACACGCAAATCATTTTGAGCCGGGAACACGAATACCTTCAGAATGGGAGCGCTTTGTGCCCGACAGTCCGTTTCGGTCCCGTCGCTTTGGTCGACATCTGCGCTCAAGGCTCGGGCAGGTGGATGTGGATCATATTTTGTTGGGCCTCAAAGACCATTTCTCTTACCCGGCATCCATTTGCTGTCACCCGAACCAGGATACGCAGTATCCGAATAGTACCCTTTCCGCCATCATTATGGATCTAAGCAAGCGTGTTTTGTTCGCCACTGACGGACCCCCGTGCAGCGCGCCGCTTGAGCGATTTGATCTTTGGATTTAGGGTCTGTACCTAATTAGCCGGTTCTGATTCCCTCGCACCGAGTTGATTCGGCACGGGGGACTTCGATGCGCAAAGGGCTGTTTTGGCTTAACGACAAGCAGTGGGCTCAGATAGAGCCGCATCTGCCGATGAACCAGACCGGCCCGGCGCGCGATGACGATCGGCGCATCATCAGCGGTATCATTCACATGCTTCAGTGCGGCGCACGCTGGCGCGATTGTCCGCCCGACTACGGTCCTTACACAACGATCTACAATCGGTTCAATCGCTCGGCCAAGCGTGGACATTGGCAGGCGATCTTTGAAGCGCTCGCCCGCTGTGGCAAGGACGGCGTGACTTTATCCATCGACTCCACCTCGATCAAGCGCATCGCTCGGCGAGCGGCGGAAAAGGGGGGGAGCATGAACAAGCGATCGGCCACTCGCGCGGTGGGCGGACCACGAAAATCCATGCGCTGAGCGACCCTGACTGCAGACCTTGCGCATTTCATCTCACTCCAGGCCAGGATGCAGATATAGCCGCAGCGCCGGCCCTTTTGGAACTCGCGCCACCGATGTCTGCCCTCATTGGTGACAAAGGGTACGACGGCGACGGCTTTCGCGCCGAAATCATCGATCGTGGTGCCAAGCCTGTCGGTATCCGCCGGGGCTAAGCCGCGACAGGAGCTTTCACCAATTCCACCGCTTGAGGAGCGTACGCATACGACGAAGGCCGCCTGATTGACGCATGCGCGCGAGCACGGCGAGTTCTACGATGGCGTTGCGTGAAGGTCAGGCGGCTTGCTGATCGGCGGACTTGCCGGCTTGGTGAAGGAGCTTCCATTCCCAGGGCAGCAGTTCGCGCAGACGCGAGGTGGGAAGATCGGCGATCCGGGCGAGGACGTCGGCGAGCCAAGCCTTGGGATCGACGTCGTTGAGGCGACAGGTCGTGATCATCGTCAGCATGATAGCGGCACGGTCGGCGCCACGTTGGCTGCCAGCGAAGGTCCAGTTGCGCCTTCCCAAGGCAATGCCTCTCAATGCACGCTCAGCGCAATTGTTGATCAAGCAGATCCTGCCATCGTCGAGGAAGCGGACGAAGCCGTCCCAGCGCTTGAGCATGTAGTTCATGGGCTTCAGGACCTCGGCGGAGCGGGAGAGGCTTTCTCGCTCGCGGAGCAGCCAGGCGTGCATGTCGTCGAGCAGCGGCTTGCTCCGCTCCTGGCGCACAGCACGCCGCTCGTCGGCACCACGGCCGTTGATGGCGCGCTCGATCTCGAACAGGGCGTCAAGACGCCTGACCGCCTCCAGCGCGATCGGGGAGACCGGTTTGCCCTTGCCTTCCCGGGCGGCTTTCTCGATGTCAGCCAGCTCGAAGAATCCCCGCCGCGCATGGGCCAGGCAAAATGCCGGAGTGATCGGCATTGCTTTCCTTTTTGGATCGAACAACGGCTCGAAGCCGCCATAGCAATCCGCCTGCAGAATGCCGGCGAAGGCGGCCAGATGCCTCTGAGGATGTTCGCCCCGTCGGTTGCCCGAGGCATAATAGACCGCCGCCGGCGGCGCAGGCCCGGCGAACGGCCGGTCATCCCGCACATACGTCCAGATCCGGCCGGTCGTGCATTTGCCCTTCGCCAGGATCCGGATGGTGGGGTGAGTAGGCCGGAGGGATTTCACCTCCAGCCTCTCGCAGAACCGGGCGTGAGACTCTCGCCTCACCCGGCTCCCATCAGGCAAGCTTGCCGCCACCGCCGAGTTGCCAATGCACAAAGAGCCTGCGGTTCTCACGCACGATCTTCTCCAGGAAGAGACGCGCGCGTCCTAAACGGTGATGGAAGCGCTTGTACTTTCGCTTCAACCAAATACCTAACGTCTGGTTGATGTAGCGCGCCAACGGATAAAGCGCTGAGCGGGTGTATTGCCCATAATAAGCGATCCTGATCTTCCCTCGAAAAAGTGGACGGGTTAAGCGGCTTTTAGCTCCATTTCGATCGGGGGGATATATCCGATGGCGGAATGGAGCCTGGTTCGGTTGTAGAAGCCCTCGATGAAGGCGAAGATATCGCTCTGGACTTGAGCGCGAGTTGCTGCTGGATCGCCATCGTCAGGGCGGCAGATGCAAGTTCGACCTGCATATGATCCCGCATGGCCCAGCCGACGATCTTTCGGCTGAACAGGTCCATGACGGCCGCCAGATACAGCCAACCTTCAGCGGTCGGAATATAGGTGATATCGGCGAGCCAGACCCGGTTCGGGTCTTCCGCGGTGAAGTCCCGCGCGATCAGGTTCGGTGCGATCGGCAGACCGTGGCGGCTGTCGGTGGTGCGCACACGGCGCGGCGGTGCCATGATGGCGCGAATACCGTACCGACGCATCATCCGTTCAATTCGACCGCGACTGGGACCACGGCCCTGCGCCCGCAGGGCGGCATGGACGCGGGGGCTGCCGTAGCGTCCGCTGCTGTCTTGATGGACCAGCCGGATCGCTGCCCGGAGCGTGGCATTTGATTTTGCCCGCTCGCTCACCGGGCGCTCGCGCCGGGCGTAATAGCCGGCCGGCGAGACCTCGAGCACGGCGCACATCAGGCGGACCGGATAGGTCTCGCGATGGTCTTCGATGAAGCGGAAGCTCATGTCCGGGTTCCGACGAAGATCGCGATCGACTTCCTAAGAAACAGCCGGATTGGCGTCGCCCGGGATGGCCTGCAACACGAAGCCTAGCGATTTCGCCCGGCGCTGTAGGTTGGCGAGGACGCGGCTACGATATTGCTGCTCATATTGGTCGGCGCCAGGATCCTTGTAGCTCATGCCGTGCCGGAGTGTGTTGTAGAATAAAACCGCAATCTTGCGAGCCGTCGCCGTCACCGCCTTCGATTTACCCGCACGTGCTGACAACCGGCGATAGAATGCTCCCAGCGCTGTCTCGCTCCGCCCCACGGTTGTGGCTGCCAAACGCAACAACGCAGCTGCGCGACTTGAAGATCTCCGTGTGCGCGAAGACAGCACCTTGCCGCCGGAGATCTTGTTGCCGGGTGCGAGGCAGAGCCAGGAAGTGAAGTGTTTGGCGCTCGGCCATGCCGTTAGATCGATACCGCACTCGCCAATGAGCTTCAATGCGAGCGACGGACCCAACCCGTGGATCTCAGTCAAATCGACGCCCCGCACTCTGTACAGTGCGGTCCTGACATCGAAGGTGGGGGTGTTGACCTGCTTGGTCTTTACGCGCGGCTTGGCTAGGTTTCCGACCGGTCTTGCTCCTTTGGTGTTCAATGCACTGATCAGGACTTCGAGCTTGCGATCACAGTCGAGCATCTTTGCCTGATAAACGTCGTAGAGCTCCAGTGATTGAGCTAACGCGAAAACATGTTCGTGGCGGTCATTGCCTACGAGCGCTGCGCGGATCGTCTCGATCGATGAGTGGCAGCGCACGTCCCGATAGGTTGCCGGGACGTCGGGATTGCGTTCGCCTGCAACAATGGCTCGGATAATCCGCATGCCGGTCGCGCCGGTGATATCCGACACAACATGATGGAGCTGCAGGTTCATCTCCATCAGAGCCTTTTGCATATGTTGGATATGGGCGGCAGCATATTCCACGAGCCGCTCGCGCTGGCGTAGATAGGCTCGCAACGTTGCGATCTCGGCATCGGGTCGGAAGCTGCCCCGTAACAGGCCATAGGAGTGGAGCTGGCGTAACCAAGCGGCATCGCTGAGATCGGTTTTACGGCCAGGTACATTCTTGGCGTACCGCGCGTTGACCAGAATGACCTCAAACCCGCGCTGTTCTAAGATCTCGTAGACTGGGATCCAATAGACCCCAGTGGATTCCATCGCGACACTGGTCACGCCGCACATCTTGAACCAGTCCGCCAGTTCATGCAGGTCTTGCGTGAATGTGCCGAATGCACGCACTGGCTTGTCGGTGCAGGCCGGGTTTACCGCGGCCATGTGCATCTTTGATCCGATATCGATAGGGCCGCGCCGAGGTTGACCAGCTTTAGGTCCGGGCCGCGGTCGGTTGTCCTGTTAGGCATCGCAACTCCTCCGTCCGATGATGGGCTGGAGGGTCAGGGCTATGCCAATTTGTCATCTTCCTAATCGGGATCGCCGTCGAAACGGCGTCACCACTCTCAAGTCCGCATGCGCCCATGGACCACGTTTTTTAACGGGGACAGCGCCTCCAATAAGCTGACGGCCGCTACCCTCCGAGCTAAAGGATAGCACAAGGCTGTTTCTATTCCGCGCAGGCGCGCCACGACGCTGGACAGTTTTTTAAAATGTCGCGCTCCATGCGCAGCCGTTCGTTCTCCTGACGTAGGCGGGCGATCTCCGAAGCCTGGTCCGCCGGCATCGGCGTCGCCTGCGTGGTGGGTCGCCACGCCGCCGATCCCGGCTCCTGCCGGAGCTTATCTACCCACCGTCGCAGCACCGAATCCCGCAGACCGAGCTCCTTAGCAACCGACCCGATCGAGCGACCGCTCGACGCGACCAGTTCGGCGGCCCGACGCTTGTAATCCTCGGTAAACGACCGACGTTGACGTTCCATTCGACACCTCCGGGCTCAACGAGCCTACTACAGGTGTCCACTCATTCGGAGGAGGTTCAGTGTCCACCTATTTTGGTGGACACCTCATGCATCACGGCACTCAAAAGCAAAAGGTGCGGAGAAATTCGCGCTTACCATAAGACGACCGTTGTCACCGCGTATTGAAGTGTTCGCTGGCGCAGGTCGCAAGCGGTGGCCGGATGAATTGAAGGCACAGATTGCCGCGGAAAGCCTCGAGCTGGGGGCGGTTGTCACAGACGTCGCCCGTCGCCATGGCTGCCGGCCCCAGCATGCGTAATCCGATGCAAGCCGGCCACTGATTGAACGAACCCGCTACGCGGCAGTAGGGGGCAAACCTGCTGAACTGAGGTGTCCTGTCTGAGAGGATGTTGGTCTTCGCACCACCCCTCTCAAGACAGGAGACCCAGATGGCTACGATGAGCCCTCTTCGGCAGCGCATGATCGAGGACATGACGGTCCGCAATCTGTCGCCGTCGACTCAACAATCCTATATCTATGCGATCGCAAAGTTTAGCCGCCATTTCGGCTATGCCCCGGACCGGTTGAGTTTCGAGCAGGTCCGCGCCTACCAACTACATCTCATCGGCCAAAAGCGCTCGTGGTCCCACATCAATCAGGTGGCCTGCGCGCTGCGGTTCTTCTACGGCGTCACACTCGGGCAGACGGAGGCATTCGAGCGGATCATTGGTGGCCAGAAGCCCGACAAGCTCCCGCTCGTGCTTAGTGCCGAAGAGATCGAGCGCTTCCTGGACGCGGTTACAGGGGTGCGCAATCGCGTCGTGCTGGCGACGGCTTATGCGGCTGGCTTACGGGTTAGTGAAGTCGTCCGCCTGAAGGTGAGCTCGATCGACAGCAAGCGAATGTTGATCCACATCGAGAACGGTAAGGGCGGCAGGGATCGTTACGCGATGCTTTCTCCGCGACTGCTGGAGATTCTGCGTACGTACTGGATGCGAGCCCGACCGGGGCTGTGGCTATTTCCAGGCCAAGACCCAAGTGAACATGTCAGCGTCCGCTGCGTCCAGGCGGCCTGCCGCGCCGCCCGCCGCCGCGCTCGGCTTGCCAAGCCGATTACTGTCCATACGCTCCGGCACTCGTTTGCGACCCATCTCCTGGAAAGCGGGATCGACATTCGCATCATTCAAGTTCTGCTCGGACATGCCGACCTGGGATCGACCGCGCGCTACGCTCAGGTTGCGACCAACCTGCTCGCCCGCACGACCAGCCCATTCGATGGACTCTCCGTCAGGGTGATCCCACCCGACTGAGCTGCGCATATGCGCCCCGTGCTCGAGGTGGCGGACATCCTCCGCCGCCACGGCGGCGCCTTCCGTGCCGCGCAGGGTCCTCGGCTGTCCTCCGATCAGCGCCGTGTGATGGCGGCCATCGAGGCGTGTCGCACAGCGACGCTCGGCGGCCACGTCGAGCGGTGCGACGACTGCGGCCTGGTCCGCGTCGCCTATAACAGCTGTCGCGATCGGCACTGTCCAAAGTGCCAAGCGCTCGCGCGCGCCCAATGGCTCGCCGAGCGCCAGGCCGACCTGCTGCCGGTCCCCTATTTCCATGTCGTCTTCACCGTGCCGGCGCCGGTGGCCGCCATCGCGCTGCAGAACAAGACGGCGGTCTACGACATCCTGCTCAAGGCAGCAGCCGAGACGATCCGTCTCATCAGCGCCGACCCGAAGCATCTCGGTGCCGAGACCGGGATGATCGCCATTCTCCATACCTGGGGCCAGACCCTGACGCATCATCCGCATGCCCATTGCCTCGTGCCAGGCGGCGGGATCGCCCCTGATGGAAGCTGGGTTCATTGTCGCCCCGGCTTCTTCCTTCCCGTTCGCGTCCTGTCACGATTGTATCGTCGGCTGTTCCTGGAGCGCCTGCAGGCGGCGTTCAATGGCACCAAGCTCCAGTTCTTCGGCCATCTCGCGCACCTCGTCGAGCCAGCGGCATTCGCCCGCCATCTAACCGCCCTCCGCAAGGTCGAGTGGGTCGTCTACGCCAAGCGTCCCTTCGGCGGACCAGAACAGGTTCTGGCCTATCTCGGGCGCTACACCCATCGCGTTGCAATCGCCAACGGCCGGCTCCTTACCTGTGACCAGGGCCACGTCCGCTTCCGGTGGAAGGATTATCGCGCTGGCAACAGATCCAAAGTGATGACGCTCGACACTGAGGAGTTCCTTCGTCGCTTTCTGCTCCACGTATTGCCGAAGGGGTTTCGCCGCATCCGTCATTTTGGCTTCCTGGCGAACGCCTGCCGCGTCGCCAAACTCGCGCGCATCCGAGCGGCGCTAAAGGCGCCAGAGCCGCCTCCGCCTGCCGAAGCTGTCGACTATCGTGAGCGCTGCGCCATCCTCATTGGTCACCGCCTCGACTTGTGCCCCATCTGCGGAGGCCGCATGGTCGAGATTGGGCCTGTGCCGCGTGCGCAAACGCCGCGACGCGCAGCACCTCGCTGCGATACATCATGACCGACTACCTCGACTTGTTCGCTCCCACTGCAGGCATCGCCATGCCGACGTTCTCCGTCGGAACGATCAAGCACGCTCACAACGCGCGGCGAACGGGCGATAGTCAGCCGCTTGGGCTTGACGCGCCGTTCGACGCTATCGACGCCGGCATCCTCTGCTGCCAATATCAACGGCAATCTGCGGCCACACTCGCTCGCGGGCCCGACATCGGGTCAATCGCGCCTACCGGCGCCTAGATCGAGCCCCCATAGGTCCTCGCTCACAAGACGCGGCTTCGTTCAATCCAGCTTCAAATAGGTCCCGCGCTGGACTTGCGGCGAGATCTGCGACGCGGGACCTATTTGAACCCTCCAGTATTCCGACGCAATCCGGCCACCGATTCCGACGGAAGTCGGCCACCCATTCCGATCGAAGCCGGCCACCCTGTTGAGACCGCCTGACGCTCTCGAAGACGGCGATCGAATCGCGGACCAGCCCACCTTTGCGACCAAGCAAGGGAAGGTCTGATGCCCGCCGAGAGAGCGCCGATGCGGAAGGTTCGAGAAGTTTTGAGACTGCGGCACGCCCTTGGCGTGAGCGAGCGGCAGATCGCCGTCACGGTCGGCATCAGCCGATCGACGGTTGGCGAGTATCTGCGGCGGGCTGCCGTGATCGGCATCACCTGGCCGGTGCCGGAAGGGATGGACGACGGCGAACTCGAGCGCCGGCTGTTCACGCCGCCGACATTCGAGGAGAAGCCGGCGCGGCCGTTGCCCGACTGGAAGGCGGTGCACCGGGAGCTGAAGCGGCGCAGCGTGACGTTGCTCCTGTTGTGGGAGGAATATCGCGCGGAGCACGCCGACGGCTATGGCTACAGCCGGTTTTGCGATCTCTACCGGGAATGGAGCGAGGCGATCTCGCCGACCATGCGGCAGACGCATGGGCCTGGAGAGAAGCTGTTCGTCGACTTCGCGGGCGACACGGTGCCGGTGTTCGACGCCGCGACCGGCGCGCAGCGGCTGGCCCATGTCTTCGTCGCGGTGCTAGGAGCATCCAACTACACCTTTGCCGAGGCGCGTTGGTCGGAAGGGCTGGCCGACTGGATCGGGCTGCACGCCAATACGTTGCGCGCGATCGGCGGCGTGCCGAAGGCGATCGTCTGCGACAATCTGAAGGCCGGCGTCACCGCCACCTGTCGCTATGAGCCGGGCATCAACCGCACCTACCAGGAGCTGGCCGAGCACTACGGCACCGCGATCCTGCCCACGCGTCCGCGCAAACCACGCGACAAGGCGAAGGTGGAAGTGGCGGTGCAGATCGTCCAGCGGTTTGTGCTGGCGCGGCTGCGGAACCGGCGCTTCTTCTCGCTTGACGAACTCAACGGGGCCATCCGCAAGGCGATCGCGGACCTCAACGACTCTTATGCAGAGTCTTGTCTGATAAAATAGCTGCGACCGATAGTGGCTCGTGCCACGGCTCTGTGCGTTACGGACCTCCTCTGCGAGCGGGGCGGTAGGAGGGTGTCCGGAACGATGTGTAAGGAGGTTTCTGTGAGTTTACCTTAATTGGAGACTCACATGACCACCGATACGACGATTACCCCTGAACTGCTGGACCAGCTTCTTGCGAACTACAGCAAGCCCGAAAACCTGACCGGCGAGAATGGGCTGTTCAAGCAGCTCAAGAAGGCCTTGATCGAGCGCGCACTTGGAGCCGAGCTGACCGAGCATTTGGGCTACGAGAAGGGTGATCCTGCCGGCCGGGGCTCAGGCAACAGCCGCAACGGGACAAGCTCGAAGACGATCCTGACGGAGGATGGCGAGATCGAGATTACCGTGCCTCGCGATCGGGCCGGCAGCTTCGAGCCGCAGTTGACCGCCAAGGGGCAGACCCGGTTCGATGGTTTCGACGACAAGATCCTGAGCCTCTATGCCCGCGGCATGACGGTGCGGGAGATCCAGGGCCACCTGGCCGAGCTCTAAGGCGCCGAGGTCTCGCCCGATCTCATTAGCCGGGTGGCCGACGCCGTCCTCGATGAGGTCCGGGAATGCCAGAGCCGGCCGCTCGACGCCGTGTACCCAATCGTCTTTTTTGACGCGCTGCGGGTCAAGATACGCGACGAAGGGCTGGTCAAGAACAAGGCGGTCTACGTTGCGCTCGCCTACAATGCCGATGGCGAGAAGGACGCTCGGGCTCTGGATCGAGCAGACCGAGGGCGCCAAATTCTGGCTGCGGGTCGTCAACGAACTCAAGGCGCGCGGCGTCAACGATATCCTGATTGCCGTCGTCGACGAGCTGAAGGGGTTTCCCGAGGCGATCACATCGGTCTACCCGCAGACGCTGGTGCAGACCTGCATCGTGCACCTGATCCGTAACAGCCTTGCCTTCGTCTCCTGGAAGGACCGCAAGGCGATCCTGCCCTCGAAAGGCGATCTATCGGGCTGAGAGTGCCGACGCGGCGGCGCTGAGGCTTGCCGAGTTCGAGGCCGAATGGGGCAAGCGCTATCCCGCCATTGGCCAGATCTGGCGCAAAGCGTGGGAGCACGTAGTGCCGTTCTTCGCCTTCGCGCCTGGCATCCGAAAGATGATCTACACGACAAACGGGGTCGAGGCGCTACATCGTTCGCTGCGCAAGATCATCAAGACCCGCGGCAGCTTCCCGACCGACGAGGCGGCGCTCAAGCTGTTGTATCTCGCCCTCAGGAACGCTGGCGTTTATTGGCGGCGACCGGTTGAATGGACTGCCGCGATGGGGCAGTTCGCCATCCACTTCGGCGCGCGGTTTCCCGGAACAGCGCGCTGATGATCACAACCGACATCACGGCGCCGACCATGATCGTTTGGACCGAACCTTCGCCGTCAAGCCCCGCGCCTGCGGCGCGCCGCTGCGCGGCTTCGGGGCTTGACCGCTCGGTCCGGCCAAGCAGAATTATCGGCCATGCCGTCGATGCCAGCTTTCAATGTCTCAAACGCAAAACCCACCTTCACAGAAATCGCTTACACAAAACTTCGGACATTCCCGGCGGTAGCGGCTGCGACAACATCATCAAACTAGCCACTGACATTTATCGTGACCTCGCCCCCAAGTGTTATCCAGTCCTGAGTTCAGGTGCTCCGGGAAGGTCTGGCCACTCGGCGCGTCTTCCGACGCTTTCGCACGGGCGACCGCGAGCTCGGCGGCGATCTCCGTACCCTTAGCGCGCTCGGCTGCCGGCGCCGCCTTCAGGGCGGCAACGTCATCCGGAGCGGCGTCGCGATCCGCATTCATGCGACGCAGTGAATCACAGATTGAATGCATTGGGACTCCCAAATGTCGGCAATATGAGGATTTTCCTGGATTAGCCCCCGCTCTGCGGCCGCCAGCTCAGTTGGGGAGTCCACCAGTCGATGCCCTCGAGCATGTAAGCCATTTGCGCTGCCGAGATCGACACCGCGCCGACCGACGTCGACGGCCAGATGAACCTGCCGTGATCCAGGCGCTTGGCATAGAGCGACATGCCCAAGCCGTCATGCGAGAGAATCTTGACCAGAAGGCCGCGGCGGCCCCATAAGATATAGAGATCGCCGGCATGGGGATCGCGCTCCAAGCTTTCCTGAACCGCAAGCGCCAAACTTTGCATGGCCCGACGCATGTCGGTGTGGCCAGTCGCGATCCATACCCTGACGCCGCTCGGGAGCGGGATCATCGTCGTCGCAGAAGCTCAAAAACCCGCTGCAGCTCGTCGCGATCAACGCGAACACGACAGCCGCCGCTAAGCTCGATCTCGATGATTCCAGCCGTTGCGCGTTGCTTAGGAGGCGAAGACGCCAGTTGCGACGTGCTGATCGATGCCGGTGCACGTGTGATCTCGACAGGAACCAGAGCTGGCACCGCATCACCGCCCAGGCGGCTTGGCGCGCCTGCCGGAACAGCAAGCTATGCGAGGCACTGATTGCGCAGCAGAAGTTGCAGATCGCCAAGCTAAAGCGTCAGATCTGACGCCACCGGGGACGAGCTGGCGGCGGAAGAGGCTGTGGCAAACCGACGACGGTGCGCGGATTTACCCGCAAGCGCAGTTGGCGCTGACGTTCGAAGAGCTGGAAGTCGTGAGCCACCCCATGCCGGCGCGCGACGCCGCAGACCGTCTCGCCGGCCTGCAAACGTCTCCTCGACAGACGGACCTTCTCGTCGTAACTCCATCGCCGCCGACGCTCGGCACCCAACACATTGACCTGCATCCGCACGTGCTGACCTTGCCCCAAGTTTTATCCAGCCCTGAGTTCGCCCCGGTCGTTGGATTTGCCCAGTTGGGGGAGCGACGGGAGCTGGCGCAGAGCCTTCGGCATAACGCACAGCGCCAGATCCCGTCGCGGATGGCAGGTGTCGGCGAACTCGGACGGCGTTTTCCATCCGAGCTGAGAGTGTGGTCGTGCGTCGTTGTAGTGGGCCCGCCCGCATCCGAGCGCGACGAGGGCCTGCGCCAGTGACGTGAACAGCGTCTCGTTGAGCAGTTCGTCCCGCAGCCGGCCATTGAAGCGCTCGATGAACGCATTCTGCATGGGCTTGCCCGGCGCGATGTAATGCCAACCGACGGGGCTTTGATCGGCCCATGTCAGGATGGCGTTGCTGGTGAGCTCGGTGCCGTTGTCGCTGACCACCATCCTGGGCTCGCCGCGCTCGAACATCAGCCGGTCCAGTTCCCGCGCCACGCGGATGCCGGAGAGCGAGGTATCGGCGACTAGCGCCAAGCACTCGCGGGTGCAGTCATCGACCACGGTGAGGACGCTGAAGCGGCGGCCGCAGGTCAGCTGATCCGACACGAAGTCGAGCAACCAGCGATCGTTGCGGGCCATCGGCACCGTCATTGGCGCCCGGGTCCCAAGGGCGGCCCGCTTGCGGCCGCCGCGGCGGCGTACCGCAAGCCTCTCTTCCCCGGAACAGCTTCTTGTGGTTTGACCAGGTAGCCCTCCCGGTTGAGCAGCACGTGCAGGCGCCGACAAACAAAAACGACGGCGTTCGTGGGCGATCGCCCGCATGCGCTGCCGTAGGACGGCATCGTCCGCCCGGATTGTCAGATATCTGATGGTCATGCGGCAGCAGCCGATGGCTTTACACGCCCGCCGTTCGCTCATCCCGTGGGCAACCATGAGATACGCGACAGCTTTCCGCTTGCCCGCGGGCGTCACCATTAATGGGATGGACCGCCCCGTCCTCCTCCCTCATCATAGGAAGGGCAGACTAAAGAGGAGAGTATCATGGCCGATCGCAATTTGCCGCGACCCGCGGCTGTCTATGGAATCGACATTGGCAAGAACCTATTCCACGTCGTTGGCCTGAGCTGCGACGGCACACCTGTTCAGAAATTTCGCTTTCGAGGGGACACCCTTCTTCAGTTCTTTGCGCGCGCACAACCAAGCATAGTTGGCATGGAATCCTGCGTCGGTCCACAGTGGCTCGCCCGGAAGATACAGGCACTTGGTCACAAGGTGCGCCTGATCCCCGTGCAATTCGTGAAGCCCTACGTGAAGTCAAACAAGAACGATATCATCGACGCCGAGGCGATCGCTGAGGCCGCTACGCGACCGACAATGCGCTTCGTTGCCGTGAAGGAGGAGGACCAAGTGGATCTTCAAGCGCGTTTCCTTCGTCATTCAAACGCGCGGCAACTCGAGATTGAATATTCCGGCACCCTGACGCAAAGGTACACCGTACTCGAGGCAGAAAGCCCGCGTCTGATTGATCAGGCGTGTCCTCGAGCCGACCATCTGGCACGGATTCGCGATGCAGCGCTTCCAGTTGCATAAATGTATCCGGCCTCTCGCGAGTGGACTGCTGTTGCAGCCACGCCATGATGAGATCCGCGCACGCCGTTCCCAATAAATAGTTCGGGCAGGAAGCCCGCTTTTTTGCACAGGGCTTACGGCATGTTGATCCACTGTTTCGTCATCACTGTTCCCGAGCCTTGCAATCGAAGCCAGAAGCGTCAGGCAAGGCAGGATCTCTGCGTTCGTAGAGTGCTCCGGGCTTGTTCAAGACCACCCACACAATGCGGGCCATCTTGGCGGCTAGAGCGACAACGGCCTTGTTCGGATGCATCCGAGCCTGGAGCCCGTCGAGCCAGCTTCCTAGGCGATCGCGCGTCCGGTCCAAATGCCGGAAGCAGGATCGCGCGCCCTGCACCAAAAGCTTTCTCAGATAACGGTTGCCGCGTTTGCTGACGCCAAGCAACGTCTGTTTTCCGCCGCTCGAGTATTGCCTGGGCACTAACCCCAGCCAGGCAGCAAGGTCGCGGGCCTTGCGAAACTGCAGCCCATCACCGATCGCGGCAAGTACGGCGGTCGCACCCAATGCGCCGATACCAGGAATTGTCATCAGCCGGCGGGTGACGTCCTCTCGATCGGCAACCGCTTCGATCTCCTGTGTCAATTCGCGGATCCGTTCTTCGAGGCGGCGGAGATCGGCGAAGCGAGCGCCCACCAGGCGACGCATCACTGGCGACAAATCGGCGCACCGCTGGATCATCGTCTCTATCACGTCCGTTTGGCCTATTGCGGGTTCGCGCACGCCCACGTCGTGCTTGGCGGTGAGAGCTTCGTTGCCCTGGCCGAAGGCCTGCAGAATGCCCTCTGGTCGCTCGGTGGGGCGCCGCGGGAGCATCGGACCGACAGCCTGTCGGCCGCATTCCGCAATCTCGATTGCCATGCTCGGGATGATCTGACGCAGCGATACGAGGCCCTTTGTGCCCATTACGGCATGGGGCATTCCCGCAACAATCGAGGCGTTGCTCACGAGAATGATTCGATCGAAGGGCCCCACGGTCATCTGAAGCGAGCAATCGCGGATGCCTTGCTGCTGCGCGGAACTGTCGACTTCGACGATCTTGCCACCTATCGCGGCTTCATCGACGAGATCGTCAGCCGCCGCAATGCCCGCAACGCCAAGCGGATCGATAGCGAGCGCGTGGTGTTGCAGGAGCTGCCCGATCGGCGCACCTCCGACTACGAAGAGGTGATCGTCCGCGTGACATCGTCCGGCGGCTTCACCCTGCGCAAGGTGTTCTACACGGTGCCATCGCGCCTGATCGGTCACCGGCTGCGGGTGCGCCTTTACGATGATCGTCTCGAGATTATCGGCACGTGATCCATTCCCTGCGGCGCAAGCCGATGGCGCTTCTCAATCTGGTCTACCGAGATCGGCTGTTCCCGCGCGATGCCTATTGGAAGACCTTCGATCGGTTGCGCGAACGCTTGCCGGACAAAAAAGCCTGCCGGATCATGGTCGATCTCCTCGCGCTCGCTCATGAACGCGGCTGCGAGACCGAACTCGCCGATCAGCTCACCGCCGACCTCGAGGCCGGCCGACTGCCTGAACCTAACCGGCTGCGCGCTCACTTCGCTCCTGACCCGCCCACCTGCCGAACGTCGTGGTGCAGCTCGCACCCCCTTGCCACCTACGAATGCCTCATCGGTACTGCCGAGATCGGAGGTGCCGCATGAGCGTAGCCAATACCGTTGATACCGCGCGCCTCAATCTGTTGCTCAACGAGCTCCGCCTCCCGGCCATCAAGGTGCTGTGGGCGCAATTTGCCGAGCAGTCCGACAAGGAAGGTTGGCCAGCGGCCCGCTTCCTCGCCACCATTGCCGAGCACGAGATCGCCGAACGCGGTCGCCGGCTCACCGAGCGCCATCTCGTCGAGGCGCGGCTGTCTGCTGGGAAGACCTTCGGCGGCTTCGACTTCGAGGCCGTGCCGATGATCTCCAAGGCGCAGGTGATGGCGCTCGCCGCCGGTGACAGCTGGTTGGGTAAGGGTGCCAATTTGCTCCTGTTCGGGCCGCCCGAGTCCGATTCATACTGCCCACCTCGTTATGCCATTATAGTTCAAGCTCTCTTTGGCGGAGATCGCCAGACGACGGGCGCCGGAAGCGCCGCGCCTGCGCGGCGTTCCTGACCTCGGGGTGCTCCAGATCAGGCGCCTTGATCACCCAGGGTGCGCCCTTGCACAGCTGGTGCGCGGGCAAGCTTCGCTCCGCGATCAGACGGCGAACCGTCGATGGGCTGACCGTCAACGCAGCGGCGGCTTCATCCAGAGTAATTTCTCCTCTCTCCATGCGTTCGCCTTCCCGGTAGGGTGCGATAGCTTGCTGGTTGCGCAAGTGACGAACGCGGGCGCGGGTCCAGCTGTTACCGTGCCCCGTCGACTTGCCGCTCGGTCGAGGACCGCCGCGATCGTGCCGTCGGGCATCTGGCGTGCCAGAACACGCAGGAGATCGATGACATCTGCGGATGTGCTCCAGCGGTGTTGGCCCGTGCGGTTCTTTCTGGTCTCTAGCGCTGTGTGATCGCCGCCCTGCCAGTGGATCACAAGCTCAATTGCCGCATCGCCGACGCATACAACGATTTCGTGGATTAAGGTTCGGATGATCCCCTTGCGCGTGGCAGGCGTCGCCCCAGGACTGTTCCAGGCCCGCTCCAAATCGGAGCCAAGCGCAAGCAGCCGCTCGCGATCCGCCTCGCTCAGAGGACTCTCCGGCTTGGCCAACAGTGCACCGCGCTCTTCCTCGAGCGCGCGGACGGCCAGCAGACGTTCATTCCAACGTCGCTCCAGCTCGCCGGCGACCAGGCGATTGTCGGGATCGACAGCCTCATATCGCCGACGAGCCCGAGTGGCCTCATAGCGCGCTTGCTCACGCTTGGGCAGGCGTATCTCGCTGTGAACGCCGCCAACCCAGTGGACGACGAGGACGATCTCGGAGGCCGCATCATCGATATCGGCTACGACCTCATGGATGAGGGTGCGCACAATGCGCTTCTTGAGGCGAGCATCCGTCGTCGGCGCATCCCAGACCGTTCTGAGGTTCGAGGCCAGAACGCCGAGCGAGGCTGGATCAGCAATGGGGGCAGGCATCGCCGCATTATGCGTGGCGATTTTGCCCTCGACCTCCGCTGCGTGAGCGAGCGTCCTGTTCCAGCGCGCTCCAAGCTCGCCCGCCACCAGCCGGCTCGCGGGGTCAGCGGCATCGTATTGCCGGAAAAGCCTGGTCGGCGGCATAGCGCGCCGCTTCGAGATCGCGACTGAGAGCATCGCGCACCTGATCGCGCCGTTCCCCTGGCTTCCTTGGCGGCAGCGGTTGCGGCGGCGATAGCGCCCGGACCGATGACGCCAAGCAGTGCTTCCTCGATTGCATCATCGACGGGCAGTCCGCCGAAGCCGATGCAGTGAGGGCCGCCATTGTCCATCCAGGCGCGGCTACAGCTATAGCGCGGGATATGGTGGTTCATGCCGGAGTACCGGAGTGTGAGCTTGCGACCGCAGCGCTTGCACCGGATCAGACCGGCCAGCAGCGCGTCACCATGCTTGGGCGCGCCGTGATGCCGACCGGTGGGAGCGTTGCTGCTGACCATGGTGCGGATCGCCTCGAACCTCTCCCAGCTCACATACCCGTCGTGGGTGTTGGGCTTCAGCGCCAGCCATTCGCTCCGCGCCTGCGGCGGATCTTCACGCTCACACCCACGGCGCTGTATCCCGCCGCGACAGCCGTCTTACCATAGGCATAGGCGCCGCCGTAGACCGGGTTCTCAATGATCCGGTGGATGGCGGAGTAGCTCGGTCGCCGCCAGGCCGTTGCGCCGTTGGTCCGCTTCACCGGCAGATCGAGATTGTACTCGTGGAGCCAGCAGAACGGTCGCGCGCTGCCGAGTTCCTCGACCTTGTCGAACACCAGCTTGATCGCTCCTGGACACGCCGATCCGGATCTTTCTCATAACGGTCGCCGGCCTTCACGAAGCCGACGGGCGCTGCCACAACCAACTCGCCCCGGCGCGCCTTCTCGTAGCGGGCCGAGAGCGAGCGCTGGCGCAACAGATCCAGCTCGTACTCGTTGAGGCTGCCCTTGAGCCCGAGCAACAGGCGATCGTTACCGTGCCTTGGCGCGTAGATCGTCTCCTGATCGATCAGAACGGTATCGACCACGCGGCACATCTCGATGAGTTGCTGCCAATCCCGTCTGTTGCGAGCGAAGCGCGAGACTTCGCGGGCGCAAACCGCACCAACTTTACCGAGGCAAACCTCCGCTACCATCCGCTCGAAGCCGGCGCGTTGTACGCCGCCGGCGGCTGAGCGACCGAGATCATCATCGATCACTTCAACCTCTGACCATCCGAGTGCCGTCAGTCGGTCCCGCATGGCGTATTGCAACGCGCCGCTCTCGCGATTGTGTAGCACCTGATGTGCTGAGGATTGACGCACGTAAAGTATCCCCTTCTCCAGATGATGAGGCCTGACCTTGTCAGAGATCATGACCGACCTCCTTCGCGCGCGGCGTCGCTGTCGTCGCGGCATGGTCGAGGATCAACTGCGTCATCAGACTCGTAAGGGCCGCCTGCGCTTCCGCCGGAAGCTCCGACCATGTGGGCGCACCGGTGGCGCCGCTCGACAGGCCGCTCCCGAACAGATCCATCTGCTGCGGCCGCGGTTGTTGATTGTGTCGGTATCCGCTCCCTGGCATTGCCGTCTGGCGTGACATGAGTCGCTCCCCGATTCTGACCGTGAGAGCCTCTGGATGCGCCAGAAAGCAGGGCAGCTGATGGCGTTCGATCCTTCAACGCCAGATCGAGAAGCGCAGAAAGCGCCGCAAGCGCATCGATGCTGACAAACGGTTGAGCTGTCAAAAGCTCGGCGTCAGGGCATGCCGTCCGGTCGAACATCCCTGCTGGCACTTCCAGCCAACGATCTCCTTGCGATCCGTCCAAGGTGCAGCGAAAAACAACATCAAAGCCTTGTCGACGGCTCCATGAACGCAAACTCGGCGCCCAAACCATGGATGATGCCGATAAAGAACCTCGCGAAGAACGGTCCTGTGGCCGTTCTCAAACGTTGTTGTACAACGAACACCGCGGACACTCGGCCATCGGCTATATCAGCTCGGTCGAGATGGAGCGCAAGGTGGGATTAGCTTAACGGGGTGTCCATCAAACCGGCAGCACGCTCAGTGATCACCGGGGAGCGCCGACGGCGTCGGTGGACGAGCGAGGAGAAGGCCCGGATCGTGGCGGAGAGCTTTGAGGAGGGTGCGAACATCTCCGAGGTTGCGCGGCGCAATGGCGTTTCGCGCGGGCTGCTTACGGTGTGGCGCCGCCAAGTTGCGGCGGCGGTGGGGGGCAAGGCACCGAACTTCGTGCCAATCCAAATTGGTCCGGGGATCGATCGCGGGACAGCGGGCGAGCATGAACGTATTTCCGGGCTACAGACGAGGCCTTTGGAGATCGCCGCGCCGCCGGCCAAGGTTTGCGGAGTTGTCGAGATCGAGGTGAACGGGGCGCGCATCCGGGTCGAGCCGGACGTTGAGCTGGCGACGCTGTCGACCGTGCTGGCGGCGCTTCGGGGTATCCGGTGATTGCGCTACGCTCTGACCTCAAGGTGGTGCTGGCGACACAGCCGGTCGATTTCCGCAAGTCGGTGCATACGCTGTCGGCACTGGTGAGCGAAGCGCTGCGTGCGAATCCGTGTTGTGGGGACGTCTTCGTGTTCCGCAGCAAACGCACGGACAGAGTGAAGCTTCTGGCGTGGGACGGCAGCGGCATGGTGCTGATGACGAAGTGGTTGCACCAGGGGCACTTCACCTGGCCGCCGATCCGCGAAGGCGTGGTGCATCTGACTGCGACACAGCTCGCGATGCTGCTCGACGGACTCGAGTGGACGCGCGTCTCGCCCAAGCCGGTGAAGCAGCCGGCCGTTGTCGGCTGAGAGGAGAGGATTTCGCTGGAGCCTGCGCCGCGCGGATGTATGGTCCATTTATGGCGATTCGCCCGGACGTCCTCTCGACTGATCCCGCCGCTCTAACAGAGATGGTGCTCGCGCTCGACGCCGAGAACGAGAAGCTGCGTGTTGCGATGCAGACGCTCAAGGAGATGATCTTCGGGAAGCGCTCGGAACGGCTTGCCACGCTCGTGGCCGAGCAGCTTGAGCTTGAGCTTGACGATCTTGAGACCAGTGTCACGCCGCCGGCAGCTGCCAACGACGATGCACCTGCGGTGAAGCCGTCCGATAAGCTACGTAAGAAGGCGCGCCGCAACATCGGCGCGTTGCCCAAGCATCTGCCGCGCTGTGAGCAGGTCCTGGAGCCGGAGGTGACGGCCTGCCCGTGCTGCCAGGGCCAGCTTCACAAGATCGGCGAGGACGTCAGCGAGGTGTTGGAGTGATCCCGGCGCTCCTGCGCGTGCTGCGCACGATCCGTCCCAAATACGGCTGCCGCGGCTGCACCGATGGCGTGGTCCAAGCCAAAGTGCTGCCGCGCCTGATTGAGGGCGGCATGGCGTCGACGGCCCTCGTGAGCCATGTGGTGGTCTCGAAGTTCGCCCGGTATTTGCCGCTGTACCGGCAAGTTCAGATCCTGGCCGGCCACGGCATCCATCTTGACCGCGCGACACTCGCGGTTGGGTCAAACGTACCGCCTTGTGGCTCAGGAGCCTTTATGAGCTGCAGCTGCGGATCATTCAGGCTGCGCCGCGCGTGTTCTGCGACGAGACGCCGATGCCGGTGCTTGATCCAGGACGACATCGTCCCCGCATCTGCCAGTTCTGGGCGCATGCTATGGATGACCGGCCATGGGGTGGCCCCTCGCCGCCGGCGGTTACCTACGTATTCGCCGACGGCCGCGGCACCGAGGAGATCGCCGGACAGTTGATGGGCTTTTGCGGCGTTCTGCAGGTGGACGGTTATGCCGCCTACAAGGCGCTGGCCCGCCGTCATGGCGGCGCGATCCAGCTCGCCTTTTGTCTCGCCCATGCTCGACGCAAATTCGTCGAGGTGTACAAGTCCACGCAGTCGCCATTCGCGCGCGACGTGATTGAACGGCTGCAGGCGGTCTATGCGATCGAGGCAGAGATCCGCGGCAGCAGTGCGGAGCAGCGGCTGGCCGCCCGCCGCACCAGGAGCGCCCCGTTGATGGTGGCGCTCAATGCGCGACTGATTGAGATGGTAGGTCAGCTGTTTTCCCAATCGAAGCTGACAGAGGCGATCAACTATGCGCTCAATCACTGGGACGGACTGACGCTGTTTCTCAGCGACGGCCGCGTCGAGGTCGATTCCAACACGGTCGAGCGTTCCATGCGCCCGATTGCCATGGGAAGACGCAACGCCTTGTTCAGCGGTAGCGAAGGTGGTGCCGAGAGCTGGGCCATCCTCGCGTCGCTCGTGAACACCGCAAAGCTCCATGAGCTCGATCCGCAAGCCTATCTGACCGACGTGCTGGAGCGCATCGTCTCCGGTGGAACCAAGAGCCATCAACTGCACGAACTGCTCGCCTGGCACTGGAAGGCGGCGCGCCAGCGCACCGCACAGGCCGCGGCATGAGCCCGCGTCGTCATAAAGCAGCGTCGTCAATGGCCGCAGCCGAGATGCCACTTGAGGAGCTCGAGCGATGGCTGCAGGCTCGGGTCGATCAGCAACCTGCCGCCACCAATCTCCCCATGCTCGACGGCTACGTCGCCGCAATCGTGGCCGGACCGGTGTCGATGAGCCCACTCGACTGGATCTGCCCGCTGCTCGCCATCGATGCCGATGCCTTCAACCACAGCGGCACCCCGGAGTTTGCAGCCATATCGGCTGTCGCCCTGCGTCACAACGACATCAGCAACACCCTCTCGACCGCACCCGACAGGTTCGCGCCGATGCACCGGCGTAAACCCAGTGGAGACGTGGATCCGCGACCATGGTGCCAAGGCTTCTACGCCGCGATGCGGCTCAAGCTATTGGCGTGGGCACCGTTGCTGGACACCGGCAACGTCAATCACGGCCTACTTCTACCTATCCTGCTGCACTGTCGCGACGATCAGGGCCGACCGCTGCTTGGACCACCACGAAGCGGCCGCGAGACCAAGAAATTTCTGCGTAACGCCCACGCCGATATTCCCGCGGCGGTCGAAGCCTTGCGGCAATACTGGATGCCGATCCGCTACGCCCGCGCTCACTGATCACTGCGGTCGTGGGAGCTCATGCCGGTTACAGTTAGTCGGCTTGGCGCGGGAGCTTCCATTCCCAGGCAGCAGTTCGCGCAGACGCGAAGCGGGAAGATCGGCGATCCGGGCGAGGACGTCGGAGAGCCGGGCTTTGGGATCGACATCGTTAAGACGACAGGTGGTGATCATCGTCAGCATGATGGCGGCGCGTTCGGCGCCGCGCAGGCTGCCGGCGAAGGTCCAATTGCGCCTTCCCAAGGCGATGCCGCGCAACGCTCTTTTGGCGGCGTTGTTGCTGAGGCAGATCCTGCCATCGTCGAGGAAGCGGGCAAAGTCGGCTCAGCGCCTGGCATGTAATTCGTGGGCTTCAGGACCTCGGAGGAGCGCGAGAGGGTTTCTCGCTCGCGCAGCAGCCAGGCGTGCATGTCGTCGAGCAGCGGCTTAGCGCGATCGGGGAGCTGGTTTACCCTTGCTGCCTACCCTGGCGTTCTTCTCGATATCGGCCAACTCGAAGAAGCCCCGCCGCGCATGCGCGAAGCAGAATGCCGGCGTGATCGGCATCGCTTTCCTTTGCGGGTCGAACAACGGCTCGAAGCCGCTATAGCAATCGGCTTGCAGGATGCCGGCGAAGGCGGCCAGATGCCTCTGGGGATGCTGGCCTCGCCGGTCGGGTGAGGCGTAATAGACCGCAGCCGGCGGCGCCGGCCCACCGAAGGGCCGGTCATCCCGCCCATAACTCCAGCTCCGGCGGGTCGTGCACTTGCCCTTCGCCAGGACGCGGATGGTGGTGTCGTCGCCATGAAGGCGCTCGACTGCGAGTACATGACGCTCGATCAGCTGGAAGAGCGGCATGATGGCGAAGGTTCCGTGGCCGACCTGGTCAGCGAGCGTCGACAATGGCAGGTCGATCCTCTCGCACTTGGTTGAGCGGGATATGCATGCCGAACTGTGCGTCCAGCGAAGGCTGGCATGTTCAGCAGGAGTAAGTCCTGCCGGGGAAAAAGTTAGCTCCCCGTAGTGTGGGTAGCAGAGGAGATAGAAATAGAACCTTTGAAGCCTATCGACAAAACTCCCTTGGGGAGACCACGAGTCATCGGGCCGTATCAAAAGAGAACGCGTTGTGGCCTCGAAAATGCTGAAAACCGAAAGTCGAGCCTGCAGTTTAGGGGCGAAGGCAGCATGATCCATCGAATGCTAACTGACACGACGGGTCATTTCGGCGGGGTGAAAGCGACAGCACGGTGACAAGGACATGCCGAGCAACTGGAGAAGCCTTCATCCCGGAGAGAAATCGCCGGAAGAAGGTAGGTCGTATAACCGGAGATCCCGGGAAATCGACCGAAGATGAGAAGGTGGCGGCCGGGACTGGAGTAGCGATGAAGCGGAGTAACTCCCGTGGAGCAAAGGGTCCCTGCCATTTGTGATGTCTCTAACGTAAGGAAGGCAAGGACGAGATGATAAAGGCGTCCATCGATTTGCAAGACCTGAGGCGGAGACTATACGTCAAGGCGAAGGCTGAACCGTCCTGGCGTTTCTGGGGTCTATACGTCCACGTGTGCAAGATGGAGACCCTGCGCGCAGCGTATGAGATGGCGAAAGAAAACGACGGCGCACCGGGAATAGACGGGGTGCGCGGCGGCGATCAGGGTGAGACTCCGTATTGCCTCACCTATCGATGCTCCCGAGTGCGATCGGTTGCCTCATTTATTTTGCTCCCGGCTTGGGTTGAGGAGGAGGCCGGGTGCGGAGATGGCCGGGGTTTCGGAGCGCCCGGCCTCCTCCGCTGGCGTCTGCCACATCATTGGGTTGTTGTGACCTCATGCCCCAGCAGCGTTTCCTCCGTAGGAACGAACAACAACGCGTTCGCTTGCTCGCTGCGCCAGGATTTAAGCCTACGCTGAAGCGTTCGAAGAAGCTTGTTCGGATAGGCTCCAGGATATTCCGCCTGCAACCGGGAGAGCAGTTCGCTACCAGTCCGCCAAGGCTCGGCTTCAAACCATTTTCGCAAATCTAGCGTTGCCCGGATGAGCGGGTCGGGACGCCGCCGGCCTCTTTTCGCTTTCACGATTGGCCGATCCGTCGGTCGCATAGCTCCGTCTTTCCAGGCGGTTCGTAGGCTTGCCAGGAAGAGATCGATCGGTTGCGATGCCGCAGCAGGATGGGCGATTGGCTGCGTATCAGCGAGCGCCGCGAGGCGTTCCTGCGCGCCGCGGATGTCGCGCAACAACGCGACCGGGTCGAGAGCGGCATAGATTTCTTGGAGATGGTGACGAATCGCATCGGGCGTGCGGGCGTCGGCGGCCAAGCGCTGGTGTGGCGTTGCCGGTGCGCTGTATGTCTTACGCACACGAGCACCGTCGCGCTGCTTGGCCATCAGTTTGAATGAGGGTTGGAAGAAGTTCACGAACAGCCGCGCCGATCGATAGAGTTCAGCCAGCAGCTTGGCCGCTTCCAGGCCCTCGAGCCGACGATAGCCGACCATCCTGCGCACGACGGCACCGTTCTTCTGCTCGACGAACGCCTGGTCGTTCTTCCGGTAGGGCCGGCAACGCGTGAAGACGATGTTGGCCGCATCGCAGTAGGCTTTCAGCGTCTCATTCATGAACACCGTATCATTGTCCGTATCGAGGCCGATCAGCGCAAAAGGCAATTGTTTGCGCAATTCCGTCAACACCGTGCTCAACAGTGTTTGTTCGCGCACGATCAGAGGAGCGCACTCCGTCCAGCCGGTAGCAATGTCGGTGAGCACGAGGGTCTGGATGAAGCTGCCGCGCGCCGATAGACCGCTATGCGCTACAAGGTCAGCCTCGACGAACCCCGGCGCCGGATCGTTCCAATCTGCCGACGTCCGTATTGGAATACTGCGACGCAACGAGTGCGTCGCGTGCCGTCGGCGCTTGCGACCTAATCCTTCTCGGACCCGTGCCAACGCGCGGTCGATCGTCGCAGCACTCATTGCCAAAAGTTTGTCGCGGATCTCGGGAGCAAGGTCGAGGTGGCCGTGCCGTTCCATCGCTTCAATCAGCGCAGGCATTAACGCCTTCAGCCGCTTCCCGCAGATCCGGTCTGACGCCTCCCAAAGCAGCAAGAGCGCGTTGTGTTCCGCCTCATTATAGATCCGACGTCGCGCCCGTCGGCCTGCGCTTACGTCTTCCTGGCCTCGAAGTAGACGCATCGCATGTTTGCGATGGAATCCGGTGATGTCGACGAACTCGTCTAATATCCGCGCCTTCTTCGCACGATCCGAACGCCGATAGCGCGCGCCCGCCGCCGCCGTCAGTTCCTTCCGCGTTGCCATGCTCAGCCACCCCATCTGCGCCCCCGCTTGTTCCCGATCCAGGGGAGCAATTTACGTGAGGCAACGGCTCAGCATCCGGTAACAATTAAGGCGAGGCAATGCGCGCTCTCATCCTGATTGTCGCGCTATAACGGGGTGACGTTCGAAGCCATCGAAGCGCGAGGCGTGGAGTCTCTGCTCGAGCAATTACGAGACGAACTGATCGAGCGCACTTATAAGCCACTTCCATCAAGGAAGCGGGAAATACCGAAGGACGGGGGCTCCAAGGTCCGCGTTCTGTCGATTCCGGCTATCCGCGACAGAGAGGTACAGGGGCGCTCAAGCTCATACTCGAACCTGTATTCGAGGCGGATTTCCAACCGGGATCGTTCCCAAGCGGACAACACATGAAGCGATCAAGCGAGTTGCTAAAGCAATAGCTGAGCGGAAGACGCGGGTTCTCGATCTTGATTTGCGGGCCTACTTCGACAACGTCCGGCATGATCGGATTCTGGAGAAGGTAGCCCTGCGGGTTGATGATGGGGACGTCATGCATCTTCTGCGGCTTGTGCTGAAAGCTTCTGGCAAGAAAGGCGTTCCGCAAGGCGGCGTAATTTTCACCCTTGCTCAGTAACCTCTACCTCAATGAGGTGGACAAGATGCTGGAGCGAGCACGTGAAGTTACACGTCGCGGCAAGTACACCAATATCGAATATGCACGTTTTGCTGACGATATGGTTGTCTTGATCTATGCCCACCAGCGACATGACTGGCTGCTCGGCGCTATAAACAAGCGCTTGCGGGAGGAGTTCGCCAAGTTACAGGTTGAGGTGAATGATGAGAAGAGTCGCATAGTTGACCTGGCCCGAGGCGAGAGCTTCGGCTTCCTGGGAATCGACTTCCGCTATCTCCGCAGTCTGCGCGGAGTGATGCGGCCGTATTACACGCCCAAGCTCAAAAAGCGGACGGCGCTTCTGCGGGGGCTCAAGGAAGTGTTTGGCAGCTATCGGTCGCAACCGATTAGTCGGGTGATAAGCCTGATCAATCCAAAGCTCCGAGGATGGGTAAACTACTTCCGGATAGGCGATTCCAGTAAATGCTTCCCTACATCAGAGACTGGGTAGAGAGGAAGGTCAGACGCCATCTGGCGAAGGCACGGAAACAAAAGGGCTTCGGCTGGAAGCAGTGGAGTAACTCGTGGCTGTACGACACCTTGAAGCTGTTCAACGGCTACCGGGCGAGTGCCGCCGAAGTAAAAGCTGCTCCAACATGATAGGTCCATAAGCCTTGTCATGAAGCAAATGGGAGCGCGTAGTGCGGGAAATCTGCATGCTGCGTGCGATGTGGCGGGGGCTGGAAACGTGCATGACCGGGAAAACTGGTTAAGCGGCGCGCCAGTCCTCGACCCCACTGTCGAACAGGATCGTCGCCAGCAATTGCGGACCGATGAAGCCGCGCGGCGTGGCATGGAACGGTGCCGGCGGCTGGCTGATCTTCTCGCAATCGCGGCAAGTGAACTTCTCTCGCACGGTCTCGATGACCTTGAACCGGCGCGGGATCTCCCAACGTCTCGGTCACATCCTCGCCCAGTGCTGCAACAAGCCGTTCCTTCTCATCCTGCGACCACCGGCGCCGCCGCTCGGCCGATGTGATCACCTCCGCCCCTCGAAATCGGCATAGTGCTTCTCCCAGGATTACCCGTAGGACCTGCAGCGTTCGCGTCCGTCAAACAAGACGGCCCGCAACGGAGGAATACCACAGAGTCACCTGCTCTCCTTCTTCAGATGAACTGAAGGGCCACCGCCGCCAGAGGTGCGATAAATGGCTTGCGCCCAGTCGAAGGGCGAGAAGATCTCTCCGCTCGCGTTTGCCAGCACCTTCCGCACCACCATTGGGTCGTTAGGGCGCGCGACCTGCCCCATTCGGACGTAGTTCCTAGGATTGACAAAGTCCGTGTAACTGGGCATTTGCCGCGGCGGCCCGGTGCTACTTGAGTTAGCTCAGAACGGATCGGGTCGCCTCACGGTGAGGATGACCTTCACTCATGAAGCGCGCCCGATGTGCGACACGTGCCGGGCGTGGAATGCGGAGTTTCTAAACGCTTGCGGGCTCCCTGGCGAGTTCGTCAATGACTTGCCTGGTTGCCTGATAGGCAAGCTCGACAATCTCATCAATCTCGCCTTCCGAGACGACAAGAGGCGGAGCAAAACCCAGAATATCGCCATGCGGCATTGCCCGAGCAATAAGTCCCCGCTCGCGAGCAGCCTTCGAGATGCGGGCGCCGACTTTGAGCTGGGCGTCGAACCGTCGCTTCGTGTGACGGTCCGCGACAAACTCGATAGCGCCGAGCAAGCCGACGCCGCGAACTTCGCCAGCGATCTCCAATTGAGCGAACCTTTCCTTAAGCCGCTTTTGAAAGTGCGCGCCGACCACCCTGGCGCGATTGCTGAGCTGCTCCTTTTCAACGATATCGAGCACTGCGTTGGCGGCGGCGGCAGCGATCGGATGACCCGAGTAGGTGTAACCGTGTGAGAATGCGCCAACGCGATCGGCGGCCCCCTCCATAACAGAGTAAACCTTCTCCCCCACGATGGCTGCCGAGAGCGGCATGTAGCCCGAGGTGAGCCCCTTGGCGACCGTTACGAGATCCGGCTCCATCCCGTATAGAGTACTGCCAAAGTCGGCCCCGGTTCGCCCGAATCCACAGATCACCTCATCGGCGATGAGAAGAACGTCATACCGCCTGAGTACGGCCTGAATCTCCCGCCAATACCCGCTGGGCGGCGGTGTGATGCCTCCGGTACCAAGGACAGGCTCGGCAATAAACGCGCCGACCGTTTCCGCGCCCTCCCGCACAATTAGCTCTTCGAGTTCGGCCGCACGCCGACGAGAAAAGGCCTCCTCCGATTCCCCGTGCTCAGCGCCCCAATAATGGTGGGGAGTGCCTGTGTGCAGAATACCCGGAAACGGAAGGTCCATTTGATCGTGATAGAACGACATTCCCGTCATTGATCCAGAAATGACCGAGCACCCGTGATAACCGCGCTCGCGAGAGATGATCTTCTTCTTCTTCGGCTGACCACGCAGATTGTTGTAATACCAGACGAGCTTGGCCTGAGTTTCGTTGGCATCCGATCCGGAAAGTCCGTAGAAGACTTTGCTGGCGTTTCCCGGTGCCATTTGCACGAGGCGATGCGAAAGCTTTGCGAGCTCTTCGGTCGTGTGAGCAGCGTACGTGTGGTAATATGCGAGCTGATAGGCCTGCCTTGCGATGGCCTCGGCAACTTCGGTACGCCCATAGCCGATATTGACACAGTAGAGACCGGCAAAGCCATCGATGTATGTTCGGCCCTCCGCATCCCGAATGGATATCCCTTTACCACCTGTGACGATTGTGGGATCGCCAAGCTTGCCGCTCGCGAAATCCTTCAGCTGCGTGAAGGGATGCAGAACACTGGAACGATCTCGCTCAGCGATGGTCTTGATATCAATCATATAGTTCTCCTATGCCGCCAAATCGCCGAAACAGACGTATTTGTGTTCCATGTACTCTGCTAAACCGTGCTTCGACCCTTCTCGTCCGAGTCCGGACTGCTTCCAGCCTCCGAACGGAATGGGCGGTCCAGTAAAGGAAGCTGTATTGATTCCGAGCATGCCGCACTCGATCTGCTCAGAAAGGCGGAGCGCCCGGCGAAGGTTGTTTGTGTAGATGTATCCAGCCAGCCCCATTTCGCTGGCGTTCGCCCTGGATACAACCTCCGCCTCAGAATCGAACGGGAGCACGGCAGCAACCGGCCCGAAGGTTTCTTCATGCGTGATCAGCATGTGGTCGGTGACATCGCTGAGCAACGTCGGAGGAACGAAGTTTGCACCCAAACTTGCGCCCTTGTCGGCGCAAAACACCCGCGCCCCCTTTTTTGCGGCGTCGTCGATGTGGGCCCTGCATTTGTTGGCAACCGACAGCTTTGTCATCGGCCCTATATCAGTTGTCGTTTCCAGGCCGTGCCCGACTCTGAGCTGAGAAATAGGGGTGGCAAACGCCTCGACGAAGGCGCGGTAGATCTTTCTATGCACGTAGATGCGATTGGCGGCGAGACAGTCCTGGCCCGAAGTGGTGAACTTTGCGTCCATCGCTCCCTTAACCGCCTTGTCGACATCGACGTCGTCAAAGATGATGCACGGAGCGTGGCCCCCCAGCTCAAGCGACACTTTCTTCACGGTTTGTGCCGCCTCTGCCAGAAGCAGGCGCCCAACTTCGGTAGAACCAGTAAACGAAAGAGCTCGCACCCTCGTATCGCGCAACAGTGGTTTCGAAAGCTCGATTGAATCACCGACAAGCACCTGAAATACGCCACGCGGAATACCAGCTTCTTCGGCCAACCTAGCCAGGGCAAGGGCCGACAATGGCGTCTCGGGAGCCGGCTTCACGACGATCGGGCAGCCCGCGGCAAGAGCAGCTCCCGCCTTTCTCGTGATCATCGCGATTGGAAAATTCCATGGCGTGATCGCCGCCGCAACACCGATTGGCTGCATTCGCACATGAAGCAGGCTTCCCGCTTTGTGACTCGGAATGGTCTCGCCATAGGTGCGCTCGCCTTCAGCGGCAAACCATTCCAGAAAGCCCGCGCCATATGTGATCTCGTAGCGTGCCTCCGCCAGAGGCTTTCCTTGCTCGCTGGTCATAAGAACGGCGAGATCCTCTGAATGGCCGCGGATCAGGGACGCCCAAGATTTGAGGATCACTCCTCGCTCGGTGGGCAGCAGACGCCTCCATGCAACAAACGACTTCTCTGCTGCTCCGATTGCCAGCTCCATGTCGGCCGCCGAGCAACGGGCAGCTTCCGCGATTTCCTCCCCCGTCGCGGGGTCGACAACCGCGTCCTTCTGCCCGCCGTCCGTCCACTTGCCGTCGATGAACGCTGCCCCCGCTAAAAAGTCTCGTCGTCTGAGAGTTCGAAGGTGCCGCATAGCGAGGCCACCCCACTCCGGGCGTCTGTGCCGAAAGCCTTGAACACCCATTTTGAAACTCCCGCGCCGTCACTTATTGAAATTGCTGGAGTAATCAGGATACTAGTGACGCAAACAGATTTGCGTCGCATTTTCGGTGCGCGGGATGAATTCCTGCAAAGCATTGATGCCTTGCGACGAAACGCAGCTTAGGGCTGGAGACAACCGCTATGCGTTACGATCGGATAGATGCACGCATCCTGGAGATCGTGCAAAAAAACAATCGCCTCACGTCCGAGGTCATTGGCGAAATGGCGGGGCTTTCCCCCACGGCGTGTCAGAGAAGGTTGAAGAGGCTCCGTTCGGAAGGAATCATTGAGTCGGATGTGTCCATCGTCTCGGCAAGAGCAGTGGGAAGGCCGATTCAGATGCTTGTCCTCGTGAATCTCGAGCGGGAGCGCTCCGATATCATCGACAAATTCAAGAAGGCCATCAAAACGTCGAGTGAAGTCGTAAATGGCTTCTATGTCACGGGCGATGCAGACTTCGTTCTGTACATAACGGCTCGCACGATGGAGGACTACGAGCTTTTCACCAGACGCTTCTTTTACGAGAACCCCGATATTAAGGGGTTCAAAACCATGGTCATCATGGACCGCGTAAAATCGGGGTTTGCAGTTCCAATCGAAATGCCACCGGACAGATAAGCGATCTTTGATCGCGACGTCCCGACGGTCCAGCTGTTTTGAGCACTCGTGAAAGAATGAGAACCATACCGAAAGCTCTGACAATTCTGACTTCTCACAATCCTCTTCAACCCAAAACAGGCCTAACGAACTCGCCCCAGTGGGCTTGGTCGAATTACGTGCCAGAATGGTGCTTGAAAGCAAAAAAAGGAGGGGCCACTCCAAGGGTGGCCCCTTCAAGTTAGGGAGGAAACGCCCCTAGGGGGCCTGGGAGATCAGGCCGCAGCCTGTTCGATCGGTGAAAATGGTAGGCCGAGACTCTCTGCCACTGCCTTGTAGGTCAACCGGCCCCGATAGACGTTCAGGCCAGCGCGCAAGTGCGGATTTTCAAGCACGGCCGCAAAGCCCTTGTTTGCCAAAGCCAAGCCAAAAGGCAAAGTTGCGTTGTTGAGGGCCTGACTTGAGGTAAGCGGGACTGCACCGGGCATGTTGGCAACGCAATAGTGGATCACGCCGTCGACTTCGTAGGTTGGATCAGCATGGGTGGTGGCACGCGACGTCTCAAAGCAACCGCCTTGATCGATCGCGACGTCAACGACCACAGAGCCTTGCTTCATCGAGCTCAGCATCTTGCGCGACACCAGCTTCGGTGCACTGGCTCCTGGGACGAGCACGGCGCCAATAACGACGTCTGCGGCAGAGACTTCCTCTTCAACGCTGTCGATGGTCGAGTACCTGGTGCGGACGCGGCCCTCGAATAGCTCGTCCAGTTCGCGAAGGCGGTTGATCGAACGGTCGATGACGGTGACTTCCGCACCCAAACCGGCTGCCATTCGGGCGGCATGCGTACCGACGACACCGCCACCGATGACAACGATACGAGCGGGCTGAACGCCAGGCACGCCGCCGATCAATAACCCCCGCCCGCCGCTGTACCGTTTTAGGGCCGCGCCGGCAGCCTCGATCGTGAGCCGGCCCGCGACTTCGCTCATTGGCGCAAGCAACGGCAAGCCCCCGTTCGAGTCGGTGACGGTTTCATAGGCGATCGCTGTGCAACCCGATTTCAGCAGTCCTTTTGCCTGCTCCGGATCGGGCGCCAGATGCAGATAGGTGAAGAGGATCTGATTCTCTCGGAGCTGGACCCATTCGGACGGCTGCGGCTCCTTGACCTTGACTACCATCTCGCTCGATGCAAACACCTCCCGAGCAGCCGCGGCGATTGTTGCACCGGCCTTCCGGTATTCCTCGTCGCTTGCCCCGATGCCAGCGCCGGCATTGGCCTCCACCAATACTTGGTGGCCGGCAGCCACATATTCCCGGACAGCTCCAGGGGTCAGGCCCACGCGATATTCGTGTGTTTTGATTTCCTTGGGAACACCGACTTGCATCTTGCAATCTCCGCTTTTGCTGAACCACTTCTAATCGGAACCACGCGGTGAAATTGAGAAGGGACCGGCGAACGACGCAGAAATTCAGCAACCTCGGCGTTCTTGCGCACAATTCCAGCAGAGTGCGCGAGATGGTGATGGTTTGCTATTCCTGGCGCCGCAATCGGCACAGTGGCAGCCGACACATCGATCCAAAGGAAGTTTCGCACAGCGATTTTCACGTATTTAACGGCCTTCGGTTCCTCCACGGGGCTCTGGGCGAAACATCCCCTCTGTCCCGCTCCACGCAAAAGCTGCATGAATCCCGGCGGATATTTATGGCGGAACAGTTGCCCAGCAACGCGCGCATGCCGCCAGGGCTCGCCGATCGAATGGCAACGATACGCTCAGAGATTGTGAGCATCATGGAGCGGCTGTCAATGATCGCTCGAAAGCGGCCTTTCCGATTGTGACGATCGCGTCCACCTTCGGTCTTGGTGATGACGAGCGCAGGCGCGAGCCCGGGATATTGCGATGGACTACGGCTCGGCGCAATCAGCACCGCGACCGGGCCACCTATCTGCGGACGCCTAGTGTTGAAAACCGGTGTCCTCGTGCAAGAAGGCGAGTGCTGCGAGCGAGAGTGGCCCATTGTTCTCCTTTGAGAGACCTTAACGCACTAGCGGCAGGCCTGGAATCGCTGAGGCCGCAGCGGATTGCGCGTCAGAGTTCGAATAGCTCGCGCGGCAACTTCGTGAATGGTTCACCTGCAACGTCGGTATGCGGAAGGTTTCGCTGATCACATAACCACGTCTTCATCGATCCAGTTTTCAAGCATGAGGTGAAATGTCGTATTCGGCTTGAGGACCGTGTTATCGCCGTCCTTCAAGCTAGCTGTAGGTTCCGTCCAATCTATCGCGACGGCGTAGCCGCACCGAGACTCCTTCACCAAGCCATCGCGTTTTCAAGTTGGAGTTGAAAGCTATGGCGACGTCGCTGCAGGTCCTGCCGGGTTTGGCGGCGGCAAGTGCAGCTTCCAACCTGGCAACGTTCCCTTCATGCAACCGGCGTATGTGATCCGACGGCTTACCGATCGCGACATCGTGCGCATCAGCGGAGAGGTCTAGCCATGACGCCCGCCGCTGAACTCGAAATTGCTCTGCGAGCCCGTCTGGAAGACGTCTTCGGTCCAGCGAATGTGACACGTGGAGATGCGTGCGCAGCGCAAAGAAGAGGCCCGCAAAATCCGTGCTGGGCTTGCCGTTAGCGCTGCGCACCAATGTTGCAATGACCTCGGCGGATTCATTGGCCTCGCGCGCGCCTGAGCGGATAACGTCTCTCGCTTTGAGCATGCCGGCGTCGGAAATAGCGGTAGCTTCCCGCATCATCGCGAATTCCGAGTCCGATTTCACGCCGCGGATCCGGGTCACGGCGTTAGTGCAGTAGACGATGTTCGCGCCTGTCGAGCGAGATTTGAACTTCTTAACTGTCAGCGGGCAAGAGCCGTTCTTCCAGACCGGTCCATTTGCGGCCGACGCCATCGTCCAAGATGAAGTCGATGGTCTCCTCCCGTTCGGGGTAGCGATGAGCGCCTCCGAATAACCAGTGACACGACTGCGATCGACAAACATCTGATGGATCGCCGCCGGCCAGACCATTCTGCGCGTCAGGAAGGTCGGCTACTCATCCGTTAAAGTCACGACCAGCCCCCGCGGAACATAGCCCGACCTCGAAGTGTATCCGGAGAGATATATGATGTTAGCCGGAGCCGTGACCACCGCTTCGACCTTCGCCGCTCTATCTCCGACTTGACGGCGGATAATCTCCGCAGATACCCGCCGCGGGCGAATGCTTGCGAAGCCTTAGGCATTGCCATGTGCAAACTCCTTCTGGAAAGAGTGGGTCGTTCTCTCGCGTGGATCGAGGGCGGGCCGGCGGATCTTTTCGTGTCATTTGTGGCGGGATCGTACATCGGCGCCGCTACGAATTCAGCATCTCCAAGCAGTACCTGATCGCGAGCTCAGCTGTCGGAACGAGCAGATCGTCCGAGGCTCCGAAAGTTGGCGTGTGCACGCCGGACTCGTTGCCTTGCTCCTTGCTGCCAAACCAGAAGTAGATCGAGGGCACGCACGCGGAGTAGAATCCGAAATCGTCGCTGCCGCCGCCTGCGCTCGACGACTTCAGGTCGGAAAACTTGTCTTTGCCCACGGTCTCGACCACCAGCCGCCGAAACCTGTCAACCATCACGTCGTTGTTAATGACCGGCGGTTCACCGAATTTGTGGGAGAACTCCGCTTTCCCGCGGTGCATCGTCGCGACCCCTTCAGCTATTTCTCGCACGCGCTGAACCAGGAGCTCTCTCCGCTCACAACGGCTTGTTCTGATAGTTCCGGTCATCGTAACTGACGGGCAAATGATATTTGTGGCTTCGCCACCTGCAATCGTCCCGATTGTGACGATCGCCCCGTCATCGAAGGGCATTTCCCGCGACACGACCTTTTGGACCTCATTGATGAATGCCCCGGCCATCGCAATTGCATCCACGCCCGCATGCGGCCTCGCGCCGTGGGCCATGGTCCCGATAAGTGTGATCGCGAACTGATCGGCGGATTGTGTCACAGCGCCTGGGCGTGCGCCGAACATCCCCGCGGGCAAATCAGTTTTGACGTGGAACCCAACAGCAGCGTGGAAGCCGCTAAGCAGGCCCTGCTCAGCCACTGATCGTCCGCCGAGTGGCTCCGCCTCCTCGGCGGGCTGGAAAAACACGCGAAGCTTGCCAGAAAAGCTCTCTCGCATCCGATGAAACGCAAGTGCGGTACCCATAGCGATCGACGCATGCAGGTCATGACCGCACGCATGCATATGACCTGGGACCCGGGACTGATAGGACAAGTCGTCCCGGGTTTCCTGGATCGGCAAGGCATCGATGTCGCCCCGTATGGCGACGGAGCGCTGCGGCCCGGAGGCTAAACCGTGGATGTCGACGTAAAGGCCGGTTTTGTGAAAGGTCTTCGCATCGAACAGCCCAAACCGTTCAAGCGTTTCGCGGATCCGCTGTTGAGTTTTCCACTCGTTGTTGGAAAGCTCCGGCTCGCGATGCATAGCATGCCGCATTTCGATCACCACGTCCTTTTCGGAACTGGAAAGCAGATTGTTTGCGCTTGTGTTTGTAGTCCTCTTCATCTTCGCGGCCTTCCAGTTGACGCTTGAGTCAATGTAGCAGGTCGGGTAGGCGGGGAGCAGCGACTAGCGTGGCTATCGCGCAGCAATGCTGCAAGGTTGTCGTCCGATGCGCACAATCTGAGAGCATCTGATCCTGGCGGGCGCCGGATCGCAGGGCCTCGGAAGAGGCCCTGCACAACCAAAACAAGCTAACGGCGCGCCTGTCGATCGGGACTACCATCACGGCCCCGGAGCCGTCAGCTTCTCAGCTCTTTGGTCATCCTCTATCCGAGGCCTGCGCCCTGCTCCCTGAATGCTCTCCAGTCGATCGGCCGCTCCAGCGCTGCTCGTTCGCGCCTCTGCCGAAGGAAATGGTGGGTCTTTGGGCAAATATGGCGCCGGCCTTCAAAATAATTGCGGCTGCAAATGACAATATCATTGCGACACGTCGCAGCTCCGTACCCCAGCTCCAGGCTTTCACGCAAGGCGAGGCATCGGCCGGTATTGTGGACAGCCGAGCACATGAGGCGCGGAAATCCGGGACGCCATTGGAACGGTCGTCGCGTGCGAGGGCATCTACGCGGTGACCTCGTTTACCCTCATCGTGCGGGATGTCGCAATAGGAGGTGCGCTAGCCTACATCGATCCGCTGCTTTCCGCTCAGGGTATGCTGGCTGTACCAAAAGCGCTCCGCTACGGCCCACGACTGACGTGGCGCTCGGCGAGCTGGCTGCGGAGATTCTCATGAATTCGTAGCGAGCAGAACGAGTCAGCCAGTATAACTGTTGGCGGGCATGGTTAAGATCTTTCGCTTCAGGTCCTCGATGATCCGGTCGACTAGCGCAGTATCGGGCCGGACCGGCCTCCCTCCCTGCAGATCTTTGCCGGCGTCCACTCGCATAGCGCCGGTGGCTGGAGGGCATGTGGCGCTGATCGTCGTGTGCCGCCCGTTGCCACTGCCACGCATATGCACGCTCGCCTCCAAGGAGGGTTCAATCGTTCGTGCGCTGATCCGCGCTTCTAGTCTAACTCAGCGGCGGGCGAAGCGATAGGGCACCGAATATGGTGTTGTTCGATCTCGACGTGATAGTCGAGCCCGACCCGCCATTCGGCATGGACCCACGGCTGGCCCGGAAGCGGTTTGAGAATTGGCGCATCAATTTCCTCGAAAGCTGGCGCCGTATGCGGCCATACTGACGCAGTACCCGTTCGTCATTGAGCTTGGCCAGCCACTAGGCGATCGCGCGGTTGAGTTCGGCCAGGCTGTAAAAAGTTCGGTTGCGCAACCGCCGCAGCAGCCAACGCTCGATGATTCCCACCGCAGGCCTCGACCTTTGCCTTATCTCTCGGGCGAGGCGGCCGTGCCGGAATGCTGCGCCATATCGCTGTAGCTGCGGTCGACTATGGGGTCACAGAGGCAGGCCTCGATCACCGCGATCTTGGCGTTGTGGGCACCAGCAGTTGCGTCGCGTCACCAAAAAAGCTGTAGGCCGCGTCGTTTCCCGCGATCCAGTCGCCGAGCTGCTCGGTCCACGTCGCTAGCGGGAATGACAAGCTGGATGCGCCCATGACCGCAACGAAGCGCGCGATCATTTCGGAACTCCGCGCGCCATCAAATCGGTACGGTGCGCGCGATGACCTCGGAATCGACAGACCACGGCGGTGAGCGCCTTCTCGGCCATCCGGCGCGGCTCCAGGAAACCCGGGAAGTAGGAGCCCTTGCGCAGCTTGGGATGCGAAGCTCGACCGTGCCGGCCAGGTCTCCCAGGTCCGGTCGAAGCTCACCGTTGCGCTGGGCCAGACGCTCGGGGTTCTTCTCGCCGTAGGCTGCACCGACCTGGCCTTCGACTTCCAGCTCCATCAGCCGCTGGGCAGCAAAGCCGATCATCTCGCGCAAGAGATGGCCGGAGTTCGAGACCCTGACGGCTCGCTTCCGTCTTTCCGTTCCACGCATCACTCGAGGGCGCAGGCGCGCATATGACGCGGGTTACGCTCGGGAAGAGCCGGGTGCGGGAAGTCTGCCCGCCCGGATCTGTGAGGGCGAAGCCGAATGGCTGAGTTACTCGACCACGACCCCGGTACAGGACCACGATGTCAAAAACCGGAAGTTTGCTCATTCGGCGGATTGCGGGTGCGACAATGGAAATTTAGCCCACTCGAGTAGGATCACAGCGATTTCTCGCACGCCGAGCGCAGGCGCTCAAGCACTTAGCGACGTCTGCATCGATGCTCGCAACGGCTGCGCCAGCTCCCCCGTCTGCAAAGGTGGCGGTGCTGACTTATGAGTCGACGCATTGCAGTGAGGATTTGCTCGGCATCGACGACGTCGCGCAGCGCGCACGAATTGGGATTGGCGGCAAGGGTGCTCATAGTGGAGACCATTCGGACGACATAAGAGGACCATTGTCGCCGCGTATCGAAGTGTATGCTGGCGGAGGCTCCGCAGCCGCCGGTGGCGACGATTCCGACACCAAAGGCACGAACGATATTGCATCTGCCGAAGCCGGCAGCACCAGTTGTTGAACGCGCCCGGCGTCGCCAGTCATGTACCTGCTGTGTCCGGCAGCCATGGCGGCGGGCGATATCGATTGCAATCGCACCCGGCTCAAGGCTTTCCGCGGCGATCTGACCCTTCAGGCGTGCGGACGTCCGCTGCCAGGCGCTGGTGAGGCGTTGCCGGCGCGCTGTATGTCTTGCGTACACGAGCACTGTCGCGCTGCTTGGCTAACAGTTTGAACGAGGGTTGGAAGAAGTTTACGAACAGCCGCGCTGATCGACAGAGTGCGGCCAGCAGCTCGGCCGCTTCCAGGCGAGTTCGTCGACATCACCGGATTCCATCGCAAACATGCGATGCGTCTACTTCGAGGCCAGGAAGACGTAAGCGCAGGCCGACGGGCGCGACGTCGGATCTATAATGAGGCGGAACACAACGCGCTCGTGCTGCTTTGGGAGGCGTCAGACCGGATCTGCGGGAAGCGGCTGAAGGCGTTAATGCCTGCGCTGATTGAAGCGATGGAACGGCACGGCCACCTCGACCTTGCTCCCGAGATCCGCGACAAACTTTTGGCAATGAGTGCTGCGACGATCGACCGCGCGTTGGCACGGGTCCGAGAAGGATTAGGTCGCAAGCGCCGACGGCACGCGACGCACTCGTTGCGTCGCAGTATTCCAATACGGACGTCGGCAGATTGGAACGATCCGGCGCCGGGGTTCGTCGAGGCTGACCTTGTAGCGCATAGCGGTCTATCGGCGCGCGGCAGCTTCATCCAGACCCTCGTGCTCACCGACATTGCTACCGGCTGGACGGAGTGCGCTCCTCTGATCGTGCGCGAACAAACACTGTTGAGCACGGTGTTGACGGAATTGCGCAAACAATTGCCTTTTGCGCTGGTCGGCCTCGATACGGACAATGATACGGTGTTCATGAATGAGACGCTGAAAGCCTACTGCGATGCGGCCAACATCGTCTTCACGCGTTGCCGGCCCTACCGGAAGAACGACCAGGCGTTCGTCGAGCAGAAGAACGGTGCCGTCGTGCGCAGGATGGTCGGCTATCGTCGGCTCGAGGGCCTGGAAGCGGCCAAGCTGCTGGCTGAACTCTATCGATCGGCGCGGCTGTTCGTGAACTTCTTCCAACCCTCATTCAAACTGATGGCCAAGCAGCGCGACGGTGCTCGTGTGCGTAAGACATACAGCGCACCGGCAACGCCACACCAGCGCTTGGCCGCCGACGCCCGCACGCCCGATGCGATTCGTCACCATCTCCAAGAAATCTATGCCGCTCTCGACCCGGTCGCGTTGTTGCGCGACATCCGCGGCGCGCAGGAACGCCTCGCGGCGCTCGCTGATACGCAGCCAATCGCCCATCCTGCTGCGGCATCGCAACCGATCGATCTCTTCCTGGCAAGCCTACGAACCGCCTGGAAAGACGGAGCTATGCGACCGACGGATCGGCCAATCGTGAAAGCGAAAAGAGGCCGGCGGCGTCCCGACCCGCTCATCCGGGCAACGCTAGATTTGCGAAAATGGTTTGAAGCCGAGCCTTGGCGGACTGGTAGCGAACTGCTCTCCCGGTTGCAGGCGGAATATCCTGGAGCCTATCCGAACAAGCTTCTTCGAACGCTTCAGCGTAGGCTTAAATCCTGGCGCAGCGAGCAAGCGAACGCGTTGTTGTTCGTTCCTACGGAGGAAACGCTGCTGGGGCATGAGGTCACAACAACCCAATGATGTGGCAGACGCCAGCGGAGGAGGCCGGGCGCTCCGAAACCCCGGCCATCTCCGCACCCGGCCTCCTCCTCAACCCAAGCCGGGAGCAAAATAAATGAGGCAACCGATCGCACCCGGGAGCATCAATACATGAGGCAATACGCGCTCTCATCCTGATTGTCGCGCTATAAGTGCGGCGCGGCGATCAAAGTGAGAGTGCAGCGTCAATCCAGATGAGAATGCCGCCACTGGACGGGAACGTCGGGAGGGCGTAGCCCGACCGGAGTTTCCGTCCAGCGGCGGCGGCCTTTTCGAGGCCTCAGGTGGTCGCGGTCGGCCGGTATGCCGGTGGTTTTTCCGATTCGGAGGAATCACTTTTGTGCCCGGCCGCCACATAACCGTCCATCAATTGAGATGGGATGGTTGCCGCCCTCCCCAGACGGCATCGTAATGTGCCAAGAACGCAGTGTTTGAACCCCGAAGCGAAGAGGACGGCAAATTGATGGATACGGTGATCGGAGTGGATCTAGCCAAGAATGTGTTTCAGCTCCACGGGGCGTCAATGGCGGGACACTTGAAATTTCGAAAGAAACTGTCGCGGCTTCAGTTTCGGAAGTTCATGGCGGGCCACCCATCGGCAGTGGTGGTGATGGAAGCCTGTGGCAGCGCCCACTATTGGGCACGGGAGATGGTCAAGCTCGGCCATGAAGTGAAACTGATCGCTCCGCAATATGTGAAGCCTTTTGTGAAACGCCAAAAGAACGACGCGGCTGATGCCGAAGCAATCGTGATCGCGGCACAGCGCCCCGAGATGCGCTTCGTCGAGCCGAAATCGGAAGAACAGCAGGCCAGGGCAGTGCTCTTTCGGGCTCGGAAGCGCCTTGTTCATCAGCGCACCGATCTGGTGAATGCGCTGCGTTCTGTTCTCTACGAATTCGGCCATATCATCCCGCAAGGAATCGAACAACTTAAACGCATTGACGCAATCCTCGAAGATCCGAACAGCGATCTACCAGAACTGGTCCGCGAGGAATGTCGGAGTCTCATTGATCAGATCGCCTACAAGACGGAGCGGATCGATGCCAAGGCAGAGCAGCTCAAGAAGTTGGCGACGCGGACGGTCACGGCGCAGCGGCTGCAGACAATGCCGGGGGTCGGCCCGCTGACCGCACTCGCGATCGAGGCTTTCGCGCCCGACATGGCGGCCTTTCGACGTGGCCGAGACTTCGCGGCTTGGCTCGGCTTGGTCCCACGGCAACATTCCTCAGGGGGAAAGGAAAGGCTCGGACGCGTTTCGAAGGAAGGACAGGCGGACATTCGCCAGTTGCTCATCGTTGGGGCGATGTCGCGGCTGAACTGGCTCGGGCGCAAGTCGATCCCTAGCGGATCCTGGCTGGCGCAGATGCTGGCGAGGAAGCCGCGCATGCTTGTGGCGATCGCCTTGGCGAACAAGATGGCTCGGACGATTTGGGCCATGCTCACCCGGAAGGAGGATTATCGGAACCCAGCGCAGGCAGTGACGGCATGACTGCATGCAGCACGAAATAGCCTGACGTTGGCGAAGGGGGTGTGAGAAGGCGACGACCCGAATGGGCGCAACGATCGAACAGATCTGGATCAGGAAACCAGCTAGAGCCAAAGAGCCGACGTGCTCGGAGATGAGAATTGGACCTGGTCCGCGGATCACCATACCGGCCAGCGGCTTCTGAAAATGCCGTAAAGGAAGGCCTGACAGAAGACCGCACTCGATCACACGCCAAAGGGTCAGAAACTTCTTGCATTGCGGGCGGCAACCACAGAAGGCTCTACATGAAGCTCAGGAAGACCCATCCGACGCCTGTCGCCGCGGCGAAGGCGTCGATCAGCGTGGCAACGGCCTACCGCATCGAGAAGGATCCAGTACTACCTTCGCAGAAGAAGGAGCCGCGCGCACGACGGCGTCCCGATCCAATCGCCGACATTTTCGACTCTGAAGTCGTGCCGCTGCTGCGGGCAGCGCCCGGCATCCGGCCCGTGGCCATTTTCGAGGAGATGATGCTGCGCCATTCCGAGTTGGGCGAGGGCGTGCGCCGGACGCTGGAGCGGCGCATCCGAGGCTGGCGTGCCATCCACGGTGAGGAGCAGGAGGTCATCTTCCGCCAGGCGCACGAACCCGGCAGGCTCGGTCTGTCGGACTTCACCGAGGTGGCCTCGTTCGGCATCACCATCGCCGGTCAGCCGCTCGACCACCGACTCTATCATTTCCGGCTCGCCTATTCCGGCTTCGAGCACGCCCATGTCGTGCTCGGCGGCGAGAGCTTCGTGGCGCTGGCGGAAGGCCTACAGAACGCACTCTGGTCCCTCGGTGGGGTGCCGCGCGAGCACCGCTCGGACAGCCTGTCCGCCGCCTTCCGCAACCTGGACAAGGACGCGCGCGAGGACCTGACCCGCCGCTATAACGAGCTGTGCAGCCATTACGGCATGACACCGTCACGCAACAATGCCGGCATCGCCCACGAGAACGGCTCGATCGAGGGGCCGCACGGCCATCTCAAGCGGGCGATCGAGGATGCACTGTTGCTGCGTGGCACCGTCGACTTCGATGATCTCGCCTCCTATCGCCGCTTCGTCGACGAGATCGTCGGCCGCCGCAATGCCCGCAACGCCAAGCGCATCGATGCCGAGCGCGCCCAGCTTCGGGAGCTACCTGAGCGGCGCACCACCGACTATGAGGAACTCAGCGTGCGCGTCACTTCCTCAGGCGGCTTCACGCTGCGCAAGGTCTTCTATACGGTGCCCTCGCGCCTGATCGGCCATCGCTTGCGCGTGCGCCTCTACGACGATCGGCTCGATGTCTTCATCGGCGGCACGCATCTCATGACGCTGCCGCGCGGGCGTGCTTCCCCGTCCGGCAAGCATGACCAGGTCGTCAACTACCGGCACGTCATCCATTCGCTCAGAAGGAAGCCGATGGCATTGCTCAATCTGGTCTATCGCGATCGGCTCTTCCCGCGCGAGGCCTACCGGCGGACTTTCGATCTCCTCGTCGAGCGTCTGCCCGAGCGCCAGGCCTGCCGCATCATGGTCGAGCTTCTTGGCCTCGCCCACGAGCGCGGCTGCGAGAGCGAACTGGCCGAGGAGCTGTCCATCTGCCTCGACAATCACCGGCTCCCCGACATGGCCGCGCTGCGTGCCCGCTTCGCGCCCGATCCCGCGCGCCTACCCAACGTAGTCGTCCGCCTGGCGCCGCTTCAGGCCTACGAAGCGCTCATCGGCGCCAGCCTGGGAGACGCAGCATGAAGAGCGCCTCGATTGACCCCGCCAAGCTCAGCCTGCTCCTTAACGAGCTGCGACTGCCCGCCAGCAAGGTGATCTGGCCACAGTTCGCCGAGCAGGCCGACAAGGAGGGCTGGCCCGCCGCGCGCTTCCTCACTGTGCTCGCCGAGCACGAACTGGCCGAGCGCGATCGCCGCCGCATCGAGCGGCACCTCACAGAGGGCCGCCTTCTGCCCGGAAAGACCCTCGAGAGCTTCGAGTTCGACGCCGTGCCGATGGTCTCCAAAGCTCAGGTCATGGCCATCGTCGCCGGCGACACCTGGTTGGAGAAAGGCGCAAACCTGCTCCTGTTCGGCCCGCCCGGCACCGGCAAGAGCCATCTCGCCTCGGCGATCGGTCTCGCCCTCATCGAGAACGGCTACAGGGTGCTGTTCACCCGCACCACAGATCTCGTCCAGAAGCTGCAGCAGGCCCGCCGCGACCTCGTCCTCGAGAGCGTGCTGGCCAAGCTCGACAAGTTCGACCTGCTCATCCTCGATGATCTCGCATACGTCACCAAGGACCAGGCCGAGACCAGTGTGCTCTTCGAGCTGATCAGCGCCCGTTACGAACGGCGCTCCATGCTGATCACAGCCAACCAACCCTTTGGCGAGTGGGGGAAGATCTTCCCGGACCCCGCTATGACGCTCGCCGCGGTCGACCGGCTCGTTCATCACGCCACCATCTTCGAGATGAATGTCGAAAGCTACCGACGCCGCGAGGCCGCTGAGCGCAAAAAGGGACCTGGACGCCCAGCGTCATACGCCACACCCGCCAATATCGCCCCTGATTGACGCGCCGCGACAATCAACCTGACAAAGCACTTGCGCGCGTCAATCAAACCCGCGGATCATCACATCCGCCGCGACACCAGATTCTCATCCAGATTGTCGCGCACCTCTCTCCCAGATCGCCGCGCTACAGTCGAGAGCTATCGCAGGCGCACCGCGCTCGACGGAAAACGCGGTCCGGGACGGCCGACCTCGCACGCGACACCCAAAGCCATCGCTGATTGGGGCTATCGCGGTATCATCTATTGCGAAGGCTATCAGGCCTACAAGACCATGACCCGGGAGACGCGTGCGGGCGCCCTGTCTGGGCCGCTCGCCTTCTGCTGATCGCATCTACGGCGCTAGTTTGTGAAGATCGCGCGTGAGGCTGCTCCGGCGCCAGCTCCAGTTTGCCGCGAGGCCCTTAAGCGCATCGCCCAGCTCAACGCGGTCGAGAAGGCACTTCGGGGCCACTCTGCTGCCGAGCGCTGCGCGGGTCGACAAGCTCATGCCAGACCTCTGGCAGCAGCCTTGAAGCAGTGGTTTGAGGCAACTCTTGATCATCTTGCGGGGAAGAGCGACACGGCGAAGGCTCTGCGCTATTCGCTGCGCCATTGGGACGGCCTGACGCTCTACCTTGATGACGGGCGCATCGAGATGGACACGAATGCGGTCGAGCGTGCGATGCGGCCAATCAAACTCGATGCCAAGAATGCCCTGTTCGCTGGGTGCGACGAGGGTGCCGATAATTGGGCATTGCTGGCCTCGCTCATTGAAACGTGTAGGCTCAATGTCGTCAGCGCCTAGCCCTGGCTCTCCGGCGTGCTCGCAAAACTCATCAATGGCTGGCCTGCGGCGCGACTGGACAAACTGCCTCCCTGGGCATCGACCTACAGGATGCATGCGCACGATCCGAGGCTGGCAGCATGAGCCTGAACACGACCGCCGTCCGGATCAGGATAACCCTCAAGGACGTGAATGACCTTGCCCCACAGGCTTAATCCAGATTGAAGTTCGCGCTGGCCCAAACAAGGACCAGAGCATGAAGCGTAGCCGCTTTTCGGCAGAGCAGATCATCGGGATTTTGAAGGAGCATGAGGCCGGGGTTTCGGTTGCCGATCTGTGCCGCAAGCGCGGCGTCAGCGACCCCAGCATCTACAAATGGAAGGCCACTGGAGTGTCGGAGGCCAAGCGGCTGAAGACGCTGGAGGACGAGAACACACGGCTGAAGCGGTTGGTGGCTGATGCCGTGCTGGACAATGCGGCGCCCAAGGATCTCGTGGGAAAGAATGTATGGTCCGCCCCGGTCCGTGCAAGGGTTCGTAACAGCAAAAATGACGCTTCCAATTGCATAAATGTATCCGGCCTCTCGCGAGTGGACTGCTGTTGCAGCCAGGCCATGACGAGATCCGCGCACGCCGTTCGCGATAAATGGTTCGGGCACGAAGCCCGCTTTTTGCCCGCGGGCAAGCGGAAAGCTGTCGCGTATCTCATGGTTGCCCACGGGATGAGCGTACGGCGGGCGTATAAAGCCATCGGCTGCTGCCGCATGACCATCAGATATCTGACAACCCGGGCGGACGCGTCCGGGGCTAGCAGATGGACTGTGATGGGATCTCAGACGGCTTGACGATCCACTCTGGGGTCTGCATCTTCGGTATCATGGACAAGAGCGATGCTGTGTAAGAGTGCTTCGGCGCTTTGAACAACTGTTCCGTCTCGCTGCTTTCGCAAATTTGCCCATTCTGTAGTACTGTAACTCTGTCGCAAATCTGACGCACGACAGGGAGATCGTGACTGATAAATAACATCGTCAGCGATAGATTCTCTTGAAGGTCTTTCAGAAGATTTAGGATCTGCGCCTGGATCGAGACATCGAGTGCCGAGGTAGGTTCATCGCAGATGAGGAACCGCGGGCGACTTGCCAAGGTTCGTGCGATTGAAATACGTTGTCGCTGACCGCCTGAGAAGGCGTGCGGATAACGGCGGGCGACGGTGGGCTCCAGACCAACGGCCTTCAGCAGCTCTAACATTATCGGTTCGGCCTCTCGCTTATCCTTTACTAGTCCAAAGTGAATCATTGGCTCCATGATAATCTCGCCCACGCGCATCTGTGGATTCAGAGACGAGTACGGGTCTTGAAACACCATTTGAGTTTGACGCCGAATATCTTGACGATCTTCAAGGCTGGCTGCATAAACATCTTTTCCGCCATAAATCAGTTGGCCGCTGCTCGGGCGGGCAAGCCCAGCAACGACTCTTGCGATCGTGCTTTTTCCAGAGCCGGATTCGCCAACAAGGCCCATGACTTCTCCGGGGCGGATACTCAGGTTCACATCGTGCAGGGCCTTAAAGGCTCGCCGAGCGGAACCACCGAACATGCCTGTCGCCCCATATACGCGCTCCACACCCCGGAGTTCTACAAGTGCCTCCGGCTGGCTTGAACTTTGCGGCATGTCTCTTTCCAGCAGCCACTGCATGGCCGCATCGATATTTCGAGCGGCGCCAGACACGGGAAAGCGATGCAGCTTAATGTCGCCGCGCGGCACAACCGAAATCAATGCTTGGCTGTACTCGTGGCATGGATTTCCAAGAACAGCCGCAGTGTCGTTTAGTTCGACGATTTCGCCTGCCCTCATCACCGCGACGCGATCAGTGACCTGGGAAATCACGCCCATGTTGTGGGTGATGAGCATCACACCCACTTGACGTTCACGAGCCAAGTTCTTGATTAGCTTCAAGATCTGTGCCTGAACGGTCACGTCGAGCGCAGTTGTTGGTTCGTCCGCGACAATGAGTTCGGGTTGTGAGCAGAGAGCAAGCGCGATAACTGCGCGCTGTCGCATGCCACCCGAGAATTCATGTGGCCAGTTCTTCACGCGCCGGGCTGGCTCTGGAATCCCTACCGCCTCCAACTGACGCACCGCCTCGATCCTTGCGTCGCTGCGTGATAAGGCGAGATGAGTTCGGATCGTGTCGACCAGTTGTCTCTCAATTGTGAAAAGTGGATTTAAGCTGGTCAGTGGATCTTGGAAAATAGTCGAGACGCGTTTGCCGCGTAACGCCCGCATCGCCTTAACGTCGCGCGCATCGATGATATCTCCGGAAAGCCGAACTTCGCCCGCACTAATATGGCCGGGAGCCTGTAGTAAGCCCGTGATGGCAGCTCCAACGGTCGATTTGCCCGCGCCCGATTCGCCGACGATGCCGAGTATTTCGCCTGGCGCGATGTCTAGGCTGACGTTGCATACGGCTTGCAAGGCGCCATGCCGGCTAGGAAAGTCGACGCTAAGTCCCCGAATGGAAAGAACGCAAGGCTGGGCAGTTGTTGTCATCAGATGCCCCTTGGGTTGATTACATCCCGGAACCAGTCGCCCAAGACGTTAATGGCCAGCGCGAGTGTAAGAAGGGTGGCGGCAGGAAACAGCAGGATCCACCACTGCCCAGCAAAAAGAAAGTCTTGCCCACTGCGGATCAATGTTCCAAGAGATGGTTGGGTGGGGGGCAGACCTGCGCCCAAGTAGGACAGCGTGGCTTCGGTAATAATTGAAAGCGCAAGTGAGATTGTCGCGATCACGAGGATCGGTCGACGCACGTTTGGCAATATGTGCCGTACCAGCACTGTGCCCGTCGGAAGGCCTATCATTAGGGCTGCCTGCACATACTCTCGCTGTTTCTCCCCCATCACGGCGCCGCGCACCGTGCGGGCATATGTGACCCATCCGGAAATTCCAATCGCCAATATTACCATGTAGACAGCAAGGGCTTCGCGCGCGCTCGGTGGCAGTAGCGACCGCGTTAAGCCGGAAATAAGGAGCGCAATAAAAATGGCGGGGATGGACAACTGGATGTCTGCGATACGCATGATCGCTGCGTCAATGTGTCCCCCGAAATAACCGGATATCAGGCCTAAGCTGACGCCGATCGACATTGAAACCAAAACAGAGGCAAGGCCCACTAGGAGTGAAACCCGTGTTCCATAAAGGGTCGCTGAAAGCACGTCACGTCCCTGATCGTCTGTGCCGAAAGCGTAGAAGCGGTTCGTGAACTCATTGATGCTCCAGGCCGGTGTATTTGACGAAAGCAGATCGAACGTGCTGGCGTCGAGAGTGTTCTGTGGTGCCCATAAAGGAGCTCCCAGGGCCGCGACAATGAGAGTTAGCAGTGCGAGCGTAGACAGAACTGCTCTGGGGGAACGGATGTAAGAGTGCCCGATATCAGAGTTAAACAATGCGGAAAGCTTGTGAATGGTCATCTGACTACTCCTCCCGTCCGCAGGCGAGGATCTAGAAGGTAGTAGACGCAATCCACGACCATGTTGATGGTAACGAAAATGATCGACACGATGAGAAGGTATGCGGCCATGATTGGGACGTCGGAAAATCTAATGGAATTAATAAAGAGCAGCCCAACGCCTGGCCATTGGAATACTGTCTCAGTAACGACGGCGAATGCGATGATGGATCCCAACTGCAAACCTGCAACCGTGACGACCGGAATCATCGTGTTCTTCAAAGCGTAAGAAAAATAGATGAGCCGGTCTGGCAGCCCTCGCGCGCGTGCGAACCGGATATGATCGGAATGCATGACCTCAAGCATTTCAGTGCGGACTAAACGCAAGATCAGCGTGAGTTGATAGGTGGCCAGTGAAATCGCGGGAAGGATGATAGCCTGCCAGCCGGTCTTAGTCAGTAACCCGGTGGTCCACCAGCCGATCTTCACCGTGTCGCCCCGTCCGAAGGACGGCAACCAGCCAAGTTTGACCGCGAACACGTAGATGAGGCCGATGCCGATTAAGAAGTTAGGCAGGGATACTGCGATCAGCGAGACCGTCAAGCTGAAGCCCGATAATATGGAGCGCGGCCGCAATGCTGTCACGACGCCAAGGGCGACTCCCGCTATCATTGCAAATATAAACGATAATATAGCTAGTTCCAGAGTCGCAGGCAGCCGCTCCAGGATCAAATCCAACACCGGCCTTCCAACGCGAGTGGAAATGCCGAAGTCCCCATGGAGTGCCGAACTGATAAAACGAAAGAACTGGATGTAAAAGGGGCGGTCGAACCCGAGTTCCGCCGCTAGCCGCGCGCGGTCCTGCGCGGTCGCCTCCGGTCCGACCATATTCTGGAGCGGATCGCCGATAAAATGAAAGGCGGCGAACGACAGAAACGCCGTCATCAGCATCACCGGCAACACGGACAGCAATCTGCGCAGAAAGAAACCTGTCACTTGTCCACCTTGATGGTTTTCACGGAGATCTGATTACCAACGTTTGGCGTAACGTGAATCTTCTTCTGCGTTGCACGCGCCAACACCTGCGCGTGAATCGGTAGATAGAAACACTCGTCCTGAACGGTCTTCCAAATTTCGGCGATTATGGTTTTACGTCTTTGAGGATCGGCTTCCGACCGGAGTAATTCAATTTTGGCATCAATCTCCGGGTTTTTGTAATTCGCTGCAGCCCAGGCGCCCCGAGAGTGGACGAGATTATCGAAGATTAATTGAGAATCGTATGAGCCCCACGTCATCAGGTAAAAGTCGGTCTTCCTATTGAGAACTAGAGGCCAGACGACTGCGCTGGGTTGGACATCGAGATGCACGGTGACACCGATCTTGGCGAGCATTGCCACCACGGCCTGACAGATGCGCTCGTCGTTCACCATGCCGTCATTTGGACAGTTTAGAGTGACCGAAAATCCGTTGGGGTAACCTGCCTCGGCCATAAGCTGCTTGGCTTGGTCAATATTGAGCTTTGGGAACTTACCCAATTCTTCCGTATAGCCGTCGGCGATCGGCGAAATGATTGTACCGAGCGGAACCGACTCCCCTCGCATGATTGCCGACTTGATCGCTAGACGATCAATGGACATGTTCATTGCGTGGCGCACCCGCTTGTCGGCGAAAGGATTTCCCTTTGCTTCCCCGCTGGCAAGTGTGTTCGCGCTTGTATTGACGCCTAAAAAAACCGTGCGAATCTCTGGGCCGCGAACCACCCGAAGGCTTTCATTCTGCTCCAACCGTGAAATGTCTTGGGGGGGGACGTCTTGGAGAAAATTAACTTCTCCGCTGATCAATGCGGATACACGCGTCGCGGCCGACTGGATAGGGGTATAGATGATCCGATCGATATCGATTGGGAACTGGCCGATACCCCAGTATTTATCGTAAGCTTCCAACTCCGAACGGCGATCCGATTCTCGGCTTACAAGGCGATAGGCGCCAGTGCCGTTCTCATGGCGAGCAGCATAGTTTTCTTTCCCGCCTTTAAAATCCTGCGGAACAACGGAGTCGTTCTTCTCGGCCCATGCTCTATTCATTATGAAGATGCTTGCCAAGTTTTCGGGCAGAAGAGGGCTGGGTCCCTTTGTCTTGACCTGCACGGTGTAGTCGTCCTTCGCGATGGCTTCCTCAACCGCGGCGGCAGCCAGATAGGTCCGCACATTCGAGGTTGGTGCCATAGCTCGCTGGATTGAAAATGCGGCGTCGTCGGCCTTAAATGGTGCGCCGTCGTGGAACGTAACGTTCCGGCGAAGCTTGAACTCCCAAACGTCGGGGTGATCAGGCAACATCCGCCATTCGGTCGCTAGTACTCCAATGAGCTTTCCGTCGTCGGAGCGCTCCACAAGGCCTTCGTACATCTGCCGATTGAACGCAAAGGTCACGTTCTCATTATAGGCGTGAGGGTCTAGAGTCTGAACGTCCAAGCTCCGAGCCCATTTCAGCGTTTCCGCGCCCCCGGGTGAGACGGTCATTAGTAGTGCCGCCACGCTTGCTATGGCGGCAAAACGCCGCTTGAGACGGGCTGGTCTGTGAATGAAACAGCGCGCAGTGGATTTCGGCATTTGGGACATTCCTCTCTTGATCGCAGGGTAAACTGCGCCGCTAGATGTGGGCTATCACATCGGACAGGCTTCGGCCGTTTTTTGCTGCAGTTTGCCGGCCGAGGGCTGCCGTGGGCTGCGAATTCAGGGCGTCCTCTGCAGCAATTACGCGTATTCCCAGCGATTGCGCAGGATTGCGACAGTCGGCTGAATATTCCCTGCTCCTGGTCTAGGTCTCGTTATAGGTCCTGTGACCGTTGGGTTAGGAACGTCCGATCCCACTGAACTGCGGGCCTTTTATCACATTATCTCATCATGTGCCGACAGCCGGTTTACGTCTGGCGTGAGTTTCCGGTTTGGGATCGAGCTTTGAGCAAGCGAGTGTCTGATGGCCGGCCCTTTGGGGATACCGTCCGCGGCCGGCTTCCGCTTCTGAACGGGAACGTCTTAGCAAGCTGTTTGGCGCACTAGTCACGTGAATCGTAGGCGCTGTTCAGCGGCCACCTACCGGATGAAGGGGCGATCTCCGACTCTGCGGTTCGGTTTCCCGGGTGGTTGCGTGTACTCCGCACGATCCCTCCCAAATATGCCTGCCGCGCCTGTGAGGGCCCGATCGTCCAGGCCTCGGCACCAGCGCGGCTCGTCGAGGGCGGCATGGCGACGACGGCGCTGATCGCGCATATCGCCGCGGCCAAATATGCCTGGCAATCGACGCTCTACCGCCAGACGCAGATCCTGGCGGGCCAAGGTGTTGTCGTCGATCGTCAGACGCTGGCGCGCTGGATGGGCAGCGCGGCGTGGCTGGTCAGGGGCCTCTACGACCTGCAACTGAAGACCATGCACGGCTTTGAGCGGTTGTTCTGCGATGAGACGCCGATGCCGGTGCTCGACCCGGTACGCGGCCGCACGAGGATCTGCCAGTTCTGGGCGCATGCGACGGACGATCGGGCGTGGAAGGGTCCGGCGCCGCCGGCGGTCGCCTACGTGTTCGCAGACGGTCGCGGCAAGAAGGAGATCGTGGCGCAGTTGGCCGGCTTCGAAGGCGTGCTGCAAGTCGACGGCTATGCCGCCTACGCCTCGCTGGTGGGCGATGCGAAGGTGCCGGGCAGATCCAGCTGGCGTATTGTCTCGTTCACGCGCGCCGCAACTTCGTGAGGGTGCACAAGACGACGAACTCACCCTTCGCCGCGGAGGTCATCGAGCGCATCGCAGCCGTCTACGCGATCGAGGAGAGGATCCGCGGTCTCGGCGCCGGGGAACGCCGCGCGGCGCGACAGGCCGAGACGAAGCCGCTCATGGAGGCGTTGAAGGCTCGACTGATCGCGGTGAAGGACGGGATCTCCCGCCGCTCGACGCTCATCAAGGCGATCGATTATATGCTCGAACGCTGGCAGGGCCTGACGGCATTCCTGGACGACGGGCGGCTCGAGGCGGACACCAACACGGTCGAACGATCAATCAGGCCGATTGCGATCGGAAAAAAGAACTCGTTGTTCAGTGGTGACGAAGGCGGAGGCGAGACTTGGTCGATACTTTCTTCGCTTCTTAACACGGCCAAATTGAATGGCCTCGACCCCGAGGCCTATCTCGTCGACGTTCTCGAGCGCATGGTGAGCGGCGCCGCGAAGGCCAACCAGCTGCACGAACTTCTGGCCTGGAACTGGAAGGCCGCACGCGAAGCCGAAAAGCGAGCCGTGGCATGACGAAGCCGAAGCAACGGCGGGGAACGCGAAAAGCACGCAAGACGACGATGGCGAACTATGCCATGTCATTCGAGCGGCTCGGGCAATGGATGAGCGAGCGCGCCAGGTCGCCGACGCTTCGGCATCCGCGGGCGACGTCGCTCTCCATGCTCGACGGCGCAGTGGCCGCTGTCGTCGCCGGGCCGGTCTCGATGGCCTCCGAGGAATGGGTGTGCCCGCTCCTTGGCGTAGATCCCGACGCCTTCAATCACGACACCGAGGAGTTCTCGGCGATCGCTGCCACGCTGATGCGCCACAACGCGATCAGCGAGACGCTGTCGACGAGACCGGAGAGCTTCGAGCCGCTGTTCCTGCGATCGCCGGACGGCGACGTCGACCCGCAGCCCTGGTGCATGGGCTTCCACGCCGTCATGAAGCTTCGGCTTCTCGTCTGGTCGCGGCTTCTCTCCCCGAACGGAACCGAACACCTTATGCTGCGGCCGATCCTGGTCCATTGCATCGATGACGCCGGTCGACCCTTGCTACCCCCGGCCCGCCATACGCTGGCAACGCTGCCCGTCGCTCAAAACGCCTGGCGCGACATTCCAATAGCCGTTGAGGCCCTGCGGCAGTTCTGGATGCCTATGCGCTTCCAGCGGCGCGCGTAGGCCGTCCACGCCAGGTCCGTGGTCTGCTCGTACCGCTTACGGTTGTTCAGTGATACCGTGGACGGAGCCGAGGCCAGCGCCGTCGTCTATAGCCTGATGCTGACCTGCCGCGCCTCACGTGTCGTGCCGTTAGCGTGGTTGCGCCACGTCCTCACCGAATCGCCTCAGCGCGCCGGCGACGCCGATATTGCAGACCTGCTGCCCTTCAACTTCCACAAAGCCGCCACCGCCTGAACGGCCCCGCATCGCCCGATTCAAGGCAGTCCATCAAAACCGCCGGCGTGCGGAGAAAATCGCGCTTACAGATGATCCGCTATCGCTCCAGCCGCCCGCCGGACGCAATTCTGCGTGGCCGATTGCGCGATTTCGCCAACGAGCGGCGGCGCTTCAGCTACCGCTGACCTGAGGCCGGCAAACTGGACCAATTTTGGCTAGAGTCTTGCGCTGCCGAATCCCCTCGGCTGGGAGGAGCGGACGACGATGAAGGCCTCGAAGTTTTCGGACGCCCAGAAGGCGTTTATCCTGAAGCAGGGCAACGACGGGGTCCCGGTTGCGGAGATCTGCCGCAAATCCGGGATCAGCCAGGCGACCTATTTCAACTGGAAGAAAAAGTACGACGGACTGCTGCCGACCGAGATGCGCCGGTTGAAGCAGCTCGAGGACGAGAACGCCAAGCTGAAGAAGCTGGTGGCGGACCTATCGCTCGACAAGGAGATGCTGCAGGACGTGATCCGCCGAAAGCTGTGAAGCCTGGTCGGAAGCGCAAGCTCGTCGATGAGGTTTGCGGGGAGTGGCAGGTCTCGATCCGCAAGGCTTGTAAGGCCCTCGAGTTCGATCGATCGACCTATCACTACAAATCTCGTCGCTCCGGCCAGGCGGCCCTCGAAGCTCGGATCAAGGAGATCTGCCATGTTCGCATCCGCTACGGCTATCGCCGCGTCCATGTGCTGTTGCGCCGCGAGGGATGGCGTCACGGCCAGAACAAGACCCGTCGCATCTATCGCGAATTGGGCCTGCAATTGCGCAACAAATCGCCCAAGCGCCGGGTCAAGGCCAAGTTGCGCGACGACCGACGGCCCGCGACGCGGGTCAACGAGATCTGGGCGATGGACTTCGTTCATGACCAGCTGGCCACCGGCGGCAATCTCCGGGTGCTCACGATCGTCGATATCTTCTCCCGCTTCTCGCCCGCACTGGAGCCGCGGCTCACCTTCCGCGGCACCGATGTCGTGGAGGTACTGGAAAGGGTTTGCAATGAAGTGGGACTCCCGGCGACGATCCGGGTCGATCAAGGCAGCGAGTTCGTGTCGCGCGATCTTGACCTCTGGGCCTACCAGCGCGGCGTCACGCTGGACTTCTCACGACCCGGCAAGCCGACCGACAACGCCTTCATCGAAGCCTTCAACGGCCGCTTCCGGGCCGAATGCCTCAACACCCATTGGTTCCTGTCCCTTGCGGATGCCCGGCAAAAGGTGGAGACTTGGCGAAGATACTATAACGAAGAACGGCCCCACGGGGCGATCGGCAATCGGCCGCCGATTTTGCTGCAAAATCACGTCGGCGACACCAGCCCGCCAACGTGATCAGAGGCGCAAAACTCTAGTTCCGGGTGGTCCAAAGTTCGGTCTCGCTGCACAAAACTCCGAGACTCTAACTGCCGCTGGATGAACATTCAGTGGCAGGTCACTCCGCTTACACATTCACGGTCGCACCTGATGGCGGAGAGCATTTGGATGAGAGGCTGTCGCGAGCTCGTCAAACCGGGGCTCCGCGGCCCGAAATCAAGTCTACGTATTGTTGCATTTGTTCTAAGTGACCGAAGTCGGCATTTTTCGCATCCAGGTGGTCTCTAAGTTGTTCAATGCGCATCACTTTGTTATCGCCCCTGTAGAAGATATTTCTAAACAAAGGAGTAGCGGTGACACTTTCGATGTAAGTACGGCTTCCTGCACTTGTATCACCTTTTGCGAACTGAAAGTTCAGCATCAAGCTCAAAATTAAATGTGGAGCCGTATACCAGTCCCAAGTTAGGCTACCCAAGGAGTAAGCGATGACCGCAACTCGGTTGGGATCACGTGTAGTGCGGTAGTACTCGATCGGCTGAACTACGTGAGGATGATGGCCCAAAATTATGTCGGCGCCTTCCTCCACAAGCGCATGAGCGAGCTCAATTTGCTTTCGTCTTGGAAAAAACTCGAATTCGAAGCCCCAATGGATTGAGGCGATGATGACATCGGCATTCTGATGTTTACAGCTCCTTATTTGCGATTTGAGTAGCTCAAGATCGGCCACGACACGTTTGGACATGAGCGGTGACGCGTGCACACAATAATGTTCACCGTCGGGTAGGGGTCGCCCATTGAGACCGAATGTGACCGACACGAACCCGAACCTGATGCCCCTCTTCGTGAAAACCGTGCCCCGGCCGTACTCCTCGGCGCATCGAGGGGCGCCGATTTCAATGATCCCATTCGCTCTGCAGAGCTCTTGAGTGGTTCGAAGACCCTGAACGCCCAAGTCCAATGAGTGATTGTTCGCGAGGTTAAGAATCGTGAAACGTCTACCCTGGTGTTCTGTTAATGCGGAATATTGGGCCGATGAGCAACACATCATCGAAGAGCGGCCGTCGCCTATAGCCTCGCTCACGACATGATCGTCTGCCACCACAGATTCATAATTCGCGAAAGAGATATCGGCATTGAAGACAGCGGCTTCGATGCTCTCGAACAAAAGATCCTTAGAGTGTTCTAGCCCGCGCGCCTGGATCAGATCCCCCAGTGCACTCAGAGTCGCAGTCTGCTGCTTTCGAAATGCAGTCGGTAATTCCACAATAGACTTGTCGTTCAAGAACAACGCATCAGAAACATCCCGTGATGTTCTCGTAATTGGGCGCGCGCTTTTATAGAACCAGTACGCGCGGTCAATTCCATCCATTTCTGCCGAATCTGTTGCAGCGCTTTCGAGCGGAAAATCCCACCAGCCAAATCGCTTGGCGTTTTCCGCCAGGTCCAACGTTTCCGGAGTTGTGCGCCAGACATCAACAGGCGTGTTGGGAAGTTTACGCGGCACGGCTTGCATCTCCTCGTCGCATGGCTTTTGATCTACGGTTTATAGTCTGCGCAGCACGCAAACCAGGCTCTTTCGCATCCGAAGTCTCCGCAATGCACAAGCGCCACAGGTGTTAACGTTGACGCGCGTGTCATACGCTTCAACGCAGCTCTTCGAGATTCCCTCTCAGGGGTAAGACGTTAGGATCTCGTTTTGCATCTCTTGCTCAGCGGAAAAGAGACAGAAAACAAACCGCTCGGCTTACTGAGGGAATCTCAAGAAGGGAAATCTCAGCTGTTTCGGGCGAATAACTTGCCTGAGAGTTCCGATACAATCTCCTCCGTCGTCACTTTCCGGACAGCGCCATATTGCATACGAAGAGAGTAATTGTGTCTCTCTTCAGTATAGGCGGCGCAGCAGTCGGTGACGCAAATCATATGGAAGCTGCGATCTACACCGTCGCGCAGCGCCATATCGATGCATTGATCCGTTAAAACGCCAACAACAATTACCTCCTCAATGCCCATGTTACGAAGAACCCGCTCCAGGATGGTCGAACTGAATACCCCAGAAGCTGTCTTTGGTAAGACGATGTCGTCTTCGCCAGGCGCTATCTCGGGAATTACCTGAGCTCCCCATGACCCCTTTGGGATGACTAGCTTACGGTGGCAAAGCGAACGATCGCGCCCATCCTTGGTGAGGCTTTCGATTACCGTGTACATCACTTCCACGCCGCACGACCTCGCGGCTTGCAGTAGCCGCTGGACGTTCGGCACGATCTGATGTTTCACGCGGTCCACGTACTCCGGATATTTGCGCTGTTCTTCCTCAGAAATCTCGTGGTTCTGCAGGTCGACAACTAGCAATGCTGTTTTTTGAGGGTCAATGGGGCCGTCATAATTCTTCATGTATCGCTCCTGGGTTTGATCTACCCTTCCGATCAATCTAGCAAGGATCGTTCCATCGGGCCTGGGCCTATCATGTGACGGCGACTCGCGCTTCTTGAGACCGACCTTCGGTCGGCCTATGAGCCAAGTTTCGTTGGAAAGCCTTGATCAAGAGCGGGCTGCCTGTTGCTCGTTCACAAGAGTGTTTTCTTATCGCGGGTTCATCCATAACTGGCCCTGTTCGCTCGCGACCAGAAGCGCCAGCTCTTCCGCATTAGTCCGGCCCACGACCTCAGAATTGCTGCGCTTTTGCAGGCAAGAATTCGGCGGACCGGAAATGAGCGCTCAGCCGCGGTGATTGCCGCCTTTGTGTCGCCGGCGCTACGGCGAGCAACATCGGCGGTTGGCCCGTCTCTGTGCGTGCCCGCTTCCTACGGGCCAACAAGAAGAGCCGCCCGGCACGAAAATCGCGGCGATGGAAATGGTAGAGATGCTCGTGTACTGGAGTAGCGCCAATCGCTTGCGGGCTGTTGTGACTGTTCGATTGGAGCGTCATTTGTCGGTCCCCGCGAGGTCGTCTCCGATATATTCCATGCGCTTAGGATACTAGTATCGTACAGAGATTTGCGTCGCATTTTCTTGCCGACTTGAAGAATTCCTGCAGCCCTTGTGGGATTTGCGAGGGATGGCGCCTGGAAGGTGAAGCAGATGATGTAATACGATCCGATCGATGTGTCATCGGCAAGCGAGAAAATCATCAATTCGTCGGTTGAGTTGATCAGTAGGTTTTATGTGACCGGTGATAGTTCGTGCTCCACATTGCTGCTCGCGCCATATCGCGCCACGCGGGTTAGAAGACGAGAAGAGTTGCCGAGTAGGTGGAGGCAATTGGGCGGGGTTATCCCGCCGCCTTATCAGGTGTATTCGCAAAACGAGCGGCTTCCGCCACGAGATCTGCGAAAACGCGTCCGCCAGTCGTGAGATGATCGTGCATAGCCTGAGCAGCCGCCATGGCATCTCCTCGGGTGATCGCTGCCACAATTGAGCAATGATCTTGATAGGACTGTTGAATGCGACCTGGTTTTTGGAATGGGTACCGACGATAGAGACGCAGGCGAGCGCGGGTCTCTTTTATCGACTGTTCCAAATATGAGTTTTGCGCACCCTCGTAGATAGTTTCATGGAGCTCTTTATTAATTGCATCGTACAGCTGCGCATTGTGAAGCGCGCTTTCGCTGCGAGAGTGTATGTCGCGGAGGCGCGCCTGTAGGTCCGTCGGCATTCGCGCCGCGGCCAGCCTTGCAGACATTCCCTCAAGCTCCGTCATAACTTCGAACATAGCGACAATTTGCTCCGCACTCAGAACCGAGACGGTCGCACCCCTCCGCTGCTTCAGATCTACCAAGCCACGCGATGCCAGCTGTATCAGGGCTTCCCGGACAGGGGTCTTCGAAACGTTAAACCTGTCGGAGAGTTGCTTTTCATCAAGCTTGGATCCTGGCTGCAAAGCACCGGAATCAATTTCGGTCTTGATCCAGTTGGCGATTTCGCTAGTTCGGTTGAATTTGAGCACGGTCCTGCCCGCGGGTATGGGAGTTCATACCACGATCCGCGAGTAGATAGCGAAAAGTTTCGCAATTGTATCGCGACGAGAGGCGGACCGGTTCGTCAACCGGTAGCTCAAAGGCTCGAACCTTTAGCCCAACAATACTCGAAGGAGCACGCGATTTGCCGGCCCGGCGCTCAACCTAGGCGCTACTTCCCCTACCTATGGTGAGACGATCGACGAACATACGGGCCCGAGATCAGATGCTGCCGAATTTACCTCGCCAAGGGCCCATGCCGGTCGAACTCAGAATGAGCCAGCAGAGATTAGACCGATCGCGCCGGAATAGTCTCGCTGATCCAACGCCCTAAACCTACAAGGTGCTGATCGGTATGCTGCTGGCCAATAACCTGAATTCCGAGAGGCATTCCCCTCACCGCAAGAAGCGGAAGCGTGATAGTTGGCGCCCCTAAGACGGAGGTAACAGCATTGTAACTCGGCAGGCCTGTTGTATGTGAGATGCCCGAGTCAAGTCCTTGATTGTCTAATTTTGGAGCTGGTCCAACGGAGGACGGAGCAACGATAGCGTCGGCGATATGAGCAATTGCGGCGTGGGCTGCTCTTGCCTTATCGCGCTGGGCGAGTAGTTGACGATAGTCATCTATGCTCATCTTTCTCGCGAGTTCCAGACGAGAGGTCAAGCTGTCACTCAGCCCTCCGCCAAACCTTTCTACAAGGTTCTCCAGTGACCAGCGCATCTCGTAGGCACAAACGTCACGAGTAATTTCAAGACTTTCGTCGATGGCACGTTCGAACGAGTCGACCAGCGAGTGGTTGGTTCTGTCGATGGTGTGGACGCCGGCGTGGCGAAGCTGAGTGAGGAACCGTTCAAATGCGTCTCTGGAATCGTCGTCCAATTCTGCCGCACCTTGGGCCTCCATCACAATCACTCGTAGTGGCCGGGTTGCCGGATGAAGAGTTGTCTCACCGTAAAGGCCGGGATAGCCGGGATCGCCGCCTGATCTCTTTGCGACTTCAATCGACACATGCCACATGTCACGAAGGTCGCCAGCATGGATCCCCACGTGGCTTTGGCTAAGTGCCAGACGCTCCCCACGATGGATGGCGCCCATTGTCGGCTTGATCGCATAGTTCGCGCAAAAGCTCGCTGGTCGAATCACCGAGCCAGCCACTTGCGTTCCGATTGCCGCAGGTATCATCCGCGCGCCGACGGCCGCTGCCGATCCGCTCGACGATCCGCCGGGGGTATGGCGATGGCTGAACGGGTTGGTAGTCGGTCCAGGGTAGGACATGCCGAGTTCCGTCGTCACTGTCTTACCGAGCACGATGGCGCCCGCGGCTCTCAATGCCTGGACGCAAGCCGTATCTTGATGAGTGTGATTGTCTCTGAACAAGGGAGATCCCATACGCGTGGGCATATCCTTTGTCATAAAGAGGTCTTTGATCCCGACCGGCATGCCATCGATGGTCGAAAGCTCTCGTCCCGCGAGGTAACGCGCTGTGGATCGATCAGCCACGGACCTCGCCTCTCGCACGTTCATTTCGACCCAAGCTCGCACGGTGGGCTCGCGAGCGTCGATCGTTTCGAGACAGCGCTCAAGGTATTTGCGCGGGCTATCTCGTCCTTCTCTGAAGGCGGGTACCGCATCATGAAATGTCAGCGCTTGAAATTCAGCGGGATGGTATGCGCACAAGTGTGCAATCTCCAGTTAGCCTAGGGAGGCCGATTATCTATTGGCGTTATCCGAGCCAAGCGTGGGAAAGTCCGCTAGTGTCGTCCGGAGCTCCTTCTTCAAGACTTTTCCCATAGCATTCCGTGGAAAATCATCGACTACGATGACCTTCTTGGGGGTTTTGTAACTTGCCATGTTTCGCTTGACCTGCTGAATCACCTCGCTTTCGCTCGGTGGGTCGCTCTTATCGCTAGCAATTACGAAGGCAACGACGCACTCTCCGAAATCCGCGTGAGTTGCTCCGACAACGGCTGACTCCTTAACGGAAGTCAGTTCATCGATTACAGCCTCAACTTCTGCGGGATAGACGTTGTATCCGCCGCTGATGATGAGATCCTTGGCGCGGCCTGTAATCGAGACGTATCCCTTCTCGTCGACGAGACCCATGTCGCCGGTACGGAAGAACCCGTCTGCTGTGAGCTCGGCTTTGGTTTGCTCAGCATTGTTCCAGTAACCGGAGAAAAGCCCCGGTCCTCGCGCTTGAATGATACCTACTTGTCCGACAGGCAGAGCTTCATCTCGCTCGCCTGCAATACGCAAATCAACACCGGGAATCGGTAGCCCTACCGAACCTGGTCGACGATCACCTTCCAGGGGGTTCGAGCAGAGAATCATTGCCTCGGTCAAACCATAACGCTCCAGGATACGGTGCCCTGTCCGAGTTTCAAAATCGCGATGCATCGGAGCCGATAGTGGTGCCGAACCGGATATGAACAGTCGCATGTTTCGGCAAAGAGAGCTGGCCAGCGAAGGGCAGGTCAATAGACGATGATAGTAAGTTGGCACTCCCATAAAAACGGTTGAGCGAGGAATTGCGTCGAGCACTGGACTTACATCGAATTTATTTTGCAGGAGAATTCGCGCTCCGCCTGCCAGCGCGACGTTGAATGAGATGAATAGACCATGGCTGTGGAAGATCGGCAGCGCATGTAGCAGAACATCCGAAGACGAGAAGCCCCACAATCGACTCAGCGTTTGAGCGGTGTACGAGAGCGCAGCATGGCTGATCAGAGCACCCTTGGGCCGGCCGGTTGTGCCTGAGGTGTAGAGGAGAGCTGCGGGAGCCGCACCATTGAGTTCGACGGTGCTAAACGAGGTCTCTCCTGCTTTGACAAGTGATGCGAATGTTCCTTCACCCCGGATGCCAAACGTTAAGACCTTGGTTGACCGAGGCACCGTCATGTCGGGAAGAGCTTCCGTATTTGGTCCTCTGAGAAGGAAGGAAGGCTGCGCGTCCTTTAGAAGGTAGGCCAACTCAGCTGAGCGATAAGCTGTGTTGATGGGCAAATAGCAGAGCCCAGCACGGAGGCAGGCAAGATAGAGCGCGAAAGCATGTGCGGACTTCTCGACCTGGACGGCCACGCGATCACCGACCGCACATCCGAGCCGCCGGAAGACGCTGGCATAGCTACCACAGAGCTTGTGCAGCCACTGAGCGGATAGCGTTTCGCCGCTCTCAAGCTCTAGGAGCACGTCTGTCGGGTTTGCCTCGGCCCTCCCCTCAACCAGGACATAGAAATTGCGGTTGGACATGACTTACGCCTCTCCTCGCCGCGCTGCCGGCAGGGCCAGTTTCCGAGATATTCTATTGAATGTAAAAAAAATATCTGTCAACGTAAAAAGAATACGGAGGGGCTGAGGGCATAGGGCCGAAGCTTCTGTGCTTCATCGTTGACAACCGCGCCTCACCTACCCGTCCCTGCAGCGCAGGTTTCGCCAGTCGAGGGAATCGAATGAATAAATTTGGAAGTGAGGTCGCAGCAGGGAAACAAAGGAATGAAGAAGCATCTGAGCTCGGGAACTTGCCGACCTTGCATGTGTCAAAAGGGATCGCGAGAATTCAATTGAACCGGTCTCGGCAGCACAATCGGTTCGAGCCAACAGACATCGAGACTTTCTCTGAAATCGTCGCGACTTTGGCTCGGCAGTCGAGCGTGCGAGTACTAATGATAACGGCTCAAGGTCCAAGTTTTAGTTCAGGATTTGACCTGGATACATTGTCGAGTGATCGTGCGGCGGCATGTACAGCCCTGTTCGCCGCGATGTGCGATCTTGTCGAAGAATGCCCCTTTCCTACTATATGCGGCCTGAATGGAAACATTTACGGAGGCGCTACTGACCTCGCGCTTGCATGTGATTTTCGTATCGGAACGCGGGGATGTCTCTTGCAAATGTCTCCTTCTCGCCTCGGTATTCAGTACTACTATTCTGGTTTACGACGTTACGTGGAGCGGCTTGGCCTGTCGCAAACGAAACGCCTTTTTCTAACAGGCGAGCAAGTTGACAGCATCACGTTGTTACAGATGGGTTATCTTACCGAGGTGTGTACTTCGGATGCGCTTGAAGCGCGATTAGAGCATTTTGCCGGGATGCTCGCCCAGCGTTCGCCGGCTTCTCTCCGGGGCCTGAAGACGTCGCTCAATTCAATTCGTCGAGGCACTGCTGACCCGGTCGAGATCAATGCGAAGTTTTTCGAAAGCCTAACATCACCTGATGCCCGAGAGGGCCTAAAAGCGTGGTGTGAGCGCCGGCCTCCTTCATTTGCAGACGTGTGAGGCCAAGGCTCTTCGCACAGCAAAAATAAACTGCCTAAGCCTTGCCTCGTCCTCCGATCGGTTGGCTTTTGCGCGGCGGCGATCAGGGTGAGACTCCGCATTGTCTCGCCCTAATTGTTACCAAATGCTGAGCCGTTGCCTCACGTAAATTGCTCCCTTGGATCGGGAGCGAGCGGGGGCGAAGATGGGGTGGCTAAGCATGGCAACGCGGAAGGAACTGACGGCGGCAGCAGGCGCGCGCTATCGGCGTTCGGATCGCGCGAAGAAGACGCGGATATTGGACGAGTTCGTCGACATCACCGGATTCCATCGCAAGCAGGCGATGCGACTACTTCGAGGTGAGGAAGACGCGCGCCCAAGCCGAAGGGCGCGACGTCGAATGTATAATGAGGTAGAACACAACGCGCTCGTGCTCCTTTGGGAGGCGTCAGACCGGATCTGCGGGAAGCGGCTGAAGGCGTTAATGCCTGCGTTGATTGAGGCGATGGAACGGCATGGCCACCTCGACCTTACCCCCGAGATCCGCGACAAACTTTTGGCAATGAGCGCTGCGACGATCGACCGCGCATTGGTGGGGGTCCGAGAAGGATTAGGTCGCAAGCGTCGGCGGCTGTCAAGCGACGTCCGGATTTGACCCCGCAACGACATGAGGAAGCGACCCCCTTGTTGTTTGCAGGACTGAAGCAAGCCGCTCGCGAAGCGCGCCCTTCATAGCGCTGTAGCGAGCGAGCGGCTTGCGTCACGACTTCTTCTCCGATTTGGCTTCTGGTACAGCGGGCTTCTGCAGAAGTCCGCTGCGGCGCTTCTCCTTCAAGCGATAGCTGTCGCCGCGGATCGTGATTACGTGACTGTGGTGCAGCAGACGATCAAGGATCGCGGTGGCGACCACGGGGTCGCTGAAGACCGAGCCCCACTCGCCGACGCTGCGGTTGCTGGTCAGCAGGATCGCGCCTCTCTCGTAACGACGGCTAACGAGCTGGAAGAACAGATGCGCGGCATCGGGTTCAAAGGGCAGATACCCGAGCTCGTCGATGATCAGGAGCTTTGGCTTGGCAAATTGCGCGAGTCGCTCCTCGAGCCGGCCTTCGCTGTGACCTTTGGCAAGCTGCGCAACGACAGTCGTGGCTGCGACGAACTGAACGGAATGCCCAGCCAGGATCGCTTCGCGCCCAAGCGCGACCGCAAGGTGCGTCTTGCCAACGCCAGGTGGCCCAAGGAGCAGCACGTTCTCGCCATTGGCGATCCAGCGGGCGCTCGCAAGCTCGCGTATCTGCTTCGGATCCAGCGAGGGCTGGGCCGAGAAGTCGAAGCCCGACAGATCGCGAACGAACGGGAAGCGAGCAAGTTTGAGCGTCATCTCGATGCGCCGCTCATCCTTGCGGGCGATCTCGCGCTCGCACAGCAGCACCAGAGTCTCGCGTAGGCTCAGCTCTTGTCGACCGGCCTCATCCAACAACCCATCCAGTTGGTCGCGGACAGCCGTCAGCTTCAGGCGCGTCAGCATATCGCTCAGGCGGTCGGGGACAATGGCTCGCATCAGAAGCCCCCTCCCACAATCGCTTCGTACTCGCCGAGTGGCCGCAGCAGCGTCGGCGACGGCGGCGCGACAGGCGATAACGCGAGCTCGCCAGCACGGCTCGGTTTAAAGCCAGTCAGGCCCTCAAAGTGTTTAGGGTCAACGACGCGACGGCGCCGACCGACACAGATCGGATGAGCGGCCACCTCATGGATCCCGTGGTGGATGCGCACCACGCCATCGGCGATCGTCGCTCTCACCGTCTCGCCGATCAGCCGCCATGGCACAGAGTAGGCGTTGCCATCGATCTCGACCGCGCAGTCGGCCTGCACGCGCCGGATCAGTTCACGTGCGGCCTGGAAGGGCGGCCTCCCAGCGATGGGCTTCAGCGCGTGCGCCTCAGCGCGCCTGAAGCGCTCAATTGGTGCTTCGCCAGTCGTGCCATGCTGGCGTAGGTCGGCGATCTCCCGCGTCCAAGCTTCAAGATGCGCCTCAAAGGCTTCCCAGCTCGGGAAGGTGCGGCCGGCGACCGCGTTCCGTTTGACGTAGCCGACGCCATTCTCGGTCTTACCCTTGGTGCGGGCTCGATATGGCGCGCAGGCCCGTGGCCGGAACCCCCAGTGCTTGGCAAACGCGGTCAGCTTGTCATTGAACACGACGGTGCGCATCGCGGCATCGTGCTCCACGACCAACGCACGCGCATTATCGAACAGTACCTCCTCGGGCACGCCACCGAACTTCACGAAGGAGCTTTCCAGGCCATCGAACCAGCTCTCTTGCCGTTCGTTGCGGAATGCTCTGACATGGTGCCGGCGCGAGTAGCCCAACGTGGCGACGAACAGGTAGGCGCGAACCTTGCTGCCACCGATCTCGACCAGCCGCTCGCCAAAATCGATCTGCAGCTGTTTGCCGGGCGGTGTCTCGAACCGCACCGTCGCGCGCGCCTCGGCCGCAAGCTCCTGGCGATAGCGCTGTACCGCCCGCTCGACCGTGCGCAGGCTGACGATGATGCCTTTCTCGGCTGCCAGCTCCTGGCGAATCACATCGGCATTGCCGTGGTGCTGCCGCAGGCGCTCCTTGAGCCAGGTCTCCTGGCCATCGAGCGCCTTTTTGCGCTGCGGCTGCCGATAGGGTGTCCAGCCGCCGGCCGCCACGTAGTCCTTCACCGTGTTGCGACTAATCCCGAGCTCCCGGGCAATCCGTTTGCTACCCCACCCCAGCTCGTTGAGCCGGAGTATCGCCGAAACCTCGTCCGGCTCCAGCATGGCCTCCCTCCGCGGATCTTTGAACCGCAGAGGACCTGAACTGAGTCGCTGCATAAAAACCCCCGTTCTGACCGTGTCGCGAGGGGGGCAATTCCTCGTGTCGTCAGGGGGTCAATTTTCCATGTCGCCCGACAGCGGCACGCGACGCATTCCCTGCGTCGCAGGGCTCCAATAAGGACGTCGGCAGATTGGAATGATCCGGCGCCCGGATTCGTCGAGGCCGACCTTGTCGCGCATAGCGGTCCATCTGCGCGCGGCAGCTTCATCCAGACCCTCGTGCTCACCGGCATTGCTACCGGCTGGACGGAGTGCGCTCCTCTGATCGTGCGCGAACAAACGCTGTTGAGCACGGTGCTGACGGAATTGCGCAAACAATTGCCTTTTGCGCTGCTCGGCTTCGATACTGACAATGATACCGTGTTCATGAACGAGACGCTGAAAGCCTACTGCGAGGCGGCCAACATCGTCTTCACGCGTTGCCGGCCCTACCGAAAAAATGACCAGGCGTTCGTCGAGCAGAAGAACGGCGCCGTCGTGCGCAGGATAGTCGGCTATCGTCGGTTCGAGGGCGCCTGGAAGCGGCCAAGCTGCTGGCTGAACTCTATCGATCGGCGCGGCTGTTCGTGAACTTCTTCCAACCCTCGTTCAAATTGATAGCCAAGCAGCGCGACGGTGCCCGTGTACGCAAGACATACAGCGCGCCGGCTACACCACACCAGCGCCTGGCAGCGGACGCCCGCACGCCTGACGCTGTCCGCCATCATCTCCAAGAAATCTATGCCGCCCTCGATCCAGTCGCGTTGTTGCGCGACATCCGCGACGTGCAGGAGCGCCTCGCGGTCCTCGGGGACACCCAACCAATCGGCCATCCTGCTGCGGCATCGCAATCGATCGATCGCTTCCTGGCAAGCCTGCGCACGGCCTGGAAGGACGGAGCTATGCGACCGACGGATCGGCCACTCGTGAAGGCGGAGAGAGGCCGACGTCGTCCCGACCCGCACATCCGAGCAACGCCAGAGTTGCGAAAATGGTTTGAAACCGAGCCTTGGCGGACTGGCAGCGAACTGCTCTCGCGCTTGCAGGAGGAATATCCTGGAGCCTATCCGAACAAGCTTCTTCGAACGCTTCAACGTCGGCTGAAATCCTGGCGCAGCGAGCAAGCGAACGCGCTGCTGTTCGCTCCTAGCGAGAAAATGCCGCCAGGGTACGAGGTCACAACACTCCAATGACGTGCGAGGTACCAGCGGAGGAGGCCGGGCGCTCCGAAACCCCGGCCATCTCCGCACCCGGTCTCCTCCTCAACTCAAGCCAGGAGCAAAATAAATGAGGCAACCGATCGCACCCGGGAGCATCAGTACATGAGGCAATACGCGCTCTCATCCTGATTGGCGCGCTATAGGCTTTGTCAGTCCTAGATCAAGTGGCTCCGAAGGCGTCGCATGGATGAACAATCTGGCGTGTCTGTTGAGCGGCTCGTGCATTCTAAACAGAAACACGTGACTGAGCTGCTGCCGGTTTGATGGACACCCGGTCAAGCTAATCCCACCTTACGCCCGAACTCAACCGGGCTGAGATAGCCGATGGTCGAGTGCCTGCGCGTCGTGTTGTAAAATCGTTCGATGTAGTCGAACACATCGGCGCGTGCCTCGTCTCTGGTTCGATAAATCTTGTTGGCCGTACGCTCGGTCTTGCGCGAGGAGAAGAAGCTTTCCATCGCCGCGTTGTCCCAGACGTTGCCGGAGCGGCTCATGCTGCAAACGATGCCGTTGTCGGCCATCAGGCGCTGGAACTGCTCGCTTGTGTACTGGGCGGATTCAAGCGGTCGTCGCAACACCTGAACGAAGGAGGTTGCGATGGGATTCGAAAGCGACGATCACACCGTTCTGGACGGGCGCCGTTGCCGTCACGGGGACGACCGCCGGTAGCGGGGCGATCTGCACTCCAGCGATTTTGGTTGGGGATCGCGCAGGGGATGACCAGCGAGGATGCTGCATTGGCGGCTGGTATGTCGCAGCCTGTCGGAACCAGATTGTTCCGACGCGGGCGGCATGGCACCAGCGATGTTCAGTACTTCGACCAAGCCGCCGTCCGGGCGGTACCTCTCGTTTGCGGAACGTGAGGAGATTGCACTTCTTCGCGTTCAGGGCCTTTCGAGCCGCGAGATCGGGCGCCGACTTAGCCGATCCGTCTCGACTATCTCCCGTGAGCTACGACGCAATGCCGCGACGAGCAGCGGCGGCCTGGAGTATCGTGCGTCGACAGCCCAATGGCACGCCGAGCGATCGGCCCGTCGACCCAAACCGAGCAAGCTTGCGCTCAACACAACCTTGCGCACTTATGGGGAGCAGCGCTGGCTGGCGTCGTCACGACCCTGAGTGGCGCTGCCGTTCCTGGTCCCGCCGTTCCGTGGAAGGGCCGCCCGCCCGCGCAAGGATCGGCGATGGGCCAGGGCTTGGAGCCCAGAGCAGATTGCCCGACGCTTGCCGATCGACTTCCCGGACGACAAGACGATGCGCATCAGCCACGAAGCCATCTATCAAGCCCTCTTCGTTCAGGGGCGGGGAGCGCTACGCCGCGAACTGTCGGCCTGCTTGCGAACGGGGCGCGTGTTGCGGGTACCCAGGGCGCGCGTACGCAGGCGAGACAGGAGCTCTGTCTCGCCGGAGATCATGATCAGTCAACGCCCCGCCGAAGCGGCCGATCGCGCGGTGCCGGGTCACTGGGAGGGAGACCTCATCCTTGGTCTTGGCAGCTCGGCGATCGGCACGCTGGTTGAGCGTACGACGCGCTTCACGATGTTGCTGCATCTTCCCCGGCTTGCGGGGCATGGCGAAGCTCCGCGCATGAAGAATGGGCCTACTCTCGCAGGGCACGGAGCTGAAGCGGTGCGCGACGCGATTACGCGCACCATCATCAGCTTGCCCGAAGAGCTGCGTCGTTCGCTGACCTGGGATCAGGGAGCTGAAATGGCTCAGCACGATCGTCTTAAGATCGACGCGGGTGTCCAAATCTACTTCTGCGATCCGCACAGCCCATGGCAGCGTGGCACCAACGAGAACACAAATGGGCTGCTGCGTCAGTACTTCCCGAAAGGCACCGACCTTATCGTCCACGGCGCCGACGAGATCGCCGCTGTGGCCGCGGCCCTCAATGCTCGACCGAGAAAAACCCTGGGTTGGAAAACGCCGGCAGAGGCCCTTGACGAGTTGCTATCGTGAGTGAACACAATTGGTATTGCGACGACCGCTTGAATCCGCCTTGGCTGCCCCGGTCGGAGTGATGCAACAGCGCATCCGGCTTGCCGCGTCGCCAGACGACCATCAACAATGCGTCCGTCACGAGCTGTGCGGTCATGGCGGCACTCATCGACCAGCCCACCACGCGGCGCGAGAACAGGTCGATCACCGCTGCGACATAGAGCCAGCCTTCGGCCGTCCAGAGATAGATGAAGTCGGCGATCCATTTCTGGTTGGGACGCTCGGCGGCGAACTGCCGGTCAAGGAGGTTCGCCGGTACGGTCTCGAGCTGTCGATCGCCGCTGTCCTTCGGCAAGCGCCGACGTCGCGGCCGCGCCCGCAAGCCTTGCAGCCGCATCAGCCGCTCAATCCGGTGCAGGCCACAATCCGCCCCTTCGGCGAGCAGGTCGCGCCACACTCGGCGTGCGCCATAGGTGCGGTCGCTGGCGGCGAAGCTGGCCTTGACCTTGCCGCCGAGCTCCTCGTCGCTGCGGGATCTGGCGCTGGGCGAACGATTCAGCCAAGCATGGAAGCCCGACCGCGACACCCCCAGCGCATCGCATAGCCATGCCACCGGCCAGATCGTCCGGTGCTTCGCAACGAAGGGGAACTTCATGTCGCTTCCTTCGCGAAGTAGGCTGCGGCCTTCCTAAGAAACAGCCGGATTGGCGTCGCCCGGGATGGCCTGCAACACGAAGCCTAGCGATTTCGCCCGGCGCTGTAGGTTGGCGAGGACGCGGCTACGATATTGCTGCTCATATTGGTCGGCGCCAGGATCCTTGTAGCTCATGCCGTGCCGGAGTGTGTTGTAGAATAAAACCGCAATCTTGCGAGCCGTCGCCGTCACCGCCTTCGATTTACCCGCACGTGCTGACAACCGGCGATAGAATGCTCCCAGCGCTGTCTCGCTCCGCCCCACGGTTGTGGCTGCCAAACGCAACAACGCAGCTGCGCGACTTGAAGATCTCCGTGTGCGCGAAGACAGCACCTTGCCGCCGGAGATCTTGTTGCCGGGTGCGAGGCAGAGCCAGGAAGTGAAGTGTTTGGCGCTCGGCCATGCCGTTAGATCGATACCGCACTCGCCAATGAGCTTCAATGCGAGCGACGGACCCAACCCGTGGATCTCAGTCAAATCGACGCCCCGCACTCTGTACAGTGCGGTCCTGACATCGAAGGTGGGGGTGTTGACCTGCTTGGTCTTTACGCGCGGCTTGGCTAGGTTTCCGACCGGTCTTGCTCCTTTGGTGTTCAATGCACTGATCAGGACTTCGAGCTTGCGATCACAGTCGAGCATCTTTGCCTGATAAACGTCGTAGAGCTCCAGTGATTGAGCTAACGCGAAAACATGTTCGTGGCGGTCATTGCCTACGAGCGCTGCGCGGATCGTCTCGATCGATGAGTGGCAGCGCACGTCCCGATAGGTTGCCGGGACGTCGGGATTGCGTTCGCCTGCAACAATGGCTCGGATAATCCGCATGCCGGTCGCGCCGGTGATATCCGACACAACATGATGGAGCTGCAGGTTCATCTCCATCAGAGCCTTTTGCATATGTTGGATATGGGCGGCAGCATATTCCACGAGCCGCTCGCGCTGGCGTAGATAGGCTCGCAACGTTGCGATCTCGGCATCGGTCGGAAGCTGCCCCGTAACAGGCCATAGGAGTGGAGCTGGCGTAACCAAGCGGCATCGCTGAGATCGGTTTTACGGCCAGGTACATTCTTGGCGTACCGCGCGTTGACCAGAATGACCTCAAACCCGCGCTGTTCTAGGATCTCGTAGACTGGGATCCAATAGACCCCAGTGGATTCCATCGCGACACTGGTCACGCCGCACATCTTGAACCAGTCCGCCAGTTCATGCAGGTCTTGCGTGAATGTGCCGAATGCACGCACTGGCTTGTCGGTGCAGGCCGGGTTTACCGCGGCCATGTGCATCTTTGATCCGATATCGATAGCGGCCGGGCTGAGGTTGACCAGCTTTAGGTCCGGGCCGCGGTCGGTTGTCCTGTTAGGCATCGCAACTCCTCCGTCCGATGATGGGCTGGAGGGTCAGGGCTATGCCAATTTGTCATCTTCCTAATCGGGATCGCCGTCGAAACGGCGTCACCACTCTCAAGTCCGCATGCGCCCATGGACCACGTTTTTTAACGGGGACAGTGCCTCCAATAAGCTGACGGCCGCTACCCTCCGAGCTAAAGGATAGCACAAGGCTGTTTCTATCCCGCGCAGGCGCGCCACGACGCTGGACAGTTATTTAGGATATCCCGCTCGGCCTTCAGCTTGGCGACCTCACGGCGCAGCCGCTCGATCTCCTGCTGCTCCGGCTTCATCTGCCCGTGACCGGGAAAGGCCTGCACCGGGTCGGAGCCGAACTTGCTGATTCCAATGATCTCGCCGGGGTGTACCGATTTGATCTCGCCCAGGATTGAACGAACCCGCTACGCGGCAGTAGGGGGCAAACCTGCTGAACTGAGGTGTCCTGTCTGAGAGGATGTTGGTCTTCGCACCACCCCTCTCAAGACAGGAGACCCAGATGGCTACGATGAGCCCTCTTCGGCAGCGCATGATCGAGGACATGACGGTCCGCAATCTGTCGCCGTCGACTCAACAATCCTATATCTATGCGATCGCAAAGTTTAGCCGCCATTTCGGCTATGCCCCGGACCGGTTGAGTTTCGAGCAGGTCCGCGCCTACCAACTACATCTCATCGGCCAAAAGCGCTCGTGGTCCCACATCAATCAGGTGGCCTGCGCGCTGCGGTTCTTCTACGGCGTCACACTCGGGCAGACGGAGGCATTCGAGCGGATCATTGGTGGCCAGAAGCCCGACAAGCTCCCGCTCGTGCTTAGTGCCGAAGAGATCGAGCGCTTCCTGGACGCGGTTACAGGGGTGCGCAATCGCGTCGTGCTGGCGACGGCTTATGCGGCTGGCTTACGGGTTAGTGAAGTCGTCCGCCTGAAGGTGAGCTCGATCGACAGCAAGCGAATGTTGATCCACATCGAGAACGGTAAGGGCGGCAGGGATCGTTACGCGATGCTTTCTCCGCGACTGCTGGAGATTCTGCGTACGTACTGGATGCGAGCCCGACCGGGGCTGTGGCTATTTCCAGGCCAAGACCCAAGTGAACATGTCAGCGTCCGCTGCGTCCAGGCGGCCTGCCGCGCCGCCCGCCGCCGCGCTCGGCTTGCCAAGCCGATTACTGTCCATACGCTCCGGCACTCGTTTGCGACCCATCTCCTGGAAAGCGGGATCGACATTCGCATCATTCAAGTTCTGCTCGGACATGCCGACCTGGGATCGACCGCGCGCTACGCTCAGGTTGCGACCAACCTGCTCGCCCGCACGACCAGCCCATTCGATGGACTCTCCGTCAGGGTGATCCCACCCGACTGAGCTGCGCATATGCGCCCCGTGCTCGAGGTGGCGGACATCCTCCGCCGCCACGGCGGCGCCTTCCGTGCCGCGCAGGGTCCTCGGCTGTCCTCCGATCAGCGCCGTGTGATGGCGGCCATCGAGGCGTGTCGCACAGCGACGCTCGGCGGCCACGTCGAGCGGTGCGACGACTGCGGCCTGGTCCGCGTCGCCTATAACAGCTGTCGCGATCGGCACTGTCCAAAGTGCCAAGCGCTCGCGCGCGCCCAATGGCTCGCCGAGCGCCAGGCCGACCTGCTGCCGGTCCCCTATTTCCATGTCGTCTTCACCGTGCCGGCGCCGGTGGCCGCCATCGCGCTGCAGAACAAGACGGCGGTCTACGACATCCTGCTCAAGGCAGCAGCCGAGACGATCCGTCTCATCAGCGCCGACCCGAAGCATCTCGGTGCCGAGACCGGGATGATCGCCATTCTCCATACCTGGGGCCAGACCCTGACGCATCATCCGCATGCCCATTGCCTCGTGCCAGGCGGCGGGATCGCCCCTGATGGAAGCTGGGTTCATTGTCGCCCCGGCTTCTTCCTTCCCGTTCGCGTCCTGTCACGATTGTATCGTCGGCTGTTCCTGGAGCGCCTGCAGGCGGCGTTCAATGGCACCAAGCTCCAGTTCTTCGGCCATCTCGCGCACCTCGTCGAGCCAGCGGCATTCGCCCGCCATCTAACCGCCCTCCGCAAGGTCGAGTGGGTCGTCTACGCCAAGCGTCCCTTCGGCGGACCAGAACAGGTTCTGGCCTATCTCGGGCGCTACACCCATCGCGTTGCAATCGCCAACGGCCGGCTCCTTACCTGTGACCAGGGCCACGTCCGCTTCCGGTGGAAGGATTATCGCGCTGGCAACAGATCCAAAGTGATGACGCTCGACACTGAGGAGTTCCTTCGTCGCTTTCTGCTCCACGTATTGCCGAAGGGGTTTCGCCGCATCCGTCATTTTGGCTTCCTGGCGAACGCCTGCCGCGTCGCCAAACTCGCGCGCATCCGAGCGGCGCTAAAGGCGCCAGAGCCGCCTCCGCCTGCCGAAGCTGTCGACTATCGTGAGCGCTGCGCCATCCTCATTGGTCACCGCCTCGACTTGTGCCCCATCTGCGGAGGCCGCATGGTCGAGATTGGGCCTGTGCCGCGTGCGCAAACGCCGCGACGCGCAGCACCTCGCTGCGATACATCATGACCGACTACCTCGACTTGTTCGCTCCCACTGCAGGCATCGCCATGCCGACGTTCTCCGTCGGAACGATCAAGCACGCTCACAACGCGCGGCGAACGGGCGATAGTCAGCCGCTTGGGCTTGACGCGCCGTTCGACGCTATCGACGCCGGCATCCTCTGCTGCCAATATCAACGGCAATCTGCGGCCACACTCGCTCGCGGGCCCGACATCGGGTCAATCGCGCCTACCGGCGCCTAGATCGAGCCCCCATAGGTCCTCGCTCACAAGACGCGGCTTCGTTCAATCCAGCTTCAAATAGGTCCCGCGCTGGACTTGCGGCGAGATCTGCGACGCGGGACCTATTTGAACCCTCCAGTATTCCGAGATGATCTCGCCCACCATTCCGATTTGATGTCGCCCGGGGCGCGAGGCGTTCTGGCTGTCTGGTTTCTGGCATCGGCGAAGCCGCGTGGTCAATCTTGAATCGCGGCTCGACGGGCGGGTTTTTCTGTTGTTCCTGCTGTGGGCATGTGGGCAACGCTCTTGCGTTGTCCAAGCGTAGCGGCATGTCCACAGCGCCACAGGCTCAGGCCTTTCGGTCAGGTTTGCGGGTTCGCCGCATGCTTTCGCCGTTCAGATCGATCCGGTGGGCGTTATGGACCAGGCGGTCGAGGACGGCGTCGGCGTAGGTGGGATCACCAAACACAACAGAGTGCCCCTATTTTGGAACGGGTCGTGTCTCACGTCACGATCACTGACCCGCATCATTTTCTTTTTGGGCACCGGCTTGAGGTGCTGAAGGAGCGGTCGGGGGCGGTCCCGCCTACGTCGTTGTCGCGCTGCCGGACGGCCGGCCGCGGGCAGTTCGGATCGCGTCGACGGATCTTGTCGAGACGCCGATCACGCCTCGCCCGAACGCCGCCGATCTGCCGCGCATCAGTGCCCGTACGCTGATCCCATTGATGCAACATTTGAGCGCGAGTCTGAGCCTTCTCGACGAGAAGGTGATTCGCGATGACCCACCGACCGCTTCCAGGTCGCGTTGCGTATCGACCCCTGCCGATATTGGCAAATCCACCCCGCCGTCCGACGGCCGACATTCCGCGCCTGTGGCCGAATCTGTCGACCGCGACGCAAACCCAGATCGCTCAAATCCTCGCCACGCTGCTGCGGCGAATGCAAGCGGTTCCCGGCACGGCCGGAAGGAGACTGGGTCGTGCTGATCAGCTCGACCGTCGCTGACGAGCGGCTCACGACCGCACACCGAGCCAAGTTGGCCTACGTCTACGTGCGGCAGTCATCCGTGAACCAGGTGCGCCAGCACCAGGAGAGCACCGAGCTGCAGTACCGCCTCGTCGATCGGGCCATCGGTCTGGGCTGGCCGCCGGAGCGCGTCCAGGTCATTGACGAGGATCTGGGCAAGTCCGGAGCTGGCGCTGTGGATCGTCATGGTTTCCAGAAGCTCATTGCCGAGATCGGCCTTGGCAACGCCGGCCTTGTGGTGAGCCTCGACGCTTCTCGCTTGGCCCGTCGTCTGGCAGACCGCCACAACCAGCGAGCATCACGTACAACGGCGCGTTCATACCTACCGCAACTACATTGACATTGATCGGTTGCGGCGACGGATCGTCGAGTTGAATGCTGAACATAAAATGGATGCCGAGATCGCGGCAATCCTCAATCAGGAAGGCTTTGTCGCGGCCCGAGGCTGCGCTTTCAAAGGCGAGAACGTCCGGCTGTTGCGCACCCGCTGGGGCATTCCCACGGTCAAAATCAACGGCGTAGACAAGAATCCGATGCGCTGGCCCGACGGCAGCTTCTCGATTCAGGGCGCAGCGGCTGAGCTTGGAGTAACCCCGCAGACGGTATTCGACTATCTCGCGCGCGGAATGCTGGCAGGTCGTCAGTTAACCAAAGGCCAGCCATGGCAGATCGAGCTCTCAGACGAACAAATCAGTCAGCTTCGCAATCGAGTACAACACACCAAGCGTTCGAAGGAGGAGGCATCATGAAGTCATCGGCTCGCCGATCAGCGCGTGCCATTGATCGATCGGGAGCTGGCTGGTGACGATGGTGGAGCCGCGGCCGTAGCGGTCCTCGAGGATCTCCAGGAGGTCGTGGCGGGCCGCGGCGTCAAGCGGCTCGAGGCCCCAGTCGTCGTATGTGGACGGCCTCTGATGGCAAGCACAATTTGGCACTTCGAACGACTTGGACGGCTGCGATCGTATGTCCGGCGTTTAGCGCGGATCATATCTCCGCTGGCCCTGATGAAGTCCGACAACCAAGGGGTCACATCAAGGATGCGAGCTTTGAGGCTCACACGACTGGTCGGGTTTTCCTGGTTTTCGGTGGCGACCGTTGTCTTTCATCATGCCTTTCTTGCACTTACCAAGCTTATAACTCTTCGATGCGGCTGTCCGACACTCAAAGTTTGGCGAACATCTCGGTGCGGAAGCATTCTCCGGTTTTCATCATTGCCCAGATGATCCGAGCAAGCTTGTTGGCGAGGGCGACGGTCACAAGCCGCGCCGGCTTTTTTAGCCAAAAGCCCGACAATCCAGTCGCGCAAGCCGCCGCGGCGTTTTTCCACAACGTTTAGAAGCGATGTTGCTCCGAGAACGAGTAACTTCCTTATATATCGATTACCCGCCTTGGTGATGGTTCCGAGAGTTGGTTTACCCCCGCTTGAAATTTGCCTGGGCGTCAGACCCAGCCAGGCAGCAAAATCCCGTCCCGAATTGAATACGCTTGGGTCTGGTACACTGGCTGTAATTACCGAGGCAACAAGCTTGCCAACGCCGGAAATTTCTCCGAGCGAACGGCTCGTCTCGCTGAGCGCGTGAGCCTTGGCGATCTCCCTCTCCAAATCATCGAGTGCGCCTCCGAGCGCATCAATTTGCTGACCGAGAACCCTCGCGGCCAGGACAGCGGCGTCGGGAAGAGTCGCATCGCCTTCTGCGAGGCCTAAAGGCTCGTCGACGCGGCCGGTGCCCTTGGCGACGACAAGACCGAATTCGGCCAAATGGCCGCGTAGAGCGTTCACGCTCATCGTTCGCTGTTTGACCAGCAGCTCGCGCGTCTTGTGCCACATCAGGGTCGCTTGCTGATCAGCGCTCTTGATCGGCACAAAACGCATGGCAGGGCGCGAGACCGCTTCACAGATGGCTTCCGCATCGACGGCATCGTTCTTACCTCGCTTGACATAGGGTTTTGTGTAGGCCGGCGGCATCAGAGACACATCGTGTCCCATGGCCTTCAGTTCGCGCGCCCTATAGTGGGCTGAGCCGCAAGCCTCCATGCCAACGCGGCACGGCTCGATCCTCGAGAAGAACTCGCGCATCGTCCGGCGCGTCAGCTTGCGCTTTACGGCTGGTGCATCCTCACTAGACAGCGCATTAATCTGAAAATAGTTCTTGGCGAGATCAACGCCTATTCTAATAAACTTCATCTCGGACGGTCCCCCTTCTTTGTGGCGCTCTGGCGACCACGCCTTGGCACTATGATGCCGTTGAGGTGAGGCCGTCCACACCATCAAAGATGAGGAGATCGACGCGGCCAAGCGCGCGCAGCAGGCGGGAGTGGCGGCCGTCGCCGCGCGCCAAAGCGAGATCGCTAAACAGCCGTGGGACGCGCTGATAAAGCACGGAGCGATTGTCGCGGCAGGCCTTGTTGCCGAGCGCTGAGGCGAGCCAGCTCTTACCGACGCCGGAGGGCCCGCAGATCAAAAGGTGGCGTGGTCGTCGATCCATTGCCCTTCGACCAGCATCGTCAGCAGGCTGCGGTCGAGGCCGCGCGGGGTGCGATAGTCGATGTCCTCGACGCAGGCCTCCTGGCGCAGCTTGGCGTATTGCAGCCGCTTCGACAGCCGCTTGTCGCGTCGCAGCGACGCTTCGCGTTCGAGCAGGAGCGCGAGCCATTCGGCGTGGCCGAGGCTTGCGGCCTCGCCGCCGGCTTCGATGTCGGCGAAGGCGCCTTCGCCATGCCATGCAGGCCGAGCGTGTAGAGTTGATCGAGGGGCGGATGCGTGAGCAAGGCGTGATCTCCTAGTTGTAGTAGCGCGGCCCGCGGTTGTTGGGATGGAGGATCGGCGCGTCGTCCGCGGGCCGCTTGGGTGAAGGCCGCCGATCGAGATTGTTGGCGAGGATCGATTTGACTGAGCCGTAGGTGCGCGCCGATGTGCGAAAGCCCTGCTCGGGGTGCGTGCGTTCATCGAGGATCAGGTCGCACAGCGCGGCGGTGGCCGGCCCGATCGCGGCGGCCTCCTTGCGGATGCGCTCGATGGTCCAGCCGGCGTAGCGCCGATGACTGGACGCCATGTGTTCCGGCACGGTGGTGTGCTTGTGGTTGCCGCTCATGCGCTGATGCGCGGCGATCCGCTCGCCCTTGTGGAATATCTCCACGGTGCGGGCGGTGAAGCGCACCTCGACCTCGGCGCGGACGAAGCGATGCGGGACGCTGTAGTAATGCGCCTCGACCTCGACGTGGTAGTCGATGCTGGCCCGGCAGATCCGCCACTCGGCGAACACGTAAGGGCTCTCCGGCAAGACCCTGAGTGCCGGCCGGTCGATCTCCTCCAGCAGCTTGCGGCGGGTCACGCCGAGCCGCCGGATCGGTCGCTCCTCGTTGAGCCGGGTCATTAACTCGGCGATCGCCGCGTTGACCTCGGCGAGGCTGTGGAAGGTCCGATGGCGCAGCCGTCCGAGCAGCCAGCGCTCGACCATGAGGACCGCCTGCTCGACCTTGGCCTTGTCCCGTGGCCGCCGTGGGCCTGGCCGGCAGAATGGCGGTGCCGTATTGCGCCGCCATGTCGGCGTAGCTGCGGTTGATCTGCGGATCGTACAGGCAGGCCTTGATCACGGCGACCTTGGTGTTGTCCGGCACCAGCAGTGCCGGCACGCCGCCGATCGCCTCGAAGGCGCCGACGTGGCCATCGATCCAGTCGGCGAGCCCCTGCGTCCAGGTCGCCTGCGCGCAGGTGAAGCTCGATGCGCCGAGCACCGCGACGAAGATCTGCGCGGTGCGCCGCTCGCCGGTAAACCGGTCGATCACCACCGGCACGCCGTCGCCCGCATAATCGACGAACAGCTTGTCGCCGGCTGCATGCGACTGGCGCATCGTCGCCGACAGCCGGCCTTCCCAGGCCCGGTAGAGCTCGCAGAACCGCGAATAGCGATACCCGCCGGGTTCGCCCGCGATGTACTCCTCCCACAGGATCGACAGCGTCACGTGCGTGCGCCGGAGCTCGCGGTGCACCGCCGCCCAGTCCGGCTCCGCCTGCCGGCGATGGCCACGCCGGGTGCCGAGACCGGCTCCCGCGCTGGCGAACAACCGGGCTTCCAGCACAGCGTCGGTGATGCCGTCGGGCAATGGCCAGGTCAGCCCCGCCGCTTCAAACCGGCGGATCGTCAACCGCACCGTCGAAGGCACCGTCCCCAACCGCCGCGCAATCTCGCGGGTCGGCATCCCAGCCGACTTCAATCTGATCACATCGCGCACATGGCGCATCGCAAGCCTCTCCGTCGGCATCCAGGTCCCCCTTCGCAACGAAAGGCGGGACCGTATCGGAGCCAGAAGAGGCCTCGTCACCCCGGGTTCGCTCTTGCGATACCCCGGGCGACATCATCCCGGAATGGTGGGCGACATCAAGCGGAATCAGCAGCCGAACTCCTTGACCCATTTGCGCAGAACGTTCTCATGAACGTCCAGGTCGCGGCCGGCTTGTGCCACCGACACCCCGCGTTTCCGGACCAGCTTGACCGCCTAGATCTTGAACTTGCGACTAAACTTCCGTCTCTTCATCGCCCACCTCCGGCTTCATGAAACACCTAATCTCGGTGTCCATCAAACCGGCAGCAGCTCAGACTGAGGGAGCGTGCCACGCGCCGTCGGCGGCTTGGCAATGATGATTGTTTGGTGCAATTCACGCTTGATAGCGCCGTCAGGCAACAGCTTTGGCCAATGTCAACGGCGCGTCAGTCCTGCGAGCGCCGGCTCGGATGTACAGGTTGTCTTCCAATTGTCGCTGAAGTCAACCCACGCTGAGCTTGTCCATATGCTTAAATTGAACTCCGCGCGGCAAGGAGTCTCAAGAGTGCGCGATCACGTTCACCTTCTAATTCGGAAATCGATCTGCCATCCGCCTCTGCATGGACGCCAGCGACCAGACGGGTACAGACATCGGGAGTAAGCTGTGGCTGACCTAGCGTGGCCCATCGGCGTTCCTGGCTAGGCCCGAGATGTCGCAGGTAATGCTCAATTCCCCCAGGACCCCCACCAAGGTGGTAGGCCATATGTGCACCGACCACTGACCAGCGCAGCCCAGGTCCATGCACGAGCGCCGCGTCGACAGCGGCGACATCAGCAATATTCTCGGCGACTAAGTTGACCGCTTCACGCCAGAGTGCTGAAGCAAGCCGGTTGGCGATGTGCCCTACTACGTCGCGGGCTAAAAGAACTGGCTCGCGGCCGAGCCCGCGAAAGAACGACACAGCCGTCGTCCGAAGATCAGCATCGGCCCCATAAATCTCCACTAGCGGCATGATGTGTGGAGGATTGAAGGGATGAGCAGTAATGAATCGCGAGGTTCGTTTTAGGCTGGTGGCAAGCTGTGACCAAGTTAGAGAGGATGTACTGCTTGCGAGTACCGTATCGGGATGGGCTGCCGCCTCAACGCGGCCGTAGAGCTCTCCTTTTAACTCGAGCACTTCGGGTGCGTTTTCCTGAACCCAAAAGGCGTCGGAAACCGCCTGTTCCGGTGTCTCGACAAGGCGAAAGGAACCAAGGCCTGATTCAAGTTCCGAGGGACGAAAAACCTGCTTCTGACATCGAGAAATCGCTTCTTGCAACAGGGACTGCGATTTTGGCGCTGGATCCCAGCCGACGACGTCATAACCATAGGCAGTGAATAGCGCCGACCAGCTTTGGCCTATAAGCCCGCAGCCGAGAACCGCGATTGTGCCATTCATGTTGCGAGCCCCAGATCGATCGGCGTACTGCCGAGTAGCCCCAAACTATCTTCAAGCAGTTTAGCACCGGCCAATAACTGCCCGTCGGCTCGAGGGGGAGCGACCATTTGCAAGCCTACCGGAAGGCCGGAACTCGTGAAACCGCAGGGCAGAGACATCGCGGGGCAACAGACGAGGGTGATTGCAAAAGCGATGGCAACCCAATCCACGTAATTCTCAAATTGTCTGCCGTCGCACTCCATGACGTGGCTGTTGGCCACGGGGAAAGGCTCTACGATTGTTGCCGGCGTCAAGAGAAGATCGTACTTCTCGAAAAACTTAAGTACGCGCACCACCATGGCAACTCGCTGCTCCTCGGCGCGTTCGAGTTGCTCGATAGAAAGCTTCAGCCCTTCTTCGATGTTCCAAACGACGTCCGGCTTGAGCAGATCGCGATGGCTTCGAAGTAGAGCAGCTTTGCTAATAGCGAAATCGAATGCGCGGAGAACGTGGAAGCACTCTTGAGCTTCTCGAAGATCGGGGTGAGCTTCTTCGACGATTACACCAAGTTCGACGAAGCGCGCTGCAGCGCCGCGGGTAATTTCCACAATTTGAGGATCCACGGGTGTAATGCCCAGATCGGCCGAATAGGCAACCCGTCTTGGTCTCTTTGCCGTGCGCGTGGTCGTCAGGAACGATTCTGCGGGTGCCGGCAAGGACAGTGGATCGGCAGGATGCTCACCACTCATTGCGTCCAACAGGAGCGCAACGTCCTCGACATTGCGCGCCATTGGTCCGTGTATGCCGAGGTTGCGGTCGATTTTAGATTTGGGAGTTCGGGCCACTCGGCCCAAGCTCGGCCGAAGACCCACTACACCGCAAAAGCTCGCCGGATTTCGGAGTGAGCCCCCCATGTCAGAGCCATGCGCAACCCAAGCCATGCCGGCGGCGATCGCAACCGCGGCACCTCCGGACGAGCCAGCAGCAGAGCGAGCTGGATTCCACGGATTGAGCGTTGCTCCGAAGAGTTCATTGACCGTGTTGGCCCCCGCTCCGAACTCGGGGGTGTTCGATCTTGCATAAACAACACCACCATTCTGCTCGATGCGCTCGACCAAGATGTCCGACGTCTCAGCTATTTTGTTCCTGAAGATCGGGGAGCCCTGTGTGTTGCGAGTGCCGGCAACGTCAATCAGATCTTTGATGGGAACGGGAAGACCGGCCAGCAGCCCACGTGCGCCGGTAGGTCGCTCCATCAGCGTACGAGCATGTGTGCGCGCGCGATCAAAACAAAGGATGGGCAGCGCGTTAAGCTTGCCGTCGACTTGCCCGATCCGCTGCTCCAGCGCGTCCAGCAGCTCCAGGGGGCTTACTTCGCCATTCCGCAATTTTTCGACAACACTGCAGGCGGTCTGCCTGATCAATTCATGCACTTCAGAACCCCGTCTCTTGCCGTCGTCCCCTTAGTTGGCGATCGAGAGCAATGATCGCAAAAGTGTAGGCATTTTCGAAAGGCCGCTTCGACGACGCATAGAAAAGTCTCCAACTGGACGGCGAGCAGAACGCTGGGCGGCGCTTGACGCGCACGGCCCCGTCTGCCTACGAAAAATTATCTCTTAGCTTTTCCTCAGCCCCGCCTCGCCTGCCGTAGAGAACGTAGGACCACTTTGGGAGTAAATCCGCGAAGAATCCCGGCGTACGCGCATTTATCCTGCCAAATTCTGCGATGAGCGCAGGACTGCGGCCTCTAAGTGTAGTTGCGTGTGTGGAAGATGACCGCCAAACTATCAGGGCTTGTCGTCCTTGCGCTCTTTGGCGGTTCTCGCCTACAGAACCGCCCAGAACAGTGATGTCGGTTGCGCCGTGTCGAAAGTGGACGTGAGCTGAATAGGTGCAGCTCGATCGCTGGTCGGTTAACAGTGTGACGTCGCGAGACTTTCGAACAACTTGCCTTTACGCAGCAAAGGGACTCGTAACGTCGCTCATCTTCTCTACCGAATCGTATGCGAATGAGCACGCACCGTATCTTCCAAAATTTTCTCAATCTGCTGATCAACGCGAACCACGCTGATGGCTTTAGCGACGCCTTGGCGGTCACCGGACGCGCACTTGAGCTGCCATGTTTGGCTTATCTGGCCTGGCCGAAGAGACGGGGTGAGAACGCCCTCGTGATTTCCACGTATCCCGCCAATTGGGTTGCGCATTATGTGCGCAGTCACTATGAGCGCCTCGACCCCATTATCGAGCGTGCGCTGGAGACCACGGAGCCCTTTAGCTGGGACCACAGGGAACCTCATAGATTGATTTCTCGGGCGCAGCGAAGCTTGCTCGACGAAGCTGCTCAGTGTGGGATCCGATTGGGATTCACCGTTCCAATCCACAACGGCGCCTCCATGGCCGCCTTGACGTTTGCCACCGACCAGAATGACCGAGCATTTCAATTGAGCATAGAGCGCCGCTCGGAGGTCCTCCAGTTCATGGCCATTTCTTTCGACCGGCGCGTGCGGCAAAAGCTTTCTCATGAACTGATGATCGCTAACGTTGAACTCTCACGTCGCGAAATGGAGTGCCTCGACTGGGTCGCAAAGGGCAAGACCACATGGGAGATTGGGCAGATCCTGCAGATATCGCCAAATACCGTGAAGTCCTATTTGAATAATGCAAAGAACAAGCTGGGCGTGAGGACATTGGCCGAAGCGACTTCACGACTTGGCGCTGCTAAGGCAGTTAGGCAAGATTAGGGCCGCGCCGCCCCTCTAGTTGTACGTGGTGCCATTTGCACCCGGCTCTCCCATATAGTCGAAATCCGGACAGGAGGGGTCATGATTCAACTGATTGCCGAACCATTTCACGGCGCGTTCTCCCAAACGCTAGCGGCCATGCACAGGCTGCGGCATCGCGTCTTCAAGCAAAGATTAGATTGGAGCGTTCACAGTTCCGGCGAGATGGAGACCGACGAGTTTGACGCGCTAGGTCCGGTATATCTCGTCCAAACGTCGGTCGAGGGACTGGTGCAGGGGTCGGTTCGCCTTTTGCCGACAACCGGCCCGACGATGATCCGCGACACCTTTTCTGTGCTCCTGGGAAAGTGCCCTGCCCCATCGGATCCTCATGTGTGGGAGAGCAGCCGCTTTGCAGTTGATCTTCCTTCAGATGCTCCGAAGGCGGCACACGGGCTTGCGAGGGCAACTTACGAACTCTTCGCGGGCATGATTGAGTTTGGTCTGTCTCGACAGCTCACGAGCATCGTCACAGTCACCGACGTCCGGATGGAGCGAATTCTGAGGCGCGCAGGATGGCCGCTTCGCCGGATTGCATCGCCTTGTGAAATTGGAAACACGCTTGCTGTCGCCGGCCACCTGGAAATCACGCTCAATGCTTTGGACAGGATACGTGCGGCCGGTGGACTCGCCGGCCCAGTTCTCTGGACTCCAGTCCTGTCGCACGCCGCCTGACTGCCGGCTCGCTGCCCGCAGAACTCATCCGACTTAAATCGCCGCACCTTGATTTGTAAATGCCTCCAATCGACCACCTTGCCTGTCAGACACAGCGACCAATATCCAATCCAATAAGTTTACAACATCTGCGCGTTGCTGTGACAGTCAATGAAGCGGGCAGCATTCGGAGCGCAGCCAGGGTGCTGGGTGTCGAACACTCGGCCATCAGTCGGGCGATCGGACGATTGGAATGCCTGGTTGGTACCCGCTTGTTCGAGCGATCGAGATACGGGATGAATCCAACAGCCTCTGGTACGACATTCCTGAGGACGGCAAAGCTTATCATCGAGCAGGTCGATTCATTATCGAAGGCGACAGTCTTGACCCTGTCCAAGCGGGCGGATCACCTGGCTATCGGCTTCTGCCCATTCGTCTCCGCAGGACGAATAACACCTGCGATCGCCGAGTTTCAAAGCCGTTATCCGGAAATCAAGGTCGCCGTCCTTGAACGCGTCATGCCGGAACTCCTGATCGCGCTTCAGACGGGCTCGCTCGATATCGCCATCGCGCCAGACGGTCTATCTTCCATGCTGCTCACGGCGGCCTTTCCCCTATGGCGTGAAGGTATTCTCATCGCACTCGCCAAGAATGATGAGTTAGCTCAGAACGAGTCGGTCTCCTGCGCCGATCTGCACAGTCGAACCGTTCTCGTCAGCCGCGATGATCCCGCAAGAGAAGTCGAAGACCTTCTGGTCTGCAAACTGGCGGCTCATGGAAACGGGGCCTTAATCGAAGCCTGCGACGTGAGCCGCAGCAAGCTGACCAGTCTCGTCAGCATTGGCCGCGGCGTCACGCCGTTATTGGCATCCGAAGCTCACGCCGGATTCCCAGGGGTGGTGTATCGCGAACTGCACGACGCAAGGGGACCCAGTCGGATCACAATGTCAGCTCATGTCAGAACCGGCGATGAAAGATCTGTTGTCGCCCACTTCCTAGCCCTTCTGAGAGAATGTTATTCTTCAGGAGGGGAAGAGCGGGCTTGACGTTTTGATTTCGCAAAAGCCCGGTCTGTCGCCATGAAGCGCGCCAACATCGGGCCAATGAGCTTGGCAGGTTCGACGGCCTGTCCGGTTTGCTTCGCCAGCACATCGGCATAGACGTGCAAATCCCGGTGAACATGGGCCGCGAGTTCGACCGTCATTTTGACAGGCCGATCGTCCACAAGCGCTGCAATCTTCAATTTAGGCATGCGGCTAGCCTCTATAAGGTTCAAGAATGAGATCACGGTTGACCAGGACGCGGACCGGGTAACCCGGGCGTATCGTCAAGGTCGGCTGGATATTGAGGCTACGGCGGACCACTTGTTGGCCGGCCTGGTTCAGCGAATCTGATGCACCGCGCCTGAGGGCACCAATGATTGCGCTGTTGCTATTGCTCGCATCGGAACCTGCACCCGCTTCCGAGCCAACAGCCAGGAAGGTCGACAGCGCCGCCGCCTTGAACAGCTCACCCCAATGGTTGTCAACCTGATCTTCAAGGCCGGCATAGCCTTGCGTGTCTGTCCCCGGTTGGCGCTCCAAGACGACCGAGCGGCCGTTCGGCATGATCAACCGGGTCCAAACGAGCAGCACGCGGCTCTGGCCGAAGCTCACCTGACTGTCATAGATGCCAGTCAGTCTGGCGCCCTGGGGGATGAGGAGAAAGCGCCCGGTGGGCGTATCATAAACATTCTCGCTTACCTGAGCTGTGATCATTCCAGGCAGATCGGAGCGAATGCCGGTGATCAGGGCCCCGGCGATAACCGATCCGGCCTGCACCACGTAAGGTGATGGCGCCTTCACGAGGCGGTCTGGACTGGTCGTTCGTCGATCGGTGGCCGCATTTACGAAGGCGAGCTTCCGGTCCTGAGCGTTTTGCAGTGACCCATCCTCGCTGCTGGGGATCAGGGAGGGAGCATTGGCGCCACCTGCTTGGGCTCCGCTCGACGCTGCCGTGTCCCTCACATTGGTAGAGGCGAACAGTCGGCTTACACGAGCCGCCTCTTGTTCCTGGTCACGGCGTTGCTGTTCCTGGTCGGCCGCAGCGCCTGGCGCGGCGATCTGGCCTTTGGCGGCCAGGATTGGTCTGCCGAGATCGCCGGGAAGAGGTGGACCAAGCTGGGGGACAGGAGGGGTGACCTTCGAGTAGTCCGGCGGCAACGCTGTGACGCTCTCAGCAACATTGTGACGCTCAGCCAGATAGAGCTCCTCGGAAGCGGCCTCACGCGGCCGTTGTTTCTGGAGCGCCCACGTCGCCGCCGCGGCGACCAGCGCCAGGCAGAGCGCGGATCCGGTCAGCAGCACCTTGCGAGACAAGCGGGTGACGCTCGGGTATTCGGGCCGGAGCCGAAACCCATCCTCGAGCTCACCTGTCTCCTGTTCGCCGTCCGGGGAGGTCTCATCTTCGCGGTGTTCTTCCGTCATGACGAAAACCTCCCGTCGGTGCGGACGATCCTAACCTTTTGTTGATGTTCTCCACCAAGCCGCAGTTCGGCAGCCGCAAACAGGCGGTCGACGATCAGGACGCTGCCAAAGGTGCGATAATTGACGATTTCGCTCTTACCGTCAGGCCCGAGCACAAACAGCGGCGGCATTTCGCCTTGGACGATACCTTGCGAGAACTCGATGTAGACTTTTCGGCCGTCGTCGTAGGCTGCAAGGGGGCGCCACGGCGGATTGTCCCCCTCGATCGCATACCGAAAGCGCCGTTGTGCAAGCTCTGGGAGCAGCGGAACAGGAGTCAATTGCTGCCGCTTGATCCGATCTTGCGGATAGTACCACGCGACCGATGGCATGTAGGGCTTCTCGCGCGAGCGGAGCTCGAGGAGATAGGTGCGCCGATCAGTATTGATCACGAGGTTGGTTTCGATGGAGGCGCGCGTCGGCTTGACCAGCACGTGCACCCTGCGCTCCTCGCCGCTGCCGCTTTCGGTGTCGCCGATGACCCATCGCACGGTGTCGCCGGCTGCGAGCGGGCCGGAGCCGGTCAACTGCTCCCCCTCCTCAAGAGCAATGTCGGTGATCTGTCCCGGCGCGGCATAGACCTGATAGAGCGCGCCCGGGCTATAGCTGTAGATCTGTGCGGCGTTGAAATAGCCTCTCCGCCTCGGCTCGACGCGCGCCGCACTGTTGGCGATTTCGATCCGGTTGACCGGCTCGACATCCTCCTTGGTGCCCGGCTTGCCGCCAAGCGACGGCTTCCAGGATGGAGGCACATGCAGGGGACGCGGACGATCATCCGCCGGCGCTGCCGCCACAGGCAGCGGCGGCACATCTGTGTCATAGCTGATTTCGGGTGGAATGAAGGTCGAGCAGCCGCTGAGCATGCAGCCAAGCATGACGGCTGCGGAAGTGATGCCCCTCTTCATTGGCGCTGTCCTGAACTCGCAAGGATATACTTTCACTGCCCCAACTCCTTGGACCAATTGATCGAATTCACATAGATTCCGAGAGGATTTTTGCGCAGCCGATCGGCATCACGCGGCGTTCGGATGACGATGCTCAGGATGGCTGTCCATCGCTCGGTCGAGGCGAGCGAGCCGTTCTCGTAAGCGCGCTGAATCCATGCGACACGAAAGCTGTCGGGCGAGGCCCGTATGACGCTGGAGACTTCCACCGAGATCTGCGCCTTGCCGAGCCCGGCGAATGGGTCGTTTGCCCTGGCATATTCATTGAGTGCGACGGCCCCGCGATCGGTCGTGAAGTCGTAGGCCCGGAGCCAATTCTGCCGCAGCACGATGGCATCGGATGGCAGGGCGCGCACATCTTCGATGAACCGCGCCAGGTGCCAGGCAATTTGTGGATCCGTCGGGTCGTAGTCGGAACTTGCAGGCGAGACCCGCTGAGCTTGACCGAGCCGGTCGACCTCGACGATCCACGGCGTTATCGTTCCTTGTGTCGATTGCCAGATCAGCCCGCCGGCAAGGCTGCAAGACAGAGCAAGGCAGCCGAACGCCATCAAGCGCCAGTTCTTCGCCTGCAGGCGGGCCGAGCCGATGCGCTCGTCCCAGACTTGACCTGCCTTCTGATAAGGGGTGAGTGCCGCCGGCGCGCGGCCATAATGCGTTGCTGATCTCTTAAACATTGAACTTCCCCTGAGTATCCCTGATCCATCGTAGCGAGCCGGCAGCAGACGGCGTTTTGCTCATGTCGGCTGCTCGATGCGGATCACGCGCGCGAACACGCACAAGCACCGTACGATGTGGCAGCTTCTGCACCGCCGGCGGCGAATGCTGCGACTGAGTCCCCTTACTTCCGGGAGCTGCGCCGGATTGCGCGGCAAAAGAACCGAGCCCAATCCTGCCTTCGCACCCGCGACACCGAGAAGAAGGGGCCGTTGGCGCAGCGACGTGTCGGACGGGATCTGGCCATGGATCGCTTGCCAGATCAGAGCTGGCGTCAGCGTCAAGGACAGAATGCGAGAGGCTTGAATGACGCATTGACGACCCAGCCGACGCACTGCAGAGGACCCACGAGAACAGCTGATCATCGGAACAGGCCGAGCGGAGTTCGACGGCCATGCGCCGTTCTCGGAAATCCCTCTCATCGGCGCTCTTCCTGGGAGAGATCGACCGAGCTGCCGCTGCCACCGGGATCGCCGGATTTGACTGCATGAACTGCCGCCGATACCCCCCGATCAAGGCCCTGACCTTGCTTGATGCGCTGAGCCCAAGTGGGGCTACCGCTCGCGGTCTGAGCTGAAGTGCTCGTCGATTGACCGCCTCCGCCAACCGTCGAGGCCATCCTGCGAAGTGGACTTGCTGCTGCAGAGGCGGCCGCATTTGCGACGCCCGTGAGGCCGCCACTGCGATATGCCGCTGCGGTGCCCGTGACAGCGCTTGCGCCCATCCTGCCGGCGCCCACGAGCGCTCCGCCGGCGAGACCTGCCGCACCTGCAGCAAGCCCGGCTGTCGCCACCGCGGCGCCGCCTGCGGCAAGTGCTGTACCGACCGCAGATCCTGCGCCGAGTTGCGGCCCACCGGAGACCAGCCCGCTTGCGATGCTCGGTCCGAAGATCCCCAACGCCAACAGCGAGAGCGCCGCAAGAACCAATGTCATGGCATCTTCGATGGTCGGTTGGGCGCCGTTGAAGCCCGACGTAAATTGCGAAAACAGTGTTGAGCCGATGCCGACAATCACAGCCAGCACCAGCACCTTGATGCCTGATGAGACCACGTTGCCGAGGACGCGCTCTGCCGCAAAGGCGGTCTTGCCGAACAGGCCGAAGGGAATCAGCACAAATCCGGCCAATGTAGTGAGTTTGAACTCGATCAGTGTCACGAAAAGCTGAACGGCCAGAATGAAGAAGGCAAGAAGCACGATTGCCCAGGCAAACAACAGAACCACGATCTGGACGAAGTTCTCGAAAAAGCTGATGTAGCCAATCAGGCTGGAGATCGAGTCCAGGAGCGGACGGCCTGCATCGAGGCCCACCTGCGCGATCTTGCCCGGCCGCACGAAATCGCCGGCCGACAAGCTGGTGCCGGAGGCCTTCAGCCCAAGGCCCGCAAAGCTCTCGAAGACGATACGGGCGAGACTGTTCCAATTTCCGATCAGGTAAGCAAAAACCCCGACGAAGAGCGTCTTCTTGACCAGCCGCGCGATGATGTCGTCGTCCGCGCCCCAGCTCCAGAACAACGCTGCAAGCGTGATGTCGATCGCAGCGAGGGTCGTTGCGAGGTAACCGACCTCCCCGCCCACGAGACCAAAGCCGCTGTCGATGTAGCGTGTAAAAGTCTCCAGGAATTGGTCGATGATGCCCGTGCCGGTCATTGGTCGCCCCCTACCGCAGGACGGGCTAGATAGCCTTGAGGCAATCGGCTCTGATCCTTTGCTTCCAAAGCCTCTTCCGCCGAAGAGCCAACTGACGAACCCTTCGAGTCCGTCTTCTGCCCAAGGAAGCTCCGGCGGCTTTCTGCCCAGACCTTCCGGCAAGTCTCATAGGCATCAGTTTGCGTGGATGTCACGGCACGGCAACGGATCAGGTCAGCCTCGTGCACACTCGGTATTTGGGCGGTCATCGGCTGGTGTTCGAGCTCACCCGCATGATTCTGCAGCGTGAGCGTGCATGCGATGATCGCCACTATGCCGCCAAAGACGGTGATTGCGATCGACACCGCCTTGATAGTTTTCGGATCCCTCATCAGTGAAACATCTGTACGTTGGAGGATTGATAGCCGGGCCCAGGAGTCAGAAAGCGCTGCAGCTGTTCGCGGCCCTGGTCTTGGGCCGCTGCGCGTTGGGCTGCTTCGAGAGCCTGTGCCCGGCCGTGGGCCGCGACGGTCGCGGTGAGATCGGCGAGCTGTTGGGCCTGAAGAGCGAGGAGCTGATTACCGGCCTGGGTTGCCTGGAGCGCGCCGCTGGCGCTCTGGCTCGAGCTCACCAGGGCGGACAGCTGAATGCGATTGGTGTCGAGGTTGCCCACAACGCCGGCTTGGAGGCGAAGAGCGTCCTGAAGCGCTCCGACGGAGTTCTGCCAGCGCGCCTGCGCTCCCGCAAACAGCGCGGCATCGGACTGGCTGCTTGTTGCCGGCGCATAGCTTGTGGCAAAGGCGTGGTCGATCTGTTGGACGTCGTAGGCGATGTGCTGCGCCTGACCAAGGAGCTGCTGGGTGCGCTGGATGGAGGTCTGAAGCTGCAGAAGCGAAGAATAGGGCAGGCTCGCCAGGTTTTTTGCCTGGTTGATCAGCATCTGCGCTTCGTTTTGCAGCGAGGTGATCTGGTTGCTGATCTGCTGCAGCTCGCGAGCGGCGGTCAACACGTTCTGAACGTAATTGTTGGGATCGAACACAATCCACTGGGCACGCGCTGTGCCGCTAGAAAAAGCCGATGCAACAAGGATCGTGATGGCGAAACGCAAGCGTCGAAGGCTCATCGTGATGACTCCAGATTTTTCAGATTCGGGATGAGGTCGATAGCCCAGCTTGCTCCGCGGTGCTCAAGCCAGACCGCTAGAAACCCCTCGGCGCCGTGCTCGGCGACCAGGTGCTCGATTGCGAGTTGATCGGACTTGGCTGATGCGGCTGTAAAGGCGAGTGCGACCTCGCCGAGGCCAAGCTCGAACATGCGGTTGCCTCGGCGAGACTGGCAATAATAGTCGCGCTTCGGCGTTGCCCTGCTCAGGAGTTCGATTTGGCGATCATTGAGCCCGAACCGGCGATAGATGGCTGTGATCTGCGGCTCGATCGCGCGCTCGTTTGGCAAGAGCAGCCGCGTCGGGCAGCTCTCGATGATTGCGGGGGCGATTGCCGAGCCGTCGATGTCGGAAAGGGACTGGGTGGCAAACACCACCGAGGCGTTCTTTTTTCGGAGCGTCTTCAGCCACTCCCGCAACTGTCCTGCGAAATCGGCATCATCGAGCGCTAGCCACCCCTCGTCGACGATGATCAATGTAGGCCTGCCGTCGAGCCGGTCACCGATCCGGTGAAAAAGATAAGCGAGTACGGCCGGCGCAGCCCCCGTTCCGATCAGTCCTTCGGTCTCAAATGCCTGGACTGAGGCTTCCCCAAGCCGCTCGAATTCTGCATCCAGCAGCCGCCCATAGGGCCCACCCAGACAATAGGGCTGGAGAGCGCGCTTGAGGACGTTCGACTGCAGAAGGACAGAAAGCCCGGTTAGCGTCCGCTCGGGTACCGGTGCCGAGGCAAGCGAGGTCAGGGCCGACCACAGATGGTCCTTGCCTTCTGGAGAAAGATCGACCTTCTCTCGTGTAAGAAGAGCGGCCACCCAGTCAGTCGCCCAGGCCCGTTCGGCGGGATTGTCGATCCAGGCCAGCGGCTGCAATGCGATCGGTGCGCCATCATCGGCCGACAACGCGCCACCAAGGTCGTGCCAATCGCCGCCCATGGCGATCGCGGCCGCCCGGATCGAGCCGCCAAAATCGAACGCGAACACCTGCGAGCCGGGATAGCGGCGGAACTGAAGGGCCATCAACGCGAGCAGAACCGATTTGCCGGCGCCGGTCGGTCCCACAACAAGAGTATGCCCGACGTCGCCAACGTGAAGGGAGAAGCGGAATGGCGTCGAGCCTTCCGTCTTGCCAAAGAGCAGCGGCGGCGCGTTGAAGTGCTGGTCCCTCGCCTCGCCTGCCCAGACGGCAGAGAGAGGAATCATGTGCGCGAGATTCAAGGTGGAGATCGGAGGCTGCCGAACATTGGCGTAGACATGGCCGGGGAGGCTGCCGAGCCACGCCTCGACGGCATTGACCGTCTCGACCATGCAGGTGAAATCGCGACCCTGAATGACCTTTTCCACTTGGCGTAGCTTTTCGTCGGCCGCCCTTGCATTCAGATCCCAAACGATGACAGTGGCGGTGACAAAGGCCTCTCCGATCTCGTCGGATCCAAGTTCCTGGAGCGCGGCGTCCGCGTCCATCGCCTTGTTGTGCGCATCGGTATCCAGCAGCGAGGATGCTTCGTTCGTCATCACCTCCTTCAGGATCGCGGCAATAGACTTCCGCTTGGCGAACCACTGCCGGCGAATTCGGGTTAGCAGCCTTGTGGCTTCTAGCTTGTCGAGCATGATGGCTCGGCTCGACCAGCGATAGGAGAAGGCAAGCCGATTGAGGTCATCAAGAATCCCAGGGGTCGTGGCGGTCGGGAAGCCGACGATCGTGAGCACCCGCAAATGCGCCGCTCCCAGCATCGGCTCCAGCCCTCCCGAGAGCGGCTGATCCGCCAGCAGAGCGTCCAGGTACATCGGGATCTCCGGGACGCGGACACGATGGCGCTTTGTCGAGATCGTCGCGTGAAGATAGGTCAGTGTTTCGCTGTCATCGAGCCAGCGGCATTCGGGCATGAAGCCTTCGATCAACTGCAGGAGGCGCGCCGTCCGATCAACGAAGCCAGCCAGCACCTGCCGCGCATCGGCATCTTCGTTGCGAGCGCAGCCCTCATAGAGAAGCCGCTCGGCCCTTGCGGCATCTTCCGGCGGCGGAAGATAAAGGAGCGTAAGATAGTAGCTCGACTCGTAGTGGACGCCCTCCTCCTCGAACTGGGCCTTGCGCTCGGCGTCAACGAGCGCGGAGGCGACGTCCGGGAACATGCTCGGCGGGTATGCTCCCGCGGAGTGACGCTGGGCTTCGACGAAGACCGCCCAGCCCGAGCCAAGGCGGCGCAGCGCATTGTTGAGCCGGCCGGCGACTGCGACGAGCTCCGCCGGTACCGCGCTGTCGAGATCGGGCCCGCGAAATTTGGCCGTGCGTTGGAACGAGCCATCCTTGTTCAGGACAATGCCCTCATCGACCAACGCGGCCCAGGGAAGGAAGTCCGCAAGGCGGGTGTTCGACTTGCGATATTCGGCAAGATTCAACATGGGAAAGGTTCCTAAAGATCGAAATGAGCGGGAATTCGCAGGTGGCGGTGTACGACCTCGACGAAAGCGGGATCGCGCTTTGCGGCCCATACAGCTGCGGCGTGGCCGAGCGCCCAGAGCAGCAGGCCCGCGATCCACAGGCGCAATCCCAATCCAAGTGCCGCTGCGAGCGTGCCATTGACGATCGCAACAGCTCTCGGCGCTCCGCCCATCAGGATCGGTTCGGTCAATGCGCGATGCACCGGCACGAGGAAGCCTGCGACGCCCTCCTGCATCAGATCACCACGCCGCCGCCAAACGAGAAGAACGACAGGAAGAAACTCGAAGCCGCAAAGGCAATCGACAGGCCGAAGACGATCTGGATCAGCCGGCGAAAGCCGCCGGACGAATCGCCGAAGGCCAGCGTCAAGCCTGTGACCACGATGATGATGACCGCGATGATCTTGGCGACAGGCCCCTCGACCGATTGCAGAATCTGGTTGAGCGGCTGCTCCCAGGGCATGTTGGAGCCGGCGGCCATGACGGGGGTAGCGGTCGTGGTCATGGCAATCAAGGCCAGGGTGAAAGCTTGCGAAGTCTGGAGGCGATGGTTCACTTGAGATCTCCTGCTGGTGAAAGACTGTAGTCGCCGCCCGCACTGATGCCCTCGACGCGGGCGAGCTCGGCAAGGCGGCGATCGGCGCCGCGCCCCGAAAGGACGGCGATGACATTGATGGTCTCGGCAATGAGCGCGCGCGGGACGGTGACGACCGCCTCCTGGATGAGCTGCTCCAGGCGACGTAGCGCCCCGAGCGCAGAACCTGCGTGGATCGTGCCGATGCCGCCGGGATGCCCCGTGCCCCAGGCCTTGAGGAGATCGAGCGCCTCCGCGCCTCGGACCTCACCGATTGGAATTCGATCCGGCCGCAGCCGAAGTGAAGAGCGCACGAGGTCAGACAGCGAGACCACGCCGTCCTTGGTTCGCAGAGACACGAGGTTTGCTGCCAGGCATTGCAGCTCCCTGGTATCTTCGATCAGAACGACCCGGTCGGAGGTCTTGGCAACCTCCACCAGCAGCGCATTGGTCAGCGTGGTCTTGCCTGTCGACGTGCCGCCCGCGACGAGGATGTTCTGTCGCCCGGCAACGGCGTCCCGCAGCATCGCGGCTTGACCGGCGCGCATGATCCCGGCGGCGACGTAATCGTCGAGCGTAAAGACAGCGACCGCTGGCTTTCGGATCGCAAAGGTCGGCCGAGCCACGACCGGCGGCAACAATCCCTCGAACCGCTCTCCGGTTTCCGGCAGCTCGGCCGAGATCCGGGGAGCAGCTCCATGGACCTCTGCACCGACATGATGCGCGACCAGCCGAATGATGCGCTCCCCGTCCGCAGGTGACAGCTGCTGGCCGGTATCCTCCAAACCGCCGGACAGGCGGTCGATCCAGAGCCGCCCATCGGGATTGAGCATCACTTCGATGACGGCATCGTCTTCGAGATAGCGCGCGACCGCAGGCCCGAGCGCGCTGCGCAGCATGCGCGCGCCGCGCGAGATCGCCTCCGCTTGAGCCGACTGGATTATCACGAGAGCCCCATTCGCTTGAGAGCGCCCCCCACGAGCGCCTCAGATGGGGACGATTAGAAAAACCACGATGGAAGATGACGCAACAACGTGGCTCGTCGGATCGTAGGCTAGCGTAGAAAGAGAAACATTGGCGCAAAGCCTCAACAACCGATGTCAGTTGCTGTCTCCGTCCGCCGGCTGCCGAACGATATCTTCGGGAATCTCGCGCAGAAAACTCTGCCCCTTTTGCAGGCGACGGCCGAGCGTCTCGACAAAACCCTCGAAGCGCTCACGCCCCTTGGCTTGGGCGGCAGCCTGGGCGTCGGAGGGAAGCGGGGGCGTGACTGTCAACCAGAACCGCACGAACAGAGCCAGAGTTTCAGCGGTAAGTCCGAGGTCGCGTTCGAGGCGTTGCATTTGGCGCGATATCCTGTCGAGACGACGCGAAAAGGCGGCTTCCCGCCGGTCCGAGCCATCTGGGGACAGGAACGAGCTGACTGCCGCCTCGACGATTGCAGAGCGTGAGATGTTTTTTCGATCGGCAAGTTCCGTGATCTGTGCCAACAGCTCTGGAGGGAAGTAGACGTTCATGCGGTTGCGCATGATCTTCTCACAATTCAATGCCATCATTCGGGTCGAGTGCGGCTTGCCGCGCAACGCCGCGCATCTTCTGCCGCAGCAGGCGCGACTGGCGCGCGGCATCTTCGTCGTCTTCCAGCACGGCGAATTCCTCGGCCGGCGCGACCTCCGTCGTTTCCTTAACGATGGCGAGGTGATCCGGAAGCTCGGGCTCTCGCCGCAGTCCGCCATTGGCCGTGTCAGCGTCGCCACCGCCAATGTCCGCGGGCGTCTTATCGGGAATAGCGGCCTTCAGCCCTGACCAGCTGTCGGCGCGAGAAGACCTTCGGATCTTGACGGGATCTGGCGGGGGAAGTACGCGCTCGGCAAATCGCTCATCCTCGTAGTAGCGCACTTTTCTCGCACGGATTGGAGGAGTGCCTGCCACCATCACGATCTCCTCTGACGGCGGCAGCTGCATGACCTCTCCCGGGGTCAGAAGCGGCCGCGCGGTATCTTGGCGAGAGACCATGAGATGGCCGAGCCATGGGTTGAGCCGATGGCCGGCGTAGTTCTTCATGGAGCGTATTTCGGTTGCCGTGCCTAGCGCATCGGAGACGCGCCTTGCGGTGCGCTCATCATTGGTCGCAAAGCTTACCCGGACATGACAGTTGTCTAGGATCGCGTTATTCGGGCCGTAGGCCTTCTCGATCTGGTTGAGCGACTGGGCAATGAGGAACGCCTTGATGCCGTAGCCGGCCATGAAAGCCAGTGCCGACTCGAAAAAATCAAGTCGTCCCAAAGCTGGAAATTCATCCAGCATCAGCAACACGCGGTGACGGCGATCCTTATCCTGAAGGTCCTCGGTGATCCGCCGCCCGATTTGGTTGAGGATCAAGCGGACTAGTGGCTTGGTTCGCGAAATATCCGAGGGCGGCACGACCAGGTAGAGCGTGGTGGGGCAGTTGTCTGCGATAAGGTCGGCGATCCGCCAATCGCAGCGGCTTGTCACTTCGGCGACGACGGGATCCCGATAAAGTCCGAGGAAGGACATCGCTGTCGAAAGCACACCCGAGCGTTCATTCTCGGATTTGTTCAGCAGCTCTCTTGCCGTAGAGGCGACGACCGGATGCGGCCCCTGGTCCTTGAGGTGTGCTGTCGTCATCATCGCGTTCAGCGTCGTTTCGATCGGCCGCTTGGGATCCGATAGAAAAGCGGCGACGCCGGCGAGCGTCTTATTGGGCTCGGCATAGAGGACGTGAAGGATTGCCCCGACGAGCAGGGAATGACTGGTTTTCTCCCAATGGTTCCGCTTGTCGAGCGAGCCCTCGGGGTCTACGAGCACATCTGCGACGTTCTGGACGTCCCTGACCTCCCACTCCCCGCGCCGGACCTCCAGAAGCGGATTATAGGCTGATGATCTGGCATTGGTCGGATCGAACAGCAGCACACGGCCGTGCTTCGACCGAAACCCGGCTGTGAGCTGCCAGTTCTCACCCTTGATGTCGTGCACGATGGCCGAGTGCGGCCATGTCAGCAGCGAGGGGACGACGAGCCCGACGCCCTTGCCGGACCTCGTTGGAGCAAAGCAGAGGACGTGCTCGGGCCCATCGTGACGCAGGTCGTTCTTCTCCAGTCGGCCAAGCACAACCCCGTCCGCGCTCAGCAAACCTCCCGCCCTCACCTCCTCAAGCTTGGCCCATCGGGCCGAGCCATAGGTGGCAACGTCCTTGGCCTCCCGGGCGCGCCAGACAGACATGGCGATGGCCACGGCGATGGAGAGAAAGCTTCCAGAGGCGGCGATGTAGGCGCCCTCGGTGAATACGTCAGGTGCATAGGCGTCGAACACGAACCACCACCAGAAGAACTCGGGCGGGTAATAGACCGCAAATCCATACATCTTGAACCAGGGCAGACCGAGCTCGGGTTGGAAGGCCAAGCGCCAGGCCGTCCACTCCGTCGCGCTCCAGATCGTGAGCAGGACGATCGCGCCGACAGCCACGAGCTGCCCCCACAAGATCTTGGTTCCGGACATCGACAAGGCTCTCCTTCGCTGAATGACGCTCTGGCCAAGGAAATCAAAGACCGAGGTCGCGCTTGCGGCCGAAACTCCACTCGATCCCACCGCCATCCCTAACGCTTCCCGTCACATGCTGGCCGAGGCGTTTTTCCAGTTCGCGCGTCCAGGGGACGAGTTGAAAGCCAAGCCCATTGTCGATCAATGCAAAGCGGCCCGACGTGAGGGACAGGCTCTTTCGGTATGTTCCTGCGACCTGCTCACCGACTGCGGCTTGCGCGTGAGGCAAGCCGGTCTCGGCCGCGATTTCGGCACCGGCCGCCTCTAGCTCCCGGCGCCGCAGCGTATTGAGGAGATCGCGTTGCAGGATGATGCGCCCTCCCGCTCGGTGTGCGAGCCCTGCTTCTGCAAGATGTTCGGCTCGCGCCTGCATCGCTTGCCGAGCCTCCCGCCCGAAGCCGCCCAAGGCGAGCGGCATCGAATCGCGCTCGACCAGTCGGTGGTCGAGCCAGGTTGCTCCCGGCGCACCTATTTGCGCGGGAAGATCGAAATCCGAGCGATTGGCGAGCACGCGCGTCGGCCGCTGCTCGTCCATCCCACCGAACTGCCTGACTTCGACAATGCCGCCAATGGGGGGCGCCTGTTCGAATGCCTCAAGACCACGAAAGCGGACGTGATGGAGCCGTCCGTCGGTCGCATCAATGAGCGCATAGGCTTCGCCGGTGAGCTCGTCGTGTAGCCCGGTTGCCAATAATCGCCCGATAATCGGTGCGGTCGTTCTTTCCCCCGTAACGGCGAATTCCGAGAGACTTCGTTCCTGTCCCCGCTCTGTCATCGCTTGATGCATGGTCTTGATGATATCGCCCCGAATTGCAAGGTCTCTGAGATGGGGTTCTGCGTCCAAACCCACCATCCACTCACCGGGTACCGCCGATGAGGCAAGGCCCATCTTTTGCAGATGCTGAAGGCGCCCGATCATAAGGCGGCGGATTTCGGGGTCAGATATCCCTTCCCGATCGGGCCGCAGGTCGAGATAGCCGGTCTCGTCGGCAGCCAGACGGATCTCGCGGTCGAGCCGTGTCCATCTTTCGGCGAAGACTTCGCGTTCGAGAGCCCTGCGGATCTCGTGCTCGGCTTTGGGCCCGAGCTCGATGGATGCCAGCTCTTCCGCGCGAGAGCGTAGTCCCTGGCTGATATAGTCGCGGGAGATCACGAGGTCCTCAACGTTGTCGCTGACCCCGCGAACAAGCAGGTGAATGTGTGGATTGTCCGTGTTCCAGTGATCGACGGCGACCCAGTCGAGCCGTGTGCCGAGGTCCGCCTTCATCTGCCTGGCGAGATCGCGCGTGAACGCTTTCAGATCGCTCATCTCGCCCCCGTCCTCGGGTGCGATGATGAATCGAAAATGATGCCGATCGCCCTTGCAACGCTCGGCGAAGGCGCTGCCATCAACCTCTTCGCGTTCGGCGTCAAACAGCGAGGCTCTCTCGCCGCTGCGGGTCACGCCATCGCGCCGGAGGTACGAGATATGCGCCGCGAGTGATGCCGAGCCGAATGCCAATCCCTTATGCCGCGCGACCCGCGCCTTCACGGTCACGCGGCGCGCAGCGCTAAACAGACGGTTGCGGGCAAACTGGAGCCGGCCGCGGCCGAACGTCGAGCGCCCGACGCGTCCTCCGCGGCTCATCGAGGAGGCGGAGGTGTGGCCCGCCTTCTGCGCCGCTTGCAGTACCTGATTGAAGAAGCTCTTGGCCTTGGGCGCGCGCGTGCTGCGGATGCGGCCGGGCCGGATGTGAAGTTCGCTGTCCTTGGTATTCACGGTCGTTCTTTCCTCGTAAATCTTAGTCAGTACCGAAAGATGCATTGAATTTGCTTGTGAATGTTCAAAGCGCGGCACGCGCCACGACCGATCGGCACGCCAGAACCCAAGCCATGGCAATGGCTTGGCGTTCGACGGGCGAGCCGCTTTTATCTTGCCCTAGCCCGTCGTTCTTTGTTACTCGCTCTTCCTTCCTCTAGTTGACGAACATTTCGTCTGCTGGTCCACGGATCAGCAGACAAATCTCCTGCCTTTTCGCCTGCAAAGGAGGGAGATTTACGGCAAAGAGCAGTTGGGATTCATTGTGGTGGATCCTCCAACAGCGCCTGCAGAAACACGTCGGCTGGTGGCCGATTCATTGGGAAAAAAACAGCCGCGACGTGGCAGTTAGTTTGCGAAGCGCACACTGTTTGCGAGCGCTTGCGATAGCGATCGTTACCCGAAGGGCCGAGACACCCATAGGGTGGCTCGGTGAGGAGCGAAGCGACGAGTAGAGCGCGGGCCGAAGGCATCGCCCATATGCCGTATGCAGATGCCGGACGCTTACGGTCGTTCACCTCCGCCCCTCTCACTTCTCGCCGATCGCTCGCTGACATGTGTTCCGCTCCGCAACCGCGCTTCTGATCATTGCATGGTGCGAGAATCGGTCCGCGCCACGAATAGACCAGTCGAGCTTGGAACGATCCGCAGAATATCTCGCGAGGAGATAGCGTTCATGATGTCTGCCGAAGGCACAATCCTTATCGACCGGTCGTCCGTTCTCGGCATGTCAGTTGGCTTATGAGTTGACTGCGGAATGAGCAGCGACGATGCTGATGACGTGACGCCAGCCTTCCAGGTCGGTTGCTGATCGACGTCCAGCACGGACCCAAGCCTCTTCACATAGGCTTGGGTTTCGACAGGCAATGGACGCCCGGCAAGATGCTCCTGATAGCGCAGCGGTCCTGCGTGATAGGCAGCAAATACGCCGTTCGGTCCGAAGCGGTCGAGCATTTCACGCAGATACGCCGTTCCTGCCAGGATGTTGTCACGGGGGTCGAACGGATCGCTGCCGAGGGCGTGCCGGCGGCGCAATTCGGCCCAGGTGTCGGGCATGAGCTGCATCAGCCCCATGGCGCCTTTGGGCGATCTGGCACGAACGTCTCCAGTGCTTTCGACAGCCATCACCTCGACAATCCAGGAGACTGGAATGGAAAAACGCTGTGAAGCTTCGATGATGAAGGTTTCGAATGGCTGGGCCCCTTCGTGCTCCGCCCCTGTTGCTGTCTCCTCGGCGACCGAAGCACTGCAAAGCGCGAGCACGAGCAACAGGAAGGGTGCAGCGAACAGGCGCGCGCCAAACTGTGCCAGGTACGTCCTCCTGCGCGCCTCTTCCCGATGGAGAAAGCCTTTGTGCGCGCCATTCAGCAGCGGGAGGTGTTCCTCCCTAACATCGCCTTTGCATGGAGGAGCCGGAATGGAGAAAGGGCCTTGCGGTCCATCGAACAAGCGCATGGTGAAATGAATATGACGAACACACCTCATCACTCCTCCGAGGTCCACACCGGGTCCGCACGGCCGATCACGGCTGCGGCTGGAAGAAAGCCAAAATACCGGCCGTCGAAGGACTCATCCGATTGCCAGTTCATGAGAAAGAGCTCGGCCGGCCCGACGACGCGGCAGCCCTGCCAGTCTGGCAGCGGACGGCCGCGGCCGTCACGCTCACGCGCCTCACCCATAGCAATGTTGTCCACCGAGATGGCGAGGCCTGTTCTGCAAACCGTCTGCCCGGGGAGCGCGAGGATACGTTTGAGCATAGGAAGGCCGAGCGGCAAATAGCCCTTCAGGTCGAGGAAGCTCGCCAGCGGTTCAGGCGGCTGAACCGCAACCAGCTCCGTGACATACAAAGTCTCTGCGGAACGCAGGCGGTAAAGGCCGATGGGCACGCTCGGCGATGCATTCCAGATGAAGGCCGGCGTTCGCCCTTCCACGATGGTTACGGCGATCGCTGCGGCAGCCCCGCACATCGCAAGCAGCGTCATCATCCGCCCTCTCATCGGATGATCCTCCGCCGGCGAAGCCAGGCCTGATGGCGAGCTTTCGTGTAGGGACGTGGGCTTTCATTGACGGAAAGACGGTTGTGGACATGCTGCCAATGATCTGGGGCGACATCAGCCGGATCGATACCAAGTGCCTCGACGGCATCGATCATCTGCAGCACGCGCTCGACCTTCGGCCAGCCAGAAAGGCGAAGCAGAATGTCGCCTCCTGGCTTCACATAGGGCACGGTCGAGCAGCGCTGACCCGCGGCGACGGCACGCAGGATATCAATGCGCGAAATCACCGTCCCGAAATCATTCGACGTCCAACGAACGAACGCAAAGATGCTGCCTGGAGCAAATGCCAGGACGCGACGATGGCGATCGAGCTTCCGTTCCTCGACATTGCGGCCAAATCGAACCCGGTTCTCGATCCGCTTCTCCAGCCACAGCACTTCCACCTCGGTGAGATCGCTCATGCTGTCTCTCCCGGAAGCTCGAAAAGCCAACGGCTAGTGATGAGGACGGACGATTGCGGGATTTGAACCTGAAGGCAGCTCGACCGTCCGTGCCACTGCCGCTCTTCCACAATGTGGGCAACAGCGAGTTCCGTTAGAAGAAATCCGAAGGATTTCTGGTTAGTAAAGTTAGGGGGCCAGGAAAGCGCGCGTTCACAAGCCTTTAGGTTCGCTTTCGGTCCCCGATAGCACGATGATCTGGTCCCTGATGGCACGAGGGTTGCGGTCCCCGATAGCACGAGCTGATTCACAGGTTGTCCCCTGAAATTGGTCCCGAACGACGCGCCGACAGGCGCGCCGTAACGGGAAGGTTTGGGATCGAGGCGAAGTTCAGCCGCTCGCGGCCGTTTGGATCGCGCGTGAGGACGAGCCGATAGCCCGGCAATGTCTGCCGCTGGACAATCTGTCGAACGTCGTAGGCAAAATGCTTGAGCGGCGAGAGGCTGCCGGACTTGGCATGAAGATGGGCAAGGTCGAAGCTCCAGCCGCCGCGCTGCCGGCCGCCGTGCTTGCGCACCAGCCGGTAAAGCCAGCGCTCAAGGCCACCTGTCAGGTCGAAATAGGCGCGGTCGATCGTCAGAACGAGAGCGTCATCGATCACGCCGGCATAGAACCAATCTGGCAGGATCAGTTCGATCCCAAATGGTCTGCCATATGCATCAGCGGCTTCCTTCCACTCGTTAATCCAGGAGAAGCGGTGCCGCCGCCGTTCTGCGGGTTGACGGATCGAGGTCAGCACGGTCGTTGACTGAAGTCTGTCAAGACCTGCCTTCAGCCGGTCGTAGTCGCGTGCGCTGGTGCCGCGGCCGACGAACGTCAGAATCTCATATGGCGTTGCGGCTATCAGGCGTGATGTTTTCAGACCGGCATCGCGAGCTTCGACGATCTGGGAGGCAGCCCAAATCAGGACGTCGGCGTCCCAGATCGTTGCCATGCCGTGCTCCGGGACAGCTTCGACGCGGATTGAGGTTGTTCCGGCGCAGAAATCGATGGGCACGATCCTTTTGGTCTTAGCCAGCGAAAAGAATGGATAAGCCATCAGATCCTGCGCATCGCGTGGAGCAAGATCTCCCGGCAGGGCGCGGAAAAGCTCAAGCTGATGGCGGTCGGCTTGCTGAATGCGTCGCATGATGATTGCCTTCAGAGCGACCATCAGCGGTGTTCCTGGCCGGCATAACGACGTAGTTGCGAATGCTTTTTGGCCGGCAGCACCGTGTCTTTGCCAGGGTCAGAAGTGGACGTTTTGGCGCCGAGATCGGCCCACGCTTTCAGGTCGTCCAAGGCGTAGACGACGCGGCCGCCGATCTTCCGGTAGGTCGGCCCGGTACCGTAAGTGCGATGTTTTTCCAGCGTGCGGCCAGACAGGCCGAGGTAGCGTGCAGCCTCGGGAGTGCGCAGGAAACGCGGAGGAAGTCCGGCGGTCGGATCGGGCATTTGAGAGCTCCAAGATGGCGGCGCACCACCCATGAGGGCGCCGGCGTGGGTGTGGTCATCTTGGAGAAGCAGGGCTTCGGAGGGGGATGCCGAAGATCGGGGGTGCATGTTTCGACACCCCCGCGATGAGGCTATTTGTTCCTGCGCCCGGAGCGCAGAAGCCTGCAATAGCCGCCCCGCATCAAGGAGAAGCCGTCGTGTACCAGACGGATGATGAGGCTACGGGAATCGTGGGTCTTCCAGGCTTGCTTTGGGACGCTTTTCTTTCCAAGCAGTGCCAACGCGATCACACGATAGCTGCTACCGGCATGACGTGCGTCGAGCGCACGCGCGACTTGCCTTAGGCGATCCCGGCGCTGTTTGGAAAGTTCGTGGAAAGCGGGGCCTGCCGCGCGTCCGTTGAGCGCGCGCCACAATCTGCGAGCTGCATGCGCTCGCGGCGGCAAGTTCTCATCGAAGGGAAGTTTGGCGGCATAGCGATGACCAATGGAAGGTTCATCCTTCAACCAGACACGGTGGTTCACGGTCCCGATGCGCAGCACGGCGTGCCACCCATCAGCGGCGCGACGCATTTCGGCCGTCGAGACGTTGAATAGAGGTAGATCTGGCGCACTCGGGTCAGCGCCTGACGTCGTTACCGCAACCGGGACGACATCCGGCAGCGCCTCGGGCGCCCAAAAGATTGTCTGTTGATCAAAGGACCGCTGCGGGTCATGGGCGAAAGCAGATGCCCCACTTCCTCCTGAATTCCTCGGTGACTTCACCCGTCGGGCTCTTGGCGATCACAGCCTGGTAGTCACGTTGGTATTCAGGATTGCGACGCACGAACTCCCAAGCGATATCAGTGGGGTCAGCATTATTCAGGTAGTCGTAGGAGTCCGGGGAGCGCCAATCGACTTGGGCCATAACATCCGCCTCATTGCAAAGAGCTAACAACGATGACGGCGCAATAGCTGCGAACAGGCCTTTGGGAAAAGATGCCAGCTTGTCACCACGTGGTGCACGTGAGTCACCACGCCCGAGTGCCGAGAAAAAGGTGTCGTCAGAACCAAAGCCGTCTAGAAAACTATTCTAGGTTGATCTAGGTCCGCGCAACAGACGTCCCTGTTCGGTCAACCACTTCGCGCGCTGAACATGTGTCTGGTATGCAGTACGCGCACGCTCCGGCTCGCGATCGGAGTCGATGTGCAACACGATCCGAGCGACCTCGGACCAATCGGCCCCCTCGCTCTCCGCCTGCAGAAGGCGCATGTAGGTTACGACATGCTGTTCGTCGTAGGAGGTCATGGCGTCCCCAGCGGGAGGGGCATCGGCCACTTCGGGATTTAAGTTGAACTTGGTCATGGGCTGACAACAAACATCGAATAATTGCAAGGTTCCTGGACGCGCGATTGACGAGCGGTCTCATTTTAGTCGTATTCCGGGGTCGGTGCAGATACATACTATAGGAGATAAACCTCATAGTATGTAAGACGCAACTTGCGCGAATGGACATGCGCAAGTTGGTCGGCCGGAATTTCGCAAAGCTGCGGAAGCAAAAGCGCTTTACGCAGGAGAAGTTCGCCGACCTGTCCGGCTTTACTCAACAATACATCAGCGACTTGGAACGCGGCCGCCGCAATCCAACCGTCGTAAGCCTGTTCCAGCTCGCCAGTGCGTTGGGCGTCACTCCGGTTGATCTCATCGCGCCGGACGAGGAGGCGCGAAACGAAGGAAAACTGGCCAAGCGGAAGTAACTGTTTCCGAAAAAGCCAAAGCACCTGCCCCAAGTGAGGGTAGGACGCTTCCCACAGGTGCGACGATGGTTCGGACAGCACTGTTCGCACGTCGACGGCTCCAACGGCCTACAAAAGTCTTACCGTTTCAGCTGCGCCAGCAACCTCCTTGGGAGACACGGGATGTTCTGGTGATGGCGTGCTGAACGGTCTCTCTATCGAGAGCCTACTTAAATAGTCGGGCCATATCCAGTGGTTTAATGGGCCACCAAATGGCTGCCTGCGCAAATGAAAGCTCGCGCACTCGTAGCCTGGAATATACGCCGGATACGCGTCGATCGCGGTATTCCGCAGGAGCAATTGGCTTATGACGCGGGAATAGATCGTTCGTATATGAGTGGTCTTGAGCGGAAGTTGGAAAATCCTACGATTGATTTGCTTGACCGGTTGGCTGACACCCTCGGTGTCCAACTCAACGAGTTATTCCTTCCATTACCAAAGGGCGCTACGATCCATAAAACATTGCCTAAAGGGCGCAAATCGACCCGACTTGACCGCAAGAAGAAATAACACCCTCTGTTTCGACAATCGCGGGATATACGCCTACGTCGCTTGTGTAACGCGTGGGCCGTCTTTGGAGCGAGATGGCCCTGATCGTAACAGGCCGGTGCGAAGGGGTTTGCCGATCTCAGTGGCGCCGACCTGTGGCTAGTGCTGAATCCATCGCAAAATTAAGATTCGCATTCCGAGCCCATGGAATTCGCGCCGATGTGCGGAAAGCCCGCCCGGCGAACCGGGCGGGGCTTGGCGGAGGATCTCACTCGCCGTTCTTGCGCGGCCGGGACCAGAGCAGGTTGTAGCCCTCGCCACCTTCGTCGTCGAACAGGCTCGCGTAGATCGGCGCGTTGAAGGAGGGATCGTCAAGCTTGATCGAGAGGTAGTCGCGGCCCTCTTCGGAGCGCTTCGACCAGGCTGCGCCGATCTCGGCCCGACCCACATAGATGCGGTGGCTGGGCGCGTTCTCGTTGGAGCGGTTGGTCTCGGCGACGATGCGGACGCCCCTAGCCTGCAAGCTCAGCGTGACGATCTCGCCCTGGAAATCATTGCCGACCTTCTTGAAAGTTCCGATATTAGCCATCTTGCTTCTCCGTTGTGTTTCGAGCCCGCGACCACCGCGGCCTCGATGGCGATCTCAAGGGCGAGGACGATCGGCGACGCACCCGCTCGCGGGCTGAAGCGCAGCGGAGGACGCCGTTGAAGAGACTTTCTTGTCTCGCGAGGAATGGGCGTGAGCCCAGGGGAAGAAAGTCGCAGCAACGGCGTTGCGGCTCAGCCGATCGAGGCGCAGCCGGTCTTCGGCCAGATCGAGCCATCAAAGAGGCCTCGTGCGTCCGCGTGCTGAACCTCAAACCCGGGGAGAAGCTTGGCGAATTTCGGTTCCTCTGCACAAGAGGTCGGAACGGTTCGGGAAGGAAGAGAAACAATCTGCGGGAATGGGCGGCATCGTCCCCGCAAAGCCGGTCAAGCGGTGCGCTTCGTCCCGGCGCCGGAGCTATGTGGGGCGAGACGTGATAATCGGTGCTGCTTGTTCGTAGCACTTCATAGGCAAGCCGTTAAGCTGCTCACACGACATCATGCCTCGTCGGCTACCAATCTTAGAAATCTGTATGACGATGAGGAACGTCCTAACGGTCCGGCTTTGCGCATCGCGGCCGCAATAACTGGGTGAGTCGGTAGTTCACCGCCTCGGCCGTCCAGTCGAGTACGTCTATCCTAGCAGCGTCATCCATGTGAACGCTGCCTCACCGTTGCAGATTAAGGCCATTCAGGTGATGACCCAGGCCAGTGCTGCGTGCACGTACCGCAGGACATCTGCGAGAACTGATCAGTACGGCCCCCGGACGCCGAGAACCAGATATCGCGGCCCTCAGCTCATCGTCGAGCCACTGCACATGTCAGATATGTTTTATCCCGCCTCACGGGCATTTGTTCTCGGTGCGGCAATCCGGCGCGAAGTAGGACTTCGTCACTGCAATTCTTCGGCGGGCATGGGTATAATGTGTGATTCTAAGGGATCGGTAGGACCGCGAAAAGGTCCGCCGAAAGGCAGACCTTCGTGTGTCCAGATAATTCGCTTCGCTCATTGAACGGCCCTGTCCTGGCTCCGGGCAAGCCGAAAGAGCGGTCGACGACCGAGGAAGCTGAGCCAACCTCGCCTGACCTTGAAGCTCGCCTCCACTCTGCCAAGGCCGATCGCATTACCGCCCCTCTGCGGCACCGCACGTTCCGCCGCATCTGGACCGCCAGCCTGGTGTCAAATCTCGGTAGTTTGGTACAGGGAGTCGGGGTGGCCTGGGCTATGACCGAAATGTCATCGTCAGCGGACAAGGTCGCGCTGGTCCAAACCGCTCTCGGATTGCCGGTGATGCTCATTGCGATTCCGGCCGGCGCAATTGCTGACCTGCATGACCGGCGCATCGTGGCATTGATTTCACTCGGTATTGCACTGACCGCCAGCGCTACGCTGGCGGTACTCGCTTTGCTGGGATTGCTTACGCCGGACCTCTTGCTTGGTCTCTGCTTTGCAGCAGGCTGTGGCACCGCGATGTTGGGACCCGCGTGGCAGGCGGCAGTGGGCGAGCAAGTGCCTCCACAAGCCCTGCCCGCCGCAGTTGCGTTGAATGGCATCAGCTACAACATCGCGCGGAGCGTAGGTCCGGCAGTCGGGGGTATCATTGTGGCCTCCGCCGGGACCGTAGCCGCGTTCACATTCAACACGATCTCGTTCGTGCCACTTATCGCCGCGCTCTATCTATGGAAGCGCGCAAGTGAGCGGTCGCGTCTCCCACCGGAACGGCTCGGCCATGCCATCCTGTTGGGCGTCCGGTACATCACGAACTCGCCACCTATTATGATCGTGTTGGTCCGAACGATCATATTCGGGTTGGTCAGCGGAGCTATCCTGGCGCTGTTGCCAGTGGTCGTACGTGATCGCCTTCTCGGTGGCGCGCCAACTTACGGCGTGATGCTGGGCGCCTTTGGCCTGGGAGCCATTTTGGGAGCGATCAATATCTCGCTGGTGCGCGAGCGCTTAAGTAGCGAAGCCGCCATGAGATGCTGCACGCTGTCCATGGCAGCGGGTATTGCAACTCTGGCACTAAGCCACAATCCGTTGATGGCTGCGTTCGGATTGGTTCTGGCTGGTACAGGGTGGACGTTGTCTTGGACGCTCTTGAACATCGGCGTACAGCTTTCTGCACCCCGCTGGGTTGCCGCGAGGTCTCTGGCGGCGTACCAGGCCGCCGCATCCGGCGGTCTTGCCATAGGCAGCTGGGGGTGGGGACATCTCACCGACATCGCCGGCGTTGAAACAGCGCTGCTTGTCGCAGCCTCGCTGATGCTGGCATCTCCTCTGGTCGGCCTACGATTGCGGATGCCTTCTGTTGGTGAGGGTGCCGAAGAGGGAAGCCTCCTCGAAGATCCGCAGGTGCGGTTGCCGGTCAGGGGGCGCGACGGACCTGTGGTGATCGAGATCGAATATCGGGTGGAGCAGAAAAACGCTCCGGACTTTCGGGAGGCCATGCAAGAGCTTCGGCTCGTCAGGCAGCGCAATGGCGCCTACGGTTGGTCGATCGCACAAAACATGGCAGACCCAGAAGCGTGGATCGAGCGCTATCACTTCCACACCTGGCACGACTACCTGCGCCAGCGCAACCGCTCCACCATGGCCGAGCAAGCTCTGGAAGGCGCTGTGATAAAAGACTACCACGTTGGTCCCGGCAAAGTGCGTGTCCGCCGCACGATCGAGGGTTTTGCTCGGGGATAGCTTGACGCCCGCAGTTGCGGACAACCGGCGGATGCGACCGCAGTGTCGCGTATTAGCGAGATGCTTCTCCGATGGAGATATTACCCCGCCCGGCGAACCGGGCGGGGCTTGGCGGAGGATCTCACTCGCCGTTCTTGCGCGGCCGGGACCAGAGCAGGTTGTAGCCCTCGCCACCTTCGTCGTCGAACAGGCTCGCGTAGATCGGCGCGTTGAAGGAGGGATCGTCAAGCTTGATCGAGAGGTAGTCGCGGCCCTCTTCGGAGCGCTTCGACCAGGCTGCGCCGATCTCGGCCCGACCCACATAGATGCGGTGGCTGGGCGCGTTCTCGTTGGAGCGGTTGGTCTCGGCGACGATGCGGACGCCCCTAGCCTGCAAGCTCAGCGTGACGATCTCGCCCTGGAAATCATTGCCGACCTTCTTGAAAGTTCCGATATTAGCCATCTTGCTTCTCCGTTGTGTTTCGAGCCCGCGACCACCGCGGCCTCGATGGCGATCTCAAGGGCGAGGACGATCGGCGACGCACCCGCTCGCGGGCTGAAGCGCAGCGGAGGACGCCGTTGAAGAGACTTTCTTGTCTCGCGAGGAATGGGCGTGAGCCCAGGGGAAGAAAGTCGCAGCAACGGCGTTGCGGCTCAGCCGATCGAGGCGCAGCCGGTCTTCGGCCAGATCGAGCCATCAAAGAGGCCTCGTGCGTCCGCGTGCTGAACCTCAAACCCGGGGAGAAGCTTGGCGAATTTCGGTTCCTCTGCACAAGAGGTCGGAACGGTTCGGGAAGGAAGAGAAACAATCTGCGGGAATGGGCGGCATCGTCCCGGCAAAGCGGTCAAGCGGTGCGGCGGGTCCAGCCGTGGCAGCTATGTGTGCCGGATCGGAAATCTCCAGCACGTGTTCGAAGGTTTCTGAGAGGACCGTCCGCCTCCTCTGCTCTGGTGAGCATCATCCATCGTCGAGGGTGCTTATTCTGCGACCTGTTCGACGACAAAAGCGCGGAAAGTTCATCCCTCGTTTGCCGCGGCCGTGAGAACGGGGCGGGACGGCTCTCCGCCCGTCCTTTCCGGCTCGATCGGGCGGGTCTTCGAGATGAGCGTCAAGCGCGTGAATGTTGACGAGCCGATGCAAACCGCGCCCAGCCATGCGAAGACCTCGCGCCAAGCCAGCGACGGCGCTCCGATCTGTGAGAGCGCGAACACCACGTGATAGCCGGCAACGGCCGCGGGAACGACGAACACGGCCGCAATTGCAAGTCGCAGGGCCACGTGGCGGCTAAGGGTAATGGCCAGCTGGCCGGCTGCGAGTGTGAGCACAGCGCAAACTGTGCCGACGAGCAGTGCGCCGACAATGCCCGCACCGCTGTTGAACGCCATCAATCCGATATTGATCGCAACAAAAAGCGCAGCGCATAGACCGCTAGCACAACGATCAGCCAGCAAATAGGCCGATACCAGCAATATTGAGAAGAAGCCCGAGGGCGAGCATGGTGGTGGCTCCAAGGCACGCGTGTGAGCGCTCGCGCCTTCCACCACCACCGCAGCCCAGCCGCCGACGTATAAACAAAACGAGGCGGAGTTACGGCGGGTGCGGCCTCGCCACTCGTCGGTTGACGGCAAGACGGCGCTCACGCGCCGCCAAACTTCCAGACCGGAATGCCAAGCCGCTTTGCCTTATCGGCAAGGTTGTCCTGAATGCCCGTGCCGGGGAAATGCAGGACGCCGATCGGCAGCAGTTCGAGCATCGCGTCATTGCGCTTGAAGGGCGCTGCCTTGGCGTGTTTGGTCCAATCCGGTTTGAATGCGATCTGTGGCACTTGCTGGTTGCCCATTTGGAGCCGATCAGCTCGGCGCCTTTCGGTGAAGCGCTGTGCAGCAGAACCATGTCGGGATGCTTGGCGTGCACCTTGTCGAGCCGATCCCAGACGAGGCTATAGTCGTTGAAGTCGAGCCCACCGGTCAGGGCGATCTTCGGACCCGGCGGCACCATGATCTCGGTTTCCGAGCGGCGCTTGGCTGCGATGAAGTCGCGGGAATCGATTATCGCCGCGGTGAGCGTGCGATGGCTGACCAGTGATCCCGACCGTGGGCGCCAAGCAGACCCCGTGTGGACTTCGAAGCGCTCGATCGCCTGGTCGCGGAAGAGTTCGAGACAGTTGCGGCGCTCGATCAGCGAGATGCCCTCGGCGGTTAGGCGCTCAAGCTCGACCGAGCGCACTTCCGAGCCGTTCTGCTCGCGCTGGCTCTTCTGCTGCGCCTGTTCGTTGACGTCGAGCTGGCGCTCGATGCGTTCGACGGCGCGATGGAACAGGTTGACCGTCGGCCAGAGGAGATCATCGAGGTCGGGCTCCAGCCGGGTATCGCTCAATGACGCAACCAGCGCGTCAAACATGTCTGCAACAGCGCCGGTAATGATCCTGGTCTCCGGTAGCGGCCTTGGATCGGGCTGATCGTCGAAGGGACGGTATAGGCGCGACTCAGCCTCTCATTCATGCCATATCGCGCGATCTCCGCCTCGACCCTGGGGATTAGAATCAGATCGTCGTGAGTGTCGGGGATGAGCGATATTGACTGGAAATGCATAAGAACTCTCTGCGGGTTGTTCGGCGACTGATTTCAGTATCAGACGACCATTTCCCGACCGTTTTCATCATTCACGAGTTGATACACGACCGCTACAGACGATCAATGACCAGCCCTGGTAGGAATGTCCCGCAGCCAATGAGGTCCCGTCGTGCGGGCCCATTCTGGGCTACCAACTTCGGCAGGTTGATGCTTGCATTGGATTGGCATCTTGTTTCGCAGCTGCCAGCTGCCGGCGGTACTGTGCAAGCGCGCGGGCGCGATGTTTTGTAGTCGCATAGTTGGCGCAAACAATGGCACTCAGATTTGCCGTGAGGCCCTCATGCGGACAATCGTACTGGACGATCGCGGCCACGCTTGGGACGCATGTTCTTCAGCTCTGCGTAAATGTTTTCTACACTACCCAGTGACCGAATTCGATTTCCTGAGTTATCTCATCAATAATATGGGTTTCGTGACAGTTGCTCTGTTCCGCCCCGGGTCGGCACAGATACGAATCCGGTTTGAGACTGCCACCCCAGTCAGCGTTGCTGCGGCGATCAATCTTGTCAGCGACCTTGGGGTGGAGCGAATGGTCATTTCAAATTCGGTAGACCTCGCCGACAAGTTGTTTTCAACTCGTTCGCAAGCGGTCACATATATAAATCAGCGGCTAGGCGAGCCTTGCCAGCGAGCGGCGACAAACATTCGATACAGGCAGATGCCGATTGAGACTTTGGTAGGCTGCCAAGGTCCACTATCCATGCTTTTGTCCTACTGGGACTGTTCGGACCGAACCGCCGATCTGACAGCTCTGAAGAAGGCGTTGTGCTCCCCAGCCGCGGTCAGGTTCGCCGCAATTGAGGCCGTGGCTGGTCGCCTCACCATTATCGATCTCGGAGCCGGCTTCGAAATCTTCAGCAAGACCTGGCGGGAGAATGCGCCCGGCATTCCGGTTGATGAACAACCGGATTATGAATATGGGCGATGGGTGCATCGTATGTACGAGTCCGTCCTAGAAACGCACCAACCTCGCCTAGATGAGGTCGATGCCAAGATTCTTCGCCCCCATTTGAACGACAAAGTTCAGCTGTCGTACCAACGCCTGATTGTTCCTTTCAAATACGGAAGGCGAGGAGTCACTCGTCTGATCGGCGCGTCGCTAGTGAGACAATCAATCAAACTCTCCAGCGAGTCGTAGGTGACGTGCCCATTAGGCCGCCTCACATCAGGAGGTCCGCCGGGAGTCGACCAGTGATGATCATCGATGCAGTTAAACAGCTGTCAGACCTGATGAAGCAGCCCATTCATATCAAGTCTCCCCGCAACTGTTTGGTGATCACATGCCAACAGCGCGCGATTCAGCAGTTCTTACCTTCGGCTTGAGCCATAACAGCCTGGAAATCCGCAAGCATCTCGTGGCTCGGCATCCAAACGAGACGCATCGCAGTACCCCGAGCGGCGGGGCGATAAGTTGATCCTGGACAGATCAATCCTTGTATAATCGGCATGACCTGCCACTCATCCGGCAGCGGTTAGAGGCTCAGGGTTTTGTACGCTGAGCGGCGCGTGTGTAGCAGCGGACGATCGGCGGAGCTGGTCGGGTTTGCGTAACCGGTCGTCCTTGCGGTGAGTTGGACGGCATAGGCCGCTGGGTGAGGTATTTAGCGACGAGTGAGGGCGCCGGATATCGTAGTCAGCGACCCAGCGGACGATCTTGGCGCGGGTGTCGTCAAGATCGAAAACGGGGTCTTGTTCAGGAGTTCGTCACGCATCGAGCCGTTGGAGCTTTCGATGAAGCCGTTCTGCATCGGCTTTTTGGGCGCAATGAAGTACCAGTCGATGATTGTGTCCTTTGCACCAGGCAGCATGGCATTGGAGGTGAAACTCGGTGCCATGGTCGGACACGATCATCCGTAGCTTGCCCCGTCGCTCGACGAACGTCAGCTCGCGGGCGACGCGCTGGCCCGAGACCGACGTATCCGGAACAGCCCCCCGGCACTTTTTGGTCACGTCATCGACGATGTTGAGAATGCGGAAGTGCCGTCCATGCCGAACTGGTCATGAACGAAGTCCAGCGACCAGCGTGCATTGGGCCTGGCCTGCACCAGAATCGGGGCCGGGTCCCCACGGCCTTGCGGCGAGCTCACCGCTTGCGGACGCGAGTGCTTCTTCCCGATAATGCCGGTAGATCCGGCTGATCCCCCATGGCTCTGCTTCCCGTCGTAAGAGGACGAACACCCGGCGGTAGCCGAACGACCGCCGCCGCCCGGTGGCGAGATCGCGCAACCGGCCGCGCAGCTCCGCATCCAGCGGGCGGCTGGACTGATAGCGGATCATCTTCCGGTCCGCGCTGATGATTGAGCAGGCGCTCCGCACCGACAGGCTCATGACAGCCTGCAGACGGCAGCGCGCGTGGCGGGGGGGCCCCCTCCCCTTCTTTGAAAGGAGCTCGCGAAGGGCAGCCGCATCGAATCTGCTCGGCCAGAAGCTTCTTCAGCTTCGCATTCTCCTCCTCCAGCGTCTTCAGTCGCTTGACCTCGATCCGCCGCCAAGAAACACGGTCCGTCTGGCGAGGCCTAACACGCCTCAATGTTGCATCGCGATCAGTTTGATTTGGTAATTAAAGCTGTCGGCGACGGCCTTGTGTATTTACGAGGCGGTCTTCGCGCCCCACTCACCATGAGATCGTTTTCTTACGCCCCGATTTAGATTTTCGGCTCGGCGTCCGCGTTGGCGGCCAGTTCGCGCAGCGCGCGCCGGTACTCGACCGGCATCACCTTGCGGAATTTAGGCAGCCATTCCTTCCAGTTGGCAAGGATATCGGCGGCGCGCTTGGAGCCGGTCGCCTTGGCGTGGCGCGAGATCAGGACGTGAAGCCGCTCGACGTCGGAGTCGAGCAGGTTCTTGAAGACGTCGACCCGGCCATGCGCCTCGAGGTCACCGGAGTGGTTGTAGGTGCCGGCGTTGATCAGCTCTTCCGACAGCACCGGCTCGAGCTCGACCATCGACAGATTGCACAGCTTGTCGAAGTCACCGGTCTCGTCCAGCACATAGGCGATGCCGCCGGACATGCCGGCCGCGAAGTTGCGCCCGGTCTTGCCGAGCACGACCACGATGCCGCCGGTCATGTATTCGCAGCAATGGTCGCCCGCGCCCTCGACCACCGCCACCGCGCCGGAATTGCGCACGGCAAAGCGTTCGCCGGCGATGCCGCGGAAGTAGCACTCGCCCTGAATGGCGCCGTACATCACGGTGTTGCCGACGATGATGCTCTCTTCCGGCACGATGCCGCTGTTGGCCGGCGGCCTGACGATGATCTTGCCGCCCGAGAGCCCCTTGCCGACATAGTCGTTGGCTTCACCTTCGAGCTCGAAGGTGACGCCCTGCGCCAGCCACGCGCCGAAGGCCTGGCCGGCAGTGCCCTTGAGGCCGACATGGATGGTGTCGTGCGGCAGCCCGGCATGGCCGTAGATCTTGGCGACCACGCCCGACAACATCGCGCCGGCAGAGCGGTTGGTGCTGTTGATCTTGGCCTCGATCTTCACCGGCGCGCCGCGGTCGAGCGCAGGCGTCGCCTTCTCGATCAGCGTGCGGTCGAGCACAGCCTCCAGATGATGGTTCTGGCGCTCGGAGTGATAGATCTTCTGGCCCTTCTCTTCCTTCTGCTTGACGAACAGCTTGGAGAAGTCGAGGCCCTTGGCCTTCCAGTGCGCGACCAGCCTGGTCTGGTCGAGCAGCTGAACCTGGCCGACCATCTCGTTGAAGGTGCGGAAGCCGAGCGAGGCCATGATCTCGCGCACTTCCTCGGCGACGAAGAAGAAGTAGTTGATGACGTGCTCGGGCTGGCCGGTGAAGCGCTTGCGCAGGACGGGGTCCTGGGTCGCGACGCCGACCGGGCAGGTGTTGAGATGGCACTTGCGCATCATGATGCAGCCGGCCGCGATCAAGGGCGCGGTGGCGAAGCCGAACTCGTCGGCCCCGAGCAGCGCACCGATCACGACGTCACGTCCGGTGCGGAAGCCGCCGTCGACCTGGACCACGATGCGGCTGCGCAGCCGCTCGCGGACCAGCGTCTGATGGGTCTCGGCAAGGCCGATCTCCCACGGCGAGCCGGCGTGCTTGATCGAGGTCAGCGGCGAAGCGCCGGTGCCGCCCTCGAAGCCCGCGATGGTGACATGGTCGGCGCGCGCCTTGGCGACGCCCGCGGCGACCGTGCCGACGCCGATCTCGGAGACCAGCTTGACCGAGACGTCGCCCGTCGGGTTGACGTTCTTGAGGTCGTAGATGAGCTGCGCCAGATCCTCGATCGAGTAGATGTCGTGGTGCGGCGGCGGCGAGATCAGGCCGACGCCCGGCGTCGAGTGCCGGACCTTGGCGATGGTGGCGTCGACCTTGTGGCCGGGCAGCTGGCCGCCTTCGCCGGGCTTGGCACCCTGCGCCATCTTGATCTGCATCATGTCGGAGTTGACGAGATACTCCGTGGTGACGCCGAAGCGGCCCGAGGCGACCTGCTTGATCGCCGAGCGCATGGAATCGCCGTTCGGCATCGGCTTGAAGCGGTCGGCTTCCTCGCCGCCTTCACCGGTGTTCGACTTGCCGCCGATCCGGTTCATGGCGATCGCGAGCGTGGTGTGCGCCTCGCGCGAGATCGAGCCGAAGCTCATCGCGCCGGTGGCGAAACGTCTGACGATGTCCTTGGCCGGCTCGACCTGGTCGAGCGGCACCGGCTTGCGCTTTTCTTCCTCCGCGTTCTTGATCCGGAACAGGCCGCGCAGCGTCAGCAGACGCTCCGACTGTTCGTTGAGGATCTTGGCGAAGGCGCGATAGCGCTCCAGCGAATTGCCGCGCGCGGCATGCTGCAGCAGGCCGACCGACTCGGCGGTCCAGGCATGGTCCTCGCCGCGGCTGCGATAGGCATATTCGCCGCCGACATCGAGCGCGGTCTTGTAGACCTGAGCCTCGCCGAACGCGTCGGCATGGCGGCGCACCGCCTCTTCCGCGATCTCGCCAAGACCGACACCCTCGACGCGGGTATGCGTGCCGGCAAAGAACTTGCCGACGAAATCCGCCTTGAGGCCGACCGCGTCGAAGATCTGCGCGCCGCAATAGGACTGGTAGGTCGAGATGCCCATCTTGGACATCACCTTGAGCAGCCCCTTGCCGATCGACTTGATGTAGCGCTTGACGATCTCGTAGTCGTCGAGCGAGCCGGGCAGGCGGTCCTTCATCGCGATGATGGTTTCGAACGCGAGGTAAGGATTGATCGCTTCGGCGCCGTAGCCGGCAAGGCAAGCGAAGTGGTGCACTTCGCGCGGCTCGCCGGATTCGACGACGAGGCCAACCGAGGTGCGCAGGCCCGTGCGGATCAAATGATGATGCACGGAGGCGCAGGCCAGCAGCGAGGGGATCGGCACCCGGTCGGTGCCGACCATGCGGTCGGACAGGATGATGATGTTGACACCTTCGCGCACGGCGACTTCCGCGCGTGCGCAGAGCTCGTCCAGCACCTGGTCCATACCCGCCGCACCGAGGCCGGCGTGGAACGTGGTGTCCAGCGTGCGCGGCTTGAAGTGCGACTCGGCCACTTCCGGGATCGAGCGGATCTTTTCCAGGTCCGCATCGGTCAGGATCGGCTGACGGACTTCGAGGCGCTTGGTGGTGGCCATGCCCTGCAGGTCGAACAGGTTCGGCAGTGGCCCGATGATCGAGACGAGGCTCATCACCAGCTCCTCGCGGATGGGGTCGATCGGCGGATTGGTGACCTGGGCGAAGTTCTGCTTGAAATAGGTGAACAGCGGCTTGGCCTTGTCCGACAGCGCCGAGATCGGCGTGTCGTTGCCCATCGAGCCCGCGGCTTCCTCCCCCGTGGCCGCCATCGGCGTCATCAGGATCGCGATGTCTTCCTGGCTGTAGCCGAACGCCTGCTGGCGATCGAGCAGCGAGAGGTTGGATCGCACGCCCGTGGTCGGCACCTTCGGCAGGTCTTCCAGCACGATCTGGGTCCGCTCCAGCCACTCCTTGTAGGGATGGCTCTTGGCGAGCTCGGCCTTGATCTCGTCGTCGGGAATCAGGCGGCCCTGTTCGAGGTCGACCAGCAGCATCTTGCCGGGCTGCAGGCGCCACTTGGTGATGATCTGGTCCTCGGGGATGGTCAGCACGCCCATTTCGGACGCCATCACGATGCGGTCGTCCTTGGTCACGAGATAGCGCGCCGGCCGCAATCCGTTGCGGTCGAGCGTGGCGCCGATCTGGCGGCCGTCGGTGAAGGCGATCGCGGCCGGGCCGTCCCACGGCTCCATCAGCGCGGCGTGATATTCGTAGAAGGCGCGGCGCTTCTCATCCATCAGCGGATTGCCGGCCCACGCCTCCGGAATCATCATCATGACGGCGTGCGGCAGCGAGTAGCCGCCCTGCACCAGGAATTCCAGCGCGTTGTCGAAGCAGGCGGTGTCCGACTGTCCCTCGTAGGAGATCGGCCAGAGCCGGCTGATGTCCTTGCCGTACAGCTCGGAGCTCACCGAAGCCTGGCGCGCCGCCATCCAGTTGGTGTTGCCGCGCAACGTGTTGATCTCGCCGTTATGCGCGATCATGCGATAGGGGTGCGCCAGCGACCAGGCCGGGAAGGTGTTGGTCGAGAAGCGCTGATGCACCAGCGCCAGCGCGCTCTCGAAATCCTTCTCGTGCAGATCAGGGTAGTACTTGCCGAGCTGGTCGGCGAGGAACATGCCCTTGTAGATCACGGTGCGGCAGGACATCGAGCAGGGGTAATAGCCGGCGAGGCCGCGGTCGCGGCGCTGGTAGATCGCCTGCGAGATCGACTTGCGCAGGATGTAGAGCCGGCGCTCGAACTCGTCCTCGGTCTTGGCAACGCCATTGCGGCCGATGAACACCTGCATGCAGGCAGGCTCGGTCGGCTTCACGGTGACGCCGAGCGAGGAATTGTCGGTCGGCACGTCGCGCCAGCCGAGCAGGGTCAGGCCCTCCGCCTTGATCTGGTCGGCGATGATGCTCTTGATGACGTTGCGCCAGGCGGTGTCGCGCGGCATGAACAGCGCGCCGATGGCGTATTCACCCGGCGCGGGTAGCTCGAACTTGTTCTCCTTGGCCTTGCGGCTGAAGAAGGCGTGCGGGATCTGCACCAGGATGCCGGCGCCGTCACCGGCGCGCGGGTCGGCGCCGACGGCGCCGCGATGCTCGAGATTGCAGAGGATGCTCAGCGCATCCGAGACGATCTCATGCGACTTCTGGCCCTTGATGTTGGCGATGAAGCCGACGCCACAGGAATCCTTCTCCAGGCTCGGATCGTACAGGCCTTCGGCTTTGGGGCGGGAATTGTGTTCCTGAATCGGATCGGTCGTTTTCGAGGCGACCGTCGCCGACAGCTCTTCTGCCACGATGTTTCCGCGCTCGAATTGCGACCCGTTCATTGTATTCCTCTTTCGACATTGGGTGCACTCCAACTAGCCAGTTCGCATGCGGGTTCTTGCCGCCGTAACAGCACGTGGAGTTTGTCGACGTCCTTCTAGAGATCGAGCGCCTGCAGGCAATGTGCCACCGCCATTAGGTTCGCCTACGGCGAAAGCTTGTACGCTGGGTGCCTCGAAAATGCGCTCTTGAATGGATCGAGTTTCTTTGTTTGCACGAGCCTGGTGAGCCTGGTGAGCAGTAACGCGACGAATGAGATCGATTGCGCAAGTGCTGAGGCCGCCTTGGCGTCAGCCTCGACTGCGAAGACCGCGCCGACCGAAGCCAGCCCAATCCAGAGCATGCACGTGACAAAAAATGCACGAGATAGTCATGCATAGTTGCATGATGTAACAGGTTTAAACTGGGAATCTCCCGGATGACGATGCCAAGCGGTTCACTACTGCGCGCAGGTGCCGGCGCGTGCGTGCCGGTACAGACCCAGCAAATTCGCTCGGTGAACGCCAAGGCATCGCGCGCCCAATACCACGCCGCATCGTCTCGTTGAGACCGCGTTGCGGATCACATTATCGGAATCGACATTCACCTCGATAAGCAGGTGAATTCGATCCTGGTCAGCGGATCGACAAGATCGCCCTCGCTGGAGTTACCGAGCGTGAATCGGTTGGGCGTCTGAATGCCCATCATTGTACTCTCTGAGTTCGACTGAATTCGTGGGCGGCGCTTCCGCGCTTGCTCGTAAGGCATTTCAGCCCCATCACATGCCGCATGGACGAACGTCGCCATGGTGTTCTCAATACCGAATTGCTGCGCACTCTGGTCGAGCAAGCGTTAGGTGGTTTCCCCTTGCAGCCATTTTGTAGAGGCAATAGCCCTTGCTAGCCTGCTCGTCGTCCATTCTCGGCCAACCGGCCGGCATCGAAATGCCCGCGACGTTAGCACTTGTCTGGATGCGGTGGATTGTCTTGAGCCGCGAGGTACTTGGCCCTTACATTTGGCCCGCATTTGCCGGAAAGATTGCCTCGGGTTGGCCTCCAGCGGCCGCCATGATAGCCCGTCGCGCCGAGCGAGATCATCGACAGCCCCGCTTCCTTAAGCGGCGGTTTGCGATGATCCGCATAAAGCTCTCCAGGCAGCAAGTGCACTTGAGCCCGTGCATACAGATTACGCAGATGCGCAGCTTGGTCTTAAGAGCTCAGGCAGTACGGCGGCTACGAGCTGTCAAAGCCCGAGGCTCGCTGCAGCGGGACGGCATAAGTTGTGAAAACTTCGCCGCGTGATGCTCTGGCGCCTGGACTGAATGTCGAAACGCGCCGACGTTGTTCGAAGGACTTTGCAAGAAGTTGACCATCGTAGCTTGGCACTCTCCTCTACATGCATGCCCGGGAGCTCGCGAGGGTACAATCTCATGGTCGAAGCATTCTTCTCCCGCGCCTCATTGTCGCGGGAAGCGGTCAGATGTGGCGCTCATCACGAGAATGCCCAACGCTCAAAAACATCATCGCCGACCGCCACACGGCCGCCCCGTTTCCGTCGGAACGCAAACGCGCCTACTGTCTGGAACGTGCCAAACTGTTGGCGAACGCGACGGTACCTTTAGTGACACGGTCCGCAATGCGGCGCATAGGCGATCTGCTGAACAGCACGACGTGCTGCTCAGCAATCGGCCCGAGTTCCTCCGCCGCATTGAAGGAATGCTCCCGACGCGATGCTTCCGGTTCCGAGAAAGCGATCGAGGGCCAGCTCTAGCGAGTGCGGCGCCGGTTTGCGCGATCGGACTACAGCGACCCGAGCCGCTGTCGATAGGCCGCGGTGCATCTCGCGAAAAACACGGTTCCGATCCGGAAGAACTGCGCGCGAACTGGCACGGCACCACACCGAAGCTCGGGTTATCGAAAGGTAGATCCAGGCCGCGAAATCAAAGGGCCGCGGCGTCGGTCTCTCCGGTGCGGATGCGGACCGCGTGGACGAGATTGATGACGAAGATCTTGCCGTCGCCGATCTGCCCGGTTTTCGCAGCGGACGTGATGGCCTCGATGGTCTTGTCGACCTGATCAGAAGCGACAGCGACCTCGATCTTGATCTTGGGCAGGAAGTTCACGGCATATTCGGCGCCGCGATAGATTTCCGTATGGCCCTTCTGACGGCCATATCCCTTGACTTCTGTCACCGTGAGACCGTGAACACCAATGTCGGTCAGGGCGTCACGGACGTCTTCCAGCTTGAATGGCTTGATAATTGCCATAACCATTTTCATGGGTTCTATCCCCGCTTGGGCCCGGCCCGGAAGTGGCCGGGCGTTTCTCGACTTGTTCGCCACGACGGTAAAGTTTCACTACCCGAGCACCCAGGCTCTTGAGATCAAATCCCGTGCCAGATCGCCGCTTTGCCTAACGGATTATGAAAACGGGCGGGTCAGCGAACTTGCGCGATCGCGAGATCAGCTCCTGCTTGGCCGAGCCAAATTCCAGCGGGTCCTTAGTCAGCGGGCAGACGAGGATCTGCAGCAATTTTTGATCGAACACTATTTCAGGGCGTTCGGCGGACGCTGACATCGGCGTCTCCGGCATTGCCTCTAACAACGCCCCGGCGCATGCCGGCAAAAAAGTGGACGCCGCGTCGTCTCAGCGTTCATTGCTACTGCGTTTGCCCAGACGATGCGGAGACAGAAAAGGCGCAATGGTGCAAGGTCGCCGACCAGCTCCGCCAAAATTGCCCAAGCTTGCGCGCTTGCTGGCGAGGCTTGGACCGATGTGCTGGCCTATGTGACCTTCTCGCCGCAGCCCCGGACCAAGCAGCACTCCACCACCCAATCGAGGACCTTAACGACGAGATTAAGCGGTGCACCGAGGTGGTCGGCATCTTCCTGAACGAAGACGCCATCGTACGCCTGATCGGCGCGATCCCGCTCGAGCAAAATAATGATGAATGGGCCGTCCAACGCGGCTGTTGCATGACTCTGTAAACCGCTGCCAATGAATGATGCAGCCTTCAGCCTTCAGCCCTCCGGCAATCGCCAGCTGATCTGCCCGGCTCCTGCCTACGATCGCGGTGATCGCCGCCAGCGACACCACGCAACGGGATACGATTGCCGCGGTCGGGATACCCTGTCATTCTCGTAGCGCCGGAGCCCAAGGAAAGGATGCAGATGATACATGGGCCTTAGCCCCATCGACAAGCCCACCACCCGCTATCGTTTTCGCCTGTGGGTGGTCACGAGCATCGAGTCCCCTGTCCGTTCGCGGCAGGCTGAGCTTAGGAGAGCCGCCGAGCTCAAGCGCCGCAACGGCATGGGCAGCAGGACTTTAGGCCGTTCCAAGGTCACGAGAACGAAGCCTGCGGCAGATCGGCCGTTTGTCCATCTCTCTTGTTGAGTCCGAGTCATGGAGGAGGGGATCAATCGGTGCGGAGGCCCGCTTGGGCGCAAGCTGTATTTTTCAAGAGTCTCGGGAATTCTCGATGGCGGGGTTGATCCTGCGGGCATTAGGAACCGGCAGATTGGTCGTCTGCTGGCACTCGGGTAGGTTATCTTTTTTAGAGAACACCCCAGGCTCGGTAACGCCCTCGTCCAGTGGTCTCGCGCAGACCAAGCTCATTTACGAGACTCAATGCTGCACGCGGTGTGATATCCAGCTCTTCTGCGATCATGCCGGCAGAAACGACTGGCCGGCTGAAGACGTAATCGATAAGCGCCGGCAATTTCGACGTCGATCGATGGCCGGCCACCCTTCGAAGCATCAGAGTGCGTTCGTTCAGCCACCTGTCGTGCGTCTTCAGGCCAATCTCACCAGCGGCCGTGATGGCCTCAAGCTCCGCGACGAGACGGGTTGCAAGGTCGCGCGAGCGGCGTCGCTCACGCGGGATCGTCTTCAGCCCCTCATGCAGGCAAGCCAGGTGTGAGCGTGCTTTTCTCCGATGACCTAGCAGCGCAGACGTAAGCAGCTGGCCAAGCCAGGGTCGGTGCTGAAGGGGCTCGAGACTGCGCCAGCTGTCCGCGGCAATGGCCGCCGCGAGCGTCGGAGGCAGGCTCCTGCTTTGCTGAAGGCCGCGTCTCCAGACGGCAAGACGCTTTTCTTCGTCCCAATCGGGGTCGTAGACCAGTGGATCCCGCTCGGTCATTCGACGGAGATCGCTGGTTAAGATCTGGTCGGTCTTGGCGATCGCGGCGTCGATTTCTGCGAAAGCCTGCGCGAGTCCGTCATTGCTCTGAGTTACAGAAGAGTAGTCGTGGGTTCTCGGCACATGGCTGTCCTGCTCCGCCTCATGATGCGTAGTTCCGATGTTCGGCGGTTCGCAGTCCTCCTCTTCTATTCCATTTGTGCCGGCTAACCCGCGCAGATCGGTGATCCCGACGGACGAGAGAGCCCAGTCGGGGCCCTCGCGGTGAATGCGCCGGCGGGCGCGGAGTACATCGCGAGCTCGGCTCAGCTCGTGAGTTGGCGCACGAACATCCATGCCAGCGTCATGAAGAACGAGATCTTCGAGGTGGACGAGTTCGCCTTCCAGCCATAGAGTGGCGCATGCGTCGGTGAAGTGCGTCCGACTAATCCAACCGTCTCGGATTGGGCTTTTCGCAAGGCGCTCATCTAGACGGGCTAAAGCATCTTCCGCGGCTGCGAGCGGAAGTGCAATCGCCGACCAGGGCAACGGTTCTGGTATTTTGTAGCTACTAGACAACGCCTTGATAACTTTGATGAGAATCGGCGACACGGAAGCTATCATGTCGCTAATTTCCGTCATAGCGACATAGCTTCAACTGCTATGATGAGCGTGCAAGCGTTAGTGCCGATCGGTCTTTAAACCGATGTCGGAGTCCTAGCCTCTATTCTCCTTCCTCGGCCGTCCGCCTGTAGAGCTGTAGAGCAACCCGGTTGGCATCATTACTACCGGCGGGGGCAGTTGCTGGGCGGCTCATCTACAAGCGGCGATGGCCCCCCACTGGGCCCCGCATGAGTCTGGCGCATGATTAGGCAGTCTGTAGCGGCGGTGCGAAGGTCATATCGAGAACTACCCCTCGCGGAGATAGCAGCCAGATTTGGCGAGTAGGCGTGGCAACGGTCGTCTTGAAGAGTTCAGTTCCGACCAGCTAACGGCGTATCGGCGGATGGTCAAAGAACGGTTACGAGACTTCTTCAAGAAGGGTTCGAACGATTAGCCAACCGTAGTTCGATTTGGAGCTTCGCGGGCCTTCACTCGCTCTGGCCAGTCGTGAGAACGCCTGTATCAAAGGCCTAGATTGAGCTAGGCTGTGTTGTCAGCTGACAACGTTTTGCTGCGAAGTGTTGGTGTCGGATTCACCATTAAAATGCATTAACCATGTTTCGCCGGACGCGCGGGCTACAAGTGCTCGAATGGGCGACCCGTCGGAATTCTGCAGATCACCTAGGAGGTGTTGTCAGCTGACAACGCCGACTCGCCTGCTTTCTCATCGCGCCTCTTTTGCCCTCCCCCACATCGCACAAGATGTTGTCAGCTGACAACAGTACGGGGGCCGACCGCAGACTACGAGACAAAGGCTCTTGAGCCGGTTCCGAGCGGGGATCGTCTCGAGCGGGATGGATCCATCCGAGCGGTAAATTGCCGGATCAACAATGTAGTTTCCTCAAGCGCCTTACCCGACCAGTCCATCTGTGTCGGTTTGGGGTGCAGTCTAGTCCCCGCTGGGACTGTCGAGGCTCGACCAAAAGTTGGAGGCCCCTTCGGGGGCAGTGGCGTGGTATGCGAGTACTTCAATCGCGCGGGTTGCATGGTCCACCGGGTTGATTCCTGACATTTTGGACCGGGCTGATGCCTGACAATATTCGATCATTGTTCTCCTGTCTGCGGCGTTTCCTGCGCGATGCGGAGCCGCGCGCGCGGCGGAGCAAAGCGCAGGAAACGCCGCTCGCAATTGATCAGCCCGAGATCGCGACCGCAGAAGCGCACGAGGTGGCCGCTAGTGTCGTGCTCACAGAGGCCGACGAGCTCACCTGCGAGCGCCTCGCCAACGAAAACGTGCTCGCCGCGCCATTTGATATCGCCGGTGGGACGCACCCGGCGAACCTCGTGATCGGCGTCGTACCAAGGGTCATCGAGACGGCGTGGCAAGGTGCGCGAGGGCGACTGCCAGAGTTTGACGGGCGGCATCTGGTCGAGCGCCTCATGTGGCCGCTCCTGGTTGAAGTGGTGGCGGAAGGCATCGAAGCGGCGTTGCTGCTCGGCGACCGTTGCCGCGGGCGGCTTCGTGGTCTGGGCCTTCAGCGTGCGGTGCATGCGCTCGTGCCGGCCGTTGTCCTGCGGGCTCGCCGGGGGGATGTAGCGCGGTTCGATACCGAGCTTGAGCCACCATACCGAGAGCGCCGAAAGGCCGCCCGCCCCCGTCGATCCAAACGGTGCACCATTGTCGGAGCGGATCGCGGCGGGAAGGCCGATGTCCTTGAAAACACGTTCCAGGGCGCTCCTGACGCCCGCCCCCGTCGGATCGACGATGCGCACTTCGATAAGATAGCGGCTCGCCGCATCGGTGATGGTCAGCGGATCGCAGCGGTTGCCGTCGCGGGTTCGGAACCAGCCCTTGAAGTCGATCGCCCATTCTTCGTTGGGTGCGCTTGCCGGCGCCGCCACCTCGCCTTGCGCAATCGCCCGGCGTCGGCGCCGACGCGCCTCGACCAGGCCCTCACGCTTCAGGATGTCGCCGATCGTCGAGGCTGCCGGCCAGTCGACCTCCGGCCGCTCATGCTCAAGCCATGCCTTGATCTTCTTCGGGCCGAAATGCGGAAACCGCTGCCGCGTCGCGACGATGCGATCGGCCAGCCGCCCCGCCGTCGCATGCGGGCAACTCGCCGCCGCGTGGCTGCGCTCCTCGAACCAGCGCCGCTCCCCGCTCTCCCGACGCCGCTTCCAGACGTAGAACGTCTCTCGGCTGACGCCGTGCCGCGCGCACAGCTCCGTCACCGAAAATGCCCCCGTCTCGTACTCTCGAAACAACGCGACACGCTCCTCCACAGGACTGCTCTCCCTGAAAGGCATCGCCTGATCCTCCTTCGAATCAGACGAGCCTTGCCTGTCAGGAATCAACCCGGTCTAATCTGTCAGCACTCAGCCCGGTCTGTACCCATCCAGCCCCCCGCCCGGCATGCAAGCAGCGGGTGGCGCATTCCTCGCTCGTGCCGCACCATTGCCCGCTTGATGGATTGGACAGCGCAACGCGAACGCTAGCGCCATTCGCCGTCTCCAGGCGTCATCCGTTTCCCTTGCCGCTAGTTGTCCCGCATGTTGTCAGCTGACAACAGTGCCGTGGCAACCGTGGAGCGTGGGGTCCGTTCACCTGCCGCTCGTTTCGCTAGGCTCAGAAGCCCCGAGCGACCAAGGAGGAGTCCGGGGTGGCCCAGGTAGCCCTGAACCAACGGCGAGCATCAGAAAACCCGCCAACTAATTCACCGCTCGGACCTCTTCCGGAGTTAAGGCGGTGAGGAGGTCATCCGTGGTCATGGCGGGTGGTTTGGCCTCGGGCCGCGTGCGGACGGTACCATGTTATAGCGGGTCCTAGGCGCGTGGCCGCTCGCGTAGCGAAGCCTGCAATGCGCTCGGTCTTTCCCGTTTCTTTGTGGCCGGGCCTAGTGACCGCCATTCTCTCCCTTGGCGAAGGCTTGGCGCGATAACAAAGCCGTTGTCGCTCATGCCGGATGTTGAGGCCGCAAAAGTAGGTGATGACATCGTGTTGAGAAAGGCACCGCACCTTTCCTCGTCACGGCGGATTTGGGAAAAAGCCAGGCACGAAGCTTCGCGTCGCGACGCGGATGAACTCATGGTTGGCGCCGCGGCTGTCCCCTTTTGGGAATCATGAGTGATGCGATAGCCGGTACTGAGAATCTGGCGAAGCCTCTAACGTCGGTACGGAAGCCCCGCCGGGCTGAGCGGCGCTCCGGCCCGCCAGTTCCAGATCCGTATGCGGCTTAATCCAAAGCGGGGCAGGATGCGGCCAACGCCGGCCGGTGACACCTTGATCGCTGGCGCTGCCGCGCACAATGCCTCGACGGCTAAGGTGGCTGTGGGTGGCGGGGGGTCGGCGATGAATGGGTCTGGAGGAGCGAGCGCGCAAAGTTAATCCTTTCATTCTTGCGCCGACTCGGGAATCGTGTTGAGTCTGCAGACGGTAATCCGCCGTCTGAGCTGCAAAAACCGTTTTGGATTGGAAAGATGAGAGTTTTTGAGACAGAGGAGGGGTGGCCGGAGACAGCGAGCGCGCGCATTTCCTGCCATGCCACTCTACTCTCTGGTCAACTCCGCTCGTTGGGCGCCGCCCTTTTTCCACCAGCGGCTGCCAAGACTCTTCGCCCGTTCTCCTCCGGAGAGGTGGCCAAGATCGTTCGCGTGTCAGACGGCTATTTGCGGCAACTTTCCCTCGACGGCCTGGGACCTGCCCCCGCGATCGGTCATGGCGGGCGGCGGTCGTATACCTTAGCTCAAGTGAATGAGCTGCGGGCCTATCTGGCTGCAGCCCGCCCGCGGGAGGCAGTTGATTTTCTCCCACGGCGGCGCCCCGGCGAAAAGCTTCAAATCATCACGGTCGCTAATTTCAAGGGCGGCTCGGCCAAAACAACGACCGCCCTGTATCTGGCCCAATATCTCGCCCTTTCCGGCTTTCGAGTTCTGGCCATCGACCTCGATCCGCAAGCCTCTTTGTCGGCCATGTTCGGCTATCAGCCGGAATTCGACATTGGGCAAAGCGAAACCATTTACGGCGCCATCCGCTATGACGACCAGCGCCGCCCCATGCGTGAAGTTGTGCGGCCGACCTATTTCGAGGGTATAGGCCTAGTGCCTGGCAATCTCGAACTCATGGAGTTTGAGCATCACACGCCGCGCGCCATGGTCGAGCGCCGCGAACGTGGACATGATCTTTTTTTTCGCCGCCTAGCGAGCGCAATCGATCAGGTAAGCGACGACTATGATGTCGTGGTGATCGACTGCCCACCTCAGCTCGGCTACCTGACGATGGGCGCTTTGAATGCGGCGACGGCGATGCTGGTGACAATCCACCCGCAGATGGTCGATGTCGCATCGATGAGCCAATTCCTTCTGATGACGTCGGATTTGATGTCCGTCATCGAGGAGGCGGGCGGCCGCCTCGATCACGATTTCATCCGCTATGTGATCACGCGCCATGATCCGAATGACGTGCCTGAGGCTCAGATCGTTGCGCTGCTGCGCAATCTGTTCCGCGAAAACGTGCTGCAAGCGACAGCCTGGAAATCCACTGCGATCTCCAATGCTGGCCTGACAAAACAATCGCTCTATGAGCTTGACCGCGGATCCGTCGGACGCGGCGCCTATGACAGGGCGGTTGAATCTGTCGATGCTATCAATGCGGAGATCGTGCAGCTGCTGAAGAAGGTGTGGGGACGATGAGCAAGCGCACGGATGCTATCAGGGGGCTTTTTACTGCCGCACCTCAGACGAGTCCGTTGTCAGCTGACAACACAGCACCAGCGCCGCTGGCGCGGGTGTCGTCAGGTGCTGTGCGCTCGCTGAAGGAATCTTTCTCAGAAGTTGAGAAGGAGAATCAGGAGCTTCGGGACAAGCTCACATCTGGCGCGACGATCGTAGAGATCGATCCCGGTCTGATAGATCCCTCGCCCGTGTCTGATCGTTTTCGCGACGACGACACGGCTTCTTACGAACTTCTCAAGCAATCGATTTCGCAGATCGGCCAGGAGGTTCCTGTCCTCGTCCGCAAGCATCCGACAATGCCGGGACGATATCAGAGCGCTTATGGTCATCGCCGGGTGCGTGCCGCGCGCGAGCTGGGTATTGCCGTCAAAGCGATCCTAAAACCGCTCTCCGACGAAGCCCTCGTCGTGGCACAAGGCCTTGAGAACGCGCCGCGGGAGGATTTGAGCTTCATCGAGCGCGCGATGTTCGCAATGCGCATCGAAGATGCCGGGCACAAGCGCGCAGTCGTTCAAGACGCGCTCGCAGTCGATAGGGCCGAAGCGTCAAAACTGATTGCGGTTGCGAGATCCATTCCGCCCGACATTATCGATGCTATTGGCAAGGCCCCAAAGGTTGGCCGCGGGCGATGGCAGAGCTTTGCTGATCTCTTGGCGGATGCGTCGGTGATCGACCGCGTAAGGGCGGCGATCGGGGACGACAAGTTCGCCGGCCGTGAGTCAGACGACAGATTTCTGACGGTGTTCTCGGCCGCGAATAAACCTGCTGCAACTCGCCAATTCGCGCGATCGTCTGCTGTGCTCGCCTCAGATGGACAGCGCATCGCTCAGGTCCGTCAGGGCGATCGAGAACTCAAGTTGACCATCGACAAGAAGGTCCCGGCGTTGTTCGCGGACTTTCTTATCACCCAGCTTCCGAACCTGTTCGAGACGTTTTGCAAATCGGACAGATCCGAGGAGACCACCGGGGCTTAGCCGCCTCATGAACAACCGCGAACCAGGAGCAGCACGGCAAAAGAAAAAAGGCCCCCGCAACGTCACCGTCCCGGAAGCCTCTCTTCGTAGTTTGGCGACTAAAGAGAATCACTTCCGCGCACCATAGTCAAGAGTCTTGTGAGAGACGGCGCCGTTTCGGCGAGCAGATTTTCTTTGCCCGCATAAGGCAAAGACATGCAATCACGTGCCCCAACGACGCCCTTTGGGCGGCGCTCGTTGAAGCTTGCCCATGTGGCAACACAAGTCGCAGTATCGACCAGGCCATCGGAAAAGATCGTCCATAAATGGAAGATCTTTCAGGCCATCTGCATCGCAAGGCCGCGCCTCGGTATCTCTGAGCGTGCGCTGACGGTGCTGGATGCTCTGCTCAGCTTTCATCCCGAGACTACGCTCACGGGTGAGGGTGACCTCATCGTGTTTCCGTCAAACAATCAGCTGACGCTGCGAGCTCACGGCATGCCGGTGTCCACGTTGCGGCGTCATCTCGCTGTGCTTGTCGACGCCGGGCTCATCGTTCGCAGGGATAGTCCGAACGGCAAGCGCTACGCTCGCAAAGGCAGCGGCGGTGACATCGAGCGCGCCTTTGGCTTTGACTTGTCGCCACTCGTCGTTCGCGCCGAAGAGTTCGAGAGGCTGGCTGAGGAAATCAAAGCGGAGGCTCGTGCTATCAAACATGCGCGCGAGCGCATCACACTCTGCCGTCGTGACATCGCCAAGATGATTGCAACGGGCATCGAGGAAAACGTGCCGACCCACAGGGAATGGAAGGGGCCGGCTGATTGGGACGAGGTGCATCGGGCATTCCGTTCGATCGTCGAGACGATTCCACGCCGGGCGACCTGCCAAGAACTTGAGGCGATCGCCGACGAACTATCGCAGCTTGCCGACGACGTCCTCAATCTGCTGGAAACTCACGTCCAAGCAGCAAATATGAGCGCCAATGAGTCCCATACTGAGCGTCACTTACAGAATTCAAACCCAAACACTCTTACTGAACTTGAACCTAGCCTCCAAGAAGGCAGGGCGGCGAGTACCGAGCCGCAACCACAACCGGCGCGATTTGCGGAAGGCTCCTATCCTTTGGGTATGGTCTTGAGCGCATGTCCAGACATCGTCGACTACGCCAAGGGAGGGATTTCAAACTGGCGCGATTTCATTGCGACTGCGGCGGTCGTTCGATCCATGCTTGGCATCAGTCCCAGCGCGTGGGAGGAGGCGCAGAGCGTCATGGGGGAGACTCAGGCTGCAATTGTGGTCGGCTGCATCCTGCAGCGAGGGGAGGTCATCCGTTCAGCCGGCGGATATCTGCGGGGGCTGACGCGAAAAGCCGAGGCCGGCGAATTCTCGCTCGGGCCAATCCTAATGGCGCAGATCAACTCACGACTGCACGAAAAACGAAGGGCCTAACGGCTAGTCTAGGTAAGTGTCTCTTGGGCCCAGCGGCTCGGGCCGTCGCAGGTTTGATGTTGAGGTTCAATTTGAAGAGGTCTTGGCTAACGGACTGGGCGCGAAGGCGACAGCACCTCAAGAAACGTCAGGCCAACATTGCGTACGGGCTAATGAGCGGTGACACCCACAGATTAGATCGTATGCGCCGTCGTTTTGCAACGACCTCAAGGCGCCTGATTCGTTCGCCGCAGCGCAGCAATTATCCGCCGCCAATTAAGCCCTTCGAATCTGTCTTGGCCTTGCATCGCTGTCTTTACGTCATGGCGCGCAGCCACGGCTGGCGCCATGGCGTCGACCACCGCCGGTACGAACTGCGGAACGTCCGCTTTTGTTGCCGGCGCCAGGTAAACACCTGTTGCGGTATCAGCCCGTGTCGTCGGGCATCTCGTCGCCGCCAGCGCCCACGAGTTTTGGCCGAGTGATATGCCTCGATAATGCTGCGCCGCGCTCGAGCATAGCTCTATAAGCCGCGCGACCATGCGTCCGCGAGTCTAAACGAAATGCTCAGGTCCGAGAATTATAAGGCTAACGTTTCTCATCTGCGACCTGCCGTGTGGGTAAACAAAAACCTGATCTGACGATCAGCCAAGGCACGAAGGCAATGCGCAACGGAACCAATCGTGCCGGCCGTTTAGACGGTCCACGCCTAAAAAAGGGTAACCCCGGCATTGCTGCCAGGGTTTGTGCTGTTGGATTTTGCTCAGCGAGATCCCGGATCGGCGGTACACCGCTTGCGCGCTGCACCGCGTCCGGGACGACTCGTCGTTAGAAGTCCATGCCGCCCATGCCGCCGGCGGGGGGCATCGCGGGGCCGGCAGCGGCCTTCTTCGGCAGCTCGGCGACCATGGCTTCGGTGGTGATCAGGAGCGCTGCAACGGAGGCTGCGTTCTGGATCGCGGTGCGGACCACCTTGGTCGGGTCGATGATGCCTTTGGAGACCAGGTTGCCGTATTCGCCGGTCTGGCTGTCGAAGCCGTAGGCGTACTGGTCCTTCTCCAGGATCTTGCCGATGATCACCGAGCCGTCTTCACCGGCGTTGATCGCGATCTGGCGAGCGGGAGCCGACAGCGCCTTGCGCACGATCTCGACGCCGGTCTTCTGGTCGTCGTTCTTGGTGCGCAGGCCCTTGAGCTGCTCGGAGGCACGGAGCAGGGCGACGCCGCCGCCCGGGACGATGCCTTCCTCGACAGCCGCGCGGGTCGCATGCATCGCGTCATCAACGCGATCCTTGCGCTCCTTCACCTCGACCTCGGTCGCGCCGCCGACGCGGATCACCGCGACGCCGCCTGCGAGCTTGGCAAGACGCTCCTGGAGCTTCTCACGGTCGTAGTCCGAGGTGGTCTCCTCGATCTGCGCCTTGATCTGGGCCACGCGCGCCTCGATGTCGGCCTTCTTGCCGGCGCCATTGACGATCGTGGTGTTCTCCTTGTCGATCATCACCTTCTTGGCGCGACCGAGCATGTTGAGCGTGACGTTCTCGAGCTTGATGCCGAGATCTTCCGAGATCGCCTGGCCGCCGGTCAGGATCGCGATGTCCTGCAGCATGGCCTTGCGGCGATCGCCGAAGCCCGGAGCCTTGACGGCCGCGACCTTCAGGCCGCCGCGCAGACGGTTCACAACAAGCGTGGCCAAGGCCTCGCCTTCGACGTCCTCGGCGACGATGACCAGCGGCTTGCCGGTCTGCACCACGGCCTCGAGCAGCGGCAGCAGCTCGTTCAGCGAGGAGAGCTTCTTCTCGTTGATGAGGATGTAGGCGTCGTCCATCTCAACGCGCATCTTGTCGGCGTTGGTGACGAAGTAGGGCGAGATGTAGCCGCGGTCGAACTGCATGCCCTCGACGACGTCGAGCTCGGTCTCGAGCGACTTGGCTTCCTCGACGGTGATGACACCCTCGTTGCCGACCTTCTTCATGGCGTCGGAGAGGAACTTGCCGATCTCCTGGTCGCCGTTGGCCGAGATGGTGCCGACCTGGGCGATCTCGTCGTTCGAGGTGACCTTCTTGGAGTTCTTCTGGAGGTCTGCAACCACAGCCTCGACCGCGAGGTCGATACCGCGCTTGAGGTCCATCGGGTTCATGCCGGCGGCGACCGACTTGGCGCCTTCCTTCACGATCGCCTGGGCCAGCACGGTGGCGGTGGTGGTGCCGTCGCCGGCCGCGTCAGCGGACTTCGAGGCGACTTCGCGCACCATCTGGGCGCCCATGTTCTCGAACTTGTCGTCGAGCTCGATCTCCTTGGCGACGGTGACGCCGTCCTTGGTGATGCGGGGAGCGCCGAACGACTTGTCGAGCACGACGTTGCGGCCCTTCGGACCGAGCGTGACCTTCACCGCGTTGGCGAGGACGTCGACGCCGCGCAGCATCTTGTCGCGCGCTTCAACCGAGAATTTGACTTCTTTGGCTGCCATCTGGAATTTTCCTTAAGGTGTTTGACTGGAGGGAGGAGGGAGGCTCTTAAGCCGCCTTCTTCTTGGACTCGGCGACCTCGAGAACGCCCATCACGTCGCTCTCCTTCATGATCAGCAGGTCCTGGCCGTCGATCTTGACCTCGGTGCCGGACCACTTGCCGAACAGCACGCGGTCGCCGACCTTCAGGTCGATCGGGATCAGCTTGCCAGCTTCGTCGCGGCCACCGGGGCCGACGGCGACGACTTCGCCCTGGGAGGGCTTTTCCTTGGCAGTGTCGGGAATGATGATGCCGCCAGCGGTCTTCTCTTCTGCGTCGATGCGCTTGACCACGACGCGGTCGTGAAGCGGACGGAATTTCATGCAGTCCTCCTAATATTTGCACGAGTTGAGACTTCAACCTTGTGAGCAATCGATGCCTACGAGTGCTAGCGCAGACGCAGCTGAAATAGGACGGGGCTTCTACAGGAGCAAGAGCTTCCAGCAAAAAATCACACTCAGAAGTCGTCTCTGCCAGAATCATTTATCGTAGCTAACTGGCCCGGCCGCTATTAGCGCAGTGTGAGGTTGCCCTGCTCGGCCGAGGTCTGCACGATTTCGCGGCGGATGCTCTTGGCCTGGAAGAACGCTCAGACATTGGTGCGCTCGAGAGTCTTAGTAGTTGCTAAAGCCATTCTTGGTCTCATTGACTGCTCGGATACGGCTCCGGCCGAAACGAACCCTAGCGCTGATGAACGCGCGACGTAACAGGAGTTCGCCGGGCTTGCTTCAGTGGACGGAATTCTCATCGAGTTAGCCGCGACATCCGCAACAGCCAAGGAGTGTGAACAGGTTCGGGATGCCGTCTCGTTCTAGGCAAGCCGATCTTGAAAAATAGCGCCTTTTTTCATCTCGCTCCATCGCTAACCTTGGCAGTTGACCGGAGCTGGATGAAAGCGGCCAGGGGCCGGCGGCGACCTCTTCAAGGAGCTGAACGAAACGCCCGCGCGGGAGAACTGAATCAAGACGAGATCAGCGCTCACGCAAAGTTCAATCGCGCTTCGTCCGCCCTTCTTCCGCGGTGATGCTGATGATCGTATACGCATGCTTCTCGCGTCTTATATTGCGACGAGATGGGCTTCCGGGGAGGCAACGAGATGCAACGCCCCCGGTTTCACCGCATCTTCTTCAGACCGCTCGCGAAGAGTGGGGGCGGCACACGACTGGATCGGGGGATACGCCGAGTCCGCCCCCGCATCACCTTGAGAGGATTGGTGACGCGAGTTTGAAGGTAGCAAACAAGGCGATAGCGTAGCTACTGCAACTATCTCACACCAGGATGGCTCGCATGAGGGTTGAATCGGCCGTGGCGATAGGTTGTATGCTGTTGGGTCCTCGGGTGTCCCGGCTGTGCGGAGAGAAGAAATGCCGATTGTCACGACAGCGAGCGCAAGTGACGGACAAAGAACATTGCAGACAAGACGAAAGATGTGGTTCGGAGCCTAACATCCATCAGCAACAATGCTTCGATTTTCGCCGTTAGTCGCCCCGCTCAACGCGGTCTTCAATCTCGATAGTGCGTCAGACTGACCTCTTTTTGCGCTCTGATCTTCCCCCGAGAAAGCGGACGGGTTTAAGCGGCTTTTAGCTCCATCTCGATCGGAGGGATATATCCGATGGCGGAATAGAGCCTGGTTCGATTGGAGAAGCCCGCGATGAAGGCGAAGATGTCGCGCCGGGCTTCGGCACGGGTCTGGTACTGACGATGATGAACGAGCTCGGTCTTGAGGGTGTGGAAGAACCTCTCCATCGGGGCATTGTCGTAGCAGTCGATGCGTCAGGCCCGCGGCGGTAAGGGCCGCGCGATACTCGTGTGAAGCGTACTGCACTCCGCGATCGGAATGATGGACCAATCCGGCGTCCGGCCGCTGCTGGCGAAGCGCCATCGTCAGTGCGGAGGAGACGAGTTCGACCCGCATGTGATCCGGCATCGCCCAACCGACGATCTTGCGGCTGAAGAGGTCCATGACGGCTGCCAGGTACAGCCAGTCCTCCGCCGTGGGACGTAGGTGATATCGGCCAGCCAGACCCGGTTTGGGGCCGCGGCGGTGAAGTCGCGCGCGATCAGGTTTGGTGCGATCGGCAGATTGTGGCGACTGTCGGTGGTGCGGACGCGACATGGCGGCGCCATGATCGCCCGAATGCCATGCCGTCGCATCAGCCGTTCGATCCGGCCACGGCTGGCCCACGTCCCCGCGTCCGCAGGGCGGCGTGGACTCGAGAACTGCCGCTGGCTGCTCTCGCGATGGACCTGCCGGATCTCGGCATCGGCGTCGCCTGCGTGGTGGGCCGCCACGCCGCCGATGCCGGCTCCTGCCGGAATTTGTCTATCCAGCGGCGCAGCACCGCGCAGACCGAGCTCCTTGGCGACCGATCCGATCGATCGACCACTCGATACCGCCAGTTCAACGGCCTAGCGTTTGTAGTCCTCTGTGAACCATCGAAGTTGACGTTCTGGCATTCGATACCTCCGGGCTCTCTGAGCTACTACAGGTGTCCACTTATTCGGAGGAGGTGCAGAAGTCCTATCTCACGAGCGTCAGAAAGGCGCCGATGCATCAGCCGCTCAGAGCAGCCGTCATGGATTTTGAGGTGGTGCATGATCGCGTGCTGCGCGATCACATTGGCGTTCGAGGTCATATGTCCCTGCAACTTCCTGGCCGCAGAAACGATCTCCGGGGGGCTGCTAAATAGCCCAGTCGCCAGCGAGTGATCGCCAGTTCCTTGGAGAAAGCGTTGACCAGGATCGTCCGTGAACGTACGCCGGGCTGCGCCATGACAATCGATTCATGGCGCTCACGAGTGAATACGAAGCTGGAATAGCATTCGTCGGAAAAGATCCATAACTGGTAGTTGATGCGAGGCCTCCGATAGCTCGAAGGGTACTTCGATCATAGACTGCACCAGTAGGATTGTTGGGCGAGTTGACGATAATGGATTTCGTGCGCGGTGTACCAGCGGCGCGGATTGCGTCAATATCGGAATTATATCGGGGCGGGCGGGCATCAACGAACACGGGTTTTGCGCCAGCGAGAAGAACCTGGGACGGGAATGTCGGCCGGCAGGGACGAATGGCGATGGCCTCGTCACCCGGATCCAGCAGAGCCAACGCAACATTGAGCAGCCCTTGTTTTGCATCCGCTTCGAGACTCTAACTGCCGCTGGATGAACATTCAGTGGCAGGTCAGCAGTTATAACGATATCGTTCAAATGCCAGCCGATGCCGGTTTCCGATGACAGCTTTTCGGCAACGGCGCTGCGAAGCGGCGTCAGGCCGATGGCATCCGTATAGCGGTTTATCTTGGCCTTGATGGCGGCAATTGCCCCCTCGCGGGCCGATGATGGTGGATCGATGATCACTTCACCCGCCGCCAGATCGATGATCGGACGGCGCCATCGGCAGCTAACTTAGCTGCGTCACGAGCGGCGGCAGTGCCCGAACCTAAAAGCAAAGACAGTGGTTGCGCCAGCAGGCGCTCCTCCTGAGCTGATTGTGGTCTTTCACGATCGAACCACTCGGCCGCATTTCGCGATCTGCTCAGTCATAGGTCGCGCTTCGATTACGGCGAACTCCGCAGCAGATGAAGCCTCATAGCCACTCGAGATAGGCGCTCCCTCCTCAATCCAGGCAATGCGTCCTTTCGATTGAAAAGGGCAGCAGAACGTCCTCCCGCCGGAGTATCGGAAACCGCAACGCCAAACCAATGTGCTCGAAACCGCTACTGAGGCGGTGTTCACCAACAGCGCGCGAGCGACTCCGTCGTGGCCAATCGGCGTGGCACATCGGTGGAATGTGGAACCTGCGCGCCGGATGATCGTGTCAGCGAGCCGATCACGCCCTTCCACGCTAAAGGAGAGGACGCACTGACCGTGCTGCATTTCTGCGGTCGATTGTACAGCGCATTGATCACGTGCATTGGCAAGAACAGACTGTGATTCGGGTCGCATGCGGAATTCCTTGCAAGTGACGTGTGAGCAGTCGGGCGCACGTCGGTCAAATATTTGATGCACCGACGCCACCATATCAATTGATAAGTGTGGTAGTTGATCGCACAACCTGTAAGGCATTGGCTTCAGTGGAATGCGCTCTGCAATTCAAAGATCTTCGGTGCTGTCGATGGCGTAACGCCTGAGATCGTCGCATGCATGGCTGCGAGCTGCAACTTTCGAACAGACAAGCAAGAAGCTTTTCTGTGCGGGCCTTGTAGCTCCGGACTCGATGATATCGTGCAGGGCCGCAACGATTGTCGACCTCGGGGTAGCGCCCAGAATTGCACCTGGTTCATCGTCTTAAATGGTCGTGGTCTATTGGCGAGAGGGTTGCCGCGGTTTGTTTCGTGCGGAAACCCGGAAATCGAGCCACGATCCGACAGGAGAAACGATCGACCCTTTCATTAACGGAGCTGCTGCGGCGACATCCGTTGCCTGGCCGATCATCAGATACTTTAAGCGGGACTATCGACAAGGGCGATTGAACCGCAACAATCGATCGAGAACGAGATATCGGGTGGATGAAGACCTATCCTGGGTCAAGATATCGCTCTTCCGCGCGAGCGAGTTCGTCGTACCTTAATAACTCGAAGATCTCTTCAAGGGTCGCGATAGCTGGCTCAATGCTGGCAACGCCTTCCTCAGCGATAATGCGGCCGCAGACGTGCCGCATTGCCGCAGTCGCAGCTCGCATGGAGTGATTGGCCCAGATCACGGTAGAGATGCCGGCATCACGGTATGACGAGACCGGCGTTCGATAGTATTTTGTTGGAACGATTACGACAGGTCGGTGGTTCTGCCAGGAACTCGCGAACGAGAGTATCTCGTCCGCCGTGCTCTTACGCGAGTGAATGAGGATCGCGTCGGCTCCCGCAGCGGCGTAAGCACTAGCGCGTACCAGTGCTTCGTCCATTCCATGGCCGGCGATCAGGGCTTCGATCCGAGCCACGAGGACCAAGTCTTCCGCCACTGTATCCTTCACTGCCCGCAGACGGCCGGAGAATTCATCGATATCTGCGAGCGGATGCCGATCGCCAATGAACGAGTTCATTTTCGGAAAGCAGCTGTCCTCAAGCGCGACGCCGGCAGCGCCGCGCTGACGGAGTTTCCGTGCCAGCAGGCGTGCATTGTTGAAGTTCCCGAAGCCGCCATCACCGTCAACGAGCACAGGCAGTTCGGTCGAGTCGACGATCCGCTCGACCACGTCGACGAGTTGGCTCCATGATGCTTCGTTGGCATCTCGGTAGCCAAGAGAGGAGGCGATTGCGAGGCCCGACGCCCACAGACCTTTGAATCCCGCGCGCTTGGCGATTGCGCCGGAGAGCGCATCGTGAGCTTCCATGAGGAAGGAGAGGTCGCGGTTGGAGCAGATCTGAGCGCGCAGCATTTCTGCAAGTGAGGCGCATGGTTTAGGGCGGTTGCCGAGAACTGACTGTGATTGCATCGCGACTCCTTTGTTGGGACATGTGACCGGCGGACATTCTCGGGATGTTCTGCCAGTTCTCGATCGAGGTAAGCCGATCGCGCTCGTGTGGCTCAAGCGATAGCTGACATGCATTATCTAGATAAATGCTTAGACGTGGCAGTTGACCGAACGACCAAATTATTGGCGAGCGCTGTGGGATACTTCGGGGAGTTCGGTTAAGCCCTAACATCGCACCTGCCCTGATTAACTCGCCGATCTGCCGCTCGAGCGCTGCCCGCTTGCATACTCCCTTAACAGCCACTTGGTGGTTCTATAGCGGCCGACGTAAAGCTTGTAGTTGCGGAGCCGCGCCCGCCTCTTGGCGGATTGCCGGCCGGTGCTGCCGTCCTCGTACAGTGGCTCCATGCTTATGTCGAAGTCGAGGTATGGCATCACCGTAAGCTCGAGGAAGCGAGCGCCTTCGAAGTCTTTGCCGCTATGGGCTGGTTTGTAGCTGGCACGAATCAGCATCGAGCGCAGCAGCATGTGATCCTCGCCATAGATCTGGGTGAAGATCTTGCGCTTCGGCCAGACGATCGACCGGGCGATGATTTCATTCTTGCGTTCCACATAGGCGCAGGCCAAATCGCCGGCGCCATAGGCGCGCGCCGGGTGCTCCGTGGCATTGCCGTAGCCGCCATACTTGCCGAGCTTTTCGACCGGTCCTGACATGCAGCTGGACGGGCCGACAATATAGACATGCTCGATCTCGTCCGGTGTTCGCGCTAGCTTCAGTTCGAGGCCCTGCTGATCGGCCGCGAACAGGTTGGCGAGTTGGGTGATCTCGTCCGCGCCGACGAAGTCGGCAAGGTACTTCTGCAGGTAGGTTCCGACCTTCATCTGAGTGTGGAGGTCTCGCTCACCATTTTCCACGCTCTCGGTGAAGGCAATCTTGCTTTTGTCCTTCCTGGAAACATGCAGAAAATGGTCTTTGGGAATCTGGTCGGCCCACCAGACGCCGGACGCAAAGAATGGTTTTTGATATTCGCCCCGGTCGAAGCGGGCCTGCTCGCGGCAGCGCCAGTTCGGGTCCGGTCCCTTGCGCGGGATCAGTTTACGGTTGAGGGTATTGGAAAGCCCGATCTTTTTCGACCCCCGCGTCTCTGCGATGGTTAGCGCCGCCTTGCTGGCACCGTCGACGAACGGCACGAATGTCCCGGGGGCGGGCATTTCGACGATCTGGTACATCAGGCGATGCCCGGTGCCGGCGAGCTGCGCCAGATCGGCCTCTGTGATTTTATTGTCGCTCATGCGTCATTTTCACGCGTCTGAATACTCGCCCTTAGCTTTGGCGGTGAGGCGGAGCCAAACAAAAGCGCCTCTAAAGCCTTCTCAGTGCTGTACTTGGCCAGGGCCTGAATTAACGGCCGCACATAATACTGTCTCTCTTCTTCCTGTATGAGCTTCGAATCGCTCAGCGAGGTCAGTGCCAGTTCGATCAACTCGATCGCCCGTTCCTTGTTGCCGCTCTCGTAATAGTACTCAGCGATCGCCCCATAAGACCGGAACTTATAGCCATCGGCTTGCGGTGGATTCAGCCATAAAATGTGTTCAGCCAAATCCCTGCCCATTGCAAAGCGCTCGGCAAGGGGGAGGTGCGAGGCATCATTTGCCGGATCGAAGAGTTGGGTTAGAGCCACCGTCATCAATTCCTCGGACCCTTTATCGATCGCGTCACGAACCAATTGGCGCATGACGGGCAAGCCGGCCCGTAAGTCGCGAATTTTGTGAAGCAACAGATTGACATGAATCTCACGAAGGTCGATTTCGTCCGGCATCAAGACGAGCCCCTCTTGGACCGCCGAGAGCGCCGTCGTCCAATCCTTTGCCCACAGCGCCGCCCGAAGTTTAGCGTAGATTGGCGAGGTGGGCGTTAGCTCGCGGGCTACCCGTTGGTTCTGCTCAATCCGCTTCGCGTCGGCGGCTTTAGCTTCTTCGCTGGTTCGCCAGACCCCTTGAAGAACCTTCGGCAAAACATCATTGAGTTGCATTGGATGTCCTATGAACGCGATGTGGCCGTCGCGATCGACGACGAAAGAGATGGGAATCCCGGAGCAAAACTGGGGTCTCCCCAAAGCTGCTTCATCTCGCCTGTGAAGTCGAACGCAATCCGATAGTTCAGTTTCGGAGACGTTTCGGTCAACCACGCCTCCAACTTGGTTCTGGCCTCGTCCGCCGTTGGTGCTTCTTCGCCACATGCGACTCCGATGACCTCAACTCCGCAATCTTTATATTTCTCCTGCAGTTGAACGAGATAGGGCATCGCCGCCGTCATACATCGTCCGCACCTACTTGCCCAAAATTCGACAATGTAGACTTTCCCGCACTCGAAGTTCGCAAGGGGCTGGCCACGCAGCCAACTCCCCACCTTGATGGGAGGAGCCAAAGATTCCATGCGCAGCGCCACGTTGCTGTCCGACATATTATCAAACCCTACGCGACTTATTTTGACCGCTTGTCTCTAAGAAACGGGTGGAGAGCATCGATCGCGTGCGTGCACTCAGCACTCTTAGTACTGCGTGTTTGCAATGAGTGTGCCAGCGGTCGGAGCGCGTTAGGCCTATGATCGCACTTTTGAAAACCCCCCGGCGCCCAATTCGGGCAGTGTTCTGAACCAGACGCGTTTGGCGCCAATGTCACAAACTAGACACAGATCGCGCCTTGCGCCGCCTACAAACACTGGTGTGGCGGTTGTGAGCCGACTTACAAGTATAGCTGGTGAGCTAGACGGATGGTCCGACAAAGACGAACAGTGTGTCCGCCAGCATGGCTTGCTTCGATAGCTCCGACCAGCGCGCGACTTCGTTGTGTTGCACGTCTTAGGTTTAAAGGCATGCAGAAGGGAGCTACGCACGGCATGAGAAAAGCGGGGTAACGAGGCCAGTGCCGAAGCATGCCAGAAGCTCTCAAGGAGAGCGATATGCCGCGAAGGAGATTGCAAACATATCCCATTTCGTCAGCCCGACGAGATCGACGACCCAGTGACCAATGTCCTGCGCGCCGCGGCAACTTCTGGGCAAGCTATCACGAAATTATCTTGCCACGGTAAAAGGAGTTGAAGCCGACGAAAGCGCCGTGTCCTGTGGCATGGTTATGGTCCGTCGCGAACGATCAGGCCGGCAGCGGCCCGATCGAAGTAGCGCGGCCGAATGTCGCAACCGCGGGGCGGCTCGAGATGGCGAGCTGATTCCTGCGTGAGGTTTGTCTGGCGCCGAACCGGCGTCCGGCGAAGCGGCGATCGACGTCTTAGTGGAAAATTACCGCGCCAAGTAGGGCCAGGTGATCAGATTGTCTATCAATAATCGTGCCGCGCTGCTAACCTTCTACGGCTCTCTAGCCGAACATGGGATTCACTTGCGCACGACCACCCGCAACTTCCGAAACGACGAGATGATGAAGCTTCGCGCGCCCGTGGAGAAGGCCCCAGACCTGCGCGAGATGATTGGCTTTGCCGCCAACGGCTGATGAAGCTGGAGGTCGCCGTACAGACCGGAGCGGCCTACGGCGAGCAGAGTGCCAGCGGTTGAACTACGCATTCCCAAACTGCGCAAGGAAGCTACTTCCCGGGTTCCTGGAGCCGCGCCGCATGGCTAAGAAAGCGCTGAGCGCAGTGACGAGGAGGCCTACGTGCAGGGCGTCTCGAACCGCTCGGTGGATCATCTCGTGCAGGCCATGGGCATGACCGGGATCTCCAAAAGCCGGGTCAGCCGGCTCTGCGGTGACATCGAAGACAAGGTGTGAAGGCTTTCCTCGCCTGCCCGATCGAAGGCGACTGGCCGTATTTGCGGACCGACGCCACCCACCTGAAGGTGCACCAGAATAGCCGCATCGTCTCGCTCGCGGTGTTCCTCGCGGCCGGTGTCAACGGCGACGGCCGGCGCGAGATCCTCGGCATGGACATGGGCCCGTCCGAAGCCGAGGCGTTCTGAACGACTTTTCTGCGCAAGCTCGCCCACCGCGGCCTACGTGGCGTAAAGCTGGTTGTGTCCGATGCCCATGAGGGCATCAAGGCCGCCGTCAGCAAGGCGCTCAACGCGACCCGGCAGCGCTGCCGCGCGTCCCCTTCATGCGCAACGTCTTCGCGCATGCGGCAAGAGCCGGCCGGCGCGTCGTGTCCGCCTTCATCGCCACCGCGTTCGCCCAACACAATGTTGAAGCGGCCAGGGCGCAGTGGCGCAAGGTCGCCGATCAGCTCCGGCCTCAAACTGTCCAAGCTCGCGACCCTCATGGACGAAGCCGAGCTCGGCGTGCGAGCCTATATGAGCTTCCCGGCTCCGCACCACGCCAAGCTCCACTCGACCGATCCGATCAAGGGCCTCAACGGCGGAATAAGCGGTGGACCGAAGTCGTCGGCATCTTCCCAATGAAGACGCCATCGGTCGCCTCGTTGGTGCGTTTTTGCTCGAGCAAAACGACCAATGGGTCCTCCAGCGCGCCCGCTACATGACACTGGAAACCATCGCGTCATTGAGCGATCATCGTCGTTCTGCCCGCTGTGGCAGGCTGATGCCTTCCGACCCGCCGGAACATCGGCGGTGACCTGCCGCCAGCTACACCACGCCACGGAACACGATCCGCCCAAAACGCCGTGATCGACGGGCTGAGCCGTCGCCTACAGAACTGCCGCGCGCTCAGATATGCTCCACCAGCGAACTCTCCTTTTCCATGGAAGCTCACGATGCGCTCTCCAGCGTGATCCCAAGAACGCAGGGTTCGAAGCCCGTGGGCGGCGGGCCTACCAATTCTGCCTGCTCTTTCGGCTCGCGAGACGCCAATAAGGATCATGGAGCCAACTCATCGACATGGTCGAGCGGATCGTCGACTCGACCGCACGGCCTGTGCGCGTTCACGGTGATGGCTCCTTCGGCAATTTCAATAATGCGCGCCTGCTAGCACGAGAACTTCGTCAGCGCGGGCGTCCCGGGTGTCGCGTATGAAGGCCCCGGTGAGAGCCGACGCGAACTAGTTGCCAAGGCTCGCATGATGCCATCCACGCAGCATTCCCGGGACTTGAGGCCGTCGCGAAAGCTCGACGTCGCGCTAGTCCTTATCCTCGTCGCGCTCCTGCGACGGATCTGAGATCAGCTTGAGGCGTATCGCCTTGATGATACCCAGGACGCGGGTCCTCGTATCAAGCTCTTGCCGGGCGTTCTTAACATGATAATTGACCGTATTCTCGGTGATCTTCAGTTCCTTCCCCATGACGATCTCCCTTCTGCCCCCAACTGGAGGCATTGTTTTTCGCGCTCGGATAGCTTCACTGACGTATCGTGGTTCATGTTTTAGGCGCTCCGTATTACGACCAGATCGCAATCTCTAACCAGCAAGCCGCATGCCAGTTGGGGGCTTGAGAAAATCAGGCGACAAATGCTTGAGAAAGGGCGGACGATCGATTTGCGTCGCCTTAGCGGTCGAAGCATCGCGACATAAGTCGGAAACTCAACGTCCCCTTTGCAGCACCGGCGACATCAGTCGATATCGATCAAGAAGAGCGCGGCCTAGAATGGGACCGTTTTGCTCTCTTCATCTGCGGCGACGGCGCGGTGTGTAACTGAACAGTAACCGGCATGTGGCCCCCACCGAGCCGCCGCTCGGTTTGCGCTCGATAAAGCCTGGCATGAGCTGATCGGTGGAGGTGGAACGATGGCAAATGCCATGCTTGATGCCAGGCAGGAAGATGACGCCTATCGTCGCGTCGAGGTGATCACCGGGGAGCGCCGACGGCGTCGGTGGACTAGCGAGGAGAAGGCCCGGATCGTGGCAGAGAGCTTTGAGGAGGGTGCGAACATCTCCGAGGTTGCGCGGCGCAATGGCGTTTCGCGCGGGCTGCTTACGGTGTGGCGCCGCCAAGTTGCGGCGGCGGTGGGGGGCAAGGCACCGAACTTCGAGCCAATCGAAATTGGTCCCGGGATCGATAGCGGGACAGCGGGCGAGCATGAACGTATTTCCGGGCTACAGACGAGGCCTTTGGAGATCGCCGCGCCGCCGGCCAAGGTTTGCGGAGTTGTCGAGATCGAGGTGAACGGGGCGCGCATCCGGGTCGAGCCGGGCGTTGAGCTGGCGACGCTGTCGACCGTGCTGGCGGCGCTTCGGGGTATCCGGTGATTGCGCTACGCTCTGACCTCAAGGTGGTGCTGGCGACACAGCCGGTCGATTTCCGCAAGTCGGTGCATACACTGTCGGCACTGGTGAGCGAAGCGCTGCGTGCGAATCCGTATTGTGGTGACGTCTTCGTGTTCCGCAGCAAACGCACGGACAGAGTGAAGCTTCTGGCGTGGGACGGCAGCGGCATGGTGCTGGTGACGAAGTGGTTGCACCAGGGGCACTTCACCTGGTCGCTGATCCGCGAAGGCGTGGTGCATCTCAGTGCGACACAGCTCGCAATGCTGCTCGACGGACTCGAGTGGACGCGCGTCTCGGCCAAGCTCGTGAAGCAGCCGGCAATTGTCGGCTGAGAGGAGAGGATTTCGCTGGAGCCTGCGGCGCGCGGAGGTATGGTCCATTTATGGCGATACGCCCCGGGACGTTTCCCGACTGATCCAGCCGCTCTAACGGAGATGGTGCTCGCGCTCGACGCCCAGAACGAGAAGCTGCGTGTTGCGGTGCAGACGCTCAAGGAGATGATCTTCGGGAAGCGCTCGGAACGCCTTGCCACGCTCGTGGCCGAACAGCTTGCGCTTGAGCTTGACGATCTTGAGACCAGTGTCACGCCGCCTGCAGCTGCCAACGACGATGCACCTGCGGTGAAGCCGTCCGATAAGCTACGTAAGAAGGCGCGCCGCAACATCGGCGCGTTGCCCAAGCATCTGCCGCGCTGTGAGCAGGTCCTGGAGCCGGAGGTGACGGCCTGCCCGTGCTGCCAGGGCCAGCCTCACAAGATCGGCGAGGACGTCAGCGAGGTGTTGAACGTGATCCCGGCGCTCCTGCGCGTGCTGCGCACGATCCGTCCCAAATACGGCTGCCGCGGCTGCACCGATGGCGCGGTCCAGCCAAAGTGCTGCCGCGCCTGATTGAGGGCGGTATGGCCTCGACGGCCCTCGTGAGCCATATGGTGGTCTCGAAGTTCGCCTGGTATTTGCCGCTGTACCGGTAAGTTCAGATCCTGGCCGGCCACGGCATCCATCTTGACCGCGCGACACTCGCCGGTTGGGTCAAACGTACCGCCTGGTGGCTCAGGAGCCTTTATGAGCTGTAGCTGCGGATCATTCAGGCTGCGCCGCGCGTGTTCTGCGACGAGACGCCGATGCCGGTGCTTGATCCAGGACGACATCGTCCCCGCATCTGCCAGTTCTGGGCGCATGCTATGGATCACCGGCCATGGGGTGGCCCCTCGCCGCCGGCGGTTACCTACGTATTCGCCGACGGCCGCGGCACCGAGGAGATCGCCGGACAGTTGACGGGCTTTTGCGGCGTTCTGCAGGTGGACGGTTATGCCGCCTACAAGGCCGTGGCCCGCCGTCATGGCGGCGCGATCCAGCTCGCCTTTTGTCTCGTCCATGCTCGACGCAAATTCGTCCAGGTGTACAAGTCCACGCAGTCGCCATTCGCGCGCGACGTGATTGAACGGCTGCAGGCGGTCTATGCGATCGAGGCAGAGATCCGCGGCAGCAGTGCGGAGCAGCGGCTGGCCGCCCGCCGCACCAGGAGCGCCCCGTTGATGGTGGCGCTCAATGCGCTACTGATTGAGATGAGCTGTTTTCCCAATCGAAGCTGACAGAGGCGATCAACTATGCGCTCAATCACTGGGACGGACTGACGCTGCTTCTCAGCGATGGCCGCGTCGAGGTCGATTCCAACACGGTCGAGCGTTCCATGCGCCCGATTGCCATGGGAAGACGCAACTCCTTGTTCAGCGGGAGCGAAGGCGGTGCCGAGAGCTGGGCCATCCTCGCGTCGCTCATGAACACCGCAAAGCTCCATGAGCTCGATCCGCAAGCCTATCTGACCGACGTGCTGGAGCGCATTGTCTCCGGTGGAACCAAGAGCCATCAACTGCGCGAACTGCTCGCCTGGCACTGGAAGGCGGCGCGCCAGCGCACCGCACAGGCCGCGGCATGAGCCCGGGTCGTCATAAAGCAGCGTCGTCAATGACGGCAGCCGCGATGCCACTCGAGGAGCTCGAGCGATGGCTGCAGGCTAGGGTCGATCAGCATCCTGACGCCACCAATCTCCCCATGCTCGACGGCTACGTCGCCGCAATCGTGGCCGGACCGGTGTCGATGAGCCCACTCGACTGGATCTGCCCGCTGCTCGCCATCGATGCCGATGCCTTCAACCACGGCGGCACCCCGGAGTTTGCAGCCATATCGGCTGTCGTCCTGCGTCACAACGACATCAGCAACACCCTCTCGACCGCACCCGACAGGTTCGCGCCGATGCACCGGCGTAAACCCAGTGGAGACGTCGATCCGCGACCATGGTGCCAAGGCTTCTACGCCGCGATGCGGCTCAAGCTATTGGCGTGGGCACCGTTGCTGGACATCGGCAACGTCAATCACGGCCTACTTCTACCTATCCTGCTGCACTGTCGCGACGATCAGGGCCGACCGCTGCTTGGACCGCCACGAAGCGGCCGCGAGACCAAGAAACTTCTGCGTAACGCCCACGCCGATATTCCCACGGCGGTCGAAGCCTTGCGGCAATACTGGATGCCGATCCGCTACGCCCGCGCTCACTGATCACTGCGGACGTGGGAGCTCATGCCGGTTACCTTCAAAATAACCGCGGCAGCGCAACCTACGGGAATCTCGCAATGCATCCCCGCTTTGGGACTGAAGGCCGTGGGGAGGGGGCCAAGGTCCTCACGCGTGTGTGTCGCCTGACCCCGGCAGTACAATGGTCAAACACTTGATCAACGCAGCCGTGGAAAACGGTTTGGCAAGAAAGCAGATCCCGCCAGCCTTGATCGCTCGTGCGCGCACCCCATCGCCGTGATGAAGATGAACGGCATACGATGACCGGGGCTTCGCATATGCATCAGCAGGTCAATTCCGCTCATCATGGACATTTGGACGTCGGTAATCACGCAGGTCGTCTCGGCCAATGCCGCAGCGCGCAGGAACTCCTCGGCGGAGGCAAAGGCAAGGACCGCGTATCCGTACGATGCCAGAAGATTGCTCGTTGCACTGCGAACGGATGGATCATTGTCGATGACCGAAATGATAGAAGGCTTTGACAAACTGATTGCTCGTGATCCGGGCTGCTCCGCCTGCGGAATGTTCACAGTAGAGGGGCTACGAGCCACATCAGAGGTTTGGGAGCAGCTTGAGTGTCGGGAGAAGGAGACGCTGCAAGACGCGGAACGTCTAACCGAGCAACTTCTGGACCGGCTGATTTCCGAAAGTTTGCCGGACGAATCCGTAACCCAGGATCATGTCAATGTACTGTATCGGCATTGGCCATTGCCGATGTACAATCTCGACCTCCATCCGATCCCGGTATCTCTCGAAGAGCTGAAGGCCGAGCAGGAGCGCCTCCTCTGGGCAGAGGTCGGCGACCCTCGATGACACTGACGATTTGAGTGATCAATCCGATATCAGCATGAGTTTGCGAGGTTTGAGCTGGTCCCGCAAATCTGAACAGCGCGATAAGTGGAGTTTCTGCCTGACGGCGGGCAAGATTGACCCGCGAATCAGGAGCGACGATGAGCAGACGAGCACGGCGGAACGACACTGCGGCTTTCACGGCGAAGGTGGCGCTTGCCGCCCTCAAGGGTGACGGCACGCTGGCACAACTGGCGGAGCAGTTCGACGTTCACCCCAATCAGATCACATCGTGGAAGGCGCAGCTCGAAGGCGGCGCTGCCGATGTGTTCGGTCCGGACGGCGGGAGTCGGATCGCCGAACCCACCATCGACGTGAAGTCGCTGCACACCAAGATCGGCGAGTTGACGCTGGAGAACGAGTTTTTAGAAGGAGCGCTCACCAAGGCGGGATTGCTGAGCGCAAAGCGATGATCGACCGTGAACACGATCTGCCGATCAGCAAGCAGGCGGAAGCCCTGAGCATCAGCCGCGGCAGCGTCGATTACCTGCCGCGTCCGGTGTCGCCCAAAGACCTCGCGCTGATGCAGCGGCTCGACCGGCTGCACCTGGAGTTTCCATTCGCCGGTTCGCGTATGTTGCGACGCCTACTGGCTGCAGAGGGGTGCAAGATCGGCCGCCGGCATTTCAAACCGCTGATGCGGCGGATGGGGATAAAGGCGCTGTACCGCCGTCCGCGCACCACCCAACCCGAGCCCGGGCACAAGATCTATCCATAGCTGCTGCGCGGTATGGAGATCACGCGTCCGAACCAGGTTTGGGCGATGGACATCACCTACATCCCGATGGCACGAGGCGTCGTTTATCTGGCCGTGGTGCTGGACTGGGCGACCCGCCGGGCGCTGTCGTGGCGGCTGTCGATCACCATGGAGGCCGCATTCTGCGTCGCGCCACTGGAAGATGCCATGGCCCGTCACGGCAAGCCGGAGATCTTCAACACCGACCAGGGCTCGCAGTTCACCGGCGCGGCGTTCACCGGAGTGCTCGCTGACAATGACATCGCCATCAGCATGGAGGCCGCGGCGCCTGGCGGGACAACGTGTTCGTCGAGCGGCTGTGGCGCAGCGTCAAATACGAGGAGGTGTATCTGCGGGCCTACGACAGCGTCAGCGAAGCTCGCGCCTCGATCGGCCGTTATTTGGACTTCTACAATTGCCGCCGTCCACATTCGAGCCTTGACGGCGGCACACCGGATCAAGCCTACTTCACCTCGCTGCCGCTTCGCACGGCAGCCTAAACCCGGCAGAGGCTCCACTTATCGACGCGCAGTTGCTGTTCAGACAACCGGGACCAGGTCAGTTACGCGGCCAAGGTCATTCGAATGGGACGCCTTCTTTGGTGTACCCAAGTTTGTCGGCGGCGACCACTAGTTCGTCTCAGGGTGGGTCGCGCATTTATATGGCTTGGTCACGCCTTGGTCGAAATGCATCTCGCCGAGGCACGAAGAGACACCCGCTATAGGGGCTATGACCGCAGCTTTTCGATCTCCGAACGCAACTGCGCATGTTTTTCAGGATTTTGCGTTTTCAATTTTGCGATATTGAGCAGCTTCCGCCGAACCGCCGGTAATTGCGCGGCCTGCGGTAAGCCGATAGGCCTCGAAGTCCGGCTCGCCGTCATGGAGCGTTAGCAGAAAGCGCATCGCCGCGTCGTCGAGCCGTGCAAGCATATCGGACAATAACCGCGACCGCGCTGCCTTGAGCTCGTTGAGGCCGACGGGCGGCACCGTCACTCCCTCGAACTCCTTGGCAAAGATGTCATCAAGTTCTGACAATGACGGACGGACGAGTTCATGCGGAGGACGCCCCGAACTTGCGACGTAGACGAGGAACGTGCGGTAGAGCGCGTCGGTCAGTTCTTCATTGTCATACAGAAACTTCACCTCGAAGAGGTCGCGCGGATGCTGTCGGTCGACAGCAGCATTGAGCTTGCCGCCGAAGAGATCCTCGAATGCCACCACTTGCATCTCCGCAAATCCGAAGGCTTCGGCGGCCGGATCGCTGACGACGCGAAGCTCGGGAGCGTGAACCTTGCCGCATGCGACAGGTGACGTCTCGACTTTGATTTCGGCGCCAGCCTGCCGGACGAGGAGCCGCGTGTCGTTATTGTCGCTGCCGGCGATGCGCTGAACGCTGACGCCGCGGAGATCACGCTGAATATCCTCGCGAATGCGATCAAGAGCGGCGTCGATCCCTGCGAGGGTTGCGTCGCGGTCGCCGATCGGCAAGTAGACGAGGTCAATATCGACCTACAGTCGTGGCATGTCGCGATAAACGAGATTGATCGCGGTGCCGCCTTTCAGAGCGAAGCTGTCCTGACTCGCGATGTAGGGCAATGTCCGGACCAGCAGCTCCACCTGGCGCATGTATCGTTCACGCGCCATCGACCGTTTCCTGTGGCACGAGCTCGGCCGGAACTGTCATGCGACAGGTCGGGTGAAGCCGCCCGCCTTGCACAAGGCTGCGGTCACCGCGGCCCAATTCTATATGGGCGGTGTCGATGTGCTTTCGCCACGGATGTACATGCTTGTCCGCATAAATGAAAAACAAGCGCTTGACTTTGATGCTGCGGCACTCCTCGAGCAGTTGGTTCAGCAGTTTTGGTCGCAGGCTCACCAAGCCCTCGAACAGCGTATCGACCTTTTGGAAGCTTTCATCCGCAGGGAGCTCATCCAGCATTTCGAGAATCGCTCTCTCAGGCGAAGACATCCTGATCGGCCATCTCCAGGGGCTGAGCGCAAGTTCGCTGTTATCGTTGTCCGACAGGCTGAATGCGGCATCCTCGACGCCGACCGGCTGAGATCCAAACGGTGCGTCGGATGTCTGAGCGGTCAGGAAGGTCCCGCGGCTGAAAGAATCCGAACGGCGACCCGAGCAGCCTTCGAGGACCTTGTCACCCAAGCGATCAACGGACAGGTTGCTTTCATGATCATCGCCGGCGATCTCTATGATGGCGACTGGCGCGATTTTCAGACCGGGCTCCTTTTCGTCCGGCAGATGGGGCGCCTGCGCGCGGCGAACATCCCGGCTTTCGTTCTTCACGGCAATCACGACGTTGAAAGTCAGATCACTAAACGGTTGCCACTCCAGGACAACGTGCAGGTGTTCAGCTATCGCAAATCCCAGACCTTCAAACTCGACGATCCTCGCGTTGCGATCCACAGTCAGAGCTTCCGTATGCAGGCGACGACGGATAACGCGGCGGCGGCTTATCCACCGCCCGTGAAGGGGTATTTCAACATCGGTGTTCTACACACCGCCCGTGGAGGACCGAAAGGCCCCCATGAGAATTACGCACCGGGTACGCTCGATGAACTGGTAAACAAGGGCTACGACTACTGGGCTCTTGCACACGTGCATCAGGGCGGCGTGCTGCACGAGCAGCCGCACGTCTCTGCGGCAACCTGCAAGGCCGCCATATCCGCGAAGCCGGCGCAAAGTCGGCGCAGTTGATCACGGTGAGGGACGGCGCGCTGCAAGGCATTGAGCCATTGCATACCGACGTCGTGCGATGGATATATCTCGACGTGCCGGTTGGCGAACGCGCACGATTTGGGGACGTCATCGATCAAATCAAGAGCATCATCGGCGAGGCCACCAGAAACGCAGAGGGCCGGTTGCTGGCCTGCCGCATCCAGCTGAGCGGCGCGACCGCTCTCCATGGCGAGTTGCTGGCCTCCGGGCTGCAATTGCTGGCGGAAGCGCGCGCCGCAGCCCTCGCGCTCGGTGAAGAGGTCGCCTGGATCGAACGCGTTATCAATGTGACCAGATCGGCATCGGCGGTCTGCATTCTGTCGGATGGGAGCGCGATCAACGATCTCCCTGTCCTGCTGGCTCATGCTGCGGACGACGCTGACTTGCAGGCGGAGATCGCGAGCGATCTGGGCGATCTCGTCCGCAGGCTTCCGCATGATGCCGCGCTGGATATCGACGATCCGCTTCTGGAGGCGGCGATCAACAAAGACTTTGGCGCGGTGATTGAGCAGGCAGGCGCATATCTGAGCGCGCGCTTGGCTGCGAGAGAGGCGGTGATCCATGCGTGTCCGTTCCCTTGACCTGATCCGGTACGGACACTTCACCGAAGCCTCGCTTCATATTCCGTCTGAAGGGCCCGATTTTCATATCGTGTATGGCGAGAACGAGGCCGGCAAGTCGACGACGATGTCGGCGATTGAAGAGCTGCTGTTCGGGATTCCGGGTCAGTCTGCAAGAAACGTTCTTCATGAGAACGCGGCGTTGCGCATCGGCGCGACGTTGGAACGTGAGGGAACGGAGCTATCGATCCGGCGGCGCAAGGGCAACAAGGACACGCTGCTCGGCCTTGACGAGCTGCCTCTTCCTGCGGGCGACGGGCTGCTTGGACCGTTGGTCGGCGGGATAGATCGCGCATTCTTCTGCCGGATGTTCTGTCTCGCCCATGAGCGCCTGCGCGATGGCGGCCGGGACATCATCCAGGCCAAGGACGATGTCGGCGCGACCTTGTTCGCCGCGGGGGCGGGCGTCTCCGGTCTTCGCGATCGACTGGCGGCGATGCAGGAAGAAGCGGACGGGCTGTGGGGCAGCCGCAGGGCGGGGCACCGGAAATATTACCAGGCGGAGGAACGTCTCAAAGAGGCCGAAGCGACGTTGCGCCAACACACGGTCACCGCGACCAAATGGCAGGAGCTGAAATCCGCCTATGAAGAGGCGCGCGACGCTGTGTCCAGATCGAGAAAGAGATCGAAGAGCAAGTCGCCGAGCTCGCCAAAATCGTGCGCGTCCGGCGCGTTTATCGCAACGTACGGCGTCTCGGCGAAATCGAATACGAGATAACGGCCCTCGGCGTCGTTGCCGATCTGCCCGCTGATGCCGCGAAGCAATTCGACAAGGCGTCGGCCGATAACGCCGCCGCGGAGGCGCGCATCACAGCCTTTCAGAAACAGATAGCAACGTTCAGCGCTGAGCGCGCCGCGATCGCGATAGACGATAACGTTCTGCTCCATGAGGCGGAGATCGAACGCCTGTCCAAGCTCAGAATCCAGCTCGCTTCGGGAAGAGCTGATTGCCAAAGCGGCGGGCGGAGCTCGCAGCGGCGGAAGACGCTCTCAAGTGGGCCGCGTCCGAACTGGCTTGGACGGGTGAGACCGCCGAGCTGGTTGATAGAATCCCGCCGCGTGCCAAAGCTTCGGCCGTGCAAGGCTTGCTGACCTCTCGCGGCGGCCGCTTTGCGGCCGTCGAGAATGCCCAGAAGACCCTTGAAGACGCGGGCGAAAAGCTGGCCAATCTCCAGGCTCGCATTGAGGCGATCGGGACCCCCCAGGATCTGTCGGGCTTGGCGGGCGTGGTCAAATCCACTTCCGCCTTGGGCGATCTTGACGCTCCTCTCCTGGCTACCCAGCGAGAGTATCGGGACGCGGATGAACTATGTCGGCAGCAAATGGCGATGATGAATCCCGCGGTCGTTGACGAGACGAGTTTGCGCGCCATGAAAATCCTGGTCGAAGCCGCAGTGAAGGCACATCGCGACGCGGTGCGCGATCTTGAAGGCCGTACTCAAAGCCAGCAAGCGGCTATCCGCGATCCGACTCGGGCTGTCGAGAACAATCGAAAGTCCTACGCGCGGTTGGTATCCGATGAAAAGATCGTGTCGGCCGAGGATTTGACGAAGCTGCGGGAACGCCGGGACGCAGGATGGCCTATCATCAGGCGTCGGCATGTCGACAATATCGCAGTGCCGGAATCGGAAGAGCGCGCCTTCGCAGATGGCGACGCGCTGCTCCACGCCTATGAAACGGCTGTCGGCCATGCCGATGCGGCGGCGGATCAGCGGTTTCAGAACGCAGAGTCGACGGCTGCGGCCATGGTGCTGGCTCGGCAGATCGCCGACCAGCAAGACGCTCTCGACTCCAACAAGCAAGAACTTGCCTCGTTAGCTGCAGAGCGGAGCGCCTTGGCCATGCCTGGGCCGGCATGTGGAACGGTGTCACGGATGGCCCGTTGCCCCCTGACGAGATGCTCGACTGGCTCGACGCGAGGGCCGATCTGCTGGATCAGATCGCCAAGCGCGACGGCGCAGCTCGCTCGGCAACGTCGCTGCAACACGAAATCGCAGAAGCCAAGCGACAGCTAGTGGGCTTGCTGCAGGATACGGCGATTGCGGCCTCGGCAGGCAGCCTGCCCCTGAACGGCATTTTGGCGACGGCGGAAGTGCGCATCCGCACGGAAGAGGCGAATGCGCAAAAGCGGACCGAGCTTGCGCTCGATGAGCGGAAGCTCAAGGCCGACGTCGAGCGCAAGCGCGGTGTGGTCGAGGGCGCCGAGAAAGAACGCGCCGCCTGGAATGCGCAGTGGAAGGACGCCTTGGCGGCGCTCAGTCTTTCGGCTGAAGGTCCCATTGAGACCATTCAGGAGCAAATCGACGCGATCGACCAGATGCGCGAGACGTCAGTTAAGATTGCGGACTTGCAGCACGAGCGAATCGGAAAGATCGAGCGCGACATCAAGGCGTTTGCAACGGAGGTCGAAAGGCTCGTTGCATCGGTGTCGGTGCAGCTGGCGGGTGAGGACGCAGACGAGGCCGCCCTCAAGCTTCATGCACGATTGAATGCGTCGAAGCAGGCGCGTGACTCACTTAACGAGAAGAGTGAAGCGGTTGAAAATCTTCAGAAGAAGCTGGACGACTGCGACAGGTCGAGAAATGACGCGCGGGTCATTATGACAGGGCTCCAACGGGCGGCCGGCGCTGGAACGATCGACGCGTTGCGCGAAGCTATTCAGCGGTCTGACCAACAACGCGCGCTCAAGGATGAACGGGCGCGGTTGCGCGACGCTCGAAGCCGATGGTGACGGTCTTGGCCTAGTGGTTCTCGCCGAGGAGTGCCACAGCAACGATCCCGACCAGGCTGCGGCGCGGGAACAGACTTTGAAGAAATCGCTCGAAGAGGTCCGGGAGCGGCAACTGACCAATATCCAGCACAGTAAAGATACCGAGCGCGTATTCGAGGCCGTCGGCGGCGACGCTGCCGCGCAATATGCGCGCGTTCGTTCGGCGTCGGTGATCCTCAGATGGGCGATCGAGCGGTTCCGGCGTGAAAAGCAGGCGCCGCTGCTCAAGCGAGCCGGGGAATTGTTCTCGATCCTGACCGCCGGTTCCTTCGAACGGCTTACGCTCGCATACGATGAGAAGGATGTTCCGCACCTAGCGGGTCTGCGCGGGGATGGAGGCGCCGTCCCAGTATCAGGACTGAGCGAAGGCGCGGCCGATCAGTTGTTGATGGCCTTACGCATCGCTGCCGTAGAAGAGTATCTTACGCATTCCGCGCCAGCGCCATTTATCGCCGATGATCTTTTCATCAATTATGACGATGCGCGGGCTGCGGCTGGTTTCAAAGTCCTGCAACAGCTGGCGGAAAAGACGCAAGTGCTCTTCTTCACTCATCATCAGCATCTGGTCGGCGTTGCCCGCACAGCTTTCGACGGGCATGTGGCGACCGCGGTTCTCGAACCCCGCGGGGTTCCGATAAAGAACGTGGCCTGACGGGTAGACGGCATCAGCGCGAGGGATCGAAGCCGGACGGCGGGTGGGCTCGTTCACGAGCCCGGCCGGTGAGCCAGCACGCGGAGCGCGCTGCCGAGGCTATTCCTCAAGCCGCCATCGGCTATGCAGGGGCCTTGCCGATGGTAATCGCATCGCCGACAAAGCACCGCAGCGGCGTTGATCTTCTTTAGGATCTCGATGGGCGAGGTTGAAATTGGATGAGATTGCGGGCGACTTCAATTTCGGGAACTGCAAAGACTGGCCGATAGCAGTGAGGCGACTATCTGCACTCTCTGTTAGAAAACGGGCGTTCGGTGTACCTGCGAACGATCCGAACGACTCCGTCGCCTGATCACGCGCAATCATACAGCACGCCAACGACTCCTCGCGCAGTGACCAAGGTCGGTATCACGCCGAAGATATCGGTCGCCTCGGTCGCGAGGACAATCGACGAACCGAGGCCGCCGATCGTCTCGAATTGGCGGAGGTGAGCCAACTTACCGGGCAGACGGGCACCGACCCGCTTGAGAATGCTCGTACCATCATCGAGCGTTACTGCGACAAGTGTGTTCTCCCATCGATCGAGATAGCCAATTGTTAGCTCGGCGCCGCCCAAAATGATCTGACCGGGAAGCGCGAGTGGAACGGCGCTGTCCTCTCTGACGCGGTAAGCGACGACGACGTGCGCAAGCTCCGGCACCATATCGACAGGCGTTGCCTCGCCACTTCCAGGCGGCGGCGGCATATCGGTGAAGATTGCGCCGACAATGCGGTGCACGCGCAGCTTGCTCTCGTCGAACGTCAGTGTCGGGCGCGAGGTCCGCGGGTCGGGCATCTGCGCAGCTAGCGAGACACCGATTGCGCCACGTGACGTCACCAGCCGTCGTGCCAGCACTCGATTGCGATACTGAGCAATCACAAGATGTTGGTCGCGGCCAGGATAAGGTTCAACCTCGACGATCGCGACCGCGCCGCCGGGGATAGCAAAGCCCAACGTGTCGCCGCGGACGTAGAAGAGCGCTTTGCCCTCGAACCATTCGCCACTAAGCCGTTCGACAGCAACATCTTGCGTCCCGCCCACGGGCAATTCGCCGACGAACGCGGCGATTTCTGGGCAGAGCGGAACGGAAAAGGTGGGGCGGATGATCGGCCGCAAGGGCGCGACGTCCGTTCTGCTCTCGGAAGGCGCGAGTGGCTCGCGCCACCGGTACAAGCGAAATTGTTCGTGGACCTTTTCGATGCTGGTCCGCAGCCGCGCGAAGTCGGCTTCGACAGCCTTTACGTCCATGTAGCTGATCGACGCCTTGTCGTGGTGCGACGTGTTGAGGACACGCCGCGGCTCCGCCCCTTCGGCGAGGGCGGTATCCTCCGCGAACCGCTTGACGACCGGATTGGCAAACAGTTCGCCTGTCCCGATCGAGACGAGCCCGCGCAGCTTGTCCATCAGAGGGATGAGCGTCAGCGGCTTCGTCGATGTGGCATACGCGGGATGAGCAACATCATCGAATAGATCACCGAGCCGCGATTCGAGGAAGACGCGCAGGCCGCATAGTTCTGTGCGTCAGAAGCGGAATCGGAGTTCATATGAAACGCGTGGCGCCCGCGATCGATCTCCTCGATCGCTGGCGAGACGATGAGAGTCGGCCGCACCGCGTTCACCGGGTGGACAGATAGATGCTCAACGCGGTCGGCGGCACGATTCTCGGCAACGAGCGAGCGGGCGAACTTGCGATCGTGGGTGGTCACTAGAAGCTGAGCGCCCGCCTCGGCGAGCCCAGCCAAACCTCGCGCGAGGCGCTCGCGATTGTCGTTGTCGAGCATTCTGCGGGTCGTCGAGCACCAGCAATGACAGACCGCCGCGGGTTGTGAGGACGTGCTCGCGGAAGGCGAGAAAGAAGCCGAGCAGCGCGCCGCGCAGCGCAGAAGCGTTGGAGACATGCTGGGCAGGTGCGGTCACGCCCTCGCGGCCGACCTTGAGCTCAAGTACGCCCCGTGCGTCCATACCAGTTCCGGTAAGGTCGGGAGCAAAGCCGGTCGCGTTGCGGTAGATCGCGCGCCGCCAGTGCTCCGACCGGTTGTGCAGCTTCGCCCGTAGCGCCTCAACCTGAGACTGGGCGAGCTCGGCGAGTGGCACAAGCAGATCAAGCGCGGATACGGCCCTGCAGCAGGCGTCCATACGCGCCTGCTTCGATGCATGTTCCACGCGGGCGGCTTCTATCCGGCGAACATATTCGATCGCGGTATTAAGCGGCGCGACGCCCTCAACGATCGCGAGCAGCGATGACAATCGGCGGCCGATCGCCCGGCTCGCGTCGGCGGCACCGTCCTGGCCGCGCCGAACGGCTGGAGGAAACTCTTCAGTGCTGCGGCGTTGGCTCCGCGCCATTCGGCGAACGCCAACGCACGCACAGTGCGGTCGACTATCCGCTGCAACGCCGTCGTTCCAGTCACCAATACGGCAGGCAGCACACGAGTGTCCGGTTCTTCGAAGGCAGGCAAAGTCGCGAGGCGCTCATCCACGAGCGCCGAAGCATCGGCGCGAAGCGCCGATAGCGCACCGCGGAACGATTCCGTCCCGAACAGTTCGTCAATCAATCCAGCTCTCAATAAGTCGATGGGTGACCCTGGCAAGTCGCCGCGGGTTTCCTTCGCGAGGGTAGGCGGAAGATCTTGGAGGAGGCGACTGCACCAGTGCGACGACATTCGGCGACGGTGCGCGCGATAACCTCGCGGTCTCGCGTGGCTTCCGCTAGGTGGTCGCTGACCGTATTACCAGTAACCGGATCGCATTCCCCGTGGAGCGGGCCGACGCAAACCGGGCACATGCCGTCATCGGCATGGCCATGCTCGTGCATCCAGGCGGAAAGCCTAGCGTACAGCTGCGCCCGCCGCGCGCGGTCGGGGCTCGCAGCAAGCGCGGCCAGCGTCGCCGCCTCGGCATCGATCTGCGCCAACAGTCTGGCGACCACCGCGATCTCGTCGGCGCTCGCCGACAGGGCCGAGAGCCGCGCGATGGAGGGCAACTCGCTGAGATGCTTCGATAGCTGTTCGATGGCTGGCCGAATGCTCGCCTCGAGGTCGTCGCGGGCCTTCTTGTCCTCGGGGTTGAATTGTTCGCCCAATACTTCGCGCGCCTTGGCCAGTGCCGTCGCCTTCAGGGCCGCGAAATGCTCATTGATCTTCTGGATTCCGCCTTTGGAATCCTCAGCATCGACCGCAGGTGCATCTCCTTCGAATGCGATGGCGGGAAATTCCGCGACGGCGCCGGCGAGGTCGTCGGCAGCCTGCTGGTAGCGTTCTACGACTGATGCGTTGGGCTTCGAGTTCCTTGGTCGTGCGCTTGGCAATCCGCTCGGACGCTTTACCGGCATGCTTGGCGAGATCGACGAGGTCAGCGAGGCCGGTCAGGCGGGCGACTGCCTCGCCGAGTTGCGACGTAGAGCCGACCGCCAGAAACGGCAGCAGCGCGGGCATGGTCGTCGCAATGCGCGAGGCAATTGGGTCGATGCCGATTGCGTCGAGATCGGGCGGTGTCTCGGTGATCTTGCCGCGCGGGGTGCGGCCCTCCTGGTGGCGGAGGGGTGGCAGCGGGTCACCGTGGGCGTCGACGAAGGTTAGCTCGACCCAACTGTCGGCTGGAATCGCCTCGCCGTCCGCAGGCAGATCGCTAGCTTTGTGTGGCATAGGCGTGATTGCCGACATCGGGTGCGTCGTTACCGTGTCGTCGTTGCGCGCGGCCTCGCAAACGAACTCGGTCGGTCCCTCCTCGGGTGGGCGCTGGGAGCGGATGAGGTGACCGGTCAAACACCAGACGATGGCGTTGGCGATGGACGTCTTGCCCGAACCATCGGCGCCCTAGGTGACAGTCTTGCCAGATTCGAAGACGAACGTGTCGGGAGGCGCGGTGGAACGACCGTAAACGTGCAGCCCAGCAAACCGGTGTGCGACGACCTTTACCAGCCGCAACACTTTGACAGTGCGAGCTTGACCATCATCAGCCGCGGTCTCCAGCGTCGGCGGCTCCGTCCCAATGACGTTGATGATTGCCTCGACGTCGCCTGCGGAAAGATTACCGGCCCACTTGCCCCGATTGCGGCGATACCAATCCAACACCGCGCGGGCATCGTCTGAGTCTATCGAAAGATGGTCGCCCGCGGCGACAGCGACGGCTCGCCCGCCGATCAAATCGGCGAGCAGTGTGTCGGTAGTAAGCAGATGAATGTCACGCGGTGCCGGTGAGTCTTCGTTCACGTTTGCCCCCTTTGCCGGCACTTACCCTGTGAACGCTTATCAGTCCAGCGAATTGAAGGTCCGGCAGCGGCGATGTTCCTTGCGGATCCAAATTCAGGACCGGCAACTTGAGTACAAGGCTGACCGCGCGCGGCTTGAGGCCAACAAGATCGCTGATGCTCGCCAAGTCGTTTCGGACGACCTCCGTTGCTTGATCAAGCTCGCGGAAATAGCGGGCAATGTTGAAGGCGAAGGAATCGTAGTTGTCAATGATGGCAATCAAAGTGCACCAGCTGCTTCAGCACGAAATGCATCAAAGATCCGCTGAGCCTTGGCGAGCGTCTCCTCGATTCGGCCTCTGGGTCCGACAGCACCGTTATTCCACCGCCGGCATGAAATACGGCCAGGTCGTCGTCGATCGTGACAGTGCGGATCGCAATGTTCGTGTCCATGTGCCCGTTGAAGCCGATCGCCCCGCAATATACCTCTCGCGCCACGCGCTCGATTTCCGCAATAATTTCCATCGAGCGCACCTTCGGTGCCCCGGTGATGGAGCCGCCGACGGCGCATCCACACGACAATACATCATTGCGCGATCGATCAGCATCACGCGGCCCTACTGCGCAGGGCGGTATCACTACCGGGGGTTGACACGCAAAGATTTGTTGCACCACTATGGCCAACCGATACTAGGATGCAGACCAATCGAGCGCGGACGCGAACTTGACGATCGAAACAGCCACAATCCCCATCGTCCGGACACCGAAAACCAACGGCATCGTCCCCCTCGATCTCGTCGAAGCGATGTCAGTGGTCGCCGCCTCTCGCGCCACCCTCGCGATCATCAAAGCCTACGAAGCGGCCGGCGTGACCGGCAATGTCATGGTTCCGCTCGTCACAGACTGTCCAGTTGATCCCGCCACACTCGGCCGGGCAATACGGCGGGTCTGGAAAGCCGCATTGGAGGATGTTGGAAACGGAGGCTCCGTACGGGTCGAACTCCGACCTAGAGCGGTTCACAGATTTATTGAATCGGAAGGGATCCCGGATCTGGGGCGAATATGATTCAAGATGCTGGCTGGGCTGGAGGCCAGCATCTGATGGTCCGACCAATTTCCAACGATTTGCGTAAGCGCGCGGTATCCGCTGTTGCCAAGGGTGAGAGCTGCCGATCTGTGGCGGAACGGTTTGGCGTTGCGGTCTCGTCAGTCGTGAAGTGGTCTCAGCGTTATCGAGCGACCGGCTCGGTAGCCCCCGGCAAGATGGGTGGTCACCGCAAGCCTGTGCTTGATCCGCACCGGGCCTTCATCGTCGAGCGGATCACCGAGACGCCGCACCTGACGCTGCATGGTCTGAAGGCAGAGCTGGCAGCCCGTGGGGTCAAGGTCTCACACAACGCAGTCTGGCTGTTCCTGCGCCGGGAGGGGCTGCGGTTCAAAAGAACACTGTTCGCCCTCGAACAGGCTCGCGCCGACGTCTCTCGTAGGCGCCTGCGTTGGCGATCTTGGCAGGCCGGGCTCGATCCGGGCCGGCTCGTCTTCATCGATGAGAGTGTGCTGCAGACAGCGGAAGGAGTTCAAATGAACTAAGACCGATGGTGAAGCTGCGAGAAAGATGGGGGCGGGCCCCCGAGATCAGCTTTCAGGGGCGGGTCTCAAACCAATCCGAGCTGCTGCGGTAAAGAGCTGTGGTGGTGAGCGTCGGATCAGAAGTTCGGAATATACCGAGCAGGTGAGTGTCCGAAAGACGAACGAAAGTGAACCCTCCTGAGACGCGTCGTTATTAATTCAAGTGTCGTCAAAACCAGGACCGTCTCGTCAACCTGGGACACGTCCGCCAGATGCCTGACGACTGGGCGGGCGGCGACCGGCGTAGAGGGGGCGTGAGTCGGACACAGGCTTTCGCGTGGAACTGCAGGAACCAGGCTCTTGATGCCAAGGGAGAAGCGCAAGCGGTGCCAACCGCGAGGCGGGAGTACCGATGCAAGAGACTGGGGCGGACCGATCCGTAGGAGCGTTGAGGGCCCTGTAATGGGGACGGAGCAAAGGGATCGGGTCAGGTAGTCGTACTCTTGGACCAACTGGAAACAGGATGACTTCGAACAGTGCGATAAACAAGCCGTTCTCGATTGAGAAGCGGCGAGTGTACGAAGCGTACAAGGCGGTCAAATCCAATCGCGGAGCGGCTGGAGTGGACGGACAGACCTTCGAGATGTTCGAGAAAGACCTTGCAGGGAATCTCTACAAGATCTGGAATCGGATGTCGTCGGGGGTGTACTTTCCACCTCCGGTGCTCGCCGTCTCCATTCCAAAGAAGACCTGCGGCGAAAGGACTTTAGGTGTGCCCACTATCAGCGATCGGATGGTGGTCAAACGGATGATTGAGCCGGAACTGGAATCCATCTTCCTGCCGGACTCTTACGGTCACAGGCCAGGAAAATCGGCTCTGGACGCCGTGGGCGTCACGCGTCAGCGGTGCTGGAAATATGATTGGGTCCTGGAGTTCGACATCAAAGGACTGTTTGACAATCTCCCGCATGATCTTCTTGCTGAAGGCGGTCCGGAGACACGTGAAATGCAAATGGGCGCTGCTCTACATCGAAAGATGGCTGACGGCATCAAGGGAAAAGGACGGGAAGCTCGTTGAGCGGATCCGCGGAACCCTCAAGGGGCGTGATCAGCCCAATACTGGCCAATCTGTTCCTGCATTATACGTTTGATCTCTGGATGGCGCGGACACATCCCGACCTTCCTTGGTGTCGGTATGCCGATGACGGACTGGTGCACTGCCGGACCGAGCAAGAAGCAGAAGCCATTAAGGCGGAGCTTCAAGCGAGGCTGGAAGTGTGCGGACTTCAGATGCATCCGACGAAGACGCAGATCGTTTACTGCAAGGACAACTCACGGCACCCTTCGTCTTCGACGGCCCGATCAATGGCGAATGCTTCCGCGCTTACGTGAAGCACCTGCTCCTGCCGACCTTGCGCGAGGGCGATATCGTCATTCTCGACAATCTCGGAAGCCACAAGTCGAACGCTGTCAGACAGATGATCAAGGCGGCTGGCGCCAGGCTCTGGTACCTGCCGCCATACTCGCCCGACCTCAACCCGATCGAGCAGGCATTTTCCAAGATCAAACACTGGATGCGGCAAGCCCAGAAGCGCACCCTCGAGGACACCTGGCGCCATATCGGTCACCTCGTCCAGGAGGTCCAGCCCCGCGAATGCGCCAACTACTTCGCAAACTCAGGTTATGCTTCAATCAAAATGTGAAACGCTCTAACGAGGACGCGGTCGATATCATCGCAGGACCTGCAACGGACATCCGTCCCGACAAGTCGAGCAAAGCCAGCTTCCCGCAGCCGTCGTCCTCTTAGAATCCATACGGCCGTTCGGCCCAGCGCAGAAGCACTCGAGCATCCCGATTGGGCAAGATGACACGCTGATCGCGGAGGCCCTTGGCGATGGTTTGACCAACCTCCGGCTCGACGCGATTGCCATGCGTAATCAGAAAAAACCAGCCGAATGGAACGCCGACTTCACGGTCGATCGCTTCCACGCGGTCCATCAAGAAATGGACGGACGCACCTCCCACGCCAAGCCTCTCGTCCGGCAGATGAAGGGGACGCGGCACAAATCCAACCTCGCGCGTGCCTTTGTGGTCGTAGTCGCAAATATCGAGGGCCCAGTGCGCGTAGACGCGTTCAGCCGAGGCGCTCGATTCGTCCCAGTCCTGGAAGAAACGGTTCTCCCGCGGTACGAACTCGAACCAGTCCGGCACCAGTTCAAGAAACGGCGTCTCGGTTGTGCCCTCCCGTGTCACTTCACGCACCGCACGACGTTCCATCTCCGGCCGCTGCGCCTCGCGCCTCTCGCGCTCGAGTCGGGCGCACCGCGTAAGGTAACTCCGAACGTAGATGACGCTGCTGCCCGCGCGCCCAAGCATCCGATAGAGCGGACCCGCGATGACCTTGTTGTCGGACATCTCTTCGTGCGTGATCCATGACGGATCGAGTAATTCGTCCTTGCCCCAAGGGCGGTACGTCGATTGACGATCGGCCCCGCACGCGATTCGACTTCCCGGCCGAGACGGATTTGCACATAGTCCGCCGCGCCCGATCCAGTCGGCGCGAAGGCGTAGACCGTCTTACCGCGCCATTCAGAAGTCTGAAGATCGCTCTGGCGCAATCGCGTCCAGAGCGCGCCGATGTCGCCGTTGTTCTTGGCAAGCTCGGCTTCCATCCACGACCGGTATTCTGCGATCCGTGTCCCGTCAGCGGCGATCACCGAGCGTCTGTCGCGCCAATACTGGTCATCGATGGCCGCCGTCGAAAATGGGAATCCAGCAAACGTCTCTGTCAGCGCGGCCGCCAGCGCCGTTTCGTTAGCTCCGATCGGAAGACGGGCGAGGACCGCCTCGATCGTGGCGGGATCGGGCAGTCGTGCGGAACATTCTCCGGAGGCTCATCCATGACTTGATCCCATCATCGGAGCCTGTTTCGCCGCGCGCTCGATCTCTTCCATTGACGCCAGGATGTGCTCGAACCGAAGCCCCGCCGCAAGATCATTGGCGTCATGTTCGCATAGTCACGCGCGAGCGCGTCGATCGGCGCACGAGGCCGGTTCGCTGTCGTTAAGAAAAGATCGAACTTCTCGCCGGATGACCTCCTTGCAAGCTGCGCTGCTCACGAGCCATCCTCCGGTATGGCGTCGTCACGCTCGAGCAAGGGCCTAAGGAAATCCTGCATCCAGATCGGCATAGCTGACAGACCTGCGCGAAGATCGTCGCGAATCACCCTTCCATGCTGCGGATTTGCAAACAGTCTGTTCAGGAGGTTCACTATTGGCTGTCGATCATACCTACTTGTCATCATGTCCTGCATCCAATAGAGCGCCTGCACGACGCGCATGCCTGGACGTCCGGCCCAATAGAGACGGCTGGGCGCTGCCGACTTGAAATGGATGACCTGCTTTCCAAGGATGATCGGCTTCAGGCGGGCGTCGATCAGGACCTCGATGCGCGATGGGACGGCCCTGGTGAAGCCGAGATCATTCGCGGTAGTCATCCCGTCAACCACGACGCGGGCTTGGTCGCGGCGCGCCACGGCCTTGATGACGGCGCGATAGTCGGGGATTCCCAGCTTGCCCGTGAAATTGCTCTTTCGCGGCCGGTCGTAGAGGCCACGATCGAAGCGGCGTAGTTCGCCAGCCACGACCAGGCGCTGCAACGCCTTGTCGACGGTCGCACGGCTTCCGAAGTCGGCGAAATTGTCCATACCTCTGTGGGTGCCGCGTCGATGCGGGCAATGAGCCGCGATCGGAGGTCCGGGGTCGGCTCCTTGAGCGTGTCCGAAATATGATGTAAATTTCGGTCGGAAGCAACTCAGCTGCGATGGAATCTTTGACTGGAACTCGCCCGTTTTGAGCGGTCAAAGGACCTAAGACCTCGGACCAGTTGACGGACACCCGTCTGCACGCATACTGTCCTCAGTCCTAGGACAGAGGACATGCGCGCGGAACCCATGAAAAGTCAGGATATTGTCGTCCTGCTGAAGCTCGTGTGCTTGCAGGATCATGAGCACGCCGGCGGGGTAGGCCCCTTTGGCCAAGATGGCGAAGACCCATACTCGGTGCGGGGACTCGAGACGTCCCTCGGAATCAGCAAAACCGAAGTCGCCGCCTCGATCAAGCGCAGCCTTGCATCGGGTATGGCAATTAAGCGCCCGATGACGAGCCGTCCCGATCCCAATCGCAGGAACCTGCGCGACTTCATCACATACGGCCTGAAGTTCGTTTTTCCGGCAAGCCCGGGTCCCATGCAGCGCGGCATGCCAACGGCATTCGCCGCCCCGGTCCTGAAGGACTTACTCTACAGCGCGGGTAGCCTGATTCATGTTTGGCCTTATGCGCGCGGCCGCGAGATGGGGCAGTCCGTCGCGCCGCTGTTCAAGACTGTGCCGAAAGCCGCCGAGAGGGATGATCGCCTCTATGCCTATCTGGCTCTCGTCGACGCAATACGGCTCGGCAATCAGCGCGAAGCGAGTCTCGCGGCCAACTTGCTCAAGGAGAGACTAGGGTGACCATCCAGGGGCATCTCAAGGAAATGCTGAAGACAGTCGCCGGCGCACTCGGCGATGAGCTGCGTGCGCGATTGGTCTTCGTCGGAGGCTGCACAACCGCTCTCTACATAACGGATCCGGTCACCCTCGAAGGAGTCAGATCGACAGATGATGTCGACCTGATCGTGGATCTCGTCGGCTTCCCGGAGTGGGCAAAGCTGGTGGATCAGTTGCGAACGCAGGGTTTTTCCGAGACACCCGAGGACAATGTCATCTGTCGGATGAAGCTTAATGAACTCAAGGTCGATTTCATGCCCGACGACGAGAAGATCCTCGGTTTCAGCAATCGTTGGTACGCAAAGGGCATCGAAACAGCTGTTGAGACGCCCCTGGATGATGCCATTACGATTCGTCGCCTCACGCCGCCCTTGTTCATCGCAACGAAGCTGGAGGCTTATCGCGGAAGAGGTAGTGGGACCTTATCGGCAGCCGCGACGCCGAGGACATTCTCCTGCTCGTCGACGGGCGGGAGGAACTGCTTGACGAAGTTGCCGCCTCCGATGCAGACATTAGCTCATACATTGCCGAGCAATTCGGAGCGCTGCTCGCAGATCGCGACTTCGATCATTTCCTCGAAGGAAATATTCGCGGCCCGGTGGGGCGTGCTGACATTGTTCGCGACCGATTCGTTGCATTGAGCCAGTTGGGCAACGGCTGATATGGCGTTTGCAATCCAATGGCACAGCCAGCAGGGAACGAGGACGACCGACAACCGGGATTGCGCCGGGATCGGCATACGCCAGACGTCGGCCCTCGCCATAGTGCTCGACGGTTCGACCTCTGGAGCAGAGAGCGGAGCCTTTGCCCACGAGATTGCGCGTCGGATGGTCGATTGGTACGTGTCGACCGACGAAAACATCACCGCGGGGGTTCTCACAGCTCAACTTCGCGCGACGCATGCTAAACTGTCGAAACAGTTTCGGAGGGATTCGGCGAGTTACCTTCTGATGCATGTCGGCGCTGCTCAAACAGCTCTCGTTCTGCACGCAGGCGATTGCCTGGTTGGCCGTCAGGCGCCGGCGGGTCCGATGTCCTGGCTAACCCAGCCGCACACGCTTGCCAACTCGGTGTCGCAGATGACGATCGGCGACCTTGCGAACGATAGCGGTCGTCATCGCCTCACGCGAAGCTTCCGCTCGCGAGAATTCGTCGAGCCAGCTTTCTGTTCAATTGCGCTGGACGACACGCCAGTGCTCGTGGCGACTGACGGGTTCTGGGCCGAGCTGGATCATCGCCAGCAGAGCGCTTTCATCCATGGTCGCGTTCCGGAGAACGCCGGAGAGAGACGACCGCAGCGTACTTCAGATCACACGACTCGGAAGAGGCGGGTTGTCCAAGGTCTCACGGAGCGAGCCTCCTCGCAGAATCTACATGGTCTGCAAGCGCAAAATTGTCGCAAATTTTGCCCCTCTCGATCGAGACAAATTTCGTGGCGTTGAGACGTGACAGATTTTGTGTGGAATTGACCTGGCATGGACGAGTTTTTGGCTAACGAGATTCTAAATTTCTTCTCTTACGGTGCCCGCGGGCAATTGAAGACCGTGGAGTGTTCTGGATGTTTGCCAAGTTGATGCTTCGCGTTCGTGGTCAGCTGATTGCGGGTTTTGCAGCGGAATGTGCGATCATAGCGCTCTCATTCGGATATGCGGTTTTCGCAGTTAGCGGAGTCTCAACCACCGTCAATGAGATGGTGGGTCTTCGTACGCCGGTTGCGATCGCCAGTGCCGAGTTGGCCGGCAATACCGTAGTCTTTGTCGCTTCCGAGAAGGCTTCGGCTAACCTAGAGTCGGTTGCCTGCGCCACTGAGCAGATGAGCTCATCAGTGACCGAAATCGGCCGCCAAGTGTTGGATGCCGCGCGCATTGCGAGCGCCGCGGTTCGATAGGTGCCGTCGGCGACATTCGGCGCTTTGCCGATCCGACCAGGCTGGTGAGCTACCTGGGGCTGAACCCGAGCGTCAGGCAGTCTGGCGAGGGCCCCTACCATGGCAGGATCACCAAGCAGGGCTGCGGCCAAGCTCGCGGAATGCTCGTCGAAGCAGCATGGGCTGTAGCCCGTTCGGCGGGACCGCTGCGTGCATTCCTTCAACGTGTCGCTGCACGACGCGGCAAGCACATCGCGGCAGTCGCGACGGCGCGGAAGCTGGCGATGATCATCTGGCATATGCTGACCAAGAGCACTGACTAAATCTGGACGAGGCCGGCCCTGCTGGCGCACAAGTTCCGGAGCATCGAACTGCGCGCTGGACTACCCACCAGCCATGCCAAGCGTGGATCGGCCTATGATACAACATCCCCGCGAAGAGGGCTGAGGAACGAGCAGGCGTGGAATGCGCCGAGAAGGAGTATACGAGATTGGCGGCCAAAGCCGCGATCCCGACACAGCAAGGCTTCTGCAACATAGGGCTTGTCTACAACATCCGTGTCGGTCGGCTTGCCGGGCTGCGAGAAGTCCAGCATGACGCCGCGCTGGTAGGCCCACAGGTCAAGATCGCGCGACACGAACTCGCTGCCTTGATCGACGCGGATCGTGGCCGGGAAGCCCGCTTCTTTGCAGGCCCTTTCCAGCACCGCCACGACGTCGGCGCCGCGGAAGGTGAACCGTGGCGCCAGCGCCGGTGAGAACCGTGAGAAGATATCGACGATTGTCAGCACGCTAAGCTTGTGTCCTGTTGCCAACTGGTCATGGACGAAGTCCATCGCCCAGGTCTCGTGGATCGCGTCGCCGGCTTGCGATCATCGCGCAGCTTGACTTTGACGCGGCGCTTGGGCCTTTTTGTTGCGCAATTGCAGGCCCAACTCGCGATAGACGCGCCGGGTCTTGTTCTGGCACGGCGCCCATCCTTCACGACGCAGCAGCACGTGAACGCGGCGATAACCGTAGCGAATGCGGGCATGACAGGTCTCCTTGATCTTCTGCTCGAGGGCAGCTTGGCCGGAGCGACGGGACTTGTAGTGGTGGGTCGACCTGTCAAACTAAAACGCCGCACAGGCCCTGCGGATCGAGACCTGCCATTCGTTGCGGACTTCGTCAACCAGCTTGCGCTTCCGGCAAGGCCTCATAGCCTTCGGCGGATCACGTCCTGCGGCATCTCCTTGTCGAGCGACAGGCCCGCGACCAGTTTCTTCAGCTTGCCGTTCTGGGCCTCGAGCTGCTTCAAGCGCGGCATCTCCGTCGGCAGCAGTCCGTCACACTTCTTCTTCCAGTTGAAGTAGGTCGCTTGGCTGATCCCGACCTTGCGGAAGATCTTCGCAGCCGGGACGCCATCGTTGCCCTGCTTCAGGATGAACGCCTTCCGGGCGTCCGAGAACTTCGAGGCCTTCATCGTCCTTCGCTCCTCCCAGCCGAGGGGATTCGGCAGCGAAAACTCTAGCCAAAGTGGTCCAGCTTGCCGGCCTCAGATCATGTCGTTGAACCGACACGCACGATGGTTTCACCGAAAGGGTTAAGTGTTGGCGCCCTGCCTTCGGTCATGAAGCGCTCGAAATTGAGCGATCTTAACGTCGCTACCGTGTTGCCCCGTTGCGAGCGCTTCTAAGCCTGCTCGTTGTCGTCGCGCTCGCGCACAACCGTTCGGCGCGGCGAAGGACGTTGATCATCGAGAGGAGATCGTCAGCGTCGGCTTCAATGCGGCTCTTCACTCGCATCCCAGTCGGAAACTGAAGATGTCGGCGACCGCGTCCAAGACCTGCTCGCCATCTGTCTGGAGCCTCTGATTCCGATCCTGCGGTGTTTGAAAAGGCGGTAGGCCTGAAGCAGGTGCTCGATTACGACTCGGTCGCCGGATCAGAAGGCCTGGTGCGGCTCGAAATCGTCATGCTCGCGCATGTGAGGGGACTGCGTCGCAGGCAAGCTCGAGCGGGTCCGTGGGACCATAGGACACCGAGAACCAACAGTCAGAGCTTGGCTCTTTTCGTACCAACGCGTCGCGCTTCAGACAACGTGTCGGGAGTCGGACGACGCGAAATCATCGCTGGCAAACCAAATGGCCAACTCTTTTCGAATTCCGTCGGCTCTGGGGGCGCGAGCCGAGTGATCTAAGGGCTGGTATGGCGCTTGCTTAAAGAGAGGCGGAACCACGTCTACGCCCCCTGGCGATTAAATACCTTCGCCTGCGATGGACCTAGGAGATCGGTTCTTTAGCACGAGGAGCTAATAGCATGTCCGGTGTTGCTGCTGCGTTTCTATGCTCTTCAAGCAAGTCACGGGCGACGGTTTATGATCGGCTCAAGCACATGGTTCCGAAACTTGCATTTCGCGGTCAGGCGGGGGTCGGCATTGCAGCTTTCATGCACAAGGAAGGTGTTCGATATGCGAGAGCGCTTCAGTCCTCATGCGACTCAGTGCGCATTGAGCACGATGAACAGGATCCGAATTTTAGGCCCCATGTTGCAATCGCCCATATCCGTAGCCGATGCCGCGGAATCAGCGATGGCGGGGACCTTCAGCCAATTCACAACAATGCGGGCACCAGCCGCAGTTTGGCAATTTCTCTAGATGGAGCCTTGGTCAATGGCCGTGAACTCAGGGGAGAATTGCTTGCCCAGGGCTATAGGTTGGGCAGCAACACAGATGCTGAGCTCTTGCTCAAGTGGATTGAAGGCTCTTGTGAAAGAGACTATTGGCGGCACGGTCTGCCCGTCAATTACGAAAACATCTTTCGCGACATTGATGACCGAATTGATGGCGCTATTAGCGCGATTCTCCTGGACGGAGAAGGAAATCTGGTTGCATACCGTAATCGATGTGGTTTGCGTCCATTGGAAACTATGCAAACAGATGACGGGTTCTTGCTGGTTGCTTCGGAAAATTGTGCCTTTGCCGATCTGGAGGGTAAGACACAGCAAATCTTACCAGGGCACATCAGGTATGTAGACGGGAAAATGGGGTACTGCGTTGATCGTTCCGTGAGCAACGGGCAATACAAAGCCAAACTCTGCGCCTACGAAGCTCTTTACTTAGGAAATCCGAACACATCGGTCGAAGGCCAATCACATTTCGAAACCCGTTACAACATCGGAGCCGCCCTTGGTGGCCTTGTTGCGCAGCGACTGCAAGGAGAACTAGGCTCCACACTCACAATCGTTTCCTCCATGCCGCATACTGGCGGGCCGTACGCTGATGGTCTGTTTGCATCTCTCGTCGAATACGGCGTGTTCGCCCAGCGTCGGGAAGTAGTCTCAACGCAATTTTTTCAGCGAACTCTAATCGGTACACCCAGCGAGCGAAAATGTCTCATTGCTCAAAAGTACCGCGTATCGGAAACGAGCCTTGCTGAAGCCGCGATAATAATTGTCGACGAGGCCCTCATTCGTGGCGATACCAGTCAGGCTGTCACGAATATGCTGCTTGCCGCTGGGGCCAAAGCCGTACATTGGGCGATCGGTTCGCCGCCCATAGTGGCTCCTAACTACTACGGCATGGGTATCGACACACTAGATGAGTTGGCATTCTGGCAGATATGGAAACAATTGCCGCCTGAACAGCGCACGCAAATCCTTCGCTTTCACAAGATGGAGCCGCAAGATCTCAAAATCATCGAAAGCAATATCGCGGCATCCATCAACGCGGCCACGATAACGTATCTGCCGTTTCCACTTCTAGTATCGTTGTTGCCCTGCAGGCAAGACGGCGTCGATTTGTCACCGTTTACATTCGAGATGCCAACCCCTGCGGGGCAGAAGCGCGCGAATAGGAACTTGCGCGAATTAGCGGCCGATCTTCCCTATTCGGAATCGATCCTTGCTTGAGGTCAAATCATGAAACCGGTTCTCGTCTTTGATTGGAATGGAACGCTGCTCGATGATACGTACGCACTGCTCCAAACGACAAATGCCATACTAGATCGCTTTGGTCATGCAACAATCGACATGAGCACCTTCCGGGAACATTGCGATGTTCCGCTATCTCTTCTTTATCGCAGTCTCGGAATGTCGCAAGACGAGGTTGCGACGGTGGATCGCGATGGCAGTGCAATCTTTCACGACACGTACGAACCTCTTGCGGGTAAAGCCGATCTGCGCGAGGGCGCGCGCAGGGTGTTGGAGTTAGCGCACCAAGAAGCAGCTTCGTCCATCATCGTGAGCAACCATATAGTCGATCCTCTGCGCTCCCAATTGAGAAGACTTGGGATCGACGACTACATCAACGATGTGCTCGCCTTTGAAAACCGCACTACCCAATATAAATCGATGAGCAAGGGAGAGCGGCTTCGTCTATACATGCAGAAAAACAACCTGAAGCCGGCGTCAACCTTCATCATCGGCGATATGCCGGTCGAAACGGATATCGCGCGCAATCTCGGACTCGTAAGCATATCCATTACCGGTGGATTTGTTTCGGAGTCGCGCTTGCGCGCGGCGCGTCCTGACTACACGATTAACAACCATCATGAGCTGTTACCAATCTTACAAAGGCACGGGTTTTTTCGGAATGCATAAATCATGATTGGCGAGGAATCATCACCCAACGTCGCTCCTAAAACGGCGAAGCAGAGAATAGGCCTTATCGGAGCTGGACGCATGGGAACCGGTATCGGTATCAGCCTATTGCGTCACCAAATCGAGCTGCATATCAAAGCGAACAAAACTCGCTTCGGTGCGGATCGCTTGACTGGTGCAGGTGCCCATGAACATCCTTCGATCGCCGAGTTGGCGCGGCATGTAAACGCCGTCGTGTTATCCTTGCCTTCCAGCCGCGAGGTTGAGGCAGTATGCCTTGGGCAAGATGGGCTGTTCGTCCATATGCCCCGAGGAGGGTTGATAATTGACTGCTCGACGTCTTATCCTGCTTCAACGGTCGCACTGGCTGAGCAGGCGCAAAAATGCGGCCTAAGCTTTATGGACGCTCCAGTAACGCGGAGCCCCGAACAAGCAGAGCTAGGCCTTCTCAACGCGATCGTTGGATCGAATGAAAAGCTTTTTCCTGTCGCTGAGGGCATTCTTGGTGCGTTTTGTGAGACCGTTCTTCATGTCGGAGATGTCGGACAAGGTCACAAGCTCAAGCTTGTTTACAACAGCATGACTATGGGGATAGCGGCGGTAGCCGCGGAGGTTTGCCAGTTTGCGTGCGGCCTTGACGTCGATCTCGTAACACTCCGCTCTCTGGTTAGTCGGGGCTCCACCAATAGCGGAATATTTCAAGCCTTCGTGTCCTTTTTGTTAGGCGAGAAACCCGATGTTCTGGCAATCTCAATCGCGAATTCCGCAAAGGATATTGAGTGCGCTGTGCGCCTGGCAGGCGAGAGCGCAGTTCCGGTGCCGGTCTTGGCTGCCGCCGCACACAAATTAAATGTCTCAGTTGTTGCGGGCAAAGGCGAACTCACACTACCTCATCTGTCTCGCCCATGAGCTCCTCGGCCTATTCATAGCAATCGAGAGCGGGCTCTAACCGCGGAGCGAGTGCAGATCGTCGTTATGGAGAGGTGTAGCTGGCGGGGCCGCGGCCCTCTATCGGTCTGCGCATTTTCATCGATGCAGTGTACGCATCCGGGCAACCCTACGATTACCCACATTTTTTGAGGTGTACTGTGCCGAAAAACTTGAGTCGCCAGAAACGCTTGTGATTCTTTGACGGGTACCTGATTCGAGAAGAGGTGCTCTATGGACTGACTTCACGCGCGCGGGATGAGAAGGCGGATCGGTTGACGTCTGACGCGGTGACCTGGTTTGACCGTGAAGCAGCGCTTTGCGAATTCCATGACACTCGGCTTGGCGAGAGAATTCGCATGCTGCTGAAGCAGATCGGCGGAGACATCGGACAGAGCATTCCGATGGTGTGCCAAGACTGGGCTAATACCAAGGCGGCCTATCGTTTCTTTCTCCAATGAACGAGTAAGCGAGGCCGACATCCTGTCACAGTGCCGGCCTTTGGCATGAGTTGCATCGTGTCGAGACATGATGCATCCGCGCCACGTCCGCGTTTCACCGTATTGGCGACCGGCGCGAGTACATCTGATTGGCAGCTTCATTCCACGAGGCGACCTAAGTGCGGCAAGGCCGCCGCTTTTGTTGACCAGGCGATTGCCGGCATCTGAGCCGCTTCGCGCGAGAAGATCGGTGCTTTCCCGGTACGACGTTTGGAATTGTGCGAACGGATTGTCGGGCGGAGGGAGCTCCAGCCACTCGTCGTCGTACTCGGGACGGTCGTGCTCGAGTCCGTAGTCGAAATCTTCGACCACGTGGTGGGAGCCGGTGTTGGTTTCCTGATGGTTCTCGACGCCCTCCGGATACTCCCAGACCCTAGGGAAAGTCTTCCCAATTCCGGATGCTTAATAACGGCTTCATGGTGGAGCTCCGGTCCCATCTGTCGCTCGTCGCTGCAAACGGCGTTCCAGTCCAGCAGGTCCGAATCGATTTCGTGTATCTCGCCAAAACGTCGATGTCTGATACGGGCGGTTCCATTGCAGTAGACGTACATCACCAGCGATTTCCCGACTCTTTCCGATGGCATCATACCATCGGAGCGCGCCCGCGGTCGAAGCGGATTGTCGATCGCCGATAACCGACGAAGGAGTGCACGACCGGCGTCGAGCAATGGACAGGAGTCGGATCCCGCGCCCAACATACGGCCATGAAGAAGGTCGTGAAAAGCGATGTCATCGGACAGCATGGAATGTCCCTCATCGAGGGAATCGTTCTCTTGGAGTTCATGTTCTATCCGACCGGCGGCGTCGAAGCGGAGATCGACGGCTTCATCGAGTTGCGTGACGCCGAAACGGGCGAGGTCGCAACTGGTAGTGTCCAGTATCTTTCGCACATTGATCAGGCGACGACTCCGGTCTCAGAGAGTTGCTGCTGATAGAGCGGTCGCATATTCATGTAGCATTTGGTCGACCACGCGTTCCGGCAATGTGCCGCAGCCGTGCCACTGCCAAGTTGAGACAGGATTGACCGTCAGGAAAGGCGCCGATGACACGGGTTCGTCGCCGGATCTCCTTCATGATGCGCTCGAGCGGATTGTTAACCGGTATGAGGATGGCGCGGTCACTGTTTCCGCTACTGGCTTTTCGAACTGGTGGCATATGCTGCGAGTATCCGGGATAGAGGCTCCGGGAGCACGAAGGTGCGGGCGGCCGGTTCGTACGATGAGCTGCGAGCTCGTTTTGTTAGGTGGCCGCCTCTTACGACTCGCCCGGTTGCGCCGAGAGCGCGAATCCGTAGTTGTCGTGTCGCCCGCCGCTCTCGTTATCAACGTGGCGGGTAGGAAAGACGGACATGCGACGCGTAATCGGAATGGATATCCACCGCACCTTCTGGGAGGTGGCGATTTGGGAAGGAGGCGTGCTGCGGCACGCAGGCCGGGTCGACATGACCCGCGTGGCACTTGAAGGCTTCGGGAGGACGCCTAAGCCGACGGACGAGGTCGTTCTGGAAGCGACTGGCAATAGCATGGCAGCGTCGCGCGTACTGTCGCCTTTCGTCGCCCGGGAGGTGATCGCCAACCCGCTGCAGGTGAAGGCGATCGCCCATGCGCATGTGAAGACCGACAAGGTTGATGCAGGCACTCTCGCGAACCTTTACGTCGCGGGCTACTTGCCCGAAGTGTGGACGCCGGACGCGGTTACCGAGCGATTGCGCCGGCTGGTGGCGCGGCGTTACCAGATTGTACGTCGTCGAACACGCGTAAAGAATGAGGTGCATGCGATCCTTGCGTCGCATCTTGTTCCGAAGTGCCTTCACTCTGACCTGCTCAACCAGCGCGGCCGAGTGTGGCTTGCACGGCAGGTCGTGCCGGCAGATGAGCAGCCGGCACTTGAGCGGAATATCCGTGAACTCGATCGGCTCGCCGAAGACCAGGCGGAGTTGGACCGCGAGATCGCACTGAGTGTCATGGGCGACAGTCCCGTGCGAAGGCTGATGACGATCACGAGCGTCAACCTAACGGTGGCCGTCGGCATCATCGCGGCGGTCGGCGACGTCACGCGAGTCAAGAGCCCACAGAAGCTGGTGAGCTACTTCGGCCTGAATCCACGGGTACGCCAGTCGGGCCTCGGCGCTGCCCATCATGGGCGCATCAGCAAGGTTGGTCGCAGCCACGCGCGGGCGATGCTGGTCGAGGCGGAATGGGGTGCTGCAAAGAGGCCTTGTTCGTTCGCATCAGGGCGAAGCGGGGGCATCAGATCGCGGCGGTCGCGCTTGCCCGTAAGCTCACTGTCCTATGCAGGCATCTGCTGACCAAGCAGGAAGACTATCTTTGGGCGCGGCCGGCTCCGGTGGCGAGCAAGATGCGCGCCATGGATGGAGGCTCAGGCGGGGCGGCCGCAGAAGAAAGGCAATCGCCGGGGGGACCACTTACGCCTATAACGTCAAGTCTCTGCGCGACCAGGAACGTCAGGTCGCCGAACTCGCCGAGAAGAGTTACGTACGATTTGTAACGTACTGGAAAGTATGTCCGCCGAGGGCGCGGCGCGCGGACGCCTCAACCCGATAAGGCTTGAATAGGCTGCCTGGCCGCGCTTCCAGCCGACACGCCGCTCTTCGCCACGAGGTCGCCCGCGCCAACCGCGGCGCGGCTCTCTTGGGTATGAATGGCCTTGAGCATGTGGCTCACCTCGCGGACCCGGGTCGACGGCACGAGGCTGAAGACATTGCGATAAAAATGCACCATGCGGCGCTGATAGCGTACCCCCCGTAGTAATCCGTAACGCTTTCGGCAAGACCTCGGCAGGCATCGGAAACCACCAACTGCACGCCCTTGAGACCACGATCGACGAGATGCCGCAAAAACGATGACCAGCCGGACTTGCCTCCGTGGCACCTTCACAGATGCCGAGGATCCCCCGGAATCCCTCGGCATTGACGGCCGAGGCCATCAGCAGCGACACGTTGCGAACTTCACCGGCCCAGCTGCGCTTCATCACAATGCCATCGAGATAGAGATACGGATGCTCGTCCTCGATCCTGCGATTCCGCCATGCCTCGATCTTGGCATAGATCTTCTTGTTCAGGTTCGACACTGTGCTCGGGCTGACCCGGGTGCCCCACAGCGCCTCCGTGATGTCTTCGACCCGGCGAACTGAAATCCCGGCCAGATACATCTCGATCAGCGCCTCCTCAACCGAGCTCTCCCGCCTCTGGTAGCGCTCGATAGTCGCCGTCTCGAAGGTTTGCCGCCGTAGCTTCTGGCCTTCAAATTGACGTCGCCCGCCTTGGTTTGCAGCGTTCGTTCGTAGCTGCCCGCCCGCGTGTCCTGCTGGGCCTGGCTCCGCTCATAGCGTCCGACACCGCACAGCAGGTCCGCTTCGGCCTCCAGCATGGCATTCAGCGTCTCTTCTACCGTTCCGCGGACCATCTCGCCCAGGTGATCGCGAATCCGGGCTTCATCTATCTGGATCACCTGACCCATGGCATTCCCATCGTTCATCCAAAGCTCCTTCATTCTAGAAGAAGCCGTCAGTGCTGAAAGAGCGAAAGATTCTGTACGCAACCTGCTCCTGCGGGTCCAGGGCAAGGCCACTGAGCGCGAACGACTGCAGGTGGAGACCGAGGAAACGTTCGAATTCGCGTGCGCCGACGCTGACATCGAATACTGGACCAAAGGCACGGCTCCCGTCCTGCTGATCGTCGTGGCTCTGAAGACGCGGAAGGCCTACTGCAAATCGCTGAAGGAGTGGTTTGCGGATCCGGAGCGCCGTAAGTCCCGCAGGTCGTCTTCGAGAAGGCGAACCTACCAACGCTAAGGGGTGTCCCAATGGGGCGATCTGAGTACAATAGGACCTATGCTTGGTGGCAGGATTAAGCCGCCACACTAAAAGCGAGGACTACGCATGCGCCCGAATTATCTTTTCGGAATGAGGCAAGCCGCGAGGCAAGCAAAGGCACTCCAAATTCCCGAAATCGCCGCTATCGAGTTTGGCGTCGCTGGCGGTATGGGACTGCTGGAGATGGAACAAGTCGCTGAGAGTCTTCAGGCTGAAACGGGAGTTCGCTTCCGACTCTACGGCTTCGATCTGGAAACTGGCTTGCCACCCTCTGACGATTACCGAGATCTGCCATACCTCTGGCGCGCCGGTTTTTTCAAAATGGATAGGGCTAAATTGGAGCGTCAATTAAAGCGCGCCACCCTGATAATCGGCAACGTCGGCGAGACGGTTCTGGCGTTTATCGAACGCTATTCGCCACCTGTTATCGGCTTTGTGTCTTTCGACCTCGACCTCTATACAAGTACTAAGCCGGCACTAAACCTTTTCAACTCTGCTGCATCTCATTTTCTACCACGGACCTTCTGCTACTTTGACGATATCGTCGGTGATCTTGATGAAGTACACTGCGAATGGGTTGGGGAACTTCTGGCAATCCGGGAATTTAACGATGCTCACGCAGCGCGGAAAATCGCAAAGATAAACGGTCTGTCTTGGAAGTTTGGCGCACCAACGCAGTGGCATGACCAGATCTTTGTGTTGCACCTGTTCGATCACCCCGCCTACAAGCAATACATCAATGAGCGGACGGACTGGCAACTGCCCCTACCAGAATAAGTTAGCTGGTCCCGGCCTTGCGGCAGATCTCCGCCACCGCAACCCCGTCACTGCCCTGCTTCAGGATGAGCGCCTTCTGGGCGTCCGAAAACTTCGAAGCCTTCATCGTCCTTCGCTCCTCCCAGCCAGGGAACCGGTGCGAAAAACTCTAGCCAAAAATGGTCCAGTTTGCCGGCCTCAGATCAGAAGATGGACGGGCAAGGTTCACGGAAGAGCAGGTTATCGCAGTGTTGAAGGAGCATGAGGCTGGAGCGACGACAGCAGGCCTGGCTCGCAAACACGGGTCTCCGAGGCGACGATCTACAATTGGAAGGCCAAGTTCGGCGGCATGGAAGTCTCCGAAGCCAAGCGGCTGAAGCGCTCGAGGAAGAGAACGCGAAGCTGAAGAAGCTGCTGGCCGAGCAGATGCTCGATGCGGCGGCACTGCGCGAGCTTTTGTCAAAAAATGTATGGTTCACCCCGTCCGTGTAAGGGTTCGTAACAACGAAAATGACACTTCCAGTTGCATAAATGTATCCGGCCTCTCGTGAGTGGACTGCTGTTGCAGCCAGGCCATGATGAGATCTGCGCACGCCGTTCCCAATAAATGGTTCGGGCACGAAGCCCGTTTTTTGCACAGGCCTTACGGCATGTTGATCCACTGTTTCGTCATCACTGTTCCCGAGCCATGCAATCGAAGCCAGCGTCAGGTGAAAGCAGGATCTCTGCGTTCGTAGAGAGCTCAAGACCACCCAGACAATGCGTGCGGATTCCGAGATGATGGTGCGCACCGTACCGACTTGATGGCGCGCAGGGTTCCGAAATGATCGCGCCCAGCATTCCGAGCATTTTCCGCGCAGCATTCGGATTTGATCGCGCGCAGATTCGGATGGTGTGAGGCCCGATCGTTGGGCCAATTCTCCGGCTGGAAGCAGCTGGGAGGATTGGATGCCGACGAGGAGGGTTATCATGCGCCAGGTGCGCGAGATTGTGAGGCTGAGCCTTGCATCGGGAGGCGTCCGACGCGATGACCTGGTTTGATCGTGAAGCAGCGCTTTGCGAATTCCAGGACGCTGGACTTGGCGAGAGATTTACATGCTACTGAAGCAGATCGGTGGAGACATCGGCCAGAGCATTCCGATGGTTTGCCAAGACTGGGCGAATACCAAGGCGGCCTATCGTTTCTTTTCCAATGAACGAGTAAGCGAGGCCGACATTCTGTCTGGTCTCTTTAAATCGACGCGGGAACGTATCGCGGCTGCGAAAGGTCCTGTTCTTGTCCCGCATGATACGACCGAGTTCACCTATCAAAGAGAGCGCCCGGATCTGATCGGGATGATTAAGCGCATCCCCAAAAGCAACTCCCGAAGATTGGACGGAAAACCCAAACGTACACGACATGCGGAATATTGATGCATTCGAGCTTTGCGGTGACCCTCGAGGGGCTTCCACTGGGGCTCAGCGCCGTGAAGTTCTGGACCGAAAGAAGTTCAGAGGGGGCGCCGCGCTCAGGCGCGAGGTCAACCTGACACGGATCCCCATTGAAACCAAGGAGAGCATTCGGTGGCTGGAGAACCTCAAACAATCCACGGAGCTTTTCGAGAAGCCACGCAGTGCATCCATATCGGTGATCGTGAGGCCGATATTTATGACTTGTTGTGCGCCGCCCAAGAGGTTGGAACGCATTTCTTGGTAAGGACCTTTGTCAATCGCCTGGCAGGCGATGGCGATCATACCGTTGCAACGATAATGGACGAGGTCGTGGTCAAAGGCCTCCACCGGATCGAAGTCCAGGATAGCAAGGGCAATCCAGACCAGTCTGTTCTTGAAATCCGGTATCGTAAAATCGGTACTTTGCTACCGATCGGCAAGCAGTCGCGGTATCCAACTTTGACTATGACAGTGATCCACGCTGATGAAAGAGGAGCGCCAAAGAACAGAAAGAAGATTGAATGGAAACTCCTGACCGATCTTCCAGTGCAATCGGCGCAGGGCTGCGATCGAGAAACTCGAATGGTATTCCCTGCGATGGAAGATCGAGGTCTTCCACAAGATACTCAAATCCGGCTGTAGGGCAGAGGAGGACTCGCAACTGCGGACTGCTCAGCGATTGACGAATCTGATCTCGGTATTCTGCATTGTGAGCTGGCGCATTTTTTGGATGACGATGCTTAATCGTTCAGCGCCAAATGCCTCACCGGATTTGTGCTGACCAAGGCTGAAAGCCAATTGCTTGATCGGCTCGTCGAAGACAAGAATCCAGTCGACACACAACGAAAGACATTGTCGCATTATCTTATCAAGATCGCCAGGCTCGGCGGCTATCTCGCCCGCGCCAACGATCCGCCACCAGGGAATCTGATCATATGGCGCGGATTATCGCGATTCATCGATATCGCAACGGGAGCGAAACTCTGACTCAAAAAATGTGGGTAATCGCAAGCATCACCGGACGGATACCATCAAGCTTGGCCCACGGCGAGTTCGGGCGCCTTTCGGCCGAGGGCAGGCTGCTCGTCAGCCGCGCCAAACGCAGCATTGCCGCTAGCGCGCAGAACGCGCCGGTCGCGATGAAAAAGAGCGGCCCTCGCAGGACTCTGGATACTGCACAGTCTTAGATGTTGTATTTCGTGTGGACGGTAAACGATACTATCCCGGCCTCGGGCGCGTGAGCCGTTAGGCCGAAGCGGGCTAAGAGAAGAGCTACCGACCTCGATGCTTGTTCTTCCGGGTTCTGATCAATCGCCAGAGCAACGACGCCGGTCTTCATCATCTGTCTGACCTCGTCGCTAAGGTCGTGCGCGATCACGATTGGTGCTCTGGCCAACCACGGTGCCACTGTGTGGGCAAGCCCATTTTTTGATCCCGCGACGTAGATACCGCTGACAGCATCCTCGGACATTCCTTTAGGGCACTCATCGCTCTCCATTATCTCGACGTGTATCGGAGAAGAAAGTTCTGCCTTCACACCGTCTCGAAATCCACTAATCCTAGAGGCCTCCGCTCGGTATTTCAGATCGGAGCAGACCGCTAAGTAGATTCCCCGATTGACCATCCGGGACATGAAGAATGCCGCAGCTCGTCCGGCTCCGTAGTGGTCAATCCCGACGTAGGCCAACCGTGGTGTCGTCGGCAGGTCTGATCCGAGAGTAATGACAGGGGTCCCCGATGAGGTCACCGAGGCAATCGCATCTATCATTTGATCTGTCTCGGGTCCGTACACTATCACCGCGTCTGCCTTGGCCGCGCGAATCAGACCCGGGACCGCTTCCGCATGCCGCTCCTCGAATAGGACGCGTTCGATCACAAGGGATTTTGTAGTTTGCGCGATTTGGCTTTCAAACGCTCGGGCAAGCCGCAACAGAAGGGGCGTCCTTTGCGAAGGCATTATTACCTTGACTCGAAAGAGCCGACGATGGGGCGATGGAAGAGTCCGACTGATCCCCAGCTGACGAGCAGCTTCGATGACTTTCAGCGCCGTCTTCGGGGATACATTAGCTCGTTCATTGAGGACGCGATCGACCGTTGCAATTCCGACGCCAGCGAGCTTGGCTACCTCGTTCAGCCCAGGTTTCATTCGCTTCGGCTTTCGTTTTGCGGTATGTTTGTTGACGATAGCCCATCGCAGGTCAACACCGCACTTCGCACCAAGATGTCATGGATGCACAGGATTATAACTGATGACTGAGCGATGCAGAATAGTCATCGTTGGAGGGGGGCACGCCGGCGGCAGATTGGCGCAACTCTTGTCTCGCGGCCCCGATCGCGTCCACGTGACCCTCGTCGGGGCCGAGCCTATCTATCCCTACGAACGACCTCCGCTATCTAAAGGAGTTCTCCTGGGCACCAGCGGGCTCGATGACTGCGTGTTGTGGAAGCCTAACGACCCAGTTTGGGAGCGTGTAGAGACCCATCTCGGCGTCGCCGTTGAAGATGTTGATCGCGTCCGGAAAAACATCCGACTTAGCGACGGTAAAGTGATTAGATACGATCGATTGGTTCTCGCTACCGGCTCTCGAGTTCGCGGGTTTCCGGTGCAAGGAAGTCAGCTCCGCGGCGTCTTTAGCCTTCGAAGTTACGCCGATGCTCAAACCGTTTCTAAGTACTTCCTGGCATCAAACCGAGTGGCCGTCGTTGGTGGCGGATTTATCGGCCTCGAAGTCGCGGCGGCCGCCGCACAGCGCGGCATCCAGCCACGAGTGATCGAAGCTTCCGACCGACTGCTTTCTCGCTTGGTGCCGCGACTGGTAGCAGATCGCCTTGCCGAGACGCACCTCCACGCTGGTGTGCAATTGACGTACGGGGCCATGGTCGAGAGGTTCGTTTCCAATGGCCATGGTAGCCTAAAGCGCGCTGTTCTCAGCAATGGAGATGCTGTTGACTGCAGTGTCGCCGTCGTTGCCGTTGGTGTTGAACCTGAGATATCCCTTGCGATTGGCGCCGGCTTGGAGATCGACATTGGTGTAATAACTAACGAGCAGCTGCGTACCTCTGATCCCAACATATTCGCCTGTGGCGACATTGCCGCCTTCTGGCATCCACTTTACCAACGGCATATACGTTTGGAGTCGTGGCAAAACGCGGAGGATCACGCAAGAATCCTAGCCGCCGTACTGCTGGGCGAAGAAGTTACGGCGCCGTCAGTCCCATTCTTTTGGTCTGACCAGTACGACCTCTCCCTTCAAATAATGGGGTTACCTCATCTCGGTACGTCGACAAGGCGAAAACCGACAGCGTCTGGAAGCGCGATCTTGCTTCACTGCGACGCACTTGAACGACTCGTCGGCGCGACCGCCATCGGACCCACGGCGCTCATCGGGCGAGAGCTGAGAAAAATGCGTCAGCTGATTGCTTCACGCGCTATCTGCAACTCTGTCACGCTTGACGGAGCCGAGTTAGAGGTCGTTGCGGGTTAAGCCCGTCGAGGTACCAAAACGGTGACCGCTCCATCCTCGATTCTCACCTCGTACGTGCGCAGGTTTATGCATACCGGAGCGCCAAGTGCCTTTCCCGTCATATAGCTGAACCGTCCAGAGTGACGGGGGCACTCCACCGTGTGGCCCTCAACATAACCATCGGACAGGTGGGCGTGTTCATGAGTGCAAATATCGTCTGTTACGAAGATTTCGCCCTTCGGGGAGCGAAATATTGCGTATGAATGCCCGTCAAACTCCCAGCGACGAACGTCTTGAAGCCGAATATCCTCTACCTTGCACGCAAACACCCATGTACGAGCGGTGTCGTCAACCATCTTCAAATCTAGGCTCATGTTGAACTTCTCTTCCCTCTTTAGAATATGCTGAACGTCTGGCGCCATCACTTTTGCACCTGACATCGAACCCTTCGTCGATCGATCCGGCGGCAAAGTCGGGCTATCATTAGGTCGACTTCTAGTTCTCCCGCGTACCCGTCGACCTCATTGCACCTTTGGATCTTCTCAATAGACCATGTATGCATGCGCCGCTTCCGGCCGGGCCCCCCAAACCGATGTCGACCAAGATCCCAGCGCTCTCATAGCTCAAATCAACAGAAAGAGGCCATCTGGATCAGCACACGAAGCGTGTATCGACGATACAACAAATCGCGATCGCCTTGATCTGGACACCTACATCTGCAGTCTACAGTTTGCAGTCTTCAGCAGCGGAGCAGTAGTGGGCTGTAACGTTTCCTGAGTTCAAGCGCTGTCGTTGTGCTCTACGCGTTGTCTTCCAGGTGGGCTCCAGACTTGTCCCAAGCCTTCCTGACGCATTCTCGAAGCATCAGGGCTTCGCTCCAGCGATCCGTTGTATCTTCACCATCTCGACCGGTTATCGCGTACGGCCGCGGCCCCAACTCGCAAGTAAACGCCAATGCCTCTCCGTCCGCCGCGCGCCGGCGCCAACTCCGAAAGCCGTAGCCCCACCACTCTAAGAACTGGTCGAGCCACATTTGGTGCTGCGGGAAGCTAATCTCGATTTGTATTTGCTCGCGGCTTGCTACCCTACCGTGGAACGCCCAACACCTATCCAAAACTTGATGGATGTGGCTGTTATTCTCCTCGGTAATTGGCCATGAGAACTCGCGCCCAACAACGAAGTGCGAAATATCCCCCAGCAGCTTGAGATCGGGGATTCGTTCAAGTAGATCGAGTGTAAAGAACAGGTCGGTCGTCATCCGGTCGCGATGTGTCTCTATATAGACGGGAAAATCGACCTCCTCGGCAAGCCGCAGCCATCCTTCTAAAAGCGGGATGCAATCATCCAAGCGACGTGGCCGTACATCTGGTTGAATCTCAAGATGATGAAGACCGAATTCCGTTGCATTTTCGAGCACTGGCTTGAGCTCATCGATGGTCTTCGGAAAACACTGGCCTTCGGCTGTCAACCCGTTCGCCTTCAACAGGCCATGCAGCTCGCGTACGTACTCCCGGCTCCGCCAATCTGCGCTAACGCCGTCATAGCCGGCATCTTTGATCATTCGGATGTTTTCCTCAAGCCCGCGTTCTGGCTCCGTCGCGCTTCGCAATTCCATGGCCCAAAGCGACTGAAAGAACAGGATGGTGTTCATGTAGTGTCTACCTTCGAACTGCTGAGAGAGCGGCTTCATGCGTTGAGTGGGCGTTGACGGCATCTGACTGCAAGAGCTTTCTCAAATCGTAGCTTGGGTCCTGCAGGACGGAAGGCGACGGGCGAAGGCGCCTCTCAATTATCGAGGTCGCGACTCGGACGATCTTTGCTACTTGCGATAGGCTACCGAACGCCGCCGTGGCCTCTAGAACGCCAAATCTGTCTAGGAGAAACGTTACTATACCCCCATCGTCTAAACTACGATTTACCTCGACCTGCGATTTGTTCGGAATGCCAGCAACTTGGAATACTTTGTCGAATTGATCAGACCACATCCATGGAACTGCCCTATAGGAAACCTTTCGTCCCAAAATGTTCAACGCGGCAGTGCCCCCCTGGTCCAGCGCATTCTTCCATGCCTCCAATCGTATCGTGTCTTTACCCGTCGACGCCGGATATCTTGCTGCGTCTCCGGCGGCGAAGATCCGAGAGTCTGCAGTTTGGAGGTATTCATTGACGAGAATGCCGTCGTCAGTGGCAAGGCCAGCCTTCTGCGCCAATTCAACGTCGGGATCCGCGCCAACAGCAACCAGAACTGTGTCGGCTACGAATTCCTGTCCTGATCTGAGTCGCACGCCCTCGACCATGTCGCAACCAATGATCGCCTCCACGTCCGCTCCGAGGAAAACCTTGGTGCCGTTGGAACGATGCAGTTCTAAGATTCTATCGGACGTCGAGATCGGCATCACGCGAGACAGCAGAGCGGGTGCCTTTTCCAAAACTGTTGTGTCAACACCTCTTGCCCGGGCAGACGCCGCGACTTCCAATCCGATCAGTCCTCCGCCGATAACGACAAGCCTTCGTGCCGGCATCAATCTCTCTCGGAGAACGGCGGATTGATCCAACGACCGCAGCGCGATCACTCCCTTCGAGCCGACGCCAGGCAACTGCGGAAAACGCGGTTTTGCTCCTGTCGCGAGCAGGAGGTAGTCATACCGAAAACGATCTCCTCCAGCGAGTGTAACGCTCTGTGCGTCCCGGTCGATTGCTTCCGCTCTGACCCCAGAGCGGAAAAGGATTCCGTTCTGGTCAAGCCAACCTGGGGCAAGAGCCGCTACGCCGCTGAAGCTCTCCTCTTGAGTAAGGACTGACTTGGACAGAGGCGGACGCTCATAAGGGGCGGACCGTTCCTCCGTTAGGAGTACAATCTCGTCGGACCACCCATGCTCCCGTAGTGCGCGAGCTGCACTCGTCCCAGCATGTCCAGCACCAACTATGACAATTCTTCGAGCCATCACATCAAGTCCGAACTGTGCGAGCTTGGAGGTTAGTCGCCGACATCTGATTTAGGCTATTCTGAACCTGATGTTTTTCCATCATGTTTACGATTCGTAGACTCGCTCGTGTGCGGGGCGCCCCGAGTCGGCGGCCTGCCGGCGTAGGATCAACGCCATGTAGTGTGGCGTGTTCGCCGTCAGCGCCTCTGAGACCAGGACTTCACGAAGGAGGATTTCTGGTTCATCGTTGCCGTACGGAGCGAAGTTGAAGCAGAAATCCGGGCCGGACAAAGCCCCGGCAGAACAAGTGCTGAAGGACAACCGACGCCAGGCACCTCGGCAGTATTCAGCGGAAAAGAATATCCGTATCGTGTTGGAAGGATTTGCGCGACGAGGAGAATATCTCCGAGCTGTGTGGCCTCGATGTATTATGGCCGGTCCAAGGAGTTCCTTGAGGCTGGCAAACGCCGCCTTGGGGGGCGACACTGCCCGCTCAGCCACGTCCGGCGAGGTCAAGGATCTTCGTCGTGAAGCCTCCGAATTGAAGGAGGTGGTCGCCGATCGTACCCTGGAGAACCGCTTACAAAAAAGAGTTGAGCGCGGCTGGGGAGGACGAGGCATGAGGTATCCTGCGTTCGCGAAGGCCGAGATCATCGCGCTGGTCGAGCAATCACCATCTGCGTGCCAGACGCACGCTCGAGAAGCTCGGCATCCCGCGAGCCGCATTTTATCGGTGGTACGATCGCTACCGTGCGGTTGGCGTTGAGGTACTGGCTGAGTATCGCTCGAAGTCGGACATGGTCTGGAATCGGGTTCCTGACGAAGTCCGCGGTCAGATCATCGATCTGGCGCTGGAGATTCCCGAGCTGTCGCCGCGCGAGCTGGCGGTGCGCTTCACCGATGACAGAAAGTACTTAGTCTCCGAGGCGCTGGGTCTATCGGCTGCTGAAGGCGCACGACCTGATCACCAGCCCCGCCTATGAGGTGATCAAGACGGCCAACGAGTTCAAGGACAAGACCACGGCGATCAACCAGCTCTGTCAGACTGACTTCGCCTACCTCAAGATCACCGGCTGGGGCTGGTATTATCTGTTCACTGTGCTCGCTGACTTCTCGCGTTATATCGTGGCGTTGAGGATGAGCCCAACCATGTGCGCCTCCGACGTTACGGCCACGCTCGACCGGGCGCTTGTCGCCTCAGGCCTGGAGTACATCAATATAAAGCAGCGGTCACGGCTTCTCAGCGACAACGGATCAAGTTACGTCGCGGATGATCTGGCCACCTGGCTCAAGGGCAAGGACATACGGCCTGTGCGCGGTGCGCCAATCATCGCCAGACCCAGGGCACTGGCATCAGACCTTGAAGAACCGCATCTTGCTGAGCGCATCAAGCGCGAGACCATCGCAATCCGTCGCTTGCGGCATCGACTGCAGGCAGCTTAACCTCTAGCCCAAGATGATCCGGAGCCTCCCTTCTCGAAATGCATGAGCGGTCTCAAATTATCTGACGACGGACACAACGCGAACATTGCGGCGCCGTGGTCGAAGTTGGCGAAGAGTTCGGCCGCGGCGGTGAAGGTCGTGTGGTCCGTTGTGAGCAAGACGCCAAAGTTCGTCGCCGGTGGCGCAGCCCTCAGCGTACAACGGTTCGCTGCTAATAACGCGAGCGACCGGTTCGCGGCGAAGTCGTTCACCTCGAAGTGGCGCCCGGCGCAATCCGTTGTGGCCGCTCAGATGCTGCATCGCGGTTCGAAAGGCAGTGATGTCTGGTGTACCGGTGTTTCGATAGCGAGCACGCTAAGTTGCATCAGTTGCCGATCTGCAATCTATACTCTCGACCGCTATACGTAGCGTGCAGGGGAGCAAACGAGCCGTACAATGACGAGCGTTTAGCGGCCGTGGCGACAATGCAGTAAGCCGTAGCTCGACATTTTGATGGATTTCAATCAACCTAACCATCGAGCCATCCAACGCTCTGCCATATACTGAAGAAAATATAGGGGTGGATTGCGCGCCAGGAGGAAGCGATGATGGAGGAAACTAAATTCGGCCGTCGCGACGAGTTTGGTCACTACGCGCCTAAGGAGCTCATCAGTTATGGGCCGTTGTTCACGTTGCCTCCGAAACCTATGGCGGTGATAAAGTGGTTGCCAGGGTACTTTTTGCCTTGGAACCTGCTGCTTATCGTGTTCGGGATCGGTTATTGGCTCTTTCTTGCGCCGTCTCTTGAACAAATGAAGACACTCGAGATCGGCTGGGTACTTTATCTCGTTCTCCTCAACTATGCCATCGTCGTCCTTTGGTATGGCGCCTGGCACTCTTGGCTCTACGTTTTGCGACGGCAGGAGACGCGCTTTAAGTACAACCCGCGTTGGCCCACGGCCAGAGCTACTGTTTTCGTCTTCGGCAAACAGGCTTTGGACAATATTTTCTGGACGATAACGAGCGGCGTTCCGGTCTTTACAGCATATCAGGTCGCGGCGTTTTATCTTTATGCCAACGGCTACGTGCCTCTCATCACCTTGTCAGACAACCCAATATGGTTCATCGTCCTGCTGTTACTCGTCCCATTCATTCATGAGGTCCACTTTTACGCGGTTCACCGCCTGCTTCATACTCGTCTCCTCTACAAGTACGTTCATTCATTGCACCACAATAATACGAACGTGCTTCCCTGGTCGGGATTAGCGATGCACCCGGTCGAACACATCCTGTATTTTTCTGTCATCGTGTTGATCGCTGTCTTCAATTCACATCCAATACATATGCTTGCCATGGTGATGCGCGCGGGCCTCGCTCCAGCAATTGCCCATACCGGTTTCGATCGAACCGAGCTGGGGGGCGAGCGCACCGTCCCATCTGGAGTCTACGCTCATTATCTTCACCACAAGCTTTTCGAGGTGAATTACGCTGATGGGGCGGTCCCACTAGACAAGTGGTTTGGCAGCTTTCACGACGGCAGCCCTGAAGCCGATGAGCGTCTAAAGCTTCGTATGGAACGGCGTGCTGAAGCTTATGCCAAGAAGGACGCTCGAGCCTGACTGGGTGCTCAACGTACCCTAGAATCCTATTGAAGAACTCAAGCCGCACGGAGAACTCCGCGGCCAAGCACCACGTCAGCAAAGGGGAAACGTTATGATTGTGGCAAGGATTGTTCGTCGCGCATTTCTCGCAGGCGTCGCGGGGATCGCCCTTACAAGTGTAGCGTTCGCAGACGGGCCCACTCCGATTCGAGTTAAGTCGGACGCGCACGCCGAGGTACCGCAAAAGTTTAAGAATCACGCGGTTAAGATCGCGGTTGTCCGCCAGCTCAACACTGGCGACGTGTATCAGGAGTGGATTGCCGGCGTTGAGGCTGAAGCGAAGAAGCTCGGCGTCAAGCTGACGGTCTACAACGCCGACGGCGACAATGCGAAGCAGGCGCTGATGCTGCAGCAGGCCGTAGCCACTCAGCCGGATGCCATCGTCATTGGTTGGGGATTTGGTGATAGTCTGCGCGACGGCATCAAGGCGGCCGCTGACGCCAATATTCCTGTCGTGACCTACTACGTTTCGGTCGAGCCGTCGGACAAGGTCATCACCGTTGATCAGGGCGACAAGCTGATGATGACCGGCATCCTTGGTGCTCTGAAGGCCCATATCGGCGGCGACGGTGCAAAGGCTGACGTCATCTATGTCTATGTGCCAGGCTATCAGGCGCTCGATCTGCGCAACGAAGTCTGGAAGGAATTCTTGAGGGCCAACCCTGGCGTCAATACGGTAGCGACGATCGGCGTCGTCAACGCCAACACTGCCGCCCAGACGGCCGATCAGGCCAAGGCAGCGCTGACTGCCCATCCAAACGTCAAGGCGATTGTCGCGCCGTATGATGAGTTCACCAAAGGCGCATCGCTAGCGATCAGCGAACTCGGTCTGGCGGACAAGGTTAAGACCTATGGCATGGACATCTCAACTGCCGACATCGCGGTAATGACGAAGCCACACAGTCCTTGGGTGGTCACGGCTACCACCAACCAGTCCAATGTCGGCTCGGTCGTACTGCGGGTGGCCGCGGCCAGGATTGCCGGCGACCTCATCGGCAACACGCTGAGCGTGCCGCCGCTGGTTATCACTCAGGAAGAGCTGCGCACGAACAAAGTCGAGAACATCGAACAGCTTGGTGCGGTCTTTCCGGATCTGAAGACGCCGGACGTGGCGAAGGCCCCTTGGATGGATAAGATGAAATGAATCGGTCCACGCAGGAAAGCCTCGCTGGAGGTTGCCCTATGTCCGAGCGAACGAGAGCCCTCGTCGAGTTCCGCAACATCACCAAGCGCTTCGGTGCCACGCAAGCGCTAAAGGGTGTGAGCTTCTCGATTATGCCGGGCGAGACGCTGGGTCTGCTCGGTGCCAACGGCGCCGGCAAGTCCACGCTCATCAAAGTGCTCTCCGGCAATTTCCTGCGCACGTCCGGCGAAATCCTGATCGAGGGCGAGCGGACCGAAATCCGCTCGCCGACCGAAGCGCGTGACTGCGGCATCGCGACCGTTCACCAGAACATCGACGATGCCGTGGTGTTCGGCATGACAGTGGCAGAAAATTTGCTGCTCGACGATCTCTCGACCGCCGACTCGCCCTTCTTTCTCAACCGCCGCAGCGTCATGGACCGCGCGCAGCAGGTGCAGCAGAAGTTGGGCCTCAAGCTACCGCTGGAAGCTCCGGTGGAGGAACTGTCAGCGAGCGGTCGGCAGGAGGTGGCGATCGCGCGCGCCCTAGTGAAGAACCCTAAGCTGTTGATCCTCGACGAGCCGACTTCGACGCTGTCGGCGCGTGAAGCGGAAAAATTGTTCGAGGCGGTGGCGGACCTCAAGCGGCGCGGTATCGCGGTGCTTTACGTCTCGCACCGCATGAGCGAGAGCCAGCAACTATGCAACCGCGCAGTCGTTTTGCGCAATGGTCAGATCGTTTCCGAGCACCAGTCACCGCTCGATACGAATGCGATAGCGACATCAATTCTCGGCGATCTGATCTTGTCGGCGAAACATGTCATCCGCCGCTCGGACCAGGTGCCGGTGTTTGTCGGACGCGGCTTGCGTGTGCGGCCCGATGCGGTGCCCGTCGACCTGACGTTCCGCAAGGGCGAGGTGATCGGTATCACCGGGCTCGTTGGCGCCGGGAAGACCGAGCTTCTGGAACAGATTTACGGTGCTATGCCGCTGGTTTCGGGCAAGATGCTGCTCAACGATCGGCCCTTCAAGCCGCGCGACGCAGCCGATGCGCTGACGAGGGGCGTGGCGATGGTGCCGGAGGAGCGCGCGAAGCAATCGATCTTCCCTGGCGAGGGCCTGGCGAAGCATTGCTCGATCGGCGCAATGGGATTCTTCAGCCGCTATGGCTTCATCGACCTACATAAAGAAGTGGCATTCACCCAGGATATCATCCGTGACTACAACGTCAAGTGTCCCGGCTGGGATGCCCCCATCGAGGCGCTGTCGGGAGGCAATCAGCAGAAGCTGTTAGTCGGCCGCTGGCTCAAGCACGGCTGGTCACTTCTAATTCTTGACGAACCGTTCCGGGGAATCGACATCGGAGCGCGCGGCATCATCTCGGACGCGCTGCGGGCTTTCTCGGAGTACAACTCGGTCGTAGTCTCGTCGTCGGACCCTGAGGAAGTGGTGGAGGTCGCCGACCGCGTACTCATTATGGTCGAAGGAGCGATCGCGGGCGAAGTTATGGCGGATGCGCTCAGCTCCGAAGAGCTTTCTGAAATCATGAGCCGGACCGGTGCAGCTCGGCAAGGCGTAAGTGGGGGCACCCTTCAATGACAATCCAAAACTCGCTCGCGCAGCCGGCCGAGCCTGGATCCACCCGCGGCAGCGCGGAAAAGCTGAAAGTCTTCATCTACCGCTACGGGCTTTTGGCCGTTCTGGTGCTGATGATTCTGTTCTTCTCCTGGCAGCAGCCGTTCTTCCGCACGTTCGCCAATGCAATGTTTATCCTGCAAGCGGCCTCGGTGGTCGCGGTGATCGGGCTTGGCGCCACGGTTTCGATGACGGTCGGCGGATTCGACCTGTCCGTAGGAGCGTCGATGTCGCTTGCGGTGATGGCAGCAACCGCGGCGATGGTGATCGGCGACCTCGGTGGCGCCCCAGCGATTCTGATCGCCGTGGCGGCGGGCGTCGCGGTCGGCCTATTCAACACTTTTCTCATTGTCTACGCCCGCATCCCCGATCTGGTGGCAACGCTCTCCGGCTTGTTCCTCATCAACGGGTTGACCTTGCTCGGCGTCTCGGGCCAGTCGATCGCGGAGGGTATGTCGTTCAACGGCAATGTCGCTCCGGGCAAGTTCTCGCCGCTATTCGGCTGGCTAGGTGGTGGGCGGCTGTTCGGTATCCCAGCGTCAGTCGTGGTCGCAGGTCTGATATTCATCGTCGTCATTGTGCTGCTCAATTACACGCGGTGGGGGCGGGCCTTCTACGCCGTTGGGGGCAATCCGATCGCAGCCGCGGCGGCCGGCATCCGCGTGGCGCGTTATCGCATGGCGGCATACCTGATCTCCGGCGCGTTGGCAGCAATCGCCGGAGTCATGTTAGCGGCCCGCTCCAACCGGGGCGACGTCAATGTGGGCGACGCGTACTTGCTGCAGGCCGTGTCCGCCGCGCTCGTGGGATATGCCGTGCTTGGCGCCAACAAAGCGAATGCCGTCGGTACGCTGGTTGGCGCGGTCTTCGTCGCCACACTAATCAACGGACTGACAATGTTCAATTTCCCGTACTACGCGCAAAGCTTCGTTCAGGGAGTGCTGCTCGTGGTCGCGTTGCTGATGAGTTACACGCTTGGCCCACGCCGCCGTTGAACTTAGTTCTTGGTCGGCGATCTTGTGCGCGGTTGACGAACAAGGAGCTGTTACGCAAGAGATCTCCTCCAATATCCAGGAGGCACACACGGGGCCCGCCGAGTGGCTTCGAGCATAGCCGACGTGAAGCGCCGCGCAACGGAGACCGGCTCGGCTTCGAGTTAACTGCTCACCTACGCGCAGATGCTGTCCAACGACAGCGCGCGGCTGAAGACAGAGGTCCGGAGATTCCTGATGACGGTTCTTGCAGCTTAAAGCCGTCTCGGCGCATTCGGAGGAACGGTACGGAAGACGGAAAACCGTGTGAAGTACTGCAGTGGAGGATTGAAACCTTTGCCCTATCGCGCACTCGAGAACGGTCATTGTGAACCTCGCTAACCGGCGCGTGCACAAGAGATTTCGGAGCCGCCACATCCCAGGACAATCGACTGTCGTTTGACTGCCGAAGCTACGAGGCGTCAGCGTCATAAGTTTGCTAATTGATCCTTGAGGATGACTGCTGCCAGTCCAGCAAATTGGTAGACAACGTGGCTTGAGTACGCCTGACGCGATCCGCGGATCACTTTCTGAACTACCGATTGTTCGACGTTACCCAATCTTACCCAAAGAGAGTTCGGAAAACCGCTTACGACGGAACAGCGGGCGCTAGCCTTGCCGACACTGCGGCCTCTCGAAGAGGAGGGGGCACGAGGTTTACGGGCCAAAGAGCTCACCGGAGGGGAATCATGCCAAGGAAGTACGCTGCTTGTCCGGACCGTTCAGCAAATTTTGCTAGGAAAGCTACCCTTATCTGCTCCACGCTTTTGGCCGGAACGGCCATGGCGCTTACCCACGCCAAGGCAGACGACATCAATTGGCGCCAGTTCGAAGGCGAGTCGATCGTCTGGGCCTCCGATATTCATCCATATGCCGATGCGGTTGCAGCCCAGCTGCCGGAATTCGAGAAGCTTACCGGCATCAAGGTGACGCCGGAGCTTTATCCGGACGATGCGTATTGGAATAAGTTGACGATCCAGCTCAGCACCAAATCACCAAGCTGGGACGTTGTCGGTACGGGCATTCAACCGGCTTGGGATCTTGCGCCCGGTCAATTGCTTGAGCCCCTCGACCGCTATCTGAACGATCCGAAACTTACGGCGGCCGGCTACGATTACAAGGATTTCTTCCCAGCACTACGAGATGCGCTGACTTGGAAGGTCAAGGAAGGCCAGATCGAGCCGGGAAGCGGGCAGGTGTGGGCCATTCCGCATGGCTTCGAGAATATCCAACTGTTCTAACGGAAGGACATCCTCGACAAGTATGGCATCAAGGTCCCTACGACCCCGCCGGAGATGTCCGCGGCATGCGAAAAGCTGAAGGCTGCCGATCCGACGATTACGCCCCTTGGCGTCCGCGGTGTGCGGTTCTGGAGCAGCATCCACACGGCCGCAATCTCGATCGCCAGGTCCTACGGGGTGCACGATTTCACCGTCAAGGACGGTAAGCTCGACACCGGCCTCGACTCACCCGAGTCGATCGCTTTCCACAAGGACTATGTGGACATGATCAAGAAGTGCGCGGCGCCCTCCTTTGCTAACGACAATTGGTACCAGGTGGTCGAAGGCATCAATTCCGGCCGCACAGCCATGGCGATCGATTCCAACATGTTTGGCTTTTGGAACGACGTTGCCGGCAAGCCAGCCTCAGGCAAAATAGCATTTGCGCCGCCCTTGCGTGCTCCGAATGCCAAAAACTTCGAATCCAACATCTGGATCTGGTCTTTGGCGATGAATGCGGCATCGCAAAAGAAGGGAGCTGCGTGGCTCTTCATCCAATGGGCGACTTCGAAGCAAGTGAAGCTCAACGGTGCCGTGGCCGGCAAGCTCGTCAACTCTCCGCGCACCTCGACCTGGACTGACAAGGCATGGCTCGAATACGCGGCAAAGCCTGAATTCAACAACTTTGTCGACACGTTCAAGAGCGTGCAGGACCGGGCAAAGCTGGCCTTTACAGCTCGCGTCGGCTTTGCCGAAGCAATGAATGCCTGGGCCGTTGCCATGCAGAAAATGGTCAACGGAGCTGACGTGAAGGCGACATTGACAGACCTCGCGGCCGAAATCCGATCGACCATGTGAAGTGCCGAGGGGGCGGCGGCGACCCGCTGCCCCTTCTTGCAATTAGAGATGTAGTCATATGGAACTTCGAGGATACGACGCAATCGTGACGCTGCAGTCTTCGGCCAGCCAACTTGCCTCCTCACAGGATCGGCGGATCAAGAGCGCTGAGGAGCCGCGTCTTGACTGGTGGAGCATTGCAGCAATTGCGCCAGCCATCGTCATACTTGTAGGATTTCTGCTTCTGTTCTTCTACGGCGTCTATCAGTCGTTGACTGACCTCAGGTTCGGTCGCCCCTTGGTCCACTTCATCGGCCTCAACAATTACGCGGCGCTGATTAAGACAGAGGATTTCTGGAATAGCATTCGCGCGACGCTGGTCTACTCTGGATCCGCCGTCCTTGCCGAGGCAGCCTTCGGTCTCGCGCTTGCCAAGCTGTTCGCGACCGAAGTCTTCCTGGCCCGCGTGATGCGGCCGGTCATTCTCCTGCCCCTCGTCCTACCCCCGATGAGCGTAGCGCTCATGTGGACGACCATGATGGACCCACAAAACGGGATCATGAATTATCTGTTGTCGCTTGTCGGGATCGGCCGATTTGCCTGGATCTCAGATCCCGTGACCGCAATGTTCTCCCTGGTCCTGATCGACGTATGGACCTACACGCCCTTCTTCGCACTCATCATCTTCGCCGGCCTTCAGGGCATCAATGAAGAGGTGAGAGAAGCCGCGCGCGTTAACGGTGCGAAGGGCTTGGCGACCTTTCTGCACATCGAGCAGCCTCTGATTGCTCCCTACATTCTGATCGCGGCGGTGTTTCGGCTGATCGAGTCTCTCAACCAGTTCGACATCATCTTCGGGACAACCCAAGGCGGGCCCGGCAACAGCACTTCGGTTCTTTCGGTACGTGCCTACATCACCGCGTTCCAGAATCTCGCTTTTGGGCGTGGCGCCGCACTGATGGTGGTCAATTGGCTGATCGTGCTAGTCGGGACGTTCGCCATGGTCAAGCTCTGGCGCTTTGTTCGCCAGCGCGTCAGCTGAAGAGGCCGCGCATGCGCGTCAATCGTTCGACTCCCGCCAATCTGATCCTCAACCTGCTCGTGGGCGTTTGCGCATTTATCCTAGCTTTTCCGCTTATCTGGATATTGATGATGTCGCTGAAGCAGCAGGCCGAAGTCATGACCTGGCCACCGACCTTTCTGTTCTCGCCGACCCTGGAGAATTTTCGCGTGCTGTTTGATGTCGCCCAGGCGGGGGCGACCAGCTATGGCACCATCAAAGTCGATTTCTTGACGCCGATCACCAACAGCGTCGTCATAGCGCTGGGCTCGGTCATCGTGTCTCTGCTCGTGGGCGTGCCGGCCGGCTACGTGCTGGCGCGGCGCGACATACCTCTCAAAGAGGACATTGCGTTCTTCATTCTTGGATTCCGCTTTGCCCCGGTTCTCCTGGTCGTCATCCCGCTCTTCAGCGTATTCCAGACCATCGGGCTATATGACACCTATCTCGGCATGATCTGGGTCTACCAGGTGGTCACACTGCCGATGATCGTCTGGCTGAGCCGCTCCTACATCGAGGACATCCCCAAGGACATCGAGGAGGCGGCTGCCATGGACGGCGCCAAACCCGTTCGCGTCGTGCTGCACATCGTGCTGCCACTGTTGAAGCCAGGACTGATCGGAGCCTCATTGCTCATCTTCCTGCTCGCCTGGCACAATTTTGCCCTCGGTCTAATGCTGAGCTCGACCAAGGCGCCGGTGACGGTCGCTCTGCTCAAGCTTCTCAATCCGGGCGTGCAGTTCTATCCCGTCATGGCGGCCGGGCTCGTCGTGACGATGATCATTCCCGTCATCCTGATCGTCATTGGCCAGCGTCACCTCGAACGCGGCCTCACCTTCGGTGCCGTAAAATGAACACCCGGCCATTGATGTTCTTCGGAACGACGAATCTCGATCTCTGCTTCAACGTCGAGCGACTGCCGACTCCAGGTGAAAGCCTGATGGGCGGCTTGACCCGTTACCCCGGAGGCAAGGGCGCCAATCAGGCCGTTGCTGCCGCCCGGCTTGGCCTCAAGCCACATTTCTACACGCGTCTCGGCGATGACGATGCCGGCCACTGGCTGTTGCAGTCCCTGATGCAGGCCGGCGTTCGCGCAGATGCCATTCAGATCTCTGCGGGCGAGGTCTCCGGTTCAGCCCTGGTCATGGTCGGCGACGACGGCTCGAACATGATCGTCATAGACCCTGGCACGAATTTGAACGTGACACCCGAGATGATCGAGCGCGCGGCCGAGTTCATCGCGCGCGATGCAATCGTTGTTGCGGAAATGGGGATGCCGATCTCGGCCCTTAATCGGCTCTTCGAGATGAAGGCGGACAAGGGTTTTGAACTCATCTTCAAGCCGGCGCCGGTCAGGCCCGGGCTTTCACCGGCCGCGTGGGCAAGCGTTGACTTCGTCACGCCGAACCAGACGGAAGCCTTTGAGCTCACAGGGATCGAAGTCCTCGACTTCCACACAGCCGCGGGCGCGGCCTTAAAGCTTCTCGATCTCGGTCCAGCTGCCGCCCTAATCACCTTGGGCGCGCAGGGCGCTTACTATGCCGACAAGAAGCAATCTTTTTCTCTGCGCGCCTTCCCGGTGAAGGTCGTGGATACCACGGCCGCAGGGGATGCTTTCAATGGCGCCTTCGCCGCTTCATTGGCTGAGAGCCTGCCCTTGAGGGAAGCCGTACGAAGGGCGCTCGCGGTGGCAGCCCTGTGCGTGACGCGCCGCGGTGCTCAAAGCTCGATGCCGAGCCGCGAGGCGGTTGGCGAATTTCTGCAATCACAAACGATCCTGGAGTTGGAATGACTGAACAGTTCTCAGTTTCGGATAGAACGGTGCTCGTAACCGGAGCCGGTGGAGGCATCGGGTCGGCCATTGTTTCAATGCATTCCGGGCGGGAGGGGCGAATGTCCTTGCCACCGATGCTAATCTCGCAAACCTCAGGGAGACCTTGGCTGGCCTGCCCCATGGCAACGGCGTACTGCCAATGGCGATGGATGTCGCGCGGGAGGACGATGTCGCAAGGGTGCTAGATGAGATTGCCAGACGTTTCGGCCGGCTCGATGTGCTGGTGAATAACGCCGGCATCAAGTCTGCCGAGCCGCTCCTGAACGGCAATTCGGAAAAGATCGAGCGCACGATCCAGATCAACTCAGTCGCTGTCCTGCGCTCCTCCAAACTGGTGGTCGACCGGTTCATGAAGGCGAAAGGTGGCCGTATCGTCAACGTCGGCTCCTCGCTGTCCTCGCAAGGTGCAGTCTTCAACTATCAGGCTGGCGGCGCCGACTACTGCTTGTCCAAGGCGATCGTCCACGATCTCACCAAGCTGCTCGCCTACGAATGCGCGCCGCTCAAGATCAATGTCAACGCAATCGCCCCTGGCATTATCGACACGCCCATGCACGGGCGTCCCCGGGAGGAGACCGAAGCCCGCCATAGTGGCCGGATCCCGCTGGGACGCGTGGGTCTACCGGAGAATATCGCGGGTCTTGCTGTCTTTCTCGCAAGCCCCGCGGCCTCATATATGACCGGGCAGATTCTTCACGTGAACGGCGGGATGCTGATGAATGGCTAATACCGCCCCGGCCCATAACTGGCCGCAAGTCAAAGGTATCATTTCGGATCTCGATGGCGTGGTTTATCGCGGCAACGCGGCGATACCAGATGCTATCCAGACATTTGGAGCTTGGCAGACGGCAGGATTGCCGTTCTGCTTCGTGACTAACAATTCCACCCATACCCCCGAAGATGTCTCCGCAAACTTGCGAGTTTCGGGCTTGTCGTCACGCCGAAAGACGTTGTCACGAGCGCCATCACTGCCGCCGAGCTCATTCGCGCGACATACAAGGATGCAACGCGCGTATTCGTCGTGGGCGCGCCATCGCTGGTGAAGGCCATCACCGAAGCGGGGCTCGATGTGACCGATCGCGAACCCGATGCCGTGGTCATGGGCCTCGATCGCTAGATAACGCATGAGAAGCTGCGGATTGCGGTCGAAGCGATCCTGAACGGTGCCGCATTCGTCGGCACCAACCCCGATCTCCTCCTGCCGACCGCAGGCGGTTTCGAACCTGGAGCAGGAGCAACGATCACAGCTGTAGCTGCTGCCACAGGCGTGAAGCCCTTGATTGTCGGGAAACCTGAGCCGCACATGATCGAGACGGCACTTTCCCGTCTCGGGACGGCGCGCAACGCCACATTGATGATTGGCGACCAGATCCAGACGGATATCCAGGCCGGAAAGCGAGCGAAGCTACCGACGGTGCTGGTCACGACCGGCGTGCCGCCCCGCGAAGACCCATCCCTGGTGCCACCTGATTTTATCGTCTCCAGCCTGGCAGAGATTGAGGTCCCGGCGGCGCTGGTCGAACGGATTCGACAGAGGAGTTCGTGATGGCCGATGTTCGTTTGGAAGGCGTCAACAAGGCCTATGGGACAATCCAGATCCTGCGGAACATTGATCTCACCATCGATCACGGCGAGTTCGTCGTGTTCGTCGGACCTTCGGGATCGGGCAAGTCGACGCTGTTGCGAATGATTGGAGGACTAGAACGAATCAGCGGCGGCCGGCTTCTGATTGACAACGAGCTCGTCAATGATGTCGATGCGGCGGATCGAAACCTCGGGATGGTGTTTCAGAGCTACGCGCTCTATCCGCACATGACTGTGCGCGAGAACCTTGCCTTTCCTCTGCGAATGGCAAAGGTTGCGAAGACCGGGATCGAGACCAGGGTCGCCGAGACTGCGTCGCTGCTACAGATCGATCATCTTCTGGACCGAAAACCCCGACAACTCTCGGGCGGCCAGCGTCAGCGCGTTGCGATTGGCCGCGCAATTGTTCGCGAACCCAAGGTGTTCCTATTCGACGAACCCCTGTCGAACCTTGATACCGAATTGCGGGTGCAGATGCGGGTTCAGATTGCCAAGCTCCACAAGCAGCTTGGGAATACCATGATCTACGTGACACACGACCAGGTGGAAGCCATGACAATGGCCGACAAGATCGTCGTACTCAAGGACGGCAACATCGAGCAGGTGGGAAGCCCGCATGATCTCTATCACAATCCGGCATCCCGGTTTGTGGCCGGATTCATCGGCTCACCCAAGATGAATTTCCTGGGCGGCCACATCGAGGCGGCGCACGAGGCGGGCATGGACGTCAGGCTCGACGCCGGGGCGACAGTCTCCGTCCCCGTGCAGCCGGATCAATTGCTCGTCGGCAAGCCGATCACACTCGGAATTCGCCCCGATGACTTCTCTCCATCTGCGGCGGAGAGGAAAGAGATCGCGATCGAACTCGACGTCGATTTCGTCGAGCATCTTGGCAGCGTCACCTACATCTACGGAAACGCTGGCAAGGAATCGGTGGTCGCAAAGGCGCCAAAGCCGGAGTCACAGAAGAGGTCTGGCAAGGTTCGTCTTGCGGCGTCGCCGGCGGACTGCCACCTGTTCGTGACGAACGGAAAGGCGCTGCGCCGGTTGCACGCGCCCGCAAATTGGAGCTAGTTTTCGCAACCGCCGTGCAGGAGGCGGGCAAGTCATGCACACGCGGACAGACCAGGCAAAGGGCGGCGGCATCAGGCGGTTCTTCCGCAACTCCCGCTCCTTTATGCTTGGGGCTGGAATAGGATCGGGCATGACCGCGCGAGCGGCCGAACGGGCGGGCGCGGATTTCGTTCTCGCCCTTAACGCCGGCCGATTTCGCGCGATGGGGGGCTCTTCGCCAGCCTCAATTCTTCCAATCCGCAATACAAACGAATTCGTGGCGGGCTTCGGCCGGACCGAGATCCTGCCCTCAACGAAATTGCCGGTATTTTTTGGCGCTTGTACCTTCGATCCGCAGCTGGATATCGACCGCTTTCTCGACCGCATCATGCGATGGGGTTTTTCAGGCGTCACCAATTTCCCGTCCGTCATCCACATTGATGACTACAGGAGATCACTGCTTGAAAGTTGCGGGCTCGGCTACGAGCGGGAAATCGAACTCCTGGTCAAAGCCGCAAAACGCGGCCTAATGACCATCGCTTATACTCGCACCCAGTCCGAAGCAAGGCGCATGGTTGAAGCTGGAGCTGAAGCCATCTGTATCAACTTCAATCTCAACCGCGCTGTCGAAAGCGGATGCGACTTGTCGATCAGCCTGTCGGAGCTTGCCGCGCGAACGAGCGCTGTTGCGCGTGTCGCTCAATCCGTCGACGTGAACGCAATTTGCCTGCTTGGTGGCGGGCCAATCACGAAGCCTGACGAACTCCTGGACATCTGCCGAGAAACGGGTGTGCAGGGTTTCATTGGCGGTTCGTCGCTCGACCGCATCCCGCTCGAAATGTCAGTTCTCGAGGTAACCTCGGGCTTTAAGACCATCCACTTATTGCGAGAGAAGGTCGATCTCCTCGAGCGCCAGCTCCAGTTGAGCGGATTCCGGCATGGCGTCATCGCGCAGTCCTCGATCATGAAGCACGTGCTTGAGACTGCAAGGCGCTTGGCAAGTAATCCCAATTCTGTGCTGGTGTGGGGCGAGGCGGGATCGGGAAAGCGAAGGATAGCGAACCTCGTCCATGCCTTTAGCGATCGGAGACACACGAAGGCCGCGCTGTTTCATTGCCGCCGAGGGCCGGCAATCGACACGGTCGGTGCGCTGTTCGGTGCCGAGAGCGCTGAGAATAGGAGGCGCCAACTGTCGCTCCTCGAAGCCGCAAGTGATTCCGCGCTCCTGCTGACGCATGTCGATCAGCTGTCGCGAGATGGGCAAGAGCGTCTCGCGGACTATCTCGAGACGGGTACTTTCACGCCGCTGAACGGCGTATCCGTTGTAAGGTCAAACGCCCGGATCATCGCAACCGCGACAGTGACCCGCGGAGCAAGCTTGGAAAGTGTTCTATGTCCCCGCCTTCTTGCCTTCTTTGCCGGGCTTGACATAGAACAACCCGCTTTGCCAAACCGTCTGGAGGACCTTCCACAGCTCATTCAGCATTTTGCCGTCGAAGCCAAGGGGGATTCGAATGCACAAACGCTGGCAATAGAGAAGTCCGCGTTCTTGGCGTTAGCGGGCCACCATTGGCCCGGAAATTTGAGAGAATTGCGCCAGATCGTCAATCAACTGGTGATGGTGAAAGACGCGCATATAACTGCTGACGTCCTCAAGCCGCTTCTGAACTCGACGTCGCCCGCTCGGCCCAAAGGAGCATTCTCCGAGCGCGAGTGGTTCATCGAAGGCCTAAAACGAAACAGGCTCCACCGTGGCAAGACCGCACAATCTCTTGGGCTTTCAAGGAAGACGCTTTACAACAAGATAAAGAAACTGCGGATCCTAGAATAGCCTACCCTCATTTCTTGCGTCGGGTTTGCTGCGACGTAGTCGCATGCAAAAACGAGAACCTTGGCATCGACGATGCCTGTTGGCCAAGGCTGATCAACCCCATTTCGTCGCAAATCCTACGCGCAAGAGCCTCTTCGGGCAAATACACAATACCTTCGAGATGCGCTCCAAGTCTCGTCTCTGCCATCGTGATCTCAGAATCCTTGGCAGCAACAAACAGGATTTTGAATCCCAGGCTGGCGAACCATTCCATACGTCGAAGTTCGAGCTCCAGTCCGGAGTTAATTGGCATGCCATCCGTAGCCTGCTCAATGATAGATGCAGGTGGGAAATTTGTGACGCCGGAGATTCTCGCCTCTTTCAGCAAGTCGGCAAAATCCTCCCAACAGGCAAAGGGATCGATCATGACCATCGCCGCGTAGGCGCGAATGGACGCTTGCTTGTCGAGGCTGCGCAAATCTCGCAAAAGACAGTCATTCCAGTCGACGACAGGTAAAGTCGCCATTACGAGCATCGAGTCTGCTGGAAAGCTCCGCAGGGACGGCGCGTAGATTTCCAAGGGCGCGCCTCTAGATGCGGCCGTTAAGCGCGTGGCAAGCTTGCAGCTGACTATACCCATTCTTACCCACCCGGAAGTATCGCCGATGTTATACAATGCTTCAGCCCGGTCTAGACCTCCTATTGTTGAGAATGCTCCGGGAGGAAATTCGTGTCTCATTATTTGGCGGACGGCCAAGCGTCGGTCCCGGATGGAGCCTCGCCTGTAAATGTTTCAATCCGTGCGTGTGAAAGCCGGCGTCACCCTTGTCGGTGGTTGGTTGAAGCTGAAGCAAAAATCACCCGCTGGATCCTTTCGCGGCCACTAAGGGGAAATCTCGCGGCCGCCAGTGATGGGAAAGAGGTGTTCCGCTTCACCGCAACCTTCAATGGTCTGGATCACGCGCAAGCGCCAAAGCCCGTGCCGACCCTCGCTCTCCGAATGCGAGAGTGGCGGCGCAAGTCTCCAGCCTGGTCCAGCGTCTCGTCCGGAATCTCTCCGAACTGGGGGGCACCAGGAAAATCTAATTCAATCGGTAATTTGGTCGCGGTGGTCTCCGGCGTCCTATGTCGATGCGTTGGGCGACCAACTATCCGATTTGTCGCCTGCTAACGATAGCCTTCGGCTCCGCTGGCAGACCGGTTCGTCTGCCTTCCTCCCTCAACTTAAGCCGCTGTTGGAGAAATCTGACAGCGGCTTTTTCTTAAAGGACACTAGGCATCTCATTCATTGAAGCGCGAGTGTCGCTAACGAGCGCGCCAATCCTCAAGGGCGGGACCCTTCCACGCTCTCGGCATTGAAGGAACACGCCCGTACCTCCAAAGGCAGTGAGATAGTAAAATTCGATTAGACCGAAGACTTTATGAGTGAGACAAATGAGGTAGAGTCAGTTCGCCTTTGCCCGAGGCAACCGAGGCGTTTAACTTGTTCGCAGCCGCAGCTAGGATCGGCACCGAAACTACGTTCTCGCCCGCTAGGCGCACAGCGCAATTAATATCCTTTGCGGAATTGGCAATTGAGACGGCCAGAACATCGGGTTTTTCGCCCAACAAAAAGGCAGCGAAGGCTTGGAATATTCCGCTGTTAGTGGAACCGCGGCTGACCAGAGAGCGGAGTGTTACAAGATCAATGTCAAGAGCCTTTGCGAATTGGCAGACCTCTGCTGCGACGGCCGCTATGCCCATAGTCATGCTGTTGTAAACAAGCTTGAGCTTATGACCCTGTCCGACTTCTCCGACATGAAGAACGGTCTCACAAAATGCAGCAAGAATGCCTTCCGCCACAGGAAAGAGCGTCTCGTTCGATCCAACGATCGCATTGAGAAGGCCGAACTCAGCTTGTTCGGGGCTACGTGTTACTGGGGCATCTACAAAACCTAGGCCATGTTCTTGAGCCTGCTCCGCCAGTGTAACTGTCGAAGCAGGATAAGATGTCGTGCAGTCAATTATCAAACCGCCACGGGACATATGGACAAAAAGCCCATCCTGCCCAAGGCACACTGCCTCAACCTCGCGGCTTGACGGTAGGGACAACACCACAGCGCTTACATGTTGCGCCAACTCAGCGATCGAAGGATGTTCACGGGCACCGGCTGAAGCAAATCGATTCGCACCGAAACGATTCTTGTTGGCTTTGATATGCAGTTCAATTTGATGACGCATCAGGCTAATACCCATTCCAGTTCCCATTCGCCCGACGCCGACAAGACCTATTCTCTGTTTCGCAGTGCTAGGACCTGCGTTTGGTGATGATGCCTCGCTGAACATGGTTCATGCACTCTAGAAAAAGCCGTGCCTTTGTAAGATAGGCAACAGCTCATGATGGTTGTTAATCGAATAGTCAGGATTTGCCGCCCGCAAGCGCGAGTCCGAAACAAAACCTCCGGTGATCGATATGCTTATGAGTGCGAGATTGCGTGCGATGTCCATTTCGATCGGCATATCGCCGATGATAAACGTCGACGCCGGGTCGAGGCTGTACTTCTGCATGTAGAGGCGAAGCCGCTCTCCTTTGCTCATCGATTTGTATTGAGTGGCGCGGCTTTCAAAGGCGAGAGCTTCGTTGATGTAGTCATGGATTCCAAGTCTTCTCAATTGGGACCGAAGGGGGGCAACGATATGGTTGCTCACGATGACGGACAAAGCTGCTTCTCGGTGCGCTAGCTCCAGCACTCTACGCGCGCCCTCGCGCAGATCGGCGCGATCCGCAAGTGGTTCATAGGTGTTGTGAAAGACAGCGCTGCCATCGCGATCCACGGCCGCAACCTCGTCCTGCGACATTCCGAGATTGCGATAAAGAAGAGATAGCGGGAGGTCGCAATGTTCCCGAAACGTCTCCATATTGATCGGCGCGTAACCAAAGCGGTTCAGAATAGCATTAGTCGTTTGAAGCAGTGCGTGCGCATCATCGAGCAACGTTCCATTCCAATCAAAGACGAGAACGGGTTTCATTAATGACCTCAAGCGTGAACTGATTGCATGCGGGGAAGATCAGCCACCAATTCGCGCAGATTCCTGTCCGCCCGCTCCTGTCCCGCCCGAGTTGGCATCTCGAATGTAAAGGGTGACAGATCGAAGCTCTCCGGTCTCAGGGGCAGCAACGATTCTAGCAGTGGGAAGGGCAGATACGTTATCGAGGCTGCGTTGATGGATGTCGCGATGTTGCTTTCGATGAGTCTCAAAACGTGGGGTTCCATCTTGTGAAAGCGAAGGCTTTGCGTTCGCTGCTCGGACGGCAGTCGTTTCCAAATCTGCCAGAATGCGAGCTCATCGAGTGTGTTGATACCCATGCCGTAGTAGTTCGGAGCCACTATAGGCGGCGAACCGATCGCCCAATGCACGGCTTTGGCTCCGGCGGTAAGGAGCATGCTCGTGACAGCTCGACTGGTATCGCCGCGAATGAGTGCTTCGTCGACAATTACTACGCTGGTTTTAGTCAGGTCAGTTTCCAGTACTCGGTACTTTTGAGAAATGCGGGACTTTCGCTCGTCGGTCGTGCCGATGAGCGTTCGCTGAAGAAACGTCGTGGCGACCACTTCACGACGCTCGGCGAGCAGCCCGTATTCCGCGAGAGATGCGTACAGGCCATCGGCGAACGGACCACCTGTACGCGGCTTGGAGGAAACGAGTGTGCAGGTAGGATCTGCTTCAGCTTGCAGTCGCTGCGCAACAATCCCACCCAAGGCAGCACCGATATTGTACCGGGTTTCGAAATGTGAATGGCCTTCGACCGACGTATTCGGACTTCCTAAATAGAGAGCTTCGTACGCGCAGAGCCTGGCTTTATGTCGCCCGTTGTGCACGGCACGACTAACGCTGCCCCCCGTCGTTCCGTCCACATACGTTATGTGGCCCGGCGAGATCTGCCGCGTCTTACCCTCGAGAGCGGCAAAGGCACAATTTTCAGAGGCGAAGAGCAAGAACCCGTCATCTGTTTGCATGGTCTCCAACGGTCGCAAGCCGCTTCGATTGCGGTAAGCAATGAGATTTCCGTCTCCGTCCAGGAAAAGCGCGCTAATAGCGCCGTCAATACGATCGTCAATCTCTCGAAAAACGGTTTCGTAATTGGCCGCTAGACCGTGGCGCCAGTAGTGTCGTTCACAACAGCGTTCAATACACTTGAGCAAGAGCTCAGCATCTGTGTTGACGGTTGATCGTTGCTCCTGGGCAAGAAAGGCTCCCCTGAGTTCACGAGCATTGACCAAGGCCTCATCCAGAGAAATGGCCAGATGGCGGCTGGTGCCTGCATTGTTATGAATTGACTGAAGGTCGACGCCATCACTGAGTTCGCGGCATCGGCTACGGACTTGAGCGATTGCAACATGAGGCCGAAAACGCCGATCTTGTTCGTTGGGATCAATGCGCACTGAAGCGCTCGATGACTGAAACGCTCTCCCATATCGAATACCTTGTTTGTGCATGAAAGCCGCAACGCCGACCGCCGCCTGGCCACGAAGCGCAAGTTTCGGGATCATGTGCTCGAGTCGATCATAAACATCCGCCTGCGAATTGCTTGAAGGACAAAAAAACGCAGCAGCAACGCCGGACATGCCTTTACCCCTCTTGTCGAAGAACCGATGTCCCGGCTCGCATCATTGGCGAATGCACCACGGCGTGACGACGTGGCTCTGCTCTCTTTAAGCAAGCGCCGTACCACTCCTCAGACGAGCTGGCTCGCGCTGATGCAACAACGAAGGTCGAGATACGCAAACAGTTTGGCGACCCGCGATGAGCTCCGTGTCCGAATCCCGACATTCTGTCTAAGGTGCGACGAGCTCGTCCGAAAAGTGTCAGGCGCCGACCGTTGGTCTGAGACTCTCACGCTCGCGCGTGGGTACGAGGCAGTGTCCTCACATTAGCGAGCATGACCAATGCGAGTCGCGCCAAGCCGGCCGCGGGGCTTTGCTGGCATCCAGCAGAAGGAAGTATTGCCCGGATGAACTACCAACAATAGTGATTGATCAAGAGATGGTTTCTTGGCAATGAACGGTGGGTAACTGCTGCGGATCACGCGCTGATCGCAAGGCAGATGGGAGGAGGTCGGCAATTAAGATCAACCACAATCGACTATCGTCAACGGGCTAGTCGAGGCGGCAAGGCGGGTCGCAGAACGATCACATGGAGGTTGTGGCGTGTTGAGGCTGAACGCTGCCATGCGCTCGTTGATGAAGACAGGAGCTTCGGCAAGTTGGCAGATGGCACGACTCGTGGCGCGCTCACCAGCCCGCATTGCATGGTGGCGTCCTGCCGAGCGACATCGGGGTCCAAAAGTCGATCTGTTTGTTCCCAGCATTATCGCCGTGCCAATACTACTGAAGGTCGGCTGCGGTTGGCTCTGGTCCGCGTCTTGTGCGTGTTCGGCTTCAATTCCGGAGTAGTCGCAACCACGTGTTGTGCATATTGAGAAAGGGCTTGGTGGTTTCGGTGAACTCTCGGCGGTTGGGAAGAGCTTGTTCAACCCGAAGAGCGATATCTCCGAAACAGATCAAGGAACGTCCGGTCACGCGGCTGGGATCACTTCACAAGCGCGACAACTTTGCAGGAGAGCGCCTATGCCGTCGCGCCCGATGTCCTTCCTTTCTAGATCCCGAAAAGCCGGCCACGACTTAGCCACGGTAGCTGTGATTGGGCGCCGGTTCATTGATCTGGCAACCGACGAAATCGTCGTCGAGCCGTCCTCATCAGTGTGCGAAGGAGCGATGGCTGCGGTCAACGCCGAAGCGAACCGCTATGTCGATCTCATTGGGCTTACGCCCCTTCGCAGGGCCGTCGCCGAAAAGCTCTCGGTCGAAACGCGCGTTGGTTGGAGTGCGGAAGAGATCGTAATCACTACGGGCGCGCAGCAAGCGCTGCTCTATGCGGCCGTGACTGTCCTAGCGCCGGGCGACGAGGTTATCATTATTCGCCCCTGGCGGCCGATATTGCTGTCCCAGGTCGTTCTCGCTGGTGCAGCACCAGTGTTCGTTGATGCTCGCTGCCCGAGATATATTCCCGATATCAGTGCAATCCGAGTTGCTGTCACACCGCAGACGAAAGCTATAATAATCAATTCGCCAAATAACCCGACCGGCGCAGTCTACAATCGAACGATACTACAAGATATCGGCGAACTCGCTATCGAACGCCAGATATGGATCATTTCCGATGAGTGCTACTCGGGACTGGTATTCACTGGTTTTCGTCACCACGAGTCGATCGTCATGGCGCACCCCCGGGTACGTTCGCGGACGATCATAGTCAAGTCGTTTTCAAGGGAGTTGATGATAACCGGCTGGCGCTTGGGCTATTTCGCCGCGCCCGCGCAGCTCGTTTCCGCGGTAAGAAAGCTTCAGAGCCATGCAATCGCAACTCCGAATGTAATCGCGCAGCAGGCGATCCTGCACCACCTTCAAGCCAGCGATGGCAGCTTTGAGGAGCAGATCTATCAGCGTCTTGTCGACGCTCGCAACATAGGTCTTCACATCCTTTCTGATCTACGCGATGTAACTCCATCCCGCGCCGATGGTTCGTTCTGTTTTTATCTCAATCTGAGTCGGCTTTTGTCTGCTTTGCGGACTGAAGGCTCAGTGCGATCTGCCGATGACATCGCACGAGTGCTCCTCGAAGAAGCTAATGTAGGATGTGTTCCAGGCGACGCTTTCGGCGACGCGAACGGCCTACGTCTCTCCTTCGGTGCTCCACCGGAGCTATTGGAGATGGGGCTCAAACGCATCGTCGAGGCGCTCAACGGTCTAAGGCGCGGGCAGCCAGGGACCTAACCGCATCAGAAATGAAGGAATTTGAGCTGAGTGTCCGTCGTTCACCTCATCCATTGCCGCTAAGCGGCGGATAGGGCTTTCGATATCTTGTTAACGGCGAGATTGCTCTATTTCAAAATTAAGCCCTAGCGATGCCGCCACTTCTGGCGATCAATCTCCTGATCTGGTCCGTGATAAGGGCATCGCTGTGAGTCTCACTCAAGAGTCGAGCTCAAAACGTCTAACGTGGGCCAGTCATAAACTGCAAAATCGAACTCGATCCGAACCATAAGAGTCCTTACTAGCGGCGGCGGCTTGTTCCAACGGGGAGCGCAGAGGAAGCTCTGGTGCGGCATAAGCCACGCTCGTTCAACATGGATGGCAATGTAGGGTTAAGCGGTCCTCTGGTTTGCTGCGGCCACAGACAGGTGCAGCAGGACAATCGGCGACGACAGGATCTTCGAGTGCGGACGGCAAGTGAGCTTGTTCGCTTACGATCCGTACATGGTCGGTCGCTGGCGGGGGTTAATCGTGAATCAGGTCTGCCGTCAATTTGAACTGTCACTGCCAGCGCGGCCCAGACGTGCTTTCGTTCATCGGCAGGAGGGATGCTGACCAAGGGACGTTGTCGGTCACCGAGGCGCCGCGTTCGTTCTCGATCCGATCGATGGTACTACCGAAGCACCGAAGCGCGCGAACCCGCCACCTCAACACCATCGCCGAGCGCGCTATGCGAACTTCATTCGTATCAGGTGTCATCCTCTGAGGTCGGGGATCCAGGATGCCCACTCGCACCCTGCTAAGCTCATAGGCCGTTGGTCCTGCGACTGCTGCACCCGAAAAGCAGCCGTACTCTTTTCGGACTCGGATATGCGTCAAGCCATTCCGAACACATCCGCTTACTACAGCGCGTGGATTGTGCTGATCCCGGCCAAAACAGTTGGCGTTTCCCTTGGCAAGCGAGGCCACGTGCGTATTGCGTTGCACTGTCAGATTGCGGCCATGCCGCAACTCTAAGTGATCACGTTGGTGTACTCGTGCCGCCTTACAAAAACTAATCGCTCGCGCCAACTGCGACACAAGTCAAATCCTGGCGGCTGGATGAGGGCGACGCTCAGGGAGGCTGCATTCGTCGCCGGAGCCGCTCTACCGAGTATTACTCAAATTGCGTTGTGCGCCCTCTAGAACAGGCTATTATAGCGCGACAATCTGGTTGGGAAGCACTGTCACTGATTGTCGCGCCGCACGGTTATCGAGCTTTGGTCCACAGTATGCCGTCGCCCCATACGTGCTCGACGCGTCCCCACTCGCAGGCTGCTGCGACATGCGGGAAGAACCCACGTCCATGGTGGTTTGCACTCGTATTGCAAAGCAGCGGAATGCCTGTGAGCTTTTCGTATTCGACGAGAAGCTCGGCGACTTTGTGCTGAGAGGTCCTGCAAATCGTCTGCAATCGCGCCGATCCATCGAGATGTACAACAGCGGGGATTTTGTCCCGCCATTCTGGTCGTGTCTGGTGATCGAAAAGCATGTAAGGGTCCGGTGTTCCGGGACTAAATATATCCGGCGCACGATCCTCTAGGCATATCGGAGCCACTGGCCGGAAGTGTTCGCGAAGTTTGATGTCGTTGAGATAATCCTTCATTCGCGGCGAGGTCGCGGGGGCGAGAATGCTTCTGCTACCCAACGCCCGAGGCCCAAGCTCGGCGCGGCCGGTAAGAAAAATCACGGGCTTGTTGCCGGCAAGAATGGTCGCAAGTTCATGCAGACTACACGGCGCGGCCTTCCATTCGGGGGGTACATCTCGACGTTGCAAGGCTGGACCACTATATACCGACCATTCCAACGGCGAGAAGCCTTTTTCCACCACCATTGCGCAGCAAGCGGCACCGATTGCCGAGCCACTGTCATTCGGAAACGGGGGCACCCAGACGGCATCGAACAGGCCTGTCGCACGTAGTGCGCTGTTCCATTTGATATTGAGACCGCAGCCACCTGCTACGCACAGATTGCGCGCCCCAAGATATGAATGCCGCTGCAAAGCAAGCGCCATTTTGCGGACGAGGAGACGCTCGAGGAAGCAATGAAACGATGCCAGCACATCTTCGGGGGCCCTGGCCTTTAGGTGGCGCGCGCTGGCGTCGAAGAAGTCATGCACAGCCGCAAGCGCGGACTCCATGCTCTCAATGTCTGTACGGAAACTGGCAAGTTTCGTGTCGGCCGCAAAGCGCTCCTGGTAGAGTTCCTCAAAGACCGTGACAATGTTTTCAATGACAGACCCGAGCGCGATATACGCCATCAGCTTGCCGGCTACACCCAGGTTAAGCTTGCCGGCACCGCCCGGGTCCACCTTGCCGGGGCCACCCAGGTCCCAGTTAGCGCGGTTCGCCTGCTTATACGGTCCAAAATGAAGTCCCGCGGCGGCATAGACATGCCCAATCACCGGGAACAGGCATTCGATGAACTGAGCGCCTCGATGTTCTACGTGATAAAGACGTGGAAAGGTGCCGCCGTCCCACACGAGGCAGAAGGCGGGCTGTCCAGCTTTGGCAAAGGGGCTGGTGCAGTATGCGGAGGCTACATGGCCTGTGACGTGCGGATAGCTTCTATAAGGGAAATCGCTGCCATCGAGCCTAAGACCAGAGCCATCGCACGAGGTGAGAAGGCCGTCGGCATGGCGTTCAACATAGGGCGCCCCTTTGAGAGTGATCGGTGTCGTCCCGCTGAGAACCTGGAACTGCGACTCCGCCACCCCCGCCCAGCCATCGATGACGAACTGATCAACTTCTTGCGGATCCAGACCGTGTTCGGTCAAAGCGACGACGATTGCATCGAGGTTGTCGATTGTTTGATACCGCGGATTGTTGCTCCGTTTCTCCTGCTCGATACAAAAGATAAGCCGTCCGTCCTCAACAAGAGCAATCCCGCCGTCATGTGTCAGCTTGATACCGCAGATGCGCATAGTGCCTCCTTGTCTGATGCCGGCAATTCGATTGACAAAGACCGAATCGAACTTAGAAAGATGCGAATAGGAAATCGTCGTGGATCGATTCTGGCACCGCTCGCGCTCGACGTCGGTCTAAGGTTGCATTCCACATACCCACGACCGTCTCGGCACTAGCAGCGTGACCCCAGCGCGGCGATCCGATTACTAGATGCCGCACGTAGCGCAGTGCACGATCTAGACCAATGCAAATCGCAGGAATCCCTCGCGGTTTCTCGGCCGACTCTCGCGTTCGCAAACTGCTTGGCGGGTTCCTGACATCAGACGAGTGTGTTTTCGGACAGAAGCATGCGCTACGCCAATTGGGAGGTGCTATCCGACCTACCGCCGCGAACTGGACTCGGCGGTCGGTTTGGCTTCTCCGGTCAACAGCGGAAGTACCGCAACACGCAGATCATTGATGCATCGATCATCGAGAGCTACCGCGTGCAGGCCAAGCGGACGAAGGAATTTGGCCGACTCGGCGCGATGTTGACGTCGACGGGCGGCTCGAGGTGCGCAGCCTCTCCAAATTTATTGTCGTCGTCGGCGCACCTGTCGAGGCCTTGCGTGACGTGTCGCTCATGGCCAGCGAATTCGTTGTACAGCCTGGCCTTGAAGTCCGTAAAGAGCCAGGGCCTCAATCTAACGTTGTTGTCGAGAAAGCTTGGCGATCGTCGATCAAGTAGCTAGACGGCCCGCAGCTTGTAACTCCAACACAAAGACTTCGAGCCGCCGTATCGCGCGGCAGCGAGGCACGGGAATTGCCAAGCCGCTCCAGCCAGCAAATCACCTCTATCGCCATTTTTCCACCATTGTGAACCCATTCATATTTCTGAGATCAACATTTTAGTGGTCTCACGTGCGCGAGCGAAGACCGCCGACTAGATAGGCATGTTGGTCGCGGGAAAGTTCGGTTGACTCTTTAGTACTTTTCAAATCCCACCATTTTCATGGTCCAGCGGCTGACACCCCCCTTGTCGTCGCGATGAATGAACATCTTCCTGATTGTAGTCTCGAGGTTTCTACGCTCGATCGCGGGCAGGAACGGAATGTCGAGCCGACGTGTCTGAGCGAATTTCTCAACTACGGTCTCAGTTGAATTGCAGGAAGGCAATCGTGCGGCAATCCCGTGCGTGGTATGTAGATCCTCGATAAAGTAGAAACCGCCAGGCTCGACGATGGGAAACAGCTTCGCTAGAGCAAGCTGCTGGTGATAAGCTGCGTGCGAAGCGTCATCAATGATGATCCTTACGGGCGGGAGCGAGTTCGCTAGGCGTTCCAGGGCTACCGTATCGCCCATGTCAAGGCGCTCGAAACGGAACCGGTCCATCTTAAAGGCGCTGAAATCGGCAACGTCGCATCCGATGATCTCGGCTTTGGGAAAGAACTCCAGCCACATCTTAATAGACGGAATGTCGTCAACCTTGCGACCGACCACTACATCGGGATCGAGAGAGCCGTTTCCGTGTTGTAATCCAATCTCGACCATCGTGAAAGGTTGCTGGCGGAATTCTTCGAACAGAAAAGAGTAGAAGCTGGTGTAGCCGTGGGCGTCGCCTACCTCATTCCCCTTGTCGGTTCCGAGGGCATTAGCTCGCTTGGTCAAATTCGGTGCGCTCATTGCAGCATTTCCTATTCTCGGATGGAGCATTACACGGCGGGTCAGCTTCTGAGTTCAAGAAGCATACCAAAACCGTCAGTCTGAGTTTCCTTCTTATTCTCATCTGGCACGTGTCTCAGGTAGAACGGGTGTGTCGTGACTCCGACAGTGCGCCGCATGCTCCTTCTCGGTTCTTTAACGCGTCCCCCACGTGCAAATGCGGCGGCTGATGGTGACTCCGCCCACCGCCCCGACAGCGGCAGTGTGGTAGCCTCTCCCGGCATCTGCACCCCTCGCTACGGCTCCAACAGCGCGATGGGATCTCGGGGGATCACGAGTCACGTACTGGCGTTTGCGCTGAGTGACCGACGGGCGCTGGAAGGTCACAAGTTATTCCAAGAAACCGGTAGCCGCTTTGAGATGTATTACTGCAACCGCACAGATCCGCGCGAACGAGTAAGGTCGACGGTCGCAAATGCCGCATCGTCTTAGTCGCCTTACGACTGAGCTTCGACTGGCTCGCCTCAATCGACTAGATCCAACTGGGCACCCTCTTGTCTGAAGCATATACGGCGCGGCGGTCTGTATTTCTCCTTCCTAGCAGTCCCGATATTCTCAGCCGGGACAATCGTACCCAGAATATCTAAGTACCGATGCAATTCGACCATTGCGACCAGAAGCAAACCGGCGGCCAGCTTTAGCTCAGAGCGACGCGGTTGCGCCGCCGATTGAACTCGTGGCTCTCGCCGGGAGCGAAGATGACAGGGTGATCGAGACGATCAACGATGATCCGGCTAGGCCATCGTAGCTTCCAATGCCTCAGCACCACAAGCAGCCCGACGGCTCTCGTGCGGCGCTCGCAAATCTGCTCGCTTTGTATTGTGTTCCTAAGAGCAGAATTCTGCAAAGGGGTTCTATTTCCCCTGGTAATTTGGGGGCCGCTTCTCGAAGAAAGCGTCCATCCCTTCCTGCTGATCAGAAGTGGTGAAAGCAACCCGGATCGCTTGCCGTTCAAATTCCACACCGGCATCGAGGTTCGTTTGATAGGCGGCCAGAACGGCAGCCTTCGCAAGCTCCGTCGATCGAGGCGGCTTCTGTGCGATTATTTCCGCAATCTCGAGCGCGCGTGCCCGCGCCTGGCCCGTTTCTGTAACCTCGGAGACCATTCCTGCCTGCATTGCGGCACGGGCCGAAATTGATTGGCCAGTGAGGATCATCAGCATGGCAAGCGATTTGCCCGCCACGCGTGTCAACCGCTGGGTTCCGCCGTCACCCGGCAAAACGCCGATGTTGATTTCAGGTTGACCGAAGAGCGCGCCTTCGCCTGCGATAATGATATCGGCCAGCATTGCAAGTTCGTGACCGCCCCCAAGACAAACGCCCTCTACGGCAGCTATGATCGGCTTGAGACAGTTGGTGAGGTCGCGCCAATCATTGCGTCGGGCGAGATTGTTAATGGCCTCGAAGCCGCGTTGTTGCATCTCCTTGATATCCGCGCCCGCGCAAAAGAACGTGTCGGTGCCGCAAAGCACGATGCAGCGGACGTCCTCATCCAAAATTGCGTCTCGGCAGGCCGATGCAAGTGCCGCGATAAGCTCATTGCTCAGGGCATTTCGCTTCGCCGGCCTGTTCATGCTCAGCAGGCGGACGTGCGGGAGAGGGGAAGTGGATAGCACGAGTTCGGATTTTTGGATCACGAGAGAATTCTTCCTGGAGAATGGGAGAAGAACCAGAACTTCTTCTCGACTTGGATCGGGATGCACCTTGCGTAAGCTGGCTTGCAGCGAGCTTCGGAGAGATCATTGCGTTGCACACAATTCGCTGCCATTCATCCGGGCAAGCTGCCGAGGACCCGAGGTTGATATGGTTGCTATCGTGCGAGCAAGGCCAGGAAAAACAGACACCACATTGTGGTTTGGGCGGGCTATCCGAAAGCCTTTCTGCTTCGAGCCTCCTGAATCGCCTGCTCCGAGAAGCCAAAGGAAGTCAGGACCTCCTCGGTAGCGGCACCGATCGGCGCGGGGTGAATCCGGACGGCTGGAGGTGTGCGTGAGAGCCGGACTGGCAGTCCGGCGAGCGAAACGACTCCTCGCCCGGGTACCTCAACCTGCCACATGATGCCGTTTTGGCTTGCCTGAGGGTGGCTGATCGCTTCTGGAATTTCATTCACAGGTGAGCAGAGCAGATCCACGGAAGCCAGACGATCGAGTACCTCCGAAGTGTTCAAGGTCATCAAAGCCGGCGCACAATATTCCTGAATGGCGGTCAGATTTTCGATCTGCTTTTCGCGTGTAGCGAGTTCAGGCCGCGTGCTTATGTCCGGTAGATCGAGCGCCTGGCAAAGCAGGCCAAGCGGGTTGTCGCGAAAGAGCATTACAACGGCTACCCAACCGTCCGCGGTCCTGACGAGCATCGCCTGACGCGTCCAGTCGGTTTTCACACCATAGATGCTCTCGCTGGCGATTTCGCACAGCTGCATAGCGAGCGAAACATCGAACAGCGACGTCGACACCAGTTGTCCCCGGCCCGAGGTCTGGCGTTCGATGACGGCGGCAAGAATGCCCTGGACGAGCGACATCGCCGCGCCATAGTCGACAATAGGAGAGTTCGTCAGCTGCGGAGGCTGGTGCTCCTGCAGTCCTCCCCGTGCCAACCCGCTAAATGCCTGCGCCAGCATGTCCTGGCCCGGACGATCTGCAAGCGGACCTGTTTCCCCGAAACCAAACCCCGCAGCATAGATGAGACGGGGATTGCGTGTGCTAAGATCCTTATAGCCGAGGCCCAGCCGCTCCATCACGCCGGGGCGGAAGTTGTGCATCAACACGTCAGCGCGGTCGACCAGGGTCAGCAAGATCTCAAAGGCGGCCGGGTTCTTCAAATCCAAGGCGAGTGTCCGCTTGTTTCTGCCCATCGCAGCGTAATACGCGCTCATCCCGCCGACGCGGGTGGCCTCAAAATCAAGCCCGCGCGTGATGTCACCTTGGGGACGTTCGATCTTGATGACGTCCGCGCCAAAATCCCCCAACACCTGTCCTGCAAGCGGCACCTGCATCACCATGCCGACTTCCAGAACGATCAAGCCGTCAAGGGCGCCACGCGCTACGGAGGCAGTTGCTTTATCGCTCACGACAGGCCTTTCCCTCAGATTGGAACGCTCGATACTATGCCGCGCGATCGTCGCCGTCAAGATTACTATATCCCATTATAAAATTGATATATTGCAATGCGCTGCGAAACCGGCTTTGAATGCGATTGCCGAATCGAGGCGCCGAACAGGCGTTTGGGCCAGCACCTGCCGGAAAGGGGATCACTCCCTGCCGCCGAAAAGCAGGTGCCGACGCAGTTGGACGTCCTGAGACGTTCTGCAAGGCTTGGTGACGGGGGGCCTGATGACGAAGAACTACATCGCCGGTGAATGGATTGCGGCAGCCAAGGCAGTCGCGAACATCAACCCGTCTGATACTCGCGACATCGTAGGCGAGTACGCCCAAGCCTCTGTAGAAGAGGCGAAGCGTGCGATCGATGCGGCCCATGGCGCCTTTCCGGCTTGGGCGCGTTCGACGATCCAGAGCCGCCACGACGTTCTGAAAGCCGTGGGTGACGAGATATTGGCCCGCAAGGACGAACTCGGACGCCTGCTCTCACGTGAGGAAGGAAAGACCTTGCCGGAGGGGATCGGCGAGGTCGCTCGCGCCGGCCAGATCTTCCATTTCTTCGCGGGTGAGTGCCTGAGGCTGAGCGGCGAGAAGCTGCTCTCCGTGCGAGCCGGCATAGACGTTGAGATGTCCCGCGAGCCGCTCGGCGATCACGCCATGGAATTTTCCTATGGCCATTCCGGCCTGGAAGATCGCCCCGGCACTGGCCTATGGCAACTCCGTCGTGTTCAAGCCTGCAGAACTGGTCCCCGCCTCGGCAAACGCCCTTTGCGACATCATTGCGCGCGCCGGCGTTCCCCCCGGCGTCTTCAACCTCGTCATGGGGAGCGGCTCGGTCGTGGGCGAAACAATGCTCGCCAGTACGAAGGTGGCCGCGATCTCCTTCACCGGCTCGTTGTCGACCGGCCGGCGCATTGCCCAAACCTGCATTTCTGCCGATCCCATGAAGAAGATGCAGTTGGAGATGGGGGGCAAGAATCCAATGGTGGTGCTCGACGACGCCGACCTAAAGGTGGCCGTCGAATGCGCGATCAACAGCGCCTTCTTTTCGACCGGCCAGCGCTGCACGGCCTCATCTCGCCTCATCGTGACAGATGGCATTTACGACGCCTTCCTGGCAGCTATCACGGAAAGGATGGATGCGCTGGTCGTGGATGACGCCTGCAAGCCAGGAACGCAGATTGGGCCGGTGGTTGATCAGAAGCAGCTGGAGCAAGACTTGATGTACATCCGCCTCGGCCAGGACGAGGGGGCCAAGCTCGTCGCTGGGGGCGAGCTATTGAAACGCGATGCGCCCGGTTTCTACTTGTCGCCCGCGCTGTTTGCAGAAGTCGACAATCGGATGCGGGTCGCGCGCGAAGAAATTTTCGGCCCGTGGCAGCACTGATCCGGGCGCGAAATTATGACGAGGCCCTTGAGATCGCCAACGACACCCCATTCGGACTATCTTCCGGAATCTGCACCACAAGTCTGAACTATGCCAGCCATTTCAAGCGCAACGCGGAGGCTGGCATGGTGATGGTCAACCTGCCGACGGCGGGCGTCGACTATCACGTGCCCTTCGGCGGCCGCAAAGGTTCGTCCTATGGATCACGTGAGCAAGGGCGCTACGCTGCAGAGTTCTATGCGACTGTGAAGACAGCCTATGCGTTTGATGGAGGTCCACCATGAGCGTGATGGCGGCCGCCTGAAAGCGCCCGAGTTGAACAGTTCTGCACGTTCAGATGATTGACATGCTGGCTTCGTTGCCGACTTCGAGCGAAGCTGCGACCTGGCGGAGCGCCCATTCGAGATCTTCGATGTTTTCGGGAACGCCGATCGATATCCTCAGCCCCGAGATCAAGGAGGGATCAACCACGAGCGCCGAGGGCGGCGTTGTGATGACGCCCCGTTGCAATGAACGGGCTGCCACCTGTTGAGCAATGTCGCTTGGCAGGTCCATCCAGATGTGAAAGCTGGCCGGATGATCTGCACGTATATGCGGCCGGAGGATTTGGGAGGCAAGCTTCACGCGCTTCTTCGCCTCCTGGACCAGAGACTGCTTCACGCGCGCGGCTGTTCCCGTGCGGATCCATTCGGATACGATGAAGGTTGAAATCGGCGAGGCCATCCAGCAGGTCGCGCGCATAGATTGATGAATCTGCGAAAGATAAGGCTCGGGCGCGACGAGCATTCCGATGCGCAGACCCGGCGCCAGGCACTTCGACAGCGTATTGACATAGAAGGTCCGCTCCGGCGCCAATGAGGCGAGCGGCTCGCTGGTCTCGTCCAGGAAGCCGTATGCGTCATCTTCGATGATCAGGATGTCCCGCTTACGCGCGATCCGCACGATCTCTCGCCGGCGTGCCGCGCTCATGATTCTCGCGGTTGGGCTCTGGATGGTGGGAATAGCAAAAAGCACCCGCGCTGCCCCGCTTGCCGCCGCTTTGTCGAAAGCGCCCGGCAGCAATCCTTCGCCATCCATCGGCAGCCCGATAAGGTCGAGCTTTGCGAAATGAGCATAGGACTTCATGCCGTGATAAGTGCCGGCCTCGACGAAGACTTTGTCACCAGGCTGGCAGATCGAGCTGAAGGTCAGCGCTATCCCGTGCTGTGCTCCATTCGTAATAACGAGGTTGTCCGGATTGGCTTCGAAGCCCGATTGACGAAATAGGCCGGCGAGCTGGGCCCGGTGTTCGGCAACACCAGAGTGGGAGAGGTATCCCACGTAGTCGGAGATGTCAGCCGTTGGAAACGTAGATGGGCTCTCAGCTAGCACCTTGGGCAGTAACGCCGGCCCTGGGATGTTGAGGCTGAGATCGACAACCTTGCCACCGGACGCAGGGGTCGGCCTCTGTGACGCGACAAACGTCCCGCGGCCGACGTGCCCCAGAAGCAGGCCGCGCCGTTGACCTTCTGCATAGGCCTTGATGACCGTTCCGACGCTGAGGCCGATCTCCTCTGCCAAATCACGCTGGGTAGGCAGCCTTGTTCCTGCCGCAAGAGTTCCTGCCGCGATGTCGTGTTCGATGGCCTCGACGAGCCGGACGAACAGGGGAGCGGTGCCAGCCCGCAGGTGAGGGTGCCATTTCTGCATTTTGATTGCTTATCTCAGAATACCGCGCTTTCGCTATCCCAATTTTTGGTCCACCAGATCAAGCTCATAGCGGCCGCACCCTCACGATCTCTGTTTGCTTTTCCTCGATGAGCGAGTTGCGCAATGGCCGCCCGAAAGCCGGAGATTCGATCTCGAAAGCGTCACCGCCGCGCAGCTTGACGCCGGCCGAAAAGCTTAAGGCGCTCGCGCCGAAGAAATAGACGTGGACGTCGCCGGGCCGACGAAACGCGCGGTATTTGAAGTGATGGTGCTCAAGATTCTCAATGGAATGAGACATGTTGTTCTCGCCCGAGATAAAGCTTCCGGACCAGATCGCTTCGCCAGCTCGCAAGACGCGGACCGTTCCGGATACCTCGTCCGGAAGATCGCCCACGAGGAGTTCGGGACCATAGGAGCACTGGCGCAGCTTTGAATGAGCAAGGTAGAGGTAGTTTCGCTGCTCCATCACATGATCGGAGTATTCGTTGCCGAGGCAGAAGCCGACACGCAGTACGTCGCCTCCCTCGCCAATGACGTAAAGCCCTACAATTTCGGCCTCCTCGCCCCCGTCTTCAGCATAGGACGGCAACGTGAGGGGTTGCTCAGGTGCGACTGCCCAGGAGCCATCACCCTTATAGGCCCACTCTGGCTGGACCCCGATGGATCCCGGCGGAGGCTTTCCACCGTCCAGGCCAAGCTTGAACATCCGCATTGAATCGGAAAGTTCGCCTGCGGCCAATTTCGCGTGCATGGCGTCGCGCGACTCGGCGCTACCGAGGTGCGTAAGTCCAGTCACCGCGATCATGCAACGCGAAGGATCAGCGTGGTCGAGAGGCGGCAACAGCCGCTTCTCGCGGATGATCGCATCGTAATCGACCTTCTCTCCGAAGCCGCACCTTTGGACGCATTCGGCAAGCGATAGCCGGGAGCGGGCTGCCTCCAAGGCTAATTCGCGTACACTTGTCCGATTGTTCACGAGCACAGGGACCCCGTCGCCCGCCTGGAGCGCAGCGACATGACGAGAACCGTTCAGAGATACAAATTGGATGAGGCGCACGAGATCCATTCCAGGTGAGAGCCAGCCGCGCTGATTGCGGCAAAGCCAGACTGACATTCAAATTGAGATAGGTCAATGTGCTTGGCTAATCGGGGGTGCCAATATTTCATGAGCGATTTCAGTCGTATAGATGTATCAATCCTTCAGCTAGAATGATGGCTACCAGATTGATATATCCTAATTGTATTTGAGATAGTCTATTGCTTGACATTGGCCCGTCATTGTGATGGTCTCGCTCGATATTGGGCTAGTGCACAGAGATGCCGGCCGTCATGGGAGACGAAGCGGTGGAGGCGATTTACTGGTTTCATGGGAGGAGCGGCTGGGCTGGCGATATTGCAGTCCATGCCAAGCTTCTCGCCAGCCCGCGCCCTTTACAACCATCCCTCTCGCGCTCGCGCGAGCCCCTTTGTCTTTCCGCGCAAGTCCTTGTGATCCAAGCGGCGGCCCCGAGACGATCTCATCATTCACCTTTTCCAGGTCAGTTCGGCTTACGTAAGCAGATACTCGATCAGCTCGCATCGTTTGCGCGGAAAAGTAGGAAACGTTCGCCTCGCCAAGCCGAGCGGACGTCTCAGCGCGGAGGAGTTTGTCCGCCTGCCTTGAATCGAAAAACTTAAGCGTCCCGCAGAAGGGCGCATTGCTACAGGAGGGACCATGGAGTTGGGACATAAGCCCGCCCGCGGGCTGTTACACAGACGATTGGAATGAAGGAAGCCCGATCAGCTGCCTTCGATCGCGCCAGCGTCCATTTACGGGCGTGCCGCCAGAAATCTCAGCGCCTTGAGCAGGCCAACAAGCGACAGGCCGGCGCGCATTCGCGCTTGCCGCGCAAGGCTTAAGCAGTCTTACCCAATGAGCGGAAGCAGACCCATGCAAACAATGGCCCAACCTTCTATCGATTTCATTCAGCCCGAGAAGCAAGTTGCAACGAGATCAATGACTATTGGTCTGGGCGGAGGCGTCGCGCTGGAGTGGTATGACTGGCAAGTCTACGGCTTCATGGCGGCTTTTCTATCTCCCCACTTCTTCCCTTCAAATGACCCGGTCGTTTCGCTGCTGGGAGCATTTGCCGTATTTGGAGCCGGATTCATTGCGCGGCCTCTGGGAGCGGCTTTGCTTGGTCCTATCGCAGATCGCATCAGCCATAAACGCGTCATGATGATCGCTGTTACGGTCATGGCGCTATCTTCGTTCCTGATTGCGATCTTGCCGGCTCATAAGGACATCGGGACCCTTGCCACTGCAGCGCTGGTCATTCTTCGACTGATGCAAGGGCTTGCCACTGGCGCAGAGGCGGGCGTCGCCAATGCAATCGCCATCGAGTTGGCACCACCAGGTGAGGAGGGGCGGTATCTCGGCTTGATCAACGGTACATTCATCATGTTGGGTTCGATCGGAGCAAGCCTCGTCGCTTTTCTGGTGAGCGCGGCCGTCGCCCCCGAGGTCATGCGCGAGTGGGCTTGGCGAGTGCCGTTTGCGGTCGGAGGCCTGCTTGGCGTCCTCATCTTCTTCCTGCGCCAAGCAATCCCGGAAACATTGATCGCCCGCGCTATGCATCATGACGAGATGTCGCGCGTTCAGAAAACCACCGGCGGCGTTTGGAAGGCGCTCTGGAATGTGCGACTGTCGCTTCTGGCCGTGATTTTGGTGATCGGCTCGGTGCAGCTCGCCAACTACACGTACAACGTGGGCCTGCCCAACATCGCCAATGGTGTTTTCAAGGAAAACAGCACGTGGGTGTACGGCATCCTGACCCTCATGGGATTTTGCTGGATGGTCTTTTCACCTGCCATCGGTGCGTTTGCAGACAAGATAAAGCCCTCGCGCGCGTTCATCTTGATGCGCCTTCTGCTCATCCCAGCATTCTTCCTGACGCTGCTCTATTCACACCAAAGCCTTCTGACCTACGCCATGGTGATGCTGGTTGGCGGGGCCATGGTGGGCTGCAATATGGCTCTCTACAACTTCATAGCCACAACCTTGATGCCGCGCACAGTGAGAACGACAGGCGTCGCCCTTGGTTACGCAATCGGTGTGACAATTTTCGGCGGTACCACGCCCTACCTGCTGGTATGGTTGCAACGCGAGGACATGGCATGGATGTTCCCAATCTACGGGTCGCTCGTCGCTTTGCTCAGCGTGGTCGTATATCAGATCGCTAAAAAGCGCGGCTGCATCTATGTAGGCGAGTGATAACAGTCTTGTTAGGGCACTCCAGAGAGGTCCGGCCGATCGGCGGCTCCCCTCTGGAAAGGCAATGGTCTCAGTGGAACAGCGGCTGAACAAGAAACCCTTGATCTCTCCAGCCGTCAAATGCGCCCCTAGGTCCGTTCCAAGCCGCTTTAAGGATTTCGGCCGGGGTAACGCGAGAGTGACACAGAGAGCGCTCGCCGCTGGCCTTCGCCAGCAGCGAGTGCCATTTTAGATTTCTTCAGGCCGCAACCTGCCGGTTAGCAAATGAAGCGCCTCGAACAAGTAGTAGCTACCAAAGATCAATTCGGCATTACTGACGTAGTCCTCGGCTCTCGAATCCCCGCGCTTGTTGAAGCATCCTTCCACCAGCATGCCGGCTGGACGGCTATCGTTCTTATGAACCGGAGTGAGATATCGTTCGACCAGCGCCAAAGCGGTGCGTTCTCCGGCGCTACGGTATTGCCGCCGCTTACTGTCAGTCGGCGCAATCGAGCTCAATTTTAGAAGAGCCGATGCCATAAAAGCGGTCGCCGCAGTGTCCCGCTCGACGTTGGGCGCTTTAGGAGCGTCAAAATCCCAGTACGACACGCAATCATCTGGCACATGGGCGAGCCACCAGTCGGCCCCGTTCATGGCGGCTTGACGCCATCGCTCCTCTCCGCCGCCGGAAAAGTAGCTGATCGTCGAGCACACCACGCCCCACGCCTGTGCTCTTGCCCAAACGCTGTTCTCGCTGAAGCCCTTGTGTGTGTAGCGTCGGAGAACCTTGCCGGTCTCGGGATCGAGGGAGGAGGACTGGATGAAGGATCCGTCCTCACGCTGATGGACGGTCAGAACTTTATCCGTATGATTGGCAGCCACTTCGCGCATCGCGCGGTCGTCTAGAGTTCGAGCGGCCCAAAACAGCAGCAATGAGACGACCAAACTGTCGACGCTGCTTGCAGTGGCTCCCACGTCAGCGCCCTCCTCGGCATTCGCGCCAAGGGGCACAAGACCAAGGTGATGGTTGTAGCGTTGCTTCAGATCTCGTGCCGCCGCAAGGCCGAGCGTCCGCGCGCGGTGACTTCCGGTGAGCAGCGAACCCAGTCCGGCCCCGTAATAGAAGGTCGCAGCCTTGAACGCGGTATCGGCCGAGACGCGCGGTTCAAGACGCTCGCAACCTCGTTCTGCAAGATCTCTGAAGCGCTCGCCGCCGTTACTCCGCGAGGCAAGCCAAAGCATCCCCAGCCAATAGCCGCCGGTCCAGTCTCCGTTTGAAGTTGTCGTCCAGGTGCCGCTCTCCGGATCTGCCCAATGTGGATAGGCGTCGCCAACTTGTTGAGCTGTATTCTCGATCCGCCGCATCATACGTGCGATCGCTTCTTCCCAGTCTATGCTCATCAAAGCTCCTCGTGAAAATGCAGGATGGTTCCACCTGAAAGCGGGTTCTCACCATTGCTTCACTTGAGAGCTTCTCATGATTATTGCATTATATCAATCTGAAATTGGGATAGTGTATTTGCTCAACGAGGTAGGTCTTGCTACATTCAATCGGGCTCCCAGCGTGATGCCGCCAGGTCCCGAAAAGCAGCGCATGATGTTCAGCGCGGTATCAAAGTAGTCTGCGTTTGCTTGCAGGGATATTGGCGCACAGTGGAGCGCTGGCGCGCCGGCCCGAAGTTGATCTATCGATCGAGCCTTCTCAACGGTCGTCCTGGCTCGACAAACGCCGCATCCAGCCTCTGACGAGGGATTGCCGCTACGCCCAATGGGCGAGCATTCGGTAGCCCGCGTGGCGCATGTCCTTTTGCCAGGTGACTTGCTTGCCGGGTGACCTGCGCCGCGGCAGTAGTCACTAAAGAAGCTGCTTCAAGTTCAGCGCCGGATTAGCGAGCGCCTCTGCCTCGACCTTCAGTTCCCGCCTAATGATCGTCTCTGCAACTCGGATTTCCTTCGCAACGGCGCCGAGGCTTCCAAACCCACAAGCAGCCACGAGGCGCCCGCCGTCGACAAGGGAGAATAGAAGTTGGCCCCTCGGGCCTAGGCTTCTGACGACCGGGATTTCTCCGCCGCAGCAGAGGCCGACCATTTGCAAAGTCTCATCGTATTGGTCCGACCAGAACCAGGGGAGATCGTCATACGGACGATCCTCGCCCACCATATTCGCCGCCGCAATCACCCCTTGCCGCTGCGCGTTGCGCCAAGCTTCCAGCCTGATCCGCTTTCCGTAAAGGCGATGTGGAAAGGAACAGCAGTCCCCCGCTGCGAATACGCGCGGATCCGATGTGGCCAGCATTTCGTCAAGCGCGATGCCGTTGTCGACAGCGAGCCCCGCCGCTTGCGCCAGTTCGACGTTGGGGGTTGCACCGACCCCCACGATCACGAGATCGGCAAGATGTCTTTGGCCCCCGGCCAGTACCACGCAGGAGCGTCCTTCACAAAGCTCGATACGTTCAACGACTGCCGTTGTCTCGATCCGTACCCCAGAACGCTCGTGCTTGGCCCTGATCAGTTCAGCTATGCCAACTGGCACTGCCCGGGAAAGTATGCGCGATCCTGCTTCGAAGACGATGACCGAAGCGCCTCGCAAGATCGAGCTCGCAGCAACCTCGAGCCCGATAAAGCCGCCGCCGATCACAGCCATCTCGCAGCCTTGGCCGATTAACTCGCGAAGGCGTGTGGCATCCTCATACGACCTAAGCGTTGCGACCCTTGATCCCTCAGCAATTGGCACGTTCAGGTCACGCGGACGAGCGCCAGTGGCCAAGAGGAGGCGATGATAGCCTATCTTGGCCCCATTCGAGAGAATCACCATGCTGGCCGTGCGATCAATCGAGACCACCTCACAGCCGTGGCGATAATCGATCTTCAATTCGGAAAGCCGCTCTGACGTCACAATCGTCTTCGGCCCAGGCCTCGTCTCATCGACCAGAACTGCTTTGGAGAGAGGAGGGCGCTCATACGGGAGACTGCTTTCGTTGCCGATCAACACCACGCTCTCTTCCCAGCCGCGCTCGCGCAGCGCCAGGGCGGCTGCCGTGCCAGCTTCGCCGGCGCCAACAATGGCAATCGTCGAATGAGTACTCAAATGGCCACCCCTCTTGCAGGCAGAGCCTGCTCCTCACTGGCCACGCTATCGAAGAGGTCACGGACTAGGGACCTAAGAAGAAGAGCTTCCTCCCAACGATCCGTCGTGTCCTTGCCTTGCCGATCGGTGATCGCATAGGGCTGCGGGCCAAGTTCGCAGGTAAAACTAAGGCAGGCACCCGTGCCTGCGCGCTTTCGCCAGCTTCGGAACCCGTATTTCCACCACCCCAGGAACAGATCCAGCCATATCCTGTGCTGAGGAAACGTGATCTCAACCTGAATTTGCTCGCGAGATGCAACCCGTCCATGAAACGCCCAAGCGCGATCGAGCACCTGCCGCACCAGCGCTTCATCCTCGTCCGAGATGGGATACCAGAACTCCCGACCCAGCAGGATGTGCGACAAATCGGCAAGGATCCGCATCCCGGGCACCTCGTCCATCAGATCGAGAGTAAAGAGGAGATCCGTGGTCATCCTGTTGCGATGCGTTTCGAAGTAGATCGGCATGCCTGCCTCTTCCGCCACCCTGATCCAGCCATCCAGCAGCGGGATACAATCGCTGACCCTGCGCGGACGGATGTCTGGCTGGACGTTGAGATGCAGAACGTTGATCTGCTTGGCGAGGTCGATGGCAGACTTCAAGTGATCGATCGTCTGCGGGAAGCACATGCCCTCGACTGCAAGCCCGGAACCGTTCAAAGCGCGTGCGATCAGGTTGACGCGTCCTGGATCATTGCAGGACGTAGAGATCCCGTCGAACCCCGCTTGCTGTATCATCGCCAGGTTTTCATCGAGAGAACGTTCGAAACCGTCAGGCTGCCGCCGCTCCATGGCCCAGAGGGACTGCAAGACAAGTAAACGCTGTGAGGTCATCCGCAGCTCTCACCCGCTCAGACCTTGACCATAACAATGCCATTCTCGATTTTTACCTCGTAACTCTGCAAGTCGACGCATGCGGGCAGCGCACGCGACTCGCCCGTTCGATAGTCGAAGGTGCCGAAGTGTTTCGGGCATTCGATAATTCCGCCATCGACAATGCCATCCGCAAGATGGACCTTCTCGTGTGAGCAGTGGCCGTCCATCGCGAAGTAATCGCCCTCGGGCGAGCGAACAATCACAAACGTGCGGCCGCCGTGATCGAGGCGGCGAACCTCTTCAGGCCTCAAAGCGTCCGCAGCGCAGGCCGCCACCCATTCAGCTTGTTTAGTCATATCTAGTCCTCAATCTTCAACTGGCGGCGATCAATCGGCTGTGGCTCAGTCGCGCAGCGTGCGCCAGTACCGTTGCGGCGCAAGGGCTGCCTCAACGTGACAGGCCTTCGGAGCCTCCCCGCTTCGGCGCTAACCGCCGCGCACCCACTTCTTGGCCTTTATGCGCTTATACATTCTCTCGTCGGCCTCTGGAGAGCCGTCGTGAGCCGTGCCGAACCACTCGTCGAGCGGGATGCGGCGTTCACCGTAGTTCACCTCGAAATACTTGTGGTGCAGGTAATGGTAGAAGTTGTCGGTGCTGATCGCCTTCGCATCATCCACGACCACGCGGTCGAAACCGGTATGTGACTTTGCGGGGGACAGTCCCGCGTGCATCAGCTGAAACATTGCGTGCAGCGGATGGGACGGAAGAACGAAATGAATCAATACCCCTGAGAAGTAAGCGATGTGTTCCAGTGTCGACGCCGAGAGGCCGGACCACGGCCCCGGATTGACGTTCTTGTGGTGGACCTTGTGGATGAGATGGTACAGCGGCCCAATATGGATGAGGCGGTGAATGAGGTAAAAGTGCAGTTCGCGCCACGCCGGCATCACCAGCACGAGTGCAGCACAATATAGCGGATGCGCTGCGAAATCGACGTAAGGCAAGCGGTCGTTCGCGTACATCCACCAGGTGAGCGCCTCATATGCACTCCATACAGGCACGGCGCTGCACATGGTCCAGAATATGTTCTCGGCCGTCTGACTTCCGAACATGAAGGTCGGGTTGTGCGCATCCGGCCACTTTGCATTGTATTTAAACGCCGTCTGCTGACGCCGCTCGATATAAAGAATGAAATGGAAGGTGCCGTAGAGGAGGAGAGTCAAAGCGGTGTTACGAAGCAGAATGAGCAGTATCCAGTCGGCGTGGAGTTCTCGCATCGTATCGAGCGATGGAGTGAGATAAGTCCACGATACAAGAGAGATCAGGAAATAGACCGTATTCCAGGGCAGGAGATAGCCCGGTAACCAGCGCAGTATTTTCAGCGGTTGCACCGGCCAGACAAAAATCGGCGCACGTTCGGGCTTCTTCTTTGGTACCCAATTGCCCCGCTTATCGCGCGTGCCGTACAATGCTTCGTCCATATTGCACTCCATTGCCGCTTCAAGGCAGACAGCTCGTGTGTTAGATCCTTCGCCGGCTGATTGAGATCAGCTCTCGTCGCCGTCGCAAGAGCTTTAGATCAATCGCCAAAGCCCGAGTCTTTTAGTCTCGACACGAAGGCCGCATATTCATCGTCGGCGATGTCCGATATTTCCTGCGGGCCTGGAAAGCCATTTGCGGTGACGTCAGCACGGAATGCGCTGAGAGCTTTCACGCGCTCCTGTTTGATGCGCTCCTGCAGGGCCTGAAGATCTCCATAGACCCGAGCGTGCCGGGGCCGCCGGCCTTCGCCACCGCATATGTCCTCGGTGAATAGAAAGATCACGTCAGCATCCGGTCCGGAGCCGAGCGAGACGGTCACCAGTCCGATCCGCCGGCGAATTTCCGACATGACCCGGGCTGGGATGACCTCGCATTCCACCGCAAAAGCGCCGGCTTCTTCTAGACGTCGGAAGCGCTGGAAGAGTGCCAAGGCTTCCTCCGCATATTTGCCGAAGGCGCGAAGCCTTCCGAGCCAGGTCGATTTTCTGGGAACGAGGCCCAAGTGACCGACAACCGGAATATCCTCGGCCGCGAGCATTGAGACGGTCGCCATGCCGCGTGCGGTGATCACCGCATCGGCCCCGTCGCTTAGCGCCTTCAAGGCGGTACGAAGGATGTCGTCCTGTGTTACAGCATCGGCAAAGCCCAACGCGGCGGTGACGAAGAGGTGCTTTGAGCCCCTCCGTACGGCTTCCACGTTGCGGGCGCGGGTCACCAGCATTTCAATGCCGGCCTGCTCCGCGGCCGCTGCCTCCTCGGCGGTCTCGGCAGTGACCTGAGTGTAGCGCTTGCCCGACTTTCGGGAAGCGCGCAGGTCGGCCACCGTCACCGTGCGCTCGGCCTCGCGCGCCGCCCAATCGTAAATCCGCGGCATATCGTTCCAGTTCTCACTGTTCGCGCCCAAGGCGCATTGATTTCTTGTTGCTCTCTCATTCTGCAGCCGAGGCGCGCATTGTGCGATACATCTCGTCTGCTGCGGCGCGCCTCGCCATGCCGGGAATGACCCCTAGCTTTGTGCAGACCAGGGCACCGCAGCACACCCCGAAGCGCGCGGCCTCGATCACATCCCGCCCTTCCGCCAGAGCCACGGCGAAGCCGGAATTGAACGCGTCGCCAGCACCCGTCGTGTCCACTACGTCGACCACTGCAGCCGGAATGGTGGTATCGACCTTGTCGGTGACGATCAGTACACCACGGTCGCCAAGCGTCACGATCACGTTGGCGGCCCCGCGCTTGCGCAACAGATCGACCAGCTCGCGCGAGGGCCGCGGATCATCCGGGCGCAGACCGAGCAGGATGCGAAGTTCGCTTTCATTCGGCGTCAGGAAATCGACCAACGGGAAGATTTCATCCGGCAGCGGTGCGGCCGGCGCCGGATTGAGAATGGTTTTCTTACCGTATTTGCGACCGAGCTCCATCGCCCGCATAGCCACCTCGACCGGCGGCTCCAGGACCGCCATGACGAGGTCGCTCTCGCGAATGCGGCTCTCGGCGCGATCGACAAAAGCCGGATCCATGGCGTTTGTGGCGCCATAATCCATGATAATGAAGTTCTCGCCTCGCTCATTGAGGATGATGAAGCCAACCGCCGTCGGCTTCTCGGTGATCTGCTTGACATGCGCCGTATCGACGCCCTCGGCCTTGTACAGATCAATGCCAATATCTGCGAATTGGTCTTTGCCGATGATCGCAACCAGCGACGAGTCCGCCCCGAGCCGCGCAGTGGCAACAGCCTGATTCGAACCTTTTCCGCCCGGGCCCATATCGAAACTGCTGCCTAACATCGTGACCCCGAAGACCGGGATGTTCGGAGCGCGAATGGTCAGTCCTACGGCGAAGCTGCCGACGACGGTAATTCTCGGTTTACTCATCAATTCCTCCCCTGAAAGTGCCTGAGATCAAGGCGTGGCGTGGAATGCCTCCACCACGTCGCCACAAGGGCCCTGCGCGCGGTGGCGCAGTTTCGTGGGCCGTGAGCATCGGCACCGGTCCTCCCTGAGCTCCCTCAGCGATCTCTATGGATACAAAACGTGCATCCGGGAGCCTGATCACGAGCTCATTTGTTAGTCATTGACATCGAGCCTAGATGCAGAAAGCCCCAGCGGGAATGGACAAAGCACGCTTCAATTTATATAAAACGCGCATGGCCGGCTTGCCGCAGCGCACACTTTTTCCTGAGAGCCATCAGTACGTCCTCCCTGATGCTGCCTGGACCCGATGCGCCTTTACGGTACTTAGGGCGGGCAAGGCCATCACCGCACGTGATCATCACATCGCTCGAGACAATTATCCGGGCCAGGACATTCTATACTGCTCCGCTGGGCGCGGCTTTGTAGTCAGCGAAGGCAGGACATCGACTGTTGAGCGCGGTCAGTTGATCTGGATTGCCAACGAAACGTCGCATGCGCACTGGCCGGATGAAAATGATCCCTGGACTGTTCTGTGGGTGCGGATCGACGGGCCCGACTGTGCGGCCATTCGGCGAAAGGTGTTCGGCACCGGAGCAACGCTAGCAACGATATCAGTGCCGAACGAGATCGAACGGTGGTTCGCAAGACTATTTGATGTCTTGCGCGCCAGGGATGATAACGTCGATTTGGCACTTAACTGCCTCGTGGCGGAACTGCTTCACCTCATCGCAGCACCTTCCTCGAAGCACGGTGAATCCCGTCTCCCGGCCCCATTGCGAGCCATCATTTTAAAGATGCGGCAGTCCCCGGAGCGATCCTGGCACGCCGATGAACTCGCCTCGGTCACTGGCCTCAGCGCCGCACAGACGCGGCGGCTATTTCAAGGGCATCTGCAGATCAGCCCAAGGCGCTTGTTGATTCGAGAGCGGATCATGATGGCGCAAAAGCTGCTCTTGGAAAGTGACGCTGGGCTCGGCGCAATCGCCGAACGCTGCGGTTTTTGTGACGTCTATCACTTCAGCCGTGAATTTAAGCGCAGCACTGGCACCAGTCCCAGCACCTGGCGGCGAGCTGAGGGAAGATAAGCCGGTGTATCAGGGCTGCGTCGTATACGCGGCGATCAAGGGCTCGAAGCAGCGACTTCACGTCGCTGCCCCTGATCCTCTGCGAACACTTCTGAACTCGGTCCGTACTTGTTGAGTTCGCGCCAATTCTTTTGCGGCCCCATCACCAATTTGGTGTGGACCCGGACGGGGTGGCGAAGGTACTGCTGGCTCGCAATGAGAACATAATGACCGACAAGCTGCATAGAGGAGGCGAGCTTGCAAAAAACGTTGCGCTCCGCTGACAAGCAGCGACCTCAACAAGATCGTGGATGAGCGCGCAGTCGGAAGCATGAACGAACGGATCAAAAATGCAGTGCATATGCAAGAGGTTTCCTTATATCAGATGGTAAGGCCAACCCACTCTTATCGCTTCCGGTCGCCATTTCTCCGCTGAAGAGGCGTTCATCGTGAACAACGACAAAGTTGTGCTGGATGTGCGTGCCTTCTTGGAAGCTTGGGCGCGAGCGTTCAACTCTGGCAAGCCGGAGTATCTTGTTGCGTTATACGCAGATGATGCCTTGCTTCACGGTACGTCTAGTTCCACGCTCTACATCGGTGTCGCAGAAATACGCACCTACTTCCATGGCACCGCAAGGGTAAAATTTGACGTATGTCATTGCGTCAGCTTGGCGGCTGACATTGTTATGGCCGTCGGAAATTATGTCTTTTCTGAAACGCGGCATGATCTGCAAGTGGCGACACCCGCCCGATTTACGTTTGTGCTGCGCCGTCATGATGCCTCCTGGAAGATTTTACACCATCATTCATCTACCACCCCCCTTTAGGTGGATTAAGGTGGTGGCGAATGCGCGTACGATCGTGAGCTTGGCGCGCGGCAGTTCGCGCCAGTTAGGGGAAGCGCGTGATCGCCGAAATTGGCTGGTTGTTACTTTGAAATGCTTAGGCCTCTGATGTAATCCGCTGCATTGTCAGATCCGTGCCATATTTCAACTCTAAGGTGACGAGACCGGTTCACTTGTCGCCTTACCAGCCCGTCAAAAAGACCTAAGGGCTCAAAGACAAGCCGGCGAGGCAGGACAGATCGGCGAAACGCCTGCACTGGCAGACGCATTCAGCGTCGTTTTACCCAATATTACCCAACTTGCGTTGCGCACCTTCTGGGGCCGAGCGCCCTGCTGCGCTTTACCTACGGCTAATCTGATAAGCGGCCACGACAGAAGAACGCCGCGTGTCCCAATGACGGGATCAACCTTTCAGGAGAGCCGCGTGTCAGTTTCCCTTCCGACTCCCACCCAGCTTCTCGAAGTTGCCAAGCAGTGTGGTCTTTCGTTGACCGACGAAGATGTCGCCTCGTTCCGCGGTTTGATGCGGGGCTCGCTGGACGCATACAATCTCGTTGCCGCGATGCCCGACGAGTTGCCCGTGGTCAAATATCCGCGGACGCCCGGCTATCGGCCATCGCCAGACGAAAACACTCGCAATGCTTGGTACCGCAAAACCAACATCAAAGGCGCCGGCAGCGGAAAACTGAAAGGCAAGACCGTTGCCTTGAAGGACAACATTATGTTGGCCGGAGTGCCTATGATGAATGGCTCGGCCACCCTCGAAGGCTACGTACCCGATTTTGACGCCACCATCGTTACACGCATGCTTGATGCTGGCGCCGAAATTGTGGGCAAGGTTCACTGCGAAGCCTTCTGTCTCTCTGGCGGCAGCCACACCAACGCGACTGGCCCGGTCCACAATCCACACAAGATGGGCTATTCGGCCGGCGGTTCTTCCTCCGGAAGCGGGGTTGTGGTCGCACTACGCGAGGTCGACATTGCGATCGGCGGCGATCAGGGCGGTTCGATCCGAATGCCATCCTCATTCTGCGGCACGTACGGTATGAAGCCGACTTGGGGTCTCGTTCCCTATACAGGAATAATGCCGATTGAGATCTTTATCGACCACACCGGGCCGATTACGGCAACGGTGGCCGACAACGCCCTGCTACTCGAGGTGATCGCCGGCGACGACGGCTACGATTCGCGCATCAAGGCTCCGAAGGTGGATGAATACACCAAGGCCTTGGGTGCGGGCATCAAAGGGATGAAGATTGGTATCCTCAAGGAGGGCTTCGAGCAGCCGTCCGCAGAAGCTGCCGTGAACGAAAGCGTGCGTGAGGCCGCAAAGCGCTTCAAAGATCTCGGCGCGACCGTAGAGATCGTCTCGATTCCGATGCACCTTCTAGGCGCGGCGATCTGGACCCCCATCGGAACTGAGGGGGCTGTCCAGACCATGATGTTCGGTGACGGCTATGGTCTCAGCCGAGGCGATCTTTATCCAACCTCCCTGATGGATTTCCATCGCGGGTGGCGGCAGAAGGCGGACTCATTGTCCGAGACTAACAAGCTGTTTATGTTGTGGGGGACCTATATCAACAACACCTTCGGGTCCAGGTTTTACGGCAAGGCGCTCAACATCTCCCGCCGCCTCGCTACGGCATATGACAAAGCTCTCGAGAGCTATGATCTCCTCCTCATGCCGACGACGCCGATGAAGGCAACCCCGCTGCCGCCATCCAATGCCAGTCGCGAGGACTACTTCACGCGCGCGATTGAGATGTTCACCAACACCGCGCCATTCGACATTACGCATCATCCAGCTATGTCGCTGCCCTGCGGAATGGTCGACGGCCTGCCAGTGGGCCTAATGCTGGTCGGTCGCCACTTCGAGGAATCCACCATCTACCGCGCCGCCCATGCCTTCGAACAGATAGGCGACTGGAAGAAGATGTGAGGCCGAGACGATAGTGCGACTGGATCGCGGCATATGACTAGTGCATTCATGGCGGCATTCGAGATCCTGAGCTTCGGTGCGATTATCGTGTTGATCGTGCTTGGGCTAGGAATCATCGCGAGCATGATGGGCATCTTCAACTTTGCCCAGGGTGAGTTCGTCCTGCTCGGCGCTTATATTACTTATCTCGCCTATAGTCATGGTCTCCCGGTTTGGCTCGGTATGGCGGCGGCACCGATCTTAGTCGGATTGCTGGGTTTCGTACTCGAAGCGCTCATCATCCGCCGCTTCTATGCCGCACCGATCGTTGCAATGCTCGGCACCTATGCGCTCGGTCTTATCATCCGGGAGTCTGTGCGGGGCCTAATTGGCGGGTTTTATCTGACGGTTCCGGAGCCTATCGGTGGATCCATAGATATCGCCACGATACACATCTCAGCTTGGCGCTTTACGATTCTCGTGATCACGGCTTTGGTGATGGGGGGCTGCTTTCTGCTCCTGTCCCGCACAAGCTTCGGCTTGCGCGTTCGGGCGACCCTGGAAAATCCGGCGCTAGCGCGCGCCTCCGGGGTTTCGACGAATTTCATCTATGGCACCACCTTTGCCTTCGGCGCAGCTTTGGCCGGGCTCGCCGGGGCGCTTATCGTGCCGGTGTTCGATCTGTTTGCAGATCTCGGAATTCGCTTTCTGATCCAGGGATTTGTCGCCGTCATGCTTGGCGGTGTCGGCTCCTTTATGGGCCCAGTGGCAGGAGCCGGTATCATCGGCGCTCTCAGCGCGGCGCTGCCCTGGGTTATCCCTCCGGTCCTCGCCGATGTGCTCGTCTTCTTGCTTGCCATTGTTTTCATCAAGTGTCGGCCGCAAGGCCTCATCGCGCAAGGGGGAGTGTAGTCATATGGCTGTTGATCGACTCAATTTCACACGCCGTCGTTTCCTTTCGAACTTTGCCTTCACGGCCGGTGCAATCGCCACAGGAGCGAGTAGCTGGGTGATCCGTCCCGACTGGGCCAATGCGGCCGAAGGTCCCATCAAGGTCGGCATCGCGATCGATCTGACCGGCCCGATCGGCTTTGCCGGAAAGGCGGATGCCAACGTCGCCAAAATGGTCATCAAGGAGATCAACAATTCAGGTGGTCTTTTGGGCCGGCCGATCGAGCTGTACATCGAAGACACCGCCTCCAATGAATCGGTCGCTGTAGGCAACGTGCGCAAGCTGATCCAGCGGGACAAGGTGGACATGGTCCTAGGCGGCCTCGCGAGCTCAATGCGCAATGCGATCAAGGATGTGATCGTTTCTCGGGGCAAGACGCTCTATATCTATCCGCAATTTTATGAAGGGGGGGAATGCACGCCATACCTGTTCTGCAGCGGCGCCACACCGGCGCAGCAATGCGACACATTTATCCCGTGGCTGATCAAGAACGGCGGCAAGAGATTTGCCCTTCCAGGTTCCAACTACATTTGGCCGCGTAACCTGAATGCATATGCTCGCAAGTTAATCGAAGCCAATGGCGGCGAGGTCGTGTTCGAGGAGTATTATCCTTTAGACCAAGTGGATTTCTCCGCCACTGTCCACGCGATCATGTCCAACAAGGCCGACACCGTCTTTAACACCGTTATTCCACCCGGCGTCGGTCCTTTGTTCAAACAGCTCTATGAAGCGGGCTATCTGAAGAACGGCGGACGGCTTGCTGCCGTCAACGAGGACGAGAATTATCTCAGCCTCCATCCGGTCAATGAGATGGAAGGGCTTGCGAGTTGTCTCGATTATTACAAAGCCGTCGCCAAAGATGACCCGGTCTCCGCCAGAATTCAGGCTGCCTATGATAAGGACTATCCAGGCGATTCTCTATTTGCCGCGAGCAGTGCCGCTCCCAGTACATATCGCGGGCTGAAACTTTGGGAAGCTGCCGTCAAAGAGGCCGGAAAGGTCGATCGCGAGTCGGTTGCTGCGACGCTCGATCACGCAAAGATCGCGGAGGGTCCGGGCGGCCCCGCCGAGATGGTGCCGGGCAAGCGGCACTGTAAGATGAACATGTACACGGCCGTGTGCAAGAGCGGGGTTTTTCAAGTCGTGCAACGCAGCAATGGGCTTGTCGATCCCGGGCAATGTTGACGAATCACTGTGAAAGCGACAAGCGCGGTAGAGAGGCCATCGGTGCCCACGCTAGAAGTGAATTGTGCGACGGCTGACATGGCTGAAATCGCCTTTGCAGGACAGGTCAGTCGTGCACGACGTGTCCTGCTCATCATCGAAGGACTAGTGCTGATTGGAGCACTAGTCCTTCCGGTGATGCTTCACGACTATCTTACGGTGTTTGCCACTCGCGTTGTGATCCTGGCGCTCTTCGCTCTCTCGTTCGATCTGGTCTGGGGCTATGCCGGAATCATGAGCTTTGGGCAGGCCCTCTTCTTCGGCTCCGCAGGCTACGGCGTTGCGCTGCTTGCGCGCGACCTCGATATCACCTCAATCCTTTTGGTACTGCCGGCGGGCACGCTGATTGGCCTCGTATTCGCGCTGCTACTTGGTGGGTTCCTCCTACTCGGACGGCATCCGGCCAGCATGATCTTCGTTTCGCTCGGTACGCTCACCGGTGCCTATGCGGCGGATCGCCTCGCGCGTGGCTGGTACTATCTCGGCGGCCAGAACGGCATTCCCTCGATTCCGCCGATGACGCTCGGCTCCTACGAATTATCGGAAGGGTCGAACTTTTACTATCTGGCACTAGGGCTTCTTGTCATCGTCTACGTTGCATGCCGTTTCCTGGTGCGCTCGCAGTTCGGTCTTGCACTCGCAGGCCTCCGCGAGAACGAGCAACGCATTGCCTTTTTCGGCTACCGGACACAGCATCTAAAAGCCATAGTGTTCGCGATCGGTGGCGCCATCGCAGGCCTGAGCGGCAGCCTCTATGCCTTCCACGAGGGTTTTGTGTGGCCCAATATGATTGGCGTTGTCGTCTCCACGCAAGTCGTGCTCTACGTTCTGTTCGGCGGTTCCGGCACGCTGATCGGTGCGGTGATCGGTACGGCGATTGTCGAAGGTCTCTCCTTCTGGCTGTCGGACAATTACCGCGATATCTGGCCGATCATCCTGGGCGTGCTCCTGCTCCTGGTAATCCTTTTTCGGCCGCTTGGGCTTATCAGCCTGGTGTTGACGGAGCGCGAGCGGGTAGGCAGTTTCGCCGCCAAAGCGCAAGACAAGAAGAGGGCGCAGCATCATGCCGCTTCTTGAAGCTGCAGGCATTCGAAAGATCTTCGGCAAGCTCACGGCAGTCGACGGTGCGGCGCTCACCGTCCGCGAGAACGAGTTCCACGGGTTGATCGGGCCGAACGGCTCGGGGAAAAGCACGCTGATGAAGTGCATCGCGGGGGCGGAGGTACCGACGCAAGGCAAAGTCCGATTCATCAACACTGATATTACCACATTCACCCCCACCGAGCGCGCGCGCGCTGGCATGAGCCTGAAGTTCCAAATCACATCGGTTCTGCCATCCCTCACCCTCTACGACAACATCCTCCTTGCCCTGCAGGGGCACTGCTCTCTTTTTGATCTTGTGTTCTCGCGCAGCCGCAGACAGCTGCACGACCAGGTCATGATGATGCTCACCCAGTTTCGTCTTGCCGATCGTGCGTTCGATGCAGCAGCAGCGCTATCCCATGGCCAGCAGCAATGGCTGGAGATTGCGATGGCGCTCGCGGGAAAACCCCGGCTCCTGCTGCTGGACGAGCCTACCGGAGGCATGAGCCTGGAGGAGCGTCGCGTCACTGGCGAACTGTTGCGACCAATAAAGGAGCACTGCTCCCTCGTTATCGTCGAGCACGATCTCGATTTCATCCGCGACATTTGCGACCGCCTCACCGTCCTCGACCAGGGCCGTGTGCTGGCGACAGGAAGCGTCGCTGAGATCCAGGCTGACAAAAGTGTCCAGGAGATCTATTTGCGCCGTGCTTGAACAACGCTTTCTCGACATAAGACATCTCGACGCCGGTTATGGTCGCAGCCAGGTGCTGTTTGACCTGAGCCTCGACATTCCGTGGCGTGGTGGTACCGCCGTGCTTGGGCGCAACGGTGCAGGCAAGACCACGCTTATGAAAGCTATCGTTGGCGAGCTACCAAGCTGGAGAGGCGAGGTAGTCTTCGATGGCCACGATTTCAATCGGCTCCAGACCGAGCAACGCGTGCGCGCCGGCATCGGCTATGTGCCGCAAGAGCACTCAGTGTTCTCACGCCTTTCAGTGCGGGATAATCTTGCAATGGGCTCCCTCTTCAACACCGACGCTTCGGCGATCGATCGGGTCCTGGCGATCTTTCCCAAGCTCGGCCACCGCCTGGACCAGGCGGCTGGTACGCTTTCTGGTGGCGAGCGTAAGATGTTAGCGATCGGGCGCGCCCTCCTGGGGAACCCAAAGCTGCTGCTGCTGGATGAGCCGACCGAGGGCGTCTGGATCGGCGTCATCGAAGAGATTACCGAACGTCTCATTGAACTCGCCAAGGAAATCGCGGTCATCATCGTCGAACAGCACCTCGATCTCGCGTTGCGCGTGGCGAGCAAGGCCTATGTCCTTGATCGCGGCCGTATCGCACTACAAGGCGCTGCAGCCGATATCCGCACGAATCCGGAACTTCTGCGCTACCTCGCGCCTTAAGTGGCGCGTTCCAGATTGCTTTGACGGCCGACGCTAATCGTAGACCGGTTCGGCTGACTTCTCCCTAGATTTGAGCGGCTGTTTGGAAAACTCCAGCAGCGGAGTTTGCTGACTTGACCTCAGCAACTTGACGCGCCCGCTACGGGCTCACAGGCGCGCTGGGCCCCATTCTGCGTTCGAAGCGAGCCGACATTCTCGTCCACTTGAAAGTACGCCTCCGACGAGGACCGTCTTGCGTGACGGGTGGTAATTCGCGAAGCGTGTGACCTTAAGTCTAGCTTTAAGGTCATCAGGCGATGCGGGTCGAAGTTTTGGGCGGGCTTGAGCGGCGGCGGCGTTGGTCGCAGGACGACAAGGCACGGATTGTCGAGGAGACGCTAGTACCGGGCGCGAAGGTAACTGAAGTCGCGCGGCGCAACGGAGTAGCGGCCAGCCTGGTGTTTACCTGGCGTCGACAAGCACGGACATCGGAACAAGTTGCACCATCTTTTACGCCGGTGCAGATCGCCGCCGTAGCGGCCTCGGCTGAAGAAACTGCGAAGCTTTTGCCTACGGTTGATGGCCGAGTTCGCTCGGCGGCAGCCGCACGTACTGGATTGATAGAGATCGATCTCGGCAACCGACGGTGCATCCGGGTGGATGCGCACGTCGATCCGGAGGCGCTGGCGCGGGTCCTCGATGTGCTTGGACGCCGATGATTGCTGTACCAGGGAATGTGCGAGTGTGGCTGGCGACAGGCTACACGGATATGCGCAGAGGCTTCCTGTCGCTGGCCCTCCAAGTTCAGGAGGTGCTGCGCAAAGAACCGCTCAGCGGTCATTTGTTCGTCTTCCGCGGTCGCCGCAGCGATCTTGTGAAGGTGATCTGGCACGGTGTGCTGCAGAGCATGAAGGAGGTGAATAACCGAATTTGATGCGTACAGCTTTATGAGAGATGGAGGACGGCCCTCCTGCATCGGCGTTCCAGGCGCAGGTGCAAAACCACGACACTGTGGCTTCGTTTAAAAGGCGCGGTCATCAGCAAGTGTTGCAAAAGTCCCGGGTTTACGGGGCAGGTAAGTATCCAGAAGGCGAGCGAAAGCAAATCTTCCGATGACGCGTCGAAAATTACTAAGGCGTCGCCAAAATCAGGGGCGCGTGCCATCCCTGAGATCAATCCGTGAGACGCCTGGATTACTGCGCGGATGGCGACCGGCGTTTAGGGGACGCGATCTGGATACAGGCTCTTGTAGAGAACTGCAGGAACCAGTCGTTGTGATGCCAAGGGAGAAGTTCAAGCGGCACACACCGCGAGACGAGAGTACCGAAGCACAACACTGGGGCGGATCGGCTCGTAGTAGTGATGAAGGTGCTGTAATGGAACTGGAGCGAAGGGGCCGAAACAAGTGGGTTGCGCCCATATGCAACTGTGATGAGCAGGAGGACATGTGAGTGTAACCGGACGTAAGCAGTACGATATCGACAAGCAGACAGTGATGAAGGCCTACAAACTGGTCAAAGCCAATGCGGGCGCGGCCGGCGTGGATAAGGTATCGCTCGAAGCTTTTGAGAAGGACTTCAAGGGCAACCTTTACAAGGTCTGGAATCGAATGTCTTCTGGCAGCTACTTTCCACCTGCCGTTCGGGCTGTCCCCATTCCCAAGAAGAACGGCGGACAACGCATTCTAGGCGTGCCGACAGTAGCAGATCGCGTGGCGCAGACGGTCGTCAAGCTTCAGATTGAACAAGTACTCGAGAAAATCTTCCTTCCCGATTCCTACGGCTACCGGCCCGGAAAAGCCGCGCTGGACGCCGTCGGCATCACCCGGCAACGGTGCTGGAAGATGGACTGGGTGCTGGAGTTCGACATCAAAGGCCTGTTCGACAATATCAGCCACCAGTTGCTTATGAAAGCCGTCAGGAAGCATGTGCAAGACGAATGGGCTCTGCTCTACATCGAACGCTGGCTAACAGCGCCGATGCAAGGCAAAGACGGAGCGATCACCGCTCGCGACCGGGGTACACCCCAAGGCGGCGTGATCAGTCCCGTCCTTGCCAATTTGTTCTTGCATTATGCGTTCGATATATGGATGGCGCGAAACTTCCCGCAGTCACCGTGGTGTCGATACGCGGACGACGGGCTCGTACATTGCCGAACCAAGGCTGAAGCGGAAGCCATCAAGGCGGCGCTGCAGGCGAGGTTCAGGGAATGCGAACTCGAAATGCATCCCGACAAGACCAAGATCGTCTACTGCAAAGATAGCAATCGCCCGGGTAGCCATGCCAGTCAGTCATTTGACTTTCTGGGATTTACCTTTCGACCGCGCAGGGCAAGAAACCATCAGAAGAAAGAAAACTTCTGTACGTTCTCGCCAGCGGTCAGCAGGGCGGCAATGAAGTCTATGCGGATGACGATCCGGCAGCTCCGGCTCAGGCTTCGCTCGCAGACGGAAATCGACGCAATCGCCTTGGAACTGAACCCCGTCCTTCGTGGATGGATGCAGTACTACGGCAGATATGGGCGGTCAGAAATGCATAACCTGTATCGATACGTCGACGAATCTCTAAACCGCTGGGCGCGACGCAAATACAAAGGGCTGAAGAATGGAAAAGTCAGGGCCTCCACCAGGCTCAGGCTGATCCGCTGCCGTAGGCCGAAGCTGTTCGCTCATTGGACGATGTTAGGTTCTGCTTCGTTACTTGTTGAGAGCCGTATGACGTGAGAGCGTCACGTACGGTTCGGAGAGCGGCTCCGGGTGCAACTCCCGGGGCCGACTCACCATGGCCAGGGAGCATGCCTGTTCACTAAGAGACTTGAGAGAGGAAGGTTCGTCTGGCCATCGGTTGCGGGCGAAGCGGTGACGATCTCATCGGCTCAGATGAGCTACCTGTTGTCCGGAATCGATTGGCGCAACCCTCAAGAAACTCATCGTCCGACGCGTGTCGGATAGCCGTTTTTGGTTTGAATCTGCGGCTTGATCTGATTCAATGGCTTCATGACATCGAAGCCGGACGATCTTCCGTCGGATCTCGCGAGCGCCTACCTTGCGCTGCTGGCCGAGCGCGAGGCGTTGCAGGCTGAACGCGATGTGGCAGTCGCGGATGCCGCCAACGCGCGGGCGGAGCTGTCGGACAGCGAGGTGCTGATCGCTCATCTTGAGCTACGGATCGAGAAGCTCAAACGCGAACTGCACGGGCTGCGCTCCGAGCGCACGGCGCGGCTACTCGAGCAGTTGGAATTGGAGCTCGAAGAACTCGCCACCACGGCGACCGAGAATGAGCTGGCTGCGCAGGCTGCCGCCGCAAAAACCCAGAGCGTAAGCGCCTTCACGCGTAAGCGGCCGGTGCGCAAGCCGTGGCCGGACGACATCGAACGTGAGCGCGTCGTTATCGAGGCTCCAACGACCTGCGCCTGCTGCGGTGGATCGCGCCTTGCGAAGCTAGGCGAGGATGTGACCAAGACGCTGGAGGAGATTCCGCGTCGCTTTAAGGTCATCGAGACGGTACGCGAGAAGTTCACCTGCCGTGATTGCGAGAAGATAAGCCAGCCGCCGGCACCGTTCCATGCCACGCCGCGCGGCTTCATCGGTCCGCAATTGCTGGCGACAATGCTGTTCGACAAGTTCGGCATGCATATCCCGCTCAATCGCCAGAGCGTGCGCTTCAAGGCTGAGCGGATCGACCTGCCGCTGTCGACGCTGGCCGACCAGGTCGGCCACGGAACCTTCGCCGTCATGCCGTTGTTCCAGCTGATTGAGCGCCATGTCCTCGCCGCCGAGCGGCTGCACGGCGATGACAGTGTTCTGCAGAAGCACACAGAAAGGATGATCAAAATGATCTGAAAATCTGTGCGCGCAAGCTGTGGCAGCGATGAGGGTAGGCCCCTCGGGATCGACTTTCAGGAGTAGGTCTCAAATCACTTCAAGCGGCTTCGCTTAAGAGGCGCGGTCGTGAGCGTTGAAGCTAACGGTCGGGGGAGACCCGAACGGATACGCGTCCGAGAGACGAATGAAAATGAACCCGCCGATGAACCGTCGTAACGTGGAAATCGTCGTCAAAACCAGAGGTGTGTCGTCCCTCTGGGATGAGCCCGCCGGGAGCCTGATGACCGGGCGGGCGGCGACCGGCGTTGAGGGGGCGTGAATCGGATGCAGGCGCTGCCGCGGAACTGCAGGAACCAGTCGCTCCGATGGAAAGGGAGAAGCACAAGCGGAGAAGACCGCGAGGCGAGATTACCGACGCGGAGCACTGGGACGGACCGATCCGTATTAGCGACGAAGGCTCGTAATGGGGCCGGAGCGAAGGGATCGGATCAGGTGGGCTGGCCATCGTCGCAACTGGCAACAGGAGGACGTCGATGAACCAGCCGAGCAAGCCGTTCAACATCGACAAGAGAGAGGTGTACGAAGCATATCTGCAGGTGCGATCCAATGGTGGCGCAGCCGGTGTCGACGGAGTGACGATTGAGCAGTTCGAGTCCGACTTGAAGGGAAATCTCTACAAGATTTGGAATCGAATGAGTTCAGGCGCTTACTTCCCGCCGCCTGTTCGGGCTGTCTCCATTCCAAAGAAGAGTGGAGGCCAGAGGATCCTCGGGGTGCCCACCGTGGCGGACCGCGTGGCACAGACAGTTGTTAAACAACTGATTGAGCCGGCTCTTGACGCAATCTTTCTGGCGGATTCCTATGGCTACAGACCCGGAAAATCGGCTCTCGATGCCGTAGGCGTCACGCGACAGCGGTGCTGGAAGTATGATTGGTTTCTAGAGTTCGACATCAAAGGATTGTTCGACAATATCGACCACGAGTTGTTGCTACGGGCCGTCCGGAAACATGTGACGTGCGCATGGGCGCTGCTCTACATCGAACGATGGCTGACAGCGCCGATGGTGCAAGAGGATGGAACGATAATCGAGCGAAGCCGCGGCACCCCACAAGGGGGCGTGGTGAGCCCGATCCTCGCCAACCTCTTCATGCACTATGCATTTGATCTCTGGATGGCGCGGACGTTCCCCGATCTCAGGTGGTGTCGGTATGCGGATGACGGGTTGGTACATTATCGGAATGAGATGGAGGCGCAAAGCGTTCGCGAAGCGCTCCAGGCTCGGCTGGCGGAGTGCCATCTGGAATTGCATCCTACGAAGACGAGGATCGTCTACTGCAAGGATGATCGACGCCGAGGTAAAAG